>NZ_OY787468.1:0-600000 GCF_963678845.1 uncultured Bacteroides sp.
AAAGGTTCACGGGGTCTTTTCGTCCCATCGCGGGTAATCGGCATCTTCACCGATACTACAATTTCACTGAGCTCACGGTTGAGACAGTGTCCAGATCATTACACCATTCGTGCAGGTCGGAACTTACCCGACAAGGAATTTCGCTACCTTAGGACCGTTATAGTTACGGCCGCCGTTTACTGGGGCTTCAATTCAATGCTTCTCTTGCGATGACATCTCCTCTTAACCTTCCAGCACCGGGCAGGTGTCAGGCTATATACTTGATCTTTCAATTTTGCATAGCCCTGTGTTTTTGTTAAACAGTTGCCTGGACCTATTCTCTGCGCCCTCATCGCTGAGGGACCCTTTCTCCCGAAGTTACAGGGTCAATTTGCCTAGTTCCTTAACCGTGATTCACTCAAGCGCCTTAGTATATTCTACCCAACTACGTGTGTCCGTTTACGGTACGGGTACCTCAAGGATTAAGTTAGCGGATTTTCTTGGAAGTCTGATTACGTGTACTATCCAATTGCCACAAGGGCGCTCGGTACTATCAGGTTCGACTAGTCTTCCGGATTTGCCTGGAAAACCAATATCTACACCCTTCAACCAGCTATTCCGTCAGCTGGCGACACTTTCACTACTCCGTCTCCACGTCACTCCTTAAGGTAGTAAGGGAATATTAACCCTTTCTGCCATCGGCCTCGCCGTTCGGCTGAGCCTTAGGACCCGACTAACCCTGATCCGATTAGCGTTGATCAGGAAACCTTAGTCTTTCGGCGAGGGGGTTTCTCACCCCCTTTATCGTTACTTATACCTACATTTGCTTTTCCACACGCTCCAGCAAAGCTTACGCTTCACATTCAACGCAGAGTGGAATGCTCCCCTACCAACCATTACTGGTTCCATAGCTTCGGTAAATTGCTTATGCCCGATTATTATCCACGCCAAACTCCTCGACTAGTGAGCTGTTACGCACTCTTTAAATGAATGGCTGCTTCCAAGCCAACATCCTAGCTGTCTTAGCAATCTGACTTCGTTAGTTCAACTTAGCAATTATTTCGGGACCTTAGCTGATGGTCTGGATTCTTCTCCTCTCGGGCACGGACCTTAGCACCCATGCCCTCACTCCTGATATTGAACTAATGCGCATTCGGAGTTTATCAAGACTTGATAGGCGGTGAAGCCCTCGCATCTTATCAGTCGCTCTACCTCACATTAGTAATTATCAAGGCTGCACCTAAATGCATTTCGGGGAGTACGAGCTATCTCCAAGTTTGATTAGCCTTTCACCCCCACCCACAGTTCATCCGGAAGCTTTTCAACGCTTATCGGTTCGGTCCTCCAGTTAGTGTTACCTAACCTTCAACCTGACCATGGGTAGATCACTTGGTTTCGCGTCTACTACCACTGACTAAATCGCCCTATTCAGACTCGCTTTCGCTTCGGCTGCAAAACTTAATTTCTTAACCTTGCCAGTGACAGTAACTCGTAGGTTCATTATGCAAAAGGCACGCCGTCACAGCACGAAGCTGCTCCGACCGCTTGTAAGCGCATGGTTTCAGGGACTATTTCACTCTTCTATTCGAAGTTCTTTTCACCTTTCCTTCACAGTACTGGTTCACTATCGGTCTCTCGGGAGTATTTAGCCTTACCGGATGGTCCCGGCAGATTCATGCAGAATTCCTCGTGCTCCGCACTACTCAGGATACCACTACAGTATATATTGGATTCATGTACGCAACTATCATGCTCTATGGTGACACTTTCCAGAGTCTTCCATTCTCCAATATAAGTCCGATATCGTGGTCCTACAACCCCATAAATGCCGTAACATCTATGGTTTGGGCTAATCCGTGTTCGCTCGCCACTACTTACGGAATCATTCAATTATTTTCTTCTCCTACAGGTACTAAGATGTTTCAGTTCCCTGCGTTCGCCTCCATCATAAGATGGATAATATCCCTTCAGGATATTGGGTTGTCCCATTCGGAAATCTTCGGATTAAAGGCTATTTGCACCTACCCGAAGCTTATCGCAGCTTATCACGTCCTTCATCGCCTCCGAGAGCCAAGGCATCCGCCATGCGCCCTTGCTTACTTTCTTCAAACACTGTAAACTATTCGTAGATATACGTTTTCGTTTACCATATGGTTCGATATATACTTCAGCTCTTTTTATCTCTAAAAATTACTTACTTTATTTGCTTTTGTACATTATGTCAAAGATCGTTATAAAGACGTTAGCCTTTTTTGTGGAGAATAACGGATTCGAACCGTTGACCCCCTGCGTGCAAGGCAGGTGCTCTAGCCAGCTGAGCTAATCCCCCGTGAAATTATTATGAAGCCTTTTTTCCTTTTGGTTAGTATGGTTGCTCCTAAATTTTTCGCGTAGTCCCAGGCAGAGTTGAACTGCCGACCTCTACATTATCAGTGTAGCGCTCTAACCAACTGAGCTATAGGACTGTCGTTCAAAACCTCTTACCTTTCGGCTCGGCTTCTTTCTAATCTCTTGTATTTCTTAATATAAACATAAACAATAAACAGCAGTACAAACTAAATCCGAACCTAAGAACGAAATCACTCCAGAAAGGAGGTGTTCCAGCCGCACCTTCCGGTACGGCTACCTTGTTACGACTTAGCCCCAGTCACCAGTTTTACCC
Source organism: uncultured Bacteroides sp. (assembly GCF_963678845.1). Taxonomy (NCBI): domain Bacteria; kingdom Pseudomonadati; phylum Bacteroidota; class Bacteroidia; order Bacteroidales; family Bacteroidaceae; genus Bacteroides; species uncultured Bacteroides sp. Next base: position 2,642 of record NZ_OY787468.1, read on the forward strand.
TAGGACGCTCCTTACGGTTACGTACTTCAGGTACCCCCGGCTCCCATGGCTTGACGGGCGGTGTGTACAAGGCCCGGGAACGTATTCACCGCGCCGTGGCTGATGCGCGATTACTAGCGAATCCAGCTTCATGGAGTCGAGTTGCAGACTCCAATCCGAACTGTGAGAGGTTTTTGGGATTAGCATCCTGTTGCCAGGTAGCGACCTTCTGTACCCCCCATTGTAACACGTGTGTAGCCCCGGACGTAAGGGCCGTGCTGATTTGACGTCATCCCCACCTTCCTCACATCTTACGACGGCAGTCTTGATAGAGTCCTCAGCTTAACCTGTTAGTAACTATCAATAAGGGTTGCGCTCGTTATGGCACTTAAGCCGACACCTCACGGCACGAGCTGACGACAACCATGCAGCACCTTCACAAATGCCATTGCTGGCGATAATGTTTCCACTATATTCATTTGCAATTTAAGCCCGGGTAAGGTTCCTCGCGTATCATCGAATTAAACCACATGTTCCTCCGCTTGTGCGGGCCCCCGTCAATTCCTTTGAGTTTCACCGTTGCCGGCGTACTCCCCAGGTGGAATACTTAATGCTTTCGCTTGGCCGCTTACTGTATATCGCAAACAGCGAGTATTCATCGTTTACTGTGTGGACTACCAGGGTATCTAATCCTGTTTGATACCCACACTTTCGTGCCTCAGCGTCAGTTGTACCCCGGTAAGCTGCCTTCGCAATTGGAGTTCTTCGTGATATCTAAGCATTTCACCGCTACACCACGAATTCCGCCTACCTTATGTACACTCAAGAATAACAGTATCAACTGCAATTTTACGGTTGAGCCGCAAACTTTCACAACTGACTTATTATTCCGCCTACGCACCCTTTAAACCCAATAAATCCGGATAACGCTCGGATCCTCCGTATTACCGCGGCTGCTGGCACGGAGTTAGCCGATCCTTATTCATAGTATACATACAAAAAACCACACGTGGCTCACTTTATTCTACTATAAAAGAAGTTTACAATCCATAGGACCTTCATCCTTCACGCTACTTGGCTGGTTCAGGCTCTCGCCCATTGACCAATATTCCTCACTGCTGCCTCCCGTAGGAGTTTGGTCCGTGTCTCAGTACCAATGTGGGGGACCTTCCTCTCAGAACCCCTATCCATCGAAGACTTGGTGAGCCGTTACCTCACCAACTATCTAATGGAACGCATCCCCATCCATAACCAATAAATCTTTAACTTTAAAAAGATGCCTTGATAAAGTACTATCGGGTATTAATCTTTCTTTCGAAAGGCTATCCCCGAGTTATGGGAAGGTTGGATACGTGTTACTCACCCGTGCGCCGGTCGTCAGCGGTATTGCTACCCTGCTACCCCTCGACTTGCATGTGTTAAGCCTGTAGCTAGCGTTCATCCTGAGCCAGGATCAAACTCTTCATTGTAAAAGTTTTATTTAATTCTGTTCAGGATTCCGTTCTTATTTTCTTGTTTCTTCAATAACTTAATCGCTTAAATCATTGTTGACGGTTCGAAATTTATTACTCTGTAAGTATGCTAAAAGCACGCCTACAAGAGCTCTTGTACTACTTGTATTGTTTATATCTAAATCTTATTCAAAGAACGATTTTGTTTTGCTTTTTGTTAAGCGGATGCAAAGGTAGAACTTTTAATCTTTACCTCCAAATGTTTTCTGATTTATTTTTTTTAATTAATCCCTCAGAATTCTTTCGGTGAAACACCCTCTTCTCAATAAGTCATAAACTTTAATGCCTTGTCTCTTACAAAGCGGGTGCAAAAGTAGAACTTTAAAACTTTAAATCCAAACTTATATTACTCTTTTTTATAATAAAAATAGTAGCACTTACTTAATGTACTGGTTTACAACTAATAATATTAAAAAGTATTTTCACGGATATATTATATGTGGAAATCTAATCTGCAATATTTATGTTGTATCCTAAACAAATCTGCATAAAACAAGGATAAATTGATTAGGAATAAAAGAATACCCAGGTGGCAGAAGTTTATTTCTTACTACCATCTTTTTTAATGAAACAATCTATTTATAACTTTCCCATAAATAGCAAAGACAAAAGCATCCATCACAGGTCTGCTACTTCTTAGGAATATAGACCAACATTTAACATAAGAGCACAGTAAATATACTAAGATACATGGTAAGCGTTTTCACGATACTACATTGTTCGTCACGATTTGGCCTTTTATCTTTGCCTTCCAAAAAGGAAAAAAGATGAAAGTATCCGAACTATACACAGAAACGACAGGGGGCTATAGGGGAATTAGGGATCAGTTTATATTCTTGGAGGATCCTAGTTAAAAGTTTATCTTTGCAGGATGAAAAAGAAGATAGATAACCCGACCCCACTTAACGTGTTAGGTATGTTTTTGCCTTCGGGCCTGCTTGATTATTTTGATTTAATCAATAGTGAATCCCTGGAAACCTGTTTTATTCTGTTCCTTGAAGAGAAGAATATTATTCCTGAAGAATGCAAAACACTTCCTCTTCATTCAAAAGGATTTATGCCGGAAATCGAAGTCCAAGATTTTCCTATACGAGGTAAAGCAGTCTATCTTCGCATTAAACGGCGCCGTTGGGAAGATACTCAAACCGGTAAAACATATAGCCGTGATTGGAATCTGGTTGCCACCGGCACTCGCATAACCGCTGAGTTCGGTGCTTTTTTAAAAGAATTACTTAGACAATAATGCTGCCAGCAGCGAATCTTTGGCTGGACACTATGGATTAGATGGCAAGCTCATTCAAAAGTATTATAAAGAAAATCTGAGCGATTTCAGGGAATGGGATCTGTTGTCCCATGCAGAAGATTACATTCTCTTCCCAAAAAACATCTCTTATCACCTTTGCATTGATGAAACAGCGCTTACCTCAGGAGAATTATACACTATTCTCTCAAGTAAAAAAGGTCATGGCCGTAAAGGTACAATCGTAGCTGTTATTAAAGGAACCAAGGCTGAAGATATAATAAATGTACTCTGCAAGATTCCAGAGAAGGAACGCAATATTGTAAAAGAGGTTACTCTTGATATGGCAGGTAGCATGCAAAAGATTATCCAGTGTTGCTTTCCAAAAGCCATACAGGTTATAGATAGTTTCCATGTTCAGAATTTACGCCCCCAGTCATATGATAAAAATGTAGCCAGATTGAAGCTTGCTCAGTGGTATGAAAGCATAGAAAAAGAAGGGTACAGGAATTTTTCTACTGTTAGTCAAACTATAAAAAACAATTATGAAAGAATATTGAACTTCTTTATTAACAGAAGTACAAATGCAGCTGCAGAATCATTTAATGCGAAACTCAAATTCTTCAGAGCTTCATTCAGAGGAGTGGCGGATATGACATTTTTCCTTTTTAGAATATCAAAAATTTATGCATAAAAGAAGACCGGATTTAACATTCCCCCAGGAATTCGGACTGATCCATGATCCTAGGTTATAGATGTAGTATGTATAAAAACGAAAAGGAGTCCTGAGTGACTTGTTAGTCAGACTCAGAACTCCTTGATAAAACGGCAGCTACCTACTCTCCCACTGTTACGCAGTACCATCGGCGTGATCAGGCTTAACTTCTCTGTTCGGAATGGGAAGAGGTGGAACCCTGATGCTATAGCTACCTTAATATTTTTAATTTCTTAATTATATTATTAAGATAAACACAATGCAAAAGCAATAAAGATAATAATATTTCAGTATCAATAAAGAGCCAAATTATCTAGCCAACCATATATGGCATAGAAGAAAGTGTACGGGCAATTAGTACTGCTCGGCTTTGACATTACTGTCTTTACACCTGCAGCCTATCAACGTTGTCGTCTTCAACGACCCTAAGAAATCTAATCTTGTGGCTGGCTTCGTACTTAGATGCTTTCAGCACTTATCCAATCCCGACTTAGATACCCGGCAATGCACCTGGCGGCACAACCGGTAAACCAGCGGTCAGTCCAACACGGTCCTCTCGTACTAGTGTCAGAGCCACGCAAATTTCATACGCCCACGATAGATAGAGACCGAACTGTCTCACGACGTTCTGAACCCAGCTCGCGTGCCACTTTAATGGGCGAACAGCCCAACCCTTGGGACCTTCTCCAGCCCCAGGATGTGACGAGCCGACATCGAGGTGCCAAACCGCTCCGTCGATATGAGCTCTTGGGAGCGATCAGCCTGTTATCCCCGGAGTACCTTTTATCCTTTGAGCGATGTCCCTTCCATACGGAAACACCGGATCACTATGCTCTAGTTTCCTACCTGATCGACTTGTCGGTCTCCCAGTCAAGCACCCTTATGCCATTACACTCTGCGGACGGTTACCAATCGTCCTGAGGGTACCTTTAGAAGCCTCCGTTACACTTTTGGAGGCGACCACCCCAGTCAAACTACCCACCAAACAGTGTCCTCACATTTGCGAGTTAGAACTCAAATAATTAAAGGGCCGTATTTCAACAGCGGCTCCACAAACACTAGCGTGCATGCTTCAATGCCTCCGGCCTATCCTACACATCAATTACCCAAATTCAATGTTAAGCTATAGTAAAGGTTCACGGGGTCTTTTCGTCCCATCGCGGGTAATCGGCATCTTCACCGATACTACAATTTCACTGAGCTCACGGTTGAGACAGTGTCCAGATCATTACACCATTCGTGCAGGTCGGAACTTACCCGACAAGGAATTTCGCTACCTTAGGACCGTTATAGTTACGGCCGCCGTTTACTGGGGCTTCAATTCAATGCTTCTCTTGCGATGACATCTCCTCTTAACCTTCCAGCACCGGGCAGGTGTCAGGCTATATACTTGATCTTTCAATTTTGCATAGCCCTGTGTTTTTGTTAAACAGTTGCCTGGACCTATTCTCTGCGCCCTCATCGCTGAGGGACCCTTTCTCCCGAAGTTACAGGGTCAATTTGCCTAGTTCCTTAACCGTGATTCACTCAAGCGCCTTAGTATATTCTACCCAACTACGTGTGTCCGTTTACGGTACGGGTACCTCAAGGATTAAGTTTAGCGGATTTTCTTGGAAGTCTGATTACGTGTACTATCCAATTGCCACAAGGGCGCTCGGTACTATCAGGTTCGACTAGTCTTCCGGATTTGCCTGGAAAACCAATATCTACACCCTTCAACCAGCTATTCCGTCAGCTGGCGACACTTTCACTACTCCGTCTCCACGTCACTCCTTAAGGTAGTAAGGGAATATTAACCCTTTCTGCCATCGGCCTCGCCGTTCGGCTGAGCCTTAGGACCCGACTAACCCTGATCCGATTAGCGTTGATCAGGAAACCTTAGTCTTTCGGCGAGGGGGTTTCTCACCCCCTTTATCGTTACTTATACCTACATTTGCTTTTCCACACGCTCCAGCAAAGCTTACGCTTCACATTCAACGCAGAGTGGAATGCTCCCCTACCAACCATTACTGGTTCCATAGCTTCGGTAAATTGCTTATGCCCGATTATTATCCACGCCAAACTCCTCGACTAGTGAGCTGTTACGCACTCTTTAAATGAATGGCTGCTTCCAAGCCAACATCCTAGCTGTCTTAGCAATCTGACTTCGTTAGTTCAACTTAGCAATTATTTCGGGACCTTAGCTGATGGTCTGGATTCTTCTCCTCTCGGGCACGGACCTTAGCACCCATGCCCTCACTCCTGATATTGAACTAATGCGCATTCGGAGTTTATCAAGACTTGATAGGCGGTGAAGCCCTCGCATCTTATCAGTCGCTCTACCTCACATTAGTAATTATCAAGGCTGCACCTAAATGCATTTCGGGGAGTACGAGCTATCTCCAAGTTTGATTAGCCTTTCACCCCCACCCACAGTTCATCCGGAAGCTTTTCAACGCTTATCGGTTCGGTCCTCCAGTTAGTGTTACCTAACCTTCAACCTGACCATGGGTAGATCACTTGGTTTCGCGTCTACTACCACTGACTAAATCGCCCTATTCAGACTCGCTTTCGCTTCGGCTGCAAAACTTAATTTCTTAACCTTGCCAGTGACAGTAACTCGTAGGTTCATTATGCAAAAGGCACGCCGTCACAGCACGAAGCTGCTCCGACCGCTTGTAAGCGCATGGTTTCAGGGACTATTTCACTCTTCTATTCGAAGTTCTTTTCACCTTTCCTTCACAGTACTGGTTCACTATCGGTCTCTCGGGAGTATTTAGCCTTACCGGATGGTCCCGGCAGATTCATGCAGAATTCCTCGTGCTCCGCACTACTCAGGATACCACTACAGTATATATTGGATTCATGTACGCAACTATCATGCTCTATGGTGACACTTTCCAGAGTCTTCCATTCTCCAATATAAGTCCGATATCGTGGTCCTACAACCCCATAAATGCCGTAACATCTATGGTTTGGGCTAATCCGTGTTCGCTCGCCACTACTTACGGAATCATTCAATTATTTTCTTCTCCTACAGGTACTAAGATGTTTCAGTTCCCTGCGTTCGCCTCCATCATAAGATGGATAATATCCCTTCAGGATATTGGGTTGTCCCATTCGGAAATCTTCGGATTAAAGGCTATTTGCACCTACCCGAAGCTTATCGCAGCTTATCACGTCCTTCATCGCCTCCGAGAGCCAAGGCATCCGCCATGCGCCCTTGCTTACTTTCTTCAAACACTGTAAACTATTCGTAGATATACGTTTTCGTTTACCATATGGTTCGATATATACTTCAGCTCTTTTTATCTCTAAAAATTACTTACTTTATTTGCTTTTGTACATTATGTCAAAGATCGTTATAAAGACGTTAGCCTTTTTTGTGGAGAATAACGGATTCGAACCGTTGACCCCCTGCGTGCAAGGCAGGTGCTCTAGCCAGCTGAGCTAATCCCCCGTGAAATTATTATGAAGCCTTTTTTCCTTTTGGTTAGTATGGTTGCTCCTAAATTTTTCGCGTAGTCCCAGGCAGAGTTGAACTGCCGACCTCTACATTATCAGTGTAGCGCTCTAACCAACTGAGCTATAGGACTGTCGTTCAAAACCTCTTACCTTTCGGCTCGGCTTCTTTCTAATCTCTTGTATTTCTTAATATAAACATAAACAATAAACAGCAGTACAAACTAAATCCGAACCTAAGAACGAAATCACTCCAGAAAGGAGGTGTTCCAGCCGCACCTTCCGGTACGGCTACCTTGTTACGACTTAGCCCCAGTCACCAGTTTTACCCTAGGACGCTCCTTACGGTTACGTACTTCAGGTACCCCCGGCTCCCATGGCTTGACGGGCGGTGTGTACAAGGCCCGGGAACGTATTCACCGCGCCGTGGCTGATGCGCGATTACTAGCGAATCCAGCTTCATGGAGTCGAGTTGCAGACTCCAATCCGAACTGTGAGAGGTTTTTGGGATTAGCATCCTGTTGCCAGGTAGCGACCTTCTGTACCCCCCATTGTAACACGTGTGTAGCCCCGGACGTAAGGGCCGTGCTGATTTGACGTCATCCCCACCTTCCTCACATCTTACGACGGCAGTCTTGATAGAGTCCTCAGCTTAACCTGTTAGTAACTATCAATAAGGGTTGCGCTCGTTATGGCACTTAAGCCGACACCTCACGGCACGAGCTGACGACAACCATGCAGCACCTTCACAAATGCCATTGCTGGCGATAATGTTTCCACTATATTCATTTGCAATTTAAGCCCGGGTAAGGTTCCTCGCGTATCATCGAATTAAACCACATGTTCCTCCGCTTGTGCGGGCCCCCGTCAATTCCTTTGAGTTTCACCGTTGCCGGCGTACTCCCCAGGTGGAATACTTAATGCTTTCGCTTGGCCGCTTACTGTATATCGCAAACAGCGAGTATTCATCGTTTACTGTGTGGACTACCAGGGTATCTAATCCTGTTTGATACCCACACTTTCGTGCCTCAGCGTCAGTTGTACCCCGGTAAGCTGCCTTCGCAATTGGAGTTCTTCGTGATATCTAAGCATTTCACCGCTACACCACGAATTCCGCCTACCTTATGTACACTCAAGAATAACAGTATCAACTGCAATTTTACGGTTGAGCCGCAAACTTTCACAACTGACTTATTATTCCGCCTACGCACCCTTTAAACCCAATAAATCCGGATAACGCTCGGATCCTCCGTATTACCGCGGCTGCTGGCACGGAGTTAGCCGATCCTTATTCATAGTATACATACAAAAAACCACACGTGGCTCACTTTATTCTACTATAAAAGAAGTTTACAATCCATAGGACCTTCATCCTTCACGCTACTTGGCTGGTTCAGGCTCTCGCCCATTGACCAATATTCCTCACTGCTGCCTCCCGTAGGAGTTTGGTCCGTGTCTCAGTACCAATGTGGGGGACCTTCCTCTCAGAACCCCTATCCATCGAAGACTTGGTGAGCCGTTACCTCACCAACTATCTAATGGAACGCATCCCCATCCATAACCAATAAATCTTTAACTTTAAAAAGATGCCTTGATAAAGTACTATCGGGTATTAATCTTTCTTTCGAAAGGCTATCCCCGAGTTATGGGAAGGTTGGATACGTGTTACTCACCCGTGCGCCGGTCGTCAGCGGTATTGCTACCCTGCTACCCCTCGACTTGCATGTGTTAAGCCTGTAGCTAGCGTTCATCCTGAGCCAGGATCAAACTCTTCATTGTAAAAGTTTTATTTAATTCTGTTCAGGATTCCGTTCTTATTTTCTTGTTTCTTCAATAACTTAATCGCTTAAATCATTGTTGACGGTTCGAAATTTATTACTCTGTAAGTATGCTAAAAGCACGCCTACAAGAGCTCTTGTACTACTTGTATTGTTTATATCTAAATCTTATTCAAAGAACGATTTTGTTTTGCTTTTTGTTAAGCGGATGCAAAGGTAGAACTTTTAATCTTTACCTCCAAATGTTTTCTGATTTATTTTTTTTAATTAATCCCTCAGAATTCTTTCGGTGAAACACCCTCTTCTCAATAAGTCATAAACTTTAATGCCTTGTCTCTTACAAAGCGGGTGCAAAAGTAGAACTTTAAAACTTTAAATCCAAACTTATATTACTCTTTTATTCTAAATAAATGAAATATAAACGTAACATGCTGAGTATTAAATATGTTCTAAAGCATAATTCTTAAACATTAAAATAAGGACCTGAAGGAATATACATTTTTAATATACGCGCGCGTAGAGAGGACTTGCCTTTATATATTTATTCTCTTTATATTTCGTTTTACCCATTTATTCTCTTATTATAATTATCTTTGCAGAAAAATAATTTATGAGATCAAAAGACTTAAAACCGGCAAGTGCGCCAAAAGTATTAGTAATTGGCGAAGACTCGAACCTTCAATGGTCTGACACTGCAACCGGATATGCAATGTTTGCTGACTACTATTTCCGTAGTTTTCCCGAAGACCACGGTGAACGTAGCCGGAATGTAGAGGCACGTAATTTGTTTAACCATCTAACTTACGTTACTCTTAATACAATTAAGCCTGACGAAATGTATATTACAAATCTATGCAATGATTATGTAGAACCAGCTCCAAAAGGTAAAAGAGTTCTTATCCCAGAAGAGAAAGCAATCAAAGGCCTGGAACATATTAAGTGGGTTCTAGAACAATACCCATCTATAGAGATTGTTCTGTCTATGTCATTGCAGACCAACTATTGGTTACAGAAATTGGGATTTTACGGTGGCGATGAAGCATTCTTGCATGGTGCACAACCACGTCGTGTGGGACTAGAGTCTATTGAGCCATATTACCAACCAGTTGATGGAAAGTCATTACGAACAATCTGTGGAAATATCTATGATGCTGCTAACTACCCAGTAAAAGTAATTCCCATACTTCCGACAAAGGACTATCCATTAAAAGATAAGAATCTTGAGCTGTTCAGTGCTGCTTATGAGAATATCCGAGCATATTTTCGTAAATAAACACGGATCTAAAACTGAAAAAACAGAAAAAGATGTCCCACCTGCTACTAAAATGTATAAAAAGCCCTGACAAAAGGGCTTTCAGGTAGTGGCAGATAAAAAATCGTCTGCTACTAAATTATTTATCTGCCACTACCAAGCTTTACCTGTTAGCCTATTAAAAGAGGTTTTACTCACCACAGTGTATACTCAAAAAAAGTAAGGCTAACCTAAAAAGCTGTCTTTCGAAAAAACATATTCTAATCAATTAGAATATAACCAGAATAAATTTTATTTCTTCACGATACATTTTTCGTTTGATATACATCATAAGTACACTTTGATATACATCATAGATATACTTTGATGCACATCAAAAGGCACATTAGATATACATCGAACAATCTTTTATAGCCGAAGCATTTAAATTTTTATCGTTATGTTTTCACAAAATCAAAGATACGTATATAAACATGTGCTATAGTTGCAACATGTGCTATCTTCTCCATTTTAGTAGCAGTCCCTATGTTTGTAATTAATATGCAGACGAACAAAGCATAAGCCAAGAGTATTAATATATTTGAGGTACCAAACTTAAACAATTAAAAACTCAAAGCTTATGCGTACACAAAGTAACAAACTAAATTTTGAAGGAGAAAATATTTATGTTGGAATTGATGTTCATTTGAAAAGTTGGAATGTGACAATTTACACAGAATACCTGCATCATAAAACATTCAACCAACCTCCTGTTCCTTCAATTTTACGAGACTATCTGAATACTAATTTTCCTGGTGGAACTTATTATTCAGCCTATGAAGCCGGATTCTGTGGATTTAATATTCATTTTGAACTTAAGAAACTAAATATAAATAATATTGTGGTTAATCCTGCTGATATACCAACTAGCCAGAAAGAACAGATACTTAAAAACGATTCCCGTGATAGTATGAAAATTGCCCGTTCTTTAAGAGCTAATGAACTCATTGGCATACATGTCCCATTCATTGAGACATTGGAAAACCGCACATTGATACGCACTCGAGACACAATGGTGAAGGATATGACTAGATTTAAACAGCGCATAAAAGCTTTGCTTTATTTTTATGGTATATCTTACCCTCCAGAATTTGAGAAATCAACCAGTCATTGGTCCAGACGTTTTCTTAAATGGTTAAAAGAGGAGGTATCACTTAATACAACGAATGGTAATGACGCCTTGTCATTACTCGTCAGGGAAGTAGAGCAACAAAGAGTTCTTTTATTGGAAATCAATAGAAAAATTCATAGTCTTGCTGTTTCTGAGAAATATGTGAAGGAGATAGAGTTAATAAGAAGCATTCCGGGAATTGGTTTAATTACAGGGCTTACTTTTTTGTCGGAGATAGAAGATATTGAACGATTCCACAATACAGACAAGTTAGCCGGTTTTGTAGGAATAATACCCACCTGTCATTCAAGTGGAGAGATTGAGAATTATGGAGAGATGACATTTAGAAAGAAAACGATTTTAAGAAAGTGTCTGATTGAAAGTTCCTGGATTGCAGTAAGAATAGATCCGGCATTGACAAGGTGTTTTTTACAACTCTGTAAAAGGATGGAGCCCAATAAAGCTATAATACGAATCGCAAGAAAACTATTAAACAGAATGTATTATGTTTTAAAAAAGAGACAAAAATATGAATGTGGAGTGGTTTAATGATAATGCCTATATAACTATCTTTCAAAATAAGAGTGATCGCTTAGTTTATCTTGCAGCTTAGCCTGCTTTAGCAGTTTGCGGCCTCTTCCTATTGAACTGAAAAAGGAAAATGTAGAAAACTGATAGTAATATCAGTTTAAACTACTGATAGAAGGTTGTTTATATAGGAGTTATTAATAAATAGAAAGTAAGGAAACAATCAATAGAGGTTTTCTTAGCCATATAGCGATATCTGTAACATGAAAGGGGAAACCATACAAGCCTCCCCTCCCAAAAAAAATAATGTTACAGTGTAACGCAGGAAATTTATTGCTGACAAGTTGCTCCTCAGCAGAGCTTGTTTCCTCTTCAACTCCCTGATTACAAAGCTAATAAAAAGTATAATAAATATTAATAATACTCTTATTATTTGGATTACAACATAGAAGATGATAGCTGTTAGTAGCAGATGATTTTGGATCTGCCACTACCCTGAAGTCCCTTAAATAAGAGATTCTAGACGATTTAGTAGCAGGTGGGAGATCTTTTTGTGTTTTTATAATTGATTCTAATGGTTCTTTAGTATCGATGAAGCAGATTGTTTCAGTTTTGAAAACAAATAGCCTCAACATTGGAGAAAAACTACGCATTTGTTGGATGAACCTCATTCATACCTTAATGCTATATTTTTTCTTCTCTGTGCTTTCTGAAATCAGTTATAAACTTTTCTAATATAATTTGTCCCTTTTGTGTTGATATGCCACGCAAAAATGTAATCACAATTGATTCGTAGACTTCGAAAAACGAGTATGCGCCCATTATTTCTGCATTTAACATGAACTCAATCTGTTCTTTTACAAGAATATCCACTATCTCAAAATTAACATCACCTCTAAAAATGCCTTGATCTACCCCACTCTTTAGAAAGGCGATTACATTGCACTTGTTTTTTTCACGACTTTCTTTTATAAGCTCATTAACCTTAGGATATTTTTTTATATCCTCAAAAAAGCGTTTATCTATCTTTTGATAGATCTCAATGCTAACCTTGTAAAATTTGAGAATAACTTCGAGTACATTATCCGACTCTGCAACCAGCTTCGCCCCGAAAGCTTCCTTCTCTTTTTCCTGCTGTTTCACACATTCTATTAACAGTGCTTCTTTATCCTTAAACGTTTCATACAAAGTACGTTTGGAAATGCCAAGATCAGAAGCAATATCATCCATTGTAACTCCTCTTATTCCTGCTTTAGTAAAAGCCTTCATTGCAGCAGTCACAATGCGTTCTTTTAATTCCAATTTTAGTGTTGCATTGATAGTTTTATCGATTTCACTCATCTCCTAGATTTCTACTATTTTATTTAATTTTTATTTTTGTATGCAAATATAGAGAGAAAACTTTTTAACTTGATTTAGTTTTTGCATTTTCACTAACTCTTTTCATAAATATTATATCATCTAACCTAATTATTAAAAGAGTTGTTAATATCCTTCAGCCGGATTTATGTATTTTTGTAGCCAAGCAACAAAAACCACTTAAAAATCATATTAAGATGACAAAGAAAATAAAACCGGAAACAATCTGTGTACAAGCAGGCTGGAATCCTAAAAAAGGAGAACCACGTGTGCTACCCATTTACCAAAGTACAACTTTCAGATACGAAACCAGTGATCAGATGGCAAAGCTGTTTGACCTGGAAGAAAGCGGATATTTCTACACACGTTTACAGAATCCCACAAACGATGCAGTTGCTGCAAAAATAGCGGCTTTAGAAGGTGGAGTTGCTGCAATGCTTACCTCCTCTGGACAATCAGCTAACTTTTACGCTATTTTTAATATTTGTTCAGCCGGAGATCATTTCGTCAGTGCTTCTACTATCTATGGAGGAACATTCAATCTTTTTGGCGTTACCCTGAAAAAGTTAGGTATTGAGGTTACTTTTGTTGATCCGGACGCAAGTGAAGAGGAAATCTCAAGTGCATTCAAACCAAATACAAAAGCATTATTCGGTGAGACTATTTCCAATCCAGGGTTAAATGTTTTAGATATAGAGAAATTTGCACGAATTGCACATAGTCATGGAGTGCCTTTGCTTGTAGATAACACCTTTGCTACTCCTATAAACTGTCGCCCATTTGAATGGGGAGCAGATATAGTAATTCATTCTACAACTAAATACATGGACGGACATGCTACTTCAGTGGGAGGAGCAGTTGTTGACAGCGGTAATTTTGATTGGGATGCATACGCTGATAAGTTTCCAGGATTAACCAAACCAGATGAATCTTATCACGGACTTACTTATACTAACAGTTTTGGAAAGAATGCATTTATAACAAAAGCGACAGTACAACTAATGCGCGACTTAGGTGCTGTTCAGTCTCCGTTCAATGCTTTCTTACTTAATTTGGGATTAGAAACCCTCCACCTTCGTATGCCTCAACATTGCAGTAATGCGCAAAAGATTGCTGAATATTTGGAGAAGAATGAAAAAGTGGCTTGGGTAAATTATAGTGGACTCAAAAGCAATAAATATTATGAGTTAGCACAGAAATACCTTCCCAAAGGTTCTTGTGGCGTAATAGCATTTGGATTAAAAGGCGGACGCGATGTCGCTATTAAGTTTATGGACAGTCTGGAACTAGCAGCTATAGTAACTCACGTTGCCGATGCACGTACCTGCGTACTTCATCCAGCCAGTCATACTCACCGTCAGCTAAGCGATGAACAATTGATTGAAGCCGGAGTTGCACCAGATTTGATCCGTTTCTCTGTAGGTATTGAAAATGTAGATGATATCATTGCAGATATTGAACAAGCATTAGCTCGATAAAAGCAAATACAACAGAAAAGCAATTCCCCGATATTCAGAGCTGAACATCGGGGAATTATTTTTATTCCTTATTTCATAAGACAGTCTATGCTTATTCTTCAATGCGATTAATATAATAGGTATTACGGTTAATAAGAAGCTTTAATCCAATCAAGCAACTCTTGCTCTTTCTGAATTGCGTTGTTCTCAATATCTAAAGATTTCTTCGTCAACTCTTGCACAATCTGCTTACTTTTTAAAGGAAGTAGATTTTCCTTTACTATAAGTAATGCGCTAACCACCGCACTGCGGGCAAAAGACATTGCTGCGCAAACATCTACTGCCAGCTTTTTATCTGCCAGCTTTGCAACCTCTGAAATAAAATCCATCATACGCATTGCCATCTCAGCCACATCAAAAGGAACCATCGCGGCAATTAGAACAGACTTTTGAATCTGTTCGTCACGACTCATTTTTTCTTCATTGGTTCCTTCAGGCATTTTATGTGCTGCAAGAAGTTCGTTATAGGCATCTACATCACGATCAATACATTGGATAAATTCTTCGCGCAAAGCATTCATACATTCAGCTATATTTTCCAACTGAGTTTTAACTTCAGCTTCTTCTTGCTTGAAGGCTATAACATTTGCTATCTTTTCAGCCAGCGAGGCAGCCAAACCTGCTCCAATGGCTGATGCCGAACCACCTGCCGGAACAGAGTCTCCACTTGCTGTTTTTGCTAAATATTCTCTTATTGTTAAGTCTGCTAACATATCACTCTTTCTTATTTCTGGTTACTTAAAGAAACGAAGATAGGAGTTTCTTCCGCAAAGAGCAATAGTTTATAAAGATTTTATTCCCTACTTCTCAAGAATTTGGAATAAAGATTCCACGTATTCTGAAAAAAGGAGTTACTTTGCACTATATTCATTATTAATAAGTGGCACTTATGAAACTTAATATTCTTCTTTGCGATACTTTTCCGGGACTTCTTCCCTCATATATAGAGTCCTATGCTTCCATGTTTTTTAATTTATTTGGTTCTGTTCGTCCGGACATGGAATATAAAATCTACAATATTCAGGAAGGTGAAATACCTGAGGAGATCCATACCGATGAACTTTATCTTATCCCTGGAAGTAGAGCGGGTGCTTACGAAGAAATAGAATGGGTGAAGAACTTGCTAAATTTTATTCGGAAAGCGCATGCAAGTCAAGCAAAAATGATAGGTATTTGTTTTGGGCATCAGGCAATTGCCCAAGCATTAGGCGGACAAGTAGATAAGTCTGATAAAGGATGGGGAACAGGTATCCGGTCCTCTAAAATTGTGTTACCCGAAGCGTTGAATTACTTCCCTGATGGAATAATGAACATGCACTATAACCATCACGATCAGGTAGTTACTCTTCCCAAAGAGGCAACTCTTTTTGCCAGTAGCGAGTTCTGCCCGAACGACGGATTTGTAGTAGGGAAACACATTCTGACCTTTCAGGGCCATCCCGAATATACGCCAGAATATAACCGTTATGTAATTCTGAGCCGCGGACAAGATGAGCCTCAGGAAGTAAAAGATAAAGCGATGCAAAGCATTGACTCCTTAACTGCCATGGGACAAGAAGCTGCACGCTGGATGACAAATCTTATATCACAACAATAAAAAAAAGGACAATGAACAAAGTACTTATTATAGACGACGAAGGCCAAATACGTAAACTACTGGCAAGAATGATGGAACTGGAAGGATATGAAGTATATCAGGCTGCAGATTGTCGGTCCGGATTAAAACAAATTGAAGTCAGTTCTCCCGAAGTAGTACTTTGTGATGTGCGGTTACCAGACGGAAACGGCGTAGATTTGGTCTTAAAGATAAAAAAGTTATTCCCGCAAACAGAAGTGGTTTTACTCACAGCTCACGGAAATATACCCGATGGCGTGCAGGCCATAAAGAACGGAGCATACGACTATATTACTAAAGGTGACGATAATAATAAGATTATTCCTTTAATAAGCAGAGCTATGGAAAAAGCTCTGATAAATAAGCGCCTGGAAAAACTTGAAGCGCAAGTGGGCAAACAATATTCATTTCTGAATATTCAAGGCAATAGCAAATTGATCAAAGAAGCTGTATCTCTGGCACAGAAGGTTTCAACTACAGATGTTCCTGTTCTTCTTACAGGAGAGACCGGTACAGGTAAAGAAGTCTTTGCACAAGCAATACACGGAAACAGCACTCGCAAGGATAAATCTTTTGTAGCAATTAACTGCTCTTCCTTTAGTAAAGAATTGCTGGAAAGTGAAATGTTCGGATATAAAGCAGGGGCTTTTACCGGTGCAACAAAAGATAAAAAAGGATTATTTGAGGAGGCAAATAATGGAACTATTTTTCTTGATGAGATAGGAGAAATGGCCTTTGATCTTCAAGCCAAACTATTGCGCATTCTTGAGATGGGTGAATTTATAAAAGTAGGTGAAACCAAATCGACAAAAGTAAATGTGCGTATCATTGCTGCCACAAATCGTAACCTGGCTAAAGAGATAGAAGGAAACCACTTCCGGGAAGATTTATTTTATCGTCTTTCCGTTTTTCAGATTCACTTACCAGCATTGCGTGAGCGCAGAGAGGACATTGAGTTTATTGCCCGTTCTTTTATAGAAGATTTCGGGACCAGACTATCCAGAAAAACTATAAAAGTAAGCAATGAGTTCATTGATGCTCTGAAGCAGCATAGCTGGAAGGGAAATATTCGTGAACTTCGCAACGTTATTGAACGAAGCCTCATCGTTTGCAACGAAGAAGAACTAAATCTTCAGGATCTTCCAATAGAAATTCAGAATACTCACTTTGAAGAAATTGCGGGAAAAAGTTATTCAAACTTCGAATTGGCAGCAATGGAGCGCAGGCACATTGCCCGAGTACTTGAGTATACAAAGGGGAACAAAACGGAAACCGCCCGACTGTTAAAAATTGGGTTGACCACATTATATAGGAAAATAGAGGAATACAAACTATAAACGTTCACTGTTCATTCATTATTTAATTAGTTTTTAAACAGCATTTAAATTACCCGGTAACAATTGATCAGTTACTATATAGAACAACTATAGTACTAATTAAGTGTAGCTTTTTCATTTTTATATTAAAGGACAGCATAGATTTTCTGAATATTATTTGTTCTTGCAGCTTTCATTATAAAAATAAAATCGGTAATAGTCCAAATGCCAAGCCCTCCTAAAGTTATTAATTTAACTATGCCTAAAACAATATCTCCTATAAAAAAACGATCAATTCCCAAGCTTCCAGCTATTAAAGATATGATTAAAGCAATTGTTGGATCCTTAAAGCGAAGGGGGTGAATCATCAGCCACTTTGATTCATCTGCATTTAACAACATTTCTCTGAGAGCTATTATTCGATCAGACGGAAAATATTTTCCATTTGCGATAATAAAGGTATCTACTTTTTGTGAATCCATCTTGTCTTCTTCATATATTAATGAATAATTCTCAAAGATATACTATATTAGTTTGTAAACAAATAAATATCCGCTATTTTAACAGAACAAAAGCTCTGGCAAAAAGAGAGCTCCACTACACTTCCAAAATAACATGCTACCCTACCAAAATGAAAAGGTAAATCTCCTCACTCTAAAAGAACATTATTCTTTAATCAGTTGTTTTACTGAAAGATAGATACAACCAAACTTTTTTGGCACACCATTCGCACTATTTGTAATACATAATAGTTACAACAAACAATTTTAATTTTAAAGAGAGATGAACACATTACTATTTATTACAGGTTGCCTTGTAGGCTGTGCCTGCTTCTGGCTTTTCTTTGTATGTATTGAGTGGTTTGAACAAATATAAAAAAAGATTATGTATACAATACTATTTATTCTCGGCTTAGCCATATTTGTATATATGGTTTATGTACTTATAAAACCTGAAAAGTTTTAATCAGATGAATACAGAATTATTAGGCAGCGGAATGCAGATTATCCTGATGCTCGCATTGAGCTATCCGCTGGGTAAACACATAGCAAAGGTTTATAAAGGTGAGAAAAGTTGGTCGGACATCTTTTCTCCGGTAGAAAATGCAATATATAAAATCTGTAAGATTGACCCAACAGAGGAAATGAGTTGGAAGAAGTTTCTGGGAACACTACTCACACTAAACCTATTTTGGTTTTTCTGGGGAATGATTTTACTTGTCTCCCAGCATTGGCTTCCTTTGAATCCGGATGGCAATGGTGCTCAAAGTGCAGATCAGGCTTTTAATACTTGCATCAGCTTTTTAGTGAACTGCAATTTACAACATTATAGCGGTGAAAGTGGGCTGACTTACTTCACTCAGTTATTTGTAGTAATGCTTTTCCAGTTCATAACTGCAGCAACCGGAATGGCTGCAATGGCAGGTATCATGAAAGCAATGGCTGCAAAAACAACTAAAACCATTGGTAACTTTTGGTTCTTTTTGGTTAGAAGCTGCACAAGAATTTTGCTACCTCTATCTTTAATCGTTGGCTTTATCTTAATTTTCCAGGGAGTTCCAATGGGATTTGAAGGAAAAGCTCACATTTCCACATTAGAAGGTACAACGCAAACTGTCTCCCAAGGACCTGCCGCAGCAATAGTGGCTATCAAGCAACTTGGAACTAACGGAGGCGGATACTTTGGAGCAAATTCTGCTCATCCATTGGAGAATCCGTCATACTTGACTAATATGGTTGAGAGTATTTCAATTCTTCTCATCCCTATGGCCATGATCTTTGCGCTTGGTTTCTACCTTAAACGTAAAAAAATGGCTTACAGTATTTTTGCTGTAATGTTTCTGGCATTACTCATTGGCGTAGGCATCAATACCTGGCAAGAAACGGACGGCAACCCAAGAATAACAGGTATTGATCAAACCGGGGGAGCCATGGAAGGAAAAGAAGTTCGAATAGGATCGGCAGCAACAGCTCTGTGGAGTGTCAGTACTACTGCAACTTCAAACGGTTCAGTGAATGGTATGCACGATAGTATGATGCCGCTTTCCGGGACTGTAGAAATGCTTAATATGCAGATTAATACTTGGTTTGGCGGTGTAGGCGTTGGGTTCATGAATTATTATATTTTCATCATTATTGCTGTATTTATAAGTGGGCTGATGGTGGGCCGTACTCCTGAATTCTTAGGCAAAAAAGTAGAAGCACGAGAGATGAAGATTGCCACGATCATCGCATTATTCCATCCGTTTATGATCCTCGTAGGTACAGCAATTTCAGCTTATTTATACACTCATCATCCCGGATTTGTCTCCTCTGAAGGTGGGTGGTTGGGTAATCCGTCTTACCACGGACTAAGCGAAATGTTTTATGAATATACTTCTTGCTCGGCCAATAATGGTTCTGAATTTAATGGACTTATAACTAATACACCATTCTGGAATTATTCTTGCGGACTGATTCTTATACTTAGTCGGTACTTGCCAATTATTGGGCAGGTAGCCATCGCAGGTATGTTAGCAAAAAAGAAGTTTATTCCGGAAAGTGCGGGGACATTGAAAACAGATACTGCTACATTTGGTCTCATGACCTTTGCAGTTATATGCATTATTGCTGCACTGGCATTCTTCCCCACACATGCGTTAAGCACTATTGCTGAACATTTAAGTTTATAATTAGAAGATATGAAAGAAAATAAACCAACCTCTTTATTCCCTAAAGAGCAATTAATAGAAAGCTTTAAGCAATCATTCGTGAAATTAGATCCACGAATGATGATTAAAAACCCGATTATGTTCACCGTAGAAGTGGCTACGGCTGTGATGTTACTGGTCACAGTCTACTCCATCTTCAACAATACTCAAGGATCATTCGGGTATAATATCGCTGTATTTATCATTCTATTTATCACCTTGTTATTTGCAAACTTTGCCGAAGCTATTGCCGAAGCAAGGGGAAAAGCGCAGGCAGACAGTTTGAGAAAAACCCGTGAAGAGACTCCGGCCAAACAAATAATAAACGGGAAAATGCAAATTGTAAGTAGCTCTCAATTAAAGAAGGGAGATATTTTTGAATGTGAAGCCGGAGATACAATTCCATCAGATGGAGAAATAATTGAAGGACTGGCATCCATTGATGAGAGCGCCATTACCGGAGAGAGTGCTCCAGTGATCCGCGAAGCAGGAGGTGATAAAAGTTCGGTAACCGGAGGAACAAAAGTTCTGTCCGATTCAATTAAGGTAGTTGTCACAACTCAACCCGGAGAAAGTTTCCTTGATAAGATGATTGCTTTAGTTGAAGGAGCATCCCGTCAGAAAACGCCTAATGAAATTGCTTTAACTATATTATTAGCTGGCTTTACTTTGGTCTTTGTAATTGTATGTATCACCTTAAAACCATTAGCCGACTATAGTCACGCCACCCTTACTATTGCTTCTTTAATTTCACTTTTCGTTTGTTTGATTCCTACCACAATAGGCGGACTACTTTCTGCCATCGGTATTGCAGGAATGGACCGTGCTTTGAGAGCAAACGTAATTACCAAATCGGGCAAAGCTGTAGAAACTGCGGGAGATGTGGACACCCTTTTACTTGATAAAACCGGAACAATTACTATCGGTAACCGGAAAGCTACCAAGTTTTATCCAGTTACCGGCATGGAAGAACGAGCTTTTATTGAGTTTTGCATGCTTTCTTCCATATCTGATGAAACTCCTGAAGGTAAGTCCATTGTAGAACTGGGAAGAGAATCGGGTCTTCGGATGAGAAATCTAAATACTACCGGTGCCAGAATGATTAAATTCACGGCAGAGACCAAAAGTTCGGGAGTGGATTTGCAGGATGGTACACAAATACGTAAAGGTGCTTTTGATTCTATTCGCCATATCACTGAAACAGCAGGGAATAAGTTTCCCAAAGAAACAGAAGAAATTACCTCTGCAATTGCAAATAATGGTGGTACTCCACTGGTAGTTTGTGTTAATAAGGTGGTAATTGGGGTAATAGAATTACAAGATATTATCAAACCAGGGATACAGGAACGTTTCGAACGTTTAAGAAAAATGGGTGTTAAAACTGTGATGGTTACGGGAGATAATCCTCTTACTGCAAAATATATTGCAGAAAAAGCAGGAGTAGATGATTTTATCGCCGAAGCTAAGCCGGAAGATAAAATGGAATATATTAAGAAAGAACAAGAATCCGGAAAACTGGTGGCAATGATGGGCGACGGGACCAATGATGCACCCGCACTGGCACAGGCAAATGTGGGGGTAGCTATGAATAGTGGAACACAAGCGGCCAAGGAAGCCGGCAATATGGTGGACCTTGATAATGACCCAACCAAGCTAATAGAGGTTGTGGAAATAGGGAAACAATTATTGATGACAAGAGGTACATTAACTACTTTCTCCATTGCAAATGATGTGGCCAAGTACTTTGCCATTGTGCCTGCTTTGTTTATGTTATCCATTCCTCAGCTTGCAGCATTAAACGTGATGGGATTGCACAGCCCGGAAAGTGCAATCTTATCGGCTATCATTTTTAATGCACTTATTATTCCGGCTTTAATTCCGCTTGCTTTAAAGGGAGTACAATATAAACCAATCGGTGCCTCTGCACTGCTTCGCCGCAATTTATTAATTTATGGATGCGGGGGTGTGATTGTTCCTTTCATCGGGATTAAGTTAATTGATCTCATTGTCAGTTTATTTATTTAATTCATCGGTAAAATGAAAACAACTCTTATAAAATCAGCAAAAATAACCCTGATGTTTTGTTTACTCCTGGGAGTAAATTACGTATTTATTCTTTGGATATTTGCCTTAGTTGCTTCTCCTAATAAAGGAAATGTGGAACTGATTACACTCAACGGAAAAGTTGTTGGTGCTGCCAATGTGGGACAAGAATTCACAAAAGATATTTATTTCTGGGGACGGCCTTCAGCAGCTAATTATGCTGCCGATGCTTCGGCCGGCAGCAATAAAAGCGTAACAAATAAAGAATACCTTGAAGAGGTGGGAAACAGGATTAATGCTTTCTTAGTTCACCACCCTTATTTGAAACGTAGTGAAGTCCCCATTGAAATGGTAACTGCAAGTGGTTCCGGTCTGGATCCGGACATTACTCCTCAATGCGCTTATGTGCAAATAAAGCGTGTGGCTCAGGCTAGGAAGATGACTGAAGGTGCTGTAAAAGAAATAGTGGGAAAACAAATACAGAAACCTTTTTTAGGTATATTTGGGACCGCTAAGGTTAATGTCTTGAAACTAAATGTTGCTTTGGAAGAAGCTCAAAAGTAAACGAATATAAGACAAAATGAGTGACGAAAAGAATGTTCAGCACTTTCTTGATTTAATTAAAAAATCTCGTAGGGGAAAATTCAAGATCTACATCGGC
Source organism: uncultured Bacteroides sp. (assembly GCF_963678845.1). Classification (NCBI taxonomy): domain Bacteria; kingdom Pseudomonadati; phylum Bacteroidota; class Bacteroidia; order Bacteroidales; family Bacteroidaceae; genus Bacteroides; species uncultured Bacteroides sp. The sequence goes on from NZ_OY787468.1 coordinate 25,436, forward strand.
ATGATTGCCGGTGTGGGTAAATCTTATCGAATGTTGCTGGAAGCACATGACTTGCTTAAAAGTGGAGTGGATGTGCAAATAGGTTATATTGAGACTCACGGCAGAGCAGAGACCGAGGCACTGATAGAAGGCCTGCCCGTTATTCCCCGAAGAAGAATTTTCTATAAAGGAAAAGAACTCGAGGAAATGGATTTGCAAAACATTCTTCTTATTCATCCTGAAATTGTTATTGTAGACGAACTGGCACATACCAATGTGGAAGGAAGCGTAAACGAGAAAAGATGGCAGGATGTTATTACTCTTCTTGATGCGGGTATCAATGTAATCAGTGCGGTAAACATTCAGCATATTGAAAGTCTGAATGAAGAAATTCATGAAATCTCGGGTATTGAAGTAAAGGAACGAATTCCGGACAGTGTACTGGGAGAAGCAGATGAGGTGGTTAATATAGACTTAACGGCAGAAGAACTGGTAACCCGACTGAAAGCCGGGAAAATTTATCGCCCTGAAAAGATTCAGATTGCTTTGAATAACTTCTTTAAAACAGAAAATATTCTTCAGTTGCGGGAACTTGCCTTGAAAGAGGTGGCACTACGGGTAGAAAAACAGGTAGAGAATGAATTTATTCTGGATACTTCACGTATTCGTCATGAGAAGTTTTTGGCTTGCATCAGTGCAAATGAAAAAACACCCCGTAAAATTATACGCAAAACAGCTCGTCTGGCTACTCACTATAATACAAAATTCTTTGTTCTCTATGTGCAGACTCCCAAAGAATCTGTAGATAGCATTCCTTTAGCTAATCAGCGTTACTTACTTAATCATTTCAAATTGGCTACGGAACTGGGAGGTGAAGTGGTACAAGAACAATCGACTGACATTATCGGAACCATCATGAAAGTGTGTAAAGAGAGACAAATCACTACAGTTTGCATGGGAAGTCCTGCTTTTAAAATTCCACGAGTGTTCTTTCTCATCCCCCGTTATAAAAAATTCATCGAATCACTTTCCAAGGCTAACATAGATTTAATTATCTTATCCTGAGAATAAAAAGTTACTGATATGAAAATAAAGACCAAACTCACTTACGGCATTGGAATACTCTTTGCCATGATTGTTCTCCTGGGCGCACTTTCGCTGGGTTACATTAATAAGTTAAATAATGAAACTCAGAAAATCTATACAAATAATAATTATTCGCTAAATTATTGCAGGAACATGCTCCTTGTTCTTGATAATGTACATACCAGCAAGAGCGCCTTTCAGGTTTTTATGTCCAACTTGCAAAAGCAGCAGAAGAATCTGACGGAAGTGAATGAGAAGGAAACCACAGATAGATTGACTTTTCACTTTGAGGAGCTCAAGAATAAAATGAATGAACAGAATCTTCAGAAAGTACGTTCGGACATTTACGCCATTATGAATTTGAATATGGCTTCCATCTATCATAAAAGTGAGTTAGCAAAACAGACTGCAAACAATGCATTGCTATGGATTTATATGACATTTTCCACTTGTGTGTTCTTTGCTCTTGCTATATTATTTCGTTTCCCTCATTCCATAATAAAGCCAATAAAAGAACTGACGGGGGGAATTATGGAAATTGCGAACCATAATTATGATAAACGGCTCAATTTTGAACCAACGAGTGAGTTTGGCGAAGTATCCACTTCGTTTAACAAGATGGCTGAACGGTTAAATGAATACCGGGCAAGCACTCTTTCGGATATAATTGCCAATAAGAAATACATTGAAGCGATTGTAAACAGCATCACTGAACCCATCATTGGATTAAATAATGAAAAGGAGATCCTTTTTATTAATGATGAAGCGCTGAATATTCTTAATCTGAAACGAGAAAATGTGATTAAGAAGTCAGCTTCTGAACTTTCTCTGAAGAACGATTTGTTACGTAGGTTAGTAAGGGAGCTGGTGAATCCGGGAGAAAAGAAGGAACCGTTGAAAATCTATGCAGACAATAAGGAGAGCTATTTTCAGGCTAATTACATACCTATCAAGATTGTTGAAACGGGAGAAACCGAACTTCACAGCATAGGCGACGTGATTCTTTTGAAGAATATTACAGAATTCAAAGAGCTGGATACGGCTAAAACGACTTTTCTCTCTACTATTTCTCATGAATTAAAGACTCCTATATCAGCTATTATGATGAGTCTGCAATTATTAGAGGATAAACGGGTTGGTCAATTGAATGAAGAACAGGAATCTCTTTCGCAAAGCATTAAAGATAACAGCGAACGTTTACTAAACATTACCGGAGAGTTACTGAAAGTTACGCAAGTAGAAACCGGCAAACTACAATTAATGCCAAAAATTACCAAGCCGATAGAATTGATTGACTATGCAATTAAGGCAACTCGCATGCTGGCAGAAAAGTTTGGTTGTCACATTGAGGTTGAATACCCTGAAAAAATATCTAAACTGTTTGTAGACAGTGAAAAGATTGCATGGGTACTCACTAATTTATTAAGTAATGCCATTCACTATTCTAAAGAAAACTCAAGGATTATTATTGGTGCAAAACAAATAGATGATGTTGTTGAATTGTATGTGCAGGATTTTGGTAAAGGTATTGACCCACGTTATCATCAAAGCATCTTCGACAGATATTTCCGGGTACCGGGCACCAAAGTACAAGGCAGCGGACTGGGGCTTTCAATCTCAAAAGATTTTATTGAAGCACATGACGGTACGCTGACAGTAGAAAGTGAAGTAGGTAAAGGAAGTAAATTTGTTATCCGATTCAACGTGAGATAACAAATTTTCAGACTGAATATTACTTTTCCTGAGTTCTGATAGTAAATTCTTCCCGGGGAGTTCCGAATCCATTCCTCTCCTCGAGATGAATTTCAAAAACAGCTTCGCCACTCTTCACATTAGAGGATGCAGAAATATTCACTTTGTAGAGCACTCCTTCACCGGGTTTTATCTGGTCAATAACAAGCGGGCGGGAATAATTAAGTTTTTGAGTTCCTTTCAACCCTTTAAGTACTGGCCTTACATCGGAAGCAGTTCTTTCGCCATCATTGTATATCTCAAAAATAAGCACGCAATTTTCATCAGCATCAACTATCCTATTCCAGTTTTCGTCCTGCAAACGGATATCACGAATAGACAGATTTGGAGAGGGAGAAGTAATAATTTCTCTGGAGCGTTCAGTTTGTTGCTGGTCCCGGGCCACCACACTTGCACCAATCATGGCACCGGCAGCCGTTCCCAACATTGATCCAACAAAAGAACCTTTATATCCTCCTATATTTTCTCCAATAATAGAACCAGCCACATTGCCGATGGCTGCGCCGGTATGGGTTGCAAAAATGGATTTGGTAAACGGATCCATTGATCCACATCCTAAAAGAAGGAAAACACATGCCGAATAAATGAATACCTTTTTCATATTGCCAACGTGTTATTAATCATCTGTTATAGGAACTACATGCAAATATAAACATTTCTTTCATTAGAGTGAAGGCAAAACAACGTTATATATTCATAAAACAGCTTACGCTTAAATAGAATAAAGCCTACTTCTTTTTCAATTACAGCCTACACTATTTATTGATTTACTGTACATCATTCCAAAAAGGCAAGCTGAATAAATACCTTAAGTATGGTGTTAATAGTCTTAAACAAATAGGAATTCCGAGAAATATATTATTTACATTTGTACATTACTTATAGAAAATATAAAAAAAGATGGAGAATCTGGACAACATAGTCGCTACATACAAACAAATCATAAAAGAAACACGGGATAAGCTGGCAACAGAGAAAAAAAGAATTTACCGCATCAGCACTGTTCGTGTTTTACTGTTTATTGCCGGAGTTGCCGGAATTATTTATTTCTTCACAGCTGGGTGGTTGGCTATTTGCTGTATCATTGCATGTACATTCGTTCCTTTTCTGGCGCTGGTAAAATACCATAATCAGTTATTCTACAAAAAAGATTATCTGGAAAAGAAGATCGAGATTAATGAACAGGAATTATCGGCACATGATTATGATACTTCGGCATTCGATGGCGGAGAGGAATATATTGATCCGGCTCATCTTTACTCTTATGATCTGGATGTTTTTGGAGACAATTCGTTGTTTCAATATACAAACCGGACATCAACTTCATTTGGAAAAGAGAAACTGGCAAACTGGTTCATTAATCATCTGGACAATAAAAGCATGATTGAGGAAAGGCAGGAAGCTGTGCAGGAGTTAACGCCTGAATTAAAATTTCGTCAACGGTTCCGCATATTGGGATTGCTTTATAAAGGAGAAGCTGCCGATAAATTGGAAATAGGAGAATGGGCTACGAGCAAGAATTTCTTTAAAGGAAAGAAGTTGCTTAATGCTGCCATATTTATGGTTCCGGCAGTTAATTTAATCATTCTTATTCTGGCAATAGCGAGCGTTGTGTCTTTCAATATGTTGGGTGCATCTTTTGTGTTTTTTGTTATTTGCAGCATGAGGCTTTCAAACAGCATTACTAAGATGCAGATTTCCTATGGAAAGAAACTGCAGATCCTTGCTACCTACGCCAGATTGATTGAGATGATTGAACAAAAGGAAGTAAAAAGTATTTTGCTGCAAAAGATTCAGCAACTACTGGACAAAAAAGAAGAATCAGCTTCCATTGCAGTAAACCGATTGGCACGTCTAATGAATGCGCTCGACCAACGAAACAATATCATGGTTACAGCTCTTCTGAATGGTTTCCTATTCTGGGAACTTCGTCAGGCTATTAAAATAGAATCATGGAAAGAAGCACACGCTGCACAACTACCTGCTTGGTTGGAGGCTGTTGGTGAGATGGATGCTCTTTGCTCACTCGCCACTTTTGCATATAATCATCCCGGATATTCATATCCTGCAATCAAAAATCAACCGTTTAGCCTCAGGGTTTTAGAAATGGGTCATCCATTGATGAACCGCAATAAATGCGTAAAGAATGATGTTGATATTCGGAAACGTCCTTATTTCGTAATCATCACAGGAGCAAATATGGCTGGCAAAAGTACTTATCTACGTACTATCGGTGTGAATTATCTTTTAGCTTGCATTGGCGCACCGGTATGTGCCAGTGAAATGGAAATATATCCTTCTCGCTTAATCACCAGTCTGCGAACAACCGATTCTCTGACCGACAATGAATCTTATTTCTTTGCTGAGTTGAAAAGGCTAAAACTGATTATTGATAAACTAAACAACAATGAGGAATTATTCATCATTTTGGATGAGATTCTGAAAGGTACTAACTCTATGGACAAGCAAAAAGGCTCATTAGCATTAATAAAGCAGTTTATGGCACTTAATGCTAATGGAATCATTGCTACTCATGACCTTTTATTAGGCTCACTAATCAAGCTATATCCTGAAGATATTCAGAATTATTGCTTCGAAGCTGAGATCAAAAATAATGAGCTAAACTTCTCTTATCAATTAAAAGATGGGGTTGCACAAAACATGAACGCTTGCTTCTTAATGAAAAAAATGGGGATAGCCGTTATTGACGACTAACCCCTCTCTTACAATTTTATATAAAACTCAGTTGAACTGCTTTAGGAAAGCGGAAACTTCCACGGCTTGTTCTCCTCGAAAATAGGTAATTGGAGTATCAGCGGTAAATTTAAAAGAAGAAAATTGGAATAACTGGACTGCAACAAATTGGCTATCTTCAGAAATAAGATAATCGAGTCGCACACTCCCCTTTTCATTGATCACAATATTTTCAGAAGAAAAAGAACCGGACTTAATCATTCGTTCCAATTTAACCAATTCCTTAATATCAAAAGACAACGAGTTCATTAATACCTTACTACCTGTTGGCTCAAAAACCAAAGATTTCGATTTCCATATCATCACATATAGGCCCAAAAGCAAAAGGCCCATTGCAAGTACCATCAATGTTAGTGGAATCTCAGATGAAATATTCCCCAACTGACCGTAAACAATAAAAAGGACTACACCTGCAAGAAGTAAAAGAATACTGAGGAACAAACTTTTACTATCCGTACGTTTAACAACATCCTGATGCGTGGATTCAAAAATATGCTTTTCTACTAATTTGTCATTCATAATCATATAGCTTTTCTTAAGATTAAAATTATATTATTAGAAAGTTGATGCAACTATTAGGCTGTAATACACAAACATATAATGTAACCCGCTAAACGATAATGCGCCGCAGAGCAAATACATAGTATCCACTCACCGACTGACTAAGGTATCCACTTGAATTGGAGTAAACTTTATTAGAATAACTGGCAGAGATTCTGTCACTATCATTCATTTTCTGACTTAAACGATTAAAGAATAAACTATTCTCACCAACAATCAAACGCTTAGACCGAAGTGAGTTTATTCTTTGATGGTTCTGAATGTTCTCATTAAGCTCAGCATCAGAATAACAGAAATAATGAACTTTATCAAATCGCTCTGTTTTTTGGGATTCATGCATTAGCATAAAATCATCTATCTGCTTCTCTCTATTAAAAGAAAAGGTCTTCAGGCAAAAAGTCATAAGAGCTGCCAGAATAAGGAAAAGCACTGAGCTGATGTATTTATGCATAGATGAGCCTTTTATGCAAAGATAAATAATAATTTGAGGAAAGCAACTTTTTACAACAAAAAAGGGATGCCCGTCTCGGACATCCCTTTATAAATATATTGGTGTATATTATTCGGCTGCAGTTTCTTCAGTAGCAGGAGCTTCTTCTACAACAGTTGCTTCAACAGCAGTTGCAGTTTCAGCTTTCTTTGAGCGACGAGTACGAGTAGCTTTCTTAGCAACTTTTTCTTTCGCCATGTTTTCATTGTAATCAACTAGTTCAATAAAACACATTTCTGCGTTATCTCCCAAACGATTACCAGTCTTGATAATACGAGTATAACCACCTGGACGATCAGCGATCTTCACAGAGATTTCCTTGAACAATTCTGTTACAGCGATTTTATCTTGTAAGTTACTAAAAACTACACGACGAGAATTCGTGGTATCATCCTTAGACTTAGTGATTAAAGGCTCAACGAATTTCTTCAAAGCTTTTGCCTTTGCAACAGTCGTAGTGATTCTTTTGTGCGTAATCAAAGAGCACGCCATGTTAGATAACATAGCACCTCTATGAGAAGCCGTACGACCTAAATGATTGAATTTCTTATTATGTCTCATTTTTTAATCTTTATCTAATTTATATTTAGAAATATCGGTTCCAAACGACAGATTCAGACTTTCGAGCAAATCATCAAGCTCCGTAAGCGATTTCTTACCAAAGTTTCTGAACTTAAGAAGGTCAGTCTTATTGAACACTACAAGATCTCCTAATGTTTCAACATCAGCAGCCTTCAAGCAGTTGAGAGCACGAACTGATAAGTCCATATCAACAAGCTTGGTTTTCAATAATTGACGCATGTGCAATACTTCTTCATCAAACTCTTCATTACCGTCTACATCTGTATTTTCAAGAGTAATCTTTTCATCAGAGAACAACATGAAGTGATAAATAAGAATCTTTGCAGCTTCTTTAAGCGCATCTTTTGGGTGAATAGAACCATCTGTTGTAATTTCAAGTACTAATTTCTCATAGTCAGTCTTCTGCTCAACACGGAAGTTCTCTACAACGTACTTTACGTTACGGATAGGTGTATAAATTGAATCAATTGGAATTACATTCACATCGGTGCAATATTCGCGATTCTCATCAGCAGGAATATATCCACGACCTTTGTTAATTGTAATATCAATTTGCATTGTAGCTTTTGAATCTAAATGGCAAATAACTAATTCAGGATTTAACACTTCAAATCCAGTCAAATACTTGCCTATATCACCTGCCTTAAATTCAGTAGAATTTTCTACAGAGATAGTGACCTTCTCACTTTCAAACTCTTCAACTACTTGCTTGAATCTTACTTGTTTCAGATTCAAAATAATGTTAGTTACGTCTTCCTTGACCCCTGGAACAGTTGAAAACTCGTGCTCAACACCCTCTATTTTAATAGTAGTGATTGCATAACCTTCTAATGAAGAGAGAAGAATACGGCGCAAAGCATTACCCACAGTAATACCAAAACCAGGTTCCAGCGGACGAAATTCGAATTTACCGAATTTTGAGTCTGCCTCTAACATCAATACTTTATCAGGTTTTTGAAATGCTAATATAGCCATGAAATTAATTATTATTTAGAATACAACTCTACAATCAACTGCTCTTTAATATTCTCAGGGATGTCTGCTCTTTCAGGAACATGCAATAATTTGCCAACCTTTGAAGTATCTTCCCACTCTAACCAAGGATATTTGCTGTGATTAAAACCTGCAAGTGAATTTGCAATCACTTCCATAGATTTAGATCTCTCACGTACGCCAATTACCTGTCCTGGTTTTACTGAATAAGAAGGTATATTAACAACTTTCCCATCAACAGTGATGTGTCTGTGACTTACCAACTGACGAGCTGCAGCACGAGTGTTTCCAATACCTAAACGGAAAACAATATTATCAAGACGAAGTTCTAATTGTTGAACAAGAATTTCACCTGTAATACCTTTTGCACTTTCAGCTCTTTCAAATAAATTACGGAATTGTTTTTCTAAAACTCCATAAGTATATTTCGCTTTTTGTTTCTCGCGAAGTTGAATACCATATTCTGAAGTTTTTCTCTTTCTAGAATTTCCGTGTTGTCCGGGAGGGTAGTTCTTCTTAGATAAAACTTTATCAGGACCGAAGATTCCTTCACCAAATTTACGAGCAATTCTTGATTTAGGACCAATATATCTAGCCATTTTTTTTAATATTTAATTGTTTGTTAATGAACTTAATCTGTTGCAGCCGCGATTACAGAAAGGAATATGTAATCCAATAACAAAATCAAGTATCATATTTAAAATAAAGAAATTTAGACTCTCCTTCTTTTTGGAGGACGACAACCATTATGTGGAAGTGGGGTTACGTCTACAATTTCAGTAACTTCAATACCGGCTCCGTGAATAGTTCTGATAGCTGACTCACGTCCGTTTCCTGGTCCTTTAACATATGCCTTAACTTTTCTCAAGCCAAGATCAAATGCAACTTTTGCACAATCCTGAGCAGCCATTTGTGCTGCATAAGGAGTGTTTTTCTTAGAACCTCTAAATCCCATCTTTCCTGCTGAAGACCAAGAGATAATTTGACCTTCACTATTTGCTAAAGAAACAATAATGTTGTTGAATGATGAATGGACATGCAATTGTCCATTAGCATCAACCTTTACATTTCTCTTCTTAGCTGCGACTGTTTTTTTTGCCATATCAACAATTATTATTTAGTAGCTTTTTTCTTATTTGCAACTGTTTTCTTTCTACCCTTACGTGTACGTGCATTGTTCTTTGTGCCTTGACCTCTAACAGGTAAGCCAATACGGTGACGTACACCACGGTAACAACCAATATCCATTAATCGCTTAATGTTTAATTGAACTTCAGAACGAAGATCACCTTCTACTTTAAACTCAGCACCAATGATTTCACGGATCTTAGCAGCTTGATCATCACTCCAATCTTTTACTTTAAGATCTCTATCTATTCCAGCTTTATCTAAAATCTTAGCTGAACTACTACGACCTATTCCATATACATAGGTCAACGCTATCTCACCTCTTTTATTCTGAGGTAAATCTACACCAACTATTCTTATAGCCATATATTAAATTATTTTTTTTGCAAAAATAATAAATTATCCTTGACGTTGTTTATACTTAGGATTTTTCTTGTTAATAACATACAAACAGCCATTACGTCTAACGATTTTGCATTCCGGCGTACGTTTTTTTAATGATGCTCTTACTTTCATATTATTTTTTTTTATTTATATCTAAAAACGATTCTACCTTTAGATAAATCATAAGGCGACATTTCTACTCTCACTTTATCACCAGGTAATATTTTAATGTAATGCATTCTCATTTTACCTGATATATGAGCTGTAATCTCATGCCCATTTTCTAACTCTACATGAAACATTGCGTTTGACAATGCTTCAACGATTACTCCATCTTGTTCTATTGCAGATTGTTTTGCCATATTAAATCGCTTTATTTCCTAAAACTTGTTCAACAAAATCAAATGACGACAGTATATCCGCACCATTTGGACCAATAGCAATTGTATGTTCAAAGTGTGCTGCTGCTTTTCTGTCTTTAGTCCTTACAGTCCAGCCATCACGTTCCATTACAATCTCACGAGATCCTAATGTAATCATTGGTTCGATAGCAATACACAAGCCTTTCTTTAGCAATGTACCATATCCTCTTTTACCATAATTAGGGACCTGAGGATCCTCATGCATATCTTTCCCAATGCCGTGACCAACAAACTCTCTTACAACTCCAAATGAATTAGACTCACAATATTGTTGTATTGCATACCCAATATCGCCCAGACGTTTTCCGGCTACTGCATTTTGTATGCCAATATAAAGAGAGTCTTTAGTCACTTTTAATAATTTACGAACTTGAGGATCAACATCACCAACACAAAATGTATAAGCTGAATCACCACAAAAACCGTTCATAAACGTTCCACAGTCTATTGAAACAATATCACCATCATTCAAAGGTCTATCATCAGGTATGCCATGCACCACTTGATCATTAACAGAAGTACAAAGAGTACTTGGAAACGGATCACCATATTGATTAGGGAATCCTTTAAAAGTAGGAATAGCACCATTATCTCTAATAAACTCTTCAGCCACTTTATCAAGCTCACGGGTTGTAGCACCCGGTTTTATAAGCTTTGCTACCTCTGCTAATGTTTTAGCTACGAGCAAATTACTTGCTCGTAGTAATTCAATCTCTTCTTCAGTCTTAAGAAATATCATTATTAAATGAATTAATACGCAGCAACAGTGCCTGTGCGTCCTTTAATTCTTCCTGATTTTAACAATCCATCATAGTGTCTCATTAAAAGATGACTCTCTACCTGTTGAAGAGTATCTAACACAACTCCAACAAGAATTAATAATGATGTACCACCAAAGAATTGAGCAAATTCAGATTTGACACCAAATACGCCAGCAAAAGCTGGCATAACTGCAACAATTGCCAAGAAGAAAGAACCAGGTAAAGTTATGCGAGACATAATCTCATCAATATACTCAGCTGTTTTCTTACCCGGTTTAATTCCCGGTATAAAGCCATTGTTTCTCTTCATATCCTCTGCCATCTGGGTAGGATTAATTGTTATTGCTGTATAGAAATATGTAAAAAGAATAATCATAACAGCAAAAATCAAATTATACCATACACCAGTATGATTAGTTAAAGCACGAGCAATACCACTTGCACCTGCTACATTTGAATATCCAATAATTGCTACTGGAATAAACATTATAGCTTGAGCAAAAATAATAGGCATTACATTTGCAGCATTAACTTTCAAAGGTATGTATTGTCTAGCACCACCGTATTGCTTATTACCAACAATTCTCTTAGCATATTGTACAGGAACTTTTCTAGTACCTTGAACTAACAAAATAGCGCCAGCAATAACTAGCAACAAGAAGATAATTTCAAATAAAAACATGACTAGACCACCAGCACCTGTATCTGTTGTACGAGAAACAACTTCCTGAGATAATGCTTTTGGAAGACGTGCTATGATACCAACCATGATAATTAAAGAAATACCATTGCCGATACCTTTGTCTGTAATTCTTTCGCCAAGCCATAATATAAACATACTTCCAGCAGCCAAAATGATTGTAGAAGTAGCTATAAATAGAGGCCAATTCAAAGAAGGACTCAATGAAGGACCAGCTTGTGCTTTCAAATTAATCAAATAAGAAGGAGCCTGAAACAATAATATTGCTATAGTTAAATAACGTGTATATTGGTTTATCTTTATTCTACCACTTTCTCCCTCACGTTGCAGTTTCTGAAAATAAGGAACTGCAATTGCTAAAAGTTGAATAACAATTGAAGCAGAGATATAAGGCATAATACCCAAAGCGAATACAGATGCATTAGAAAATGCACCTCCAGAGAACATATTCAACAACGCAAGAAGACCCTCACTAGTTTGTTGATGCAATTGAGTTAACATTCCAGGGTTTACACCTGGTAAAACTACGTAAGAACCAAATCGGTAAATCGTTACAAATAATATAGTGACGAGGATCCGTTGTCTCAGATCCTCTATCTTCCATATATTTTTTAATGTTTCAATAGCCTTTCTCATTGAATCAGAGTTTTACAGCATTTCCACCTAAAGACTCAATAGCTGCAACTGCGCTTTTTGAAAAAGCGTTAGCTTCAACATCAAGTTTAGTAGTTAAGCTACCATTTCCTAAAATCTTCACCAGTTGATTAGAAGAAATAAATCCAGCTTCAATAAAGTCATTAATTCCAACCTTTGTCAAGTTATTAGCTTCTGCAAGCTTCTGCAAAGTATCAAGATTAAGGGCTTTATATTCCACTCTATTTATATTCTTAAAACCAAATTTAGGAACACGACGTTGGAGAGGCATCTGCCCACCTTCAAAACCGATCTTTCTTGAGTATCCAGATCTTGATTTAGCTCCTTTGTGACCTCTTGTGGAAGTACCTCCTAAGCCTGAACCAGAGCCACGACCGACTCTTTTTCTTGTTTTAGTTGATCCTTCCGCAGGTTTTAAATTACTTAAGTTCATATTGTAATTAGTTTTATTATTCAACAATAAATTACTTAATAATGGTAACCAAGTGCTTAACTTTTTCTACCATACCAAGAATTGAAGGAGTTTCTTCGTGCTCAACCACACGATTCAATTTACGAAGTCCTAATGCATCTAGCGTTCTCTTTTGATCAGCAGGAGCACCAATTCTACTTTTAATTTGTTTGATCTTAATAGTTGACATATTTCCTCCTTATCCTCTAAATACTTTTTCCATACTAATCCCTCTATTCTGCGCAACTGTTCTTGCATCTCTCAACTCTCCTAAGGCTACAATTGTAGCCTTAACAAGATTGTGAGGATTTGAAGAACCTTTAGATTTGGCCAATACATCAGTTATACCAACGCTTTCAAGTACTGCGCGCATTGCACCACCTGCAACAACACCGGTACCATGAGAAGCAGGCTTGATGAAAACTTCAGCACCACCAAACTTTGCTGTTTGTTCATGAGGAATGGTTCCTTTCAATACAGGCACTTTAATTAGGTTCTTCTTAGCAGATTCAACGCCTTTGGCAATTGCCGCAGTTACTTCACCAGCCTTACCAAGTCCCCAACCAATAACACCATCTTCATTTCCAACAACTACTATTGCAGAAAAACTGAAAGTTCTACCACCTTTTGTTACTTTTGTAACACGGTTAATAGCAACTAATCTGTCTTTAAGCTCTATATCACTAGATATTTTAAATCGATTACTTATTCCTGCCATAATAATTAAAATTTAAGTCCACCGTTACGTGCAGCATCAGCCACCTCTTTTACTCTCCCATGATATAAGTAACCATTACGGTCGAATACAACAGTCGTAATTCCGGCTTCTTGTGCCTTTTTAGCGATCATTTCACCAACCTTAGCAGCTTGTTCTTTCTTTGCTATTTTTTCTTCAAATCCAAGAGAAGAAGCAGAAGCTAAAGTTTTACCACACAAATCATCAATAATTTGTACGTAGATTTGTTTGTTACTTCTAAATACACTCATACGTGGACATCCAGTAGTACCGGAGATCTTACTACGTACTCTGTATTTAATTTTAATTCGTCTTTCTATTTTTGTTGTCATGATAATACAAGTTTATATAAATTACTTAGCACCGGCAGATTTGCCCGACTTTCTGCGAATTTCTTCTCCAACAAACTTAATACCTTTACCTTTATATGGTTCAGGTTTACGGAAAGAACGTATTTTTGAACAAACTTGACCTATTAACTGCTTGTCACAAGATTCTAAAAGAACAAGAGGATTCTTGTTTCTTTCAGCCTTTGTTTCAACTTTAATTTCTGCAGGTAATTGCAAGAATATATTATGTGAATAACCTAGAGAGAATTCAATGATATTTCCAGTAGCCGTAGCACGGAAACCAACACCAACTAACTCTAACTCTTTCTTGTAACCTTCAGAAACACCAATAACCATATTATTAATCAAAGAACGATAAAGACCATGAAATGCTCTTTCTTGTTTATCATCGCTTTTACGAGTCAATAAAATCTGGCCATCAGCTACTTCCACAGAAATAAGTGGATTTACGTACTGACTTAATTCTCCTTTTGGTCCTTTTACAGTAACCACGTCACCATTCAGAGTAACTGATACTCCTGCAGGGATACTAATGGGTAATTTTCCTATTCTAGACATTGCTTATTCCTCCTAAATTAATATACATAACACAAGACTTCACCGCCAATTTTAAGCTCAGCAGCCTCTTTGTTTGTCATTACACCTTTGGAAGTAGATATTATAGCAATACCCAAACCATTAATAACACGTGGCATATCTTTGTATCCGGTATACTTACGTAAACCTGGAGAAGATATTCTTACCAGCTTCTTGATTGCGTTTACTTTGTTAACGGAATCATACTTCAAGGCTACTTTAATAGTGCCTTGAGGTCCATCTTCTACAAACTTATAATTAAGAATGTAACCCTTCTCAAAAAGAATTTTTGTAATTTCCTTTTTAAGGTTTGAGGCAGGAACTTCTACAACTCTGTGCTTTGCACCGATTGCGTTTCTCAACCTCGTTAAATAATCTGCTATTGGATCAGTCATATAAAATAATTAAATTAATCAGGTTATCCTGACAATATTTAAAAAATAAGTTACCAGCTTGCTTTTTTAACTCCGGGAATAAGACCATTAGATGCCATTTCACGAAATTGAATTCTTGAAACACCAAACTGACGAAGATAACCCTTTGGACGACCAGTTATTTTACAACGATTGTGTAAACGAACAGGTGATGCATTTTTAGGCAGAGCCTGTAATGCATCATAATCACCGTCTTTCTTCAACTGAGCTCTCTTTTCAGCATATTTGGCTACAAGTTTTGCTCTCTTTACTTCGCGAGCTTTCATTGATTCTTTTGCCATAATATATTAGTCTTTTTTAGAGTTTTTAAAAGGTAAACCAAATTCTTTCAATAAAGCATATCCTTCTTCATCTGACTGAGCAGAAGTTACGAAAGTTATGTTCATACCAAGAATCTTAGATATACTATCAATGTTAATTTCAGGAAAGATAATCTGTTCCTGAATACCTAATGTATAGTTACCTTTACCATCAAATTTACTTTCGATACCTTTAAAGTCACGGATACGAGGCAAAGCAACACGAACCAACTTCTCAAGGAATTCATACATTCTTTCACGACGTAAAGTTACCATCACACCGATAGGCATCTTTTTACGTAATTTAAAGTTTGCAATATCCTTACGAGAAATTGTAGCTACAGCTTTTTGACCTGTAATCGCAGTCATCTCATTAATTGCAACTTCAATAATTTTCTTGTCAGCTACAGCCGATCCTAAACCTTGATTGATAACAATCTTTTTAAGGACTGGAACTTGCATAGTAGAACTATATTGAAATTGTTCTTTCAATGCAGGCGCAATACGCTCTGCATATTCTTTCTTAAGGCTAGCAGTATTACTCATTACTTAATCTCCTCTCCTGATTTTTTTGAATAACGCACTAAAGTTCCATCAGAACTTTCTTTTCTCCCAACACGTGTTGCTTTTCCACTCTTCGGATCAACAAGGTTTAAGTTAGAGATATGTATAGAAGCTTCCTGCTTTACAATACCACCTTGAGGGTTCTTAGCATTTGGCTTAGTACTTTTAGATACCAGATTCATGCCTTCAACAATTGCACGTTCTTTCTTTACAAGAACTTTCAACACGCGGCCAGTTTTACCTTTGTCTTCGCCAGCATTGACTAAAACTGTATCGCCTTTTTTAATATGTAATTTACTCATTACTTAAATCTTTTACAAAATTAAAGTACCTCTGGTGCTAATGATACTACCTTCATGTTTGCAGCACGAAGTTCTCTCGCAACCGGTCCAAAGATTCTACTACCCCTAATTTCACCTGTGTTATTTAATAAAACACAAGCATTATCATCAAAACGTATATACGAACCATCAGCACGACGGATTTCTTTTTTCGTACGTACGATCAAAGCTTTAGACACTGCACCTTTTTTAATATCACTTGCGGGGATAACGCTTTTTACTGAAACCACAATAACATCCCCAACAGAAGCATAACGACGCCCTGTACCACCCAACACACGGATGCACAAAACTTCTTTAGCTCCACTGTTGTCACATACTGTAAGTCTGGATTCTGATTGTATCATAATTACTTAGCTCTTTCGATTATTTCAACTAATCTCCATCTCTTTGTCTTACTCAAAGGACGAGTCTCACTAATTGTAACAGTGTCACCAATGTTACAATCATTTTTCTCATCATGAGCATGGTATTTCTTCGTTTTACTTACGAACTTACCATAAATGGGGTGTTTTTCTTTAAACTTTGCAGCAACTGTAATAGTTTTATCCATTTTGTTGCTAAGAACTACCCCAGTTCTTTCTTTTCTTAAATTTCTAGCTTCCATCAAACCCATTATTTATTGTTAAGTTCTCTTTGGCGTAATTCTGATTTCATACGCGCAATCATCCTGCGTAATTGTTTTATCTGTGCAGGATTATCCAAAGGGGAGATAGAATGGTTCAACACCACTTGATTATAGTTGGCAACTTCGGCCTCAATTCTTTCTACCAATTCTTTGGTACTAATTTCTCTAATTTCTGCAATTTTCATAAACATTATGCATTTTGATTTTGAGTATCATAATCACGTCTTACTATAAACTTAGTAGTAACAGGAAGCTTCTGAGCTGCTAAACGCAACGCTTCTTTCGCGATTTCATAGGACACTCCTTCTACTTCAATCAGAATTCTACCAGGAGTAACAGGAGCTACAAATCCTTCAGGACTACCTTTACCTTTACCCATACGCACTTCTGCAGGCTTCTTTGTGATTGGTTTGTCCGGAAATACTCTGATCCAAATCTGGCCTTGACGTTGCATATATCTAGTAACGGCAATACGAGCAGCTTCAATTTGTCTACCAGTAATCCATTTATTTTGCAAAGTTTTAATACCAAAAGAACCAAAAGCGAGTTGGTTGCCTCTTTGGGCATTACCTTTCATGCGACCCTTTTGTTGTCTTCTGAATTTTGTCTTTTTCGGTTGTAACATAATTTCCTAAAATTCAAATTCGTTTTAGCGATTATTTTTCTTTCTTTTGAAGTTCTTTCCACCGTCTCTGCTACCAGCATTAGCACGGCCTCCTTCTTTGCTTTGAGTGAAATTAGGAGCAAGTTCTTTCTTGCCAAAAATCTCACCTCTACAAATCCAAACCTTCACACCAAGAAGTCCAACCTTAGTCAATGCTTCTGCATGACAATAGTCAATATCTGCTCTAAATGTGTGTAGTGGAGTTCTTCCTTCTTTATACATCTCAGAACGAGCCATTTCAGCTCCATTCAAACGTCCTGAAATTTGCACCTTAATACCTTCAGCTCCCATACGCATTGTATTAGCGATAGCCATTTTAATAGCACGGCGATAGGCAATTTTACCTTCTACCTGGCGAGCAATGTTATTTGCCACAATTACAGCATCTAACTCAGGTCTTTTTACTTCAAAGATATTAATTTGAATATCTTTATCCGTAATTTTCTTCAACTCTTCTTTCAACTTATCAACTTCCTGACCACCTTTACCGATGATGATACCTGGACGGGCTGTACAAACGGTTATTGTCACAAGTTTCAGTGTACGTTCGATAACGATTCTAGATACACTTGCTTTAGCTAGTCTAGCATTAAGATATTTACGAATCTTGCTATCTTCTAGCAAAGAATCACCATAATTATTGCCACCATACCAATTGGAATCCCATCCTCTGATAATTCCTAAACGGTTACTTATTGGATTAACTTTTTGTCCCATCTAGCTTAATTTTGATCATCATTAGTACTCTTCGAATCAACGAACAAAGTCACGTGATTTGAGCGTTTGCGAATTCTGTAACCTCTCCCCTGTGGTGCTGGTCTCATTCTTTTCAATGTAGCTCCACAATCAACAAAAATTTTTGTTACAAACAATTCACCGCTTTCTGCCTTACGTTCGTTTTTCTGTTCCCAGTTAGCTATTGCAGAGCGCAACAATTTCTCCACTCTGGCAGAAGCTTCCTTAGAAGAAAACTTCAAAACACCAAGAGCTCTGTTCACTTCCATACCGCGGACCATATCTGCCACAAGACGCATCTTACGCGGTGAAGTAGGAACATCTTGCAATTTAGCAAAATACATGGTTTTAAGGGCTTCTTTTCTTTTATCAGCCGATATTTTTTTTCTTGCTCCCATTATTTATTATTACTTTATTATTTCAGATTTAATATCCTGTTAACGTTTCTTGTTACCGGAATGACCTCTGAAAGTACGAGTTGGAGAAAATTCGCCCAACTTATGTCCAACCATGTTTTCGGTAACGTAAACAGGAATAAATTTATTTCCGTTATGAACTGCAACAGTATGCCCAACAAAATCAGGCGAAATCATTGAAGCTCTAGCCCAAGTCTTAACAACAGCTTTCTTGCCTGATTCATTCATAGCAAGCACTTTTGATTCAAGCTTAATATTAATATAAGGACCTTTTTTTAATGAACGACTCATAGTTTACTCAATTAATCAGATTACTTTTTTCTTCTCTCAATAATATACTTAGAAGATTGCTTCTTAGGAGCTCTAGTCTTCAAGCCCTTTGCATACAATCCCTTACGAGATCTTGGATGACCTCCAGATGCGCGGCCTTCACCACCACCCATTGGGTGATCGACTGGGTTCATTACAACACCACGGTTGCGAGGACGACGTCCTAACCATCTTGAACGGCCAGCTTTACCAGAACGTTCCAATCCATGATCAGAGTTACCAACACTACCAATAGTAGCTTTACATGTACTAAGTATCTGTCTTACTTCACCAGAAGGCAATTTAATAACACAATATTTGCCTTCTCTTGAAGTCAACTGAGCAAAATTACCTGCCGATCTAACCAAAGCAGCACCTTGGCCTGGACGTAACTCAATATTATGAATTACAGTACCCACAGGGATATTTTGTAGAGGAAGTGCATTACCAATTTCTGGCGCAGCTGTCTCACCTGACATAAGAGTATTACCTACTTGTAATCCATTGGGAGCAATAATATATCTTTTTTCACCGTCGGCATAAAAAAGCAAAGCGATACGAGCCGAACGATTCGGATCGTATTCAATTGTTTTTACTACTGCCGGAACACCATCTTTATTTCTCTTGAAATCAACAATTCTGATTTTCTTCTTGTGACCACCGCCAAGATAGCGCATAGTCATCTTTCCTTCACTGTTGCGACCACCAGAAGAAAGCTTACCAAACACAAGAGATTTTTCTGGTACTGATGCAGTTATCTCCTCATAAGTACCAATAATTTTATGTCTTTGCCCCGGTGTTGTGGGCTTAAATTTACGTACTGCCATTTTTATTAAATATTGCTATAAAAATCAATAGTATCTCCTTCTTTCAATGTTACAACTGCTTTTTTATAAGCATTTGTTCTACCATTGATCATCCCAGCTTTTGTATAACGACTTTTATTCTTACCGGAATAACGAATTGTATTTACGTCAATAACTGTAACATTATACAAAGCCTCGACTGCGCTCTTAATTTCCAATTTGTTAGCCTCAGGACGCACGATAAATCCGAAACGATTTAACTTTTCAGATGCAGCAGTCATTTTCTCTGTAACTAACGGTTTAATAATAATTCCCATTATTTAAGCCTCCTTTTTCATTAAGACATTGTCGATAGCTGAAAGAGAACTTTCAGTAAGAACTAATGTGCCAGCATTCAATACATTGTAAGTATTTAATCCAGACACAGTTAATACATTAGCTTTCCCAACGTTACGAGCCGACAAATATACGTTTTTATTTGATTCTGATAAAATCATAAGCAGGTTTTTATCAGAAACTTTAAGATTTTTTATCAGTGCAATAAATTCCTTAGTTTTTGGAGTCTCAAAAGAGAAATCTTCAACAACTACAATAGCATTGTTTTGAGCCTTGTATGCCAAAGCAGATTTTCTTGCTAAAGACTTAACTTTTTTATTTAACTTAAAGAAATAGTCTCTTGGTTTAGGACCAAAGACTCTTGCACCACCTACAAATACAGGAGACTTGATATCGCCTGAACGAGCTCCACCAGTACCTTTTTGTTTTTTCAACTTTCTAGTACTACCTGAAAGTTCACTTCTTTCTTTTGATTTGTGAGTTCCTTGACGCTTATTTGCCATAAATTGCTTTACATCCAAATAAATAGCGTGGTCGTTAGGCTCAATTCCGAAGATTGATTCATTTAACGTAATCTTTCTTCCAGTGTCTTCACCTTTAATGTTATATACGTTAATTTCCATTATTTCTCAATTATTACGATTGAACCTTTGCATCCTGGAACAGATCCCTTAATCAATAGAAGGTTGTGTTCTGGAATAACTTTTAAAACTCGCAAATTTTGAACGGTAACTCTGTCACCACCCATTTGTCCACCCATTCGCATTCCTTTGAATACTTTAGCTGGATAAGAACAAGCACCGATTGAACCTGGTTTACGTAAACGGTTATGCTGGCCATGAGTTGCTTGACCTACACCACCAAATCCGTGTCTTTTAACTACACCCTGAAAACCTTTACCCTTAGAAGTTGCAATAACGTCAACAAAAACTGCATCGTTAAACAATTCTACAGAGATTGAATCTCCCAGATTTAGTTCATTCTCAAATTCTTTGAACTCGGCCAAGTGTCTCTTTGGTGTTACATTAGCTTTAGCGAAGTGTCCCTTTAATGGTTTAGTAGTATGTTTTTCCTTTTTTTCCTGGAAACCTACTTGGACTGCTTCATAGCCATCTTTTTCAACTGTTTTCAGCTGAGTAACAACACAAGGACCTGCTTCGATAACAGTGCATGGTACATTTTTACCATCGGCACTGAAAACGGATGTCATTCCGATTTTCTTTCCTAATAATCCTGGCATTTCACTTTTTTTTAATTATCAAACTTTAATTTCTACTTCTACTCCACTTGGTAATTCCAACTTCATCAAAGCATCAACAGTCTTAGCAGTAGAGCTATAAATGTCAATTAATCTTTTGAATGAAGAGAGCTGGAATTGTTCTCTGGATTTTTTGTTAACAAAAGTAGAGCGGTTCACTGTAAAGATACGCTTGTGCGTAGGAAGAGGTATAGGGCCACTAACAATGGCGCCTGTTGTCTTCACAGTCTTTACGATCTTTTCAGCTGACTTGTCAACCAATTGGTGATCATAAGACTTCAATTTAATTCTAATTTTCTGGCTCATATTATTTTTAACTATAATTTTATACTAAGTCAACACGCCCCTTAACCTCTTCAAGAACCACCTTCGCAATAGAAGAAGATACTTTAGAGAAATGAGAGAATGTCATAGATGAAGTTGCACGACCAGAAGTAATGGTACGTAATGAAGTTACATAACCAAACAATTCTGCCATAGGAACTTTAGCTTTTACAATTCTTGCACCGGCACGACTAGATTCCATTCCTTCAACCTGACCACGACGTTTGTTCAAGTCACCGATTACATCACCCATGTTTTCTTCTGGAGTAACAACCTCAAGAGCCATAATAGGTTCAAGTAGAGCAGGACCAGCTTTAGCACAAGCATTTTTGTAAGCCTGAATTGCACAGATCTCGAAAGATAACTGATCAGAGTCAACTGGGTGGAAAGAACCATCCATCAAAGTTACTTTCAATGTATCAAGTGGGAATCCAGCAAGGACACCATTCTTCATTGCTGAAGCGAAGCCTTTTTGTACAGCTGGTATAAATTCCTTAGGAATATTACCACCTTTCACTTCGTCAACAAATTGAAGAGTACCTTCAAAGTCTTCATCGGCAGGACCGATATTTACAATAATATCAGCAAACTTACCACGACCACCAGATTGTTTCTTATAAACCTCACGAAGGTTTACAGTCTTAGTAATTGCTTCTTTATATGTAACCTGAGGACGACCTTGATTACATTCTACTTTAAACTCACGTTTCAAACGGTCGATAATGATATCCAAGTGAAGTTCACCCATACCTGCAATAACTGTCTGACCGCTTTGTTCGTCTGTTTTCACAGTAAATGTAGGATCTTCTTCAGCTAGTTTAATCAAACCAGTTGTCAGTTTATCCATATCCTTTTGAGTTTTAGGCTCAATAGCTAATGCGATAACCGGATCTGGGAAGTCCATAGATTCAAGAACTATTGGATGAGCTTCTTCACAAAGCGTATCACCTGTACGAATATCTTTAAATCCAACGCCTGCACCAATATCACCAGCTGAGATAACATCAACAGGATTCTGCTTGTTTGAAAACATCTGGAATAAGCGAGAAACTCGTTCTTTCTTTCCAGAGCGGGTATTATAGATATAAGAACCAGCTTCAATCTTACCTGAATAAACACGGAAGAAAGTCAAACGACCAACATAAGGGTCAGTTGCAATCTTAAAGGCCAAAGCAGAAGTAAAATCATCTTCTGAAGGTTTTCTATCTTCTTCTTCGCCAGTATCAGGATTTGTACCAATAACAGCTTCTGTATCCATAGGAGAAGGTAAGAATGCACAAACATAGTCCAATAAAGTCTGAACGCCCTTATTCTTGAACGAAGAGCCACAAAGCATTGGTACAATAGCCATCTGAACTGTAGCATTACGAAGCGCATTAAGCACCTCTTCTTCAGTTATGGTAGAAGGATCATCAAAGAACTTCTCCATCAAAGATTCATCATATTCAGCTACAGATTCCAACATTTTACCTCTCCATTCAGTAGCTTCTTCAATTAGGTTTGCAGGAATTTCTTCAATAGAATAATCAGCGCCCATGCTCTCATCATGCCAGTAGATAGCTTTCATTCTGATAAGGTCTACTAAACCTTTGAAGCTTTCTTCTGCACCGATAGGAATAACGATAGGACAAGGATTAGCTCCAAGAACATCTTTCATCTGACGTACAACTTCAAAGAAGTCGGCACCAGAGCGGTCCATTTTATTCACATATCCAATACGAGGAACCTTATATTTATCAGCTTGTCTCCAAACTGTTTCAGACTGAGGTTCTACACCACCTACTGCACAGTAGGTAGCAACAGCACCATCCAATACACGGAGAGAACGTTCTACCTCAGCGGTAAAGTCAACGTGTCCCGGAGTGTCAATCAAGTTGATTTTATAAGTATTGTTATTCCACTTCCATTTGGTGGTGGTTGCAGCAGATGTAATAGTAATACCACGTTCTTGCTCCTGAGCCATCCAGTCCATTGTAGCAGCACCTTCGTGCACTTCACCAATCTTATGAACAAGACCAGTATAGAAAAGGATACGTTCTGAAGTGGTTGTTTTACCAGCATCAATGTGAGCCATGATACCGATATTTCGGGTCAAATGTAAATCTTGTTTTGCCATCTTATTACAATATTAGAATCTAAAATGAGCAAATGCACGGTTAGCCTCAGCCATTCTATGCATATCTTCTTTACGTTTGAACGCACCACCTTGTTCGTTAAATGCATCTAGGATCTCAGAAGCTAATTTATCAGCCATACATTTTCCTCCTCTTTTGCGAGCATACAGAATCAAATTTTTCATTGAAACTGATTCTTTACGATCAGGACGAATTTCAGTAGGAACTTGGAAAGTAGCACCTCCAACACGTCTAGACTTAACTTCGACTTGAGGAGTAATATTGTCCAATGCCTTTTTCCAGATTTCCAAAGAGGATTTTTCCTCGTTAGGAAGTTTTGCCTTAACTGTTTCTAAGGCTGCGTAGAAAATTTCGTATGAAGTATTTTTCTTACCATCATACATCAAGTGGTT
Source organism: uncultured Bacteroides sp. (assembly GCF_963678845.1). Classification (NCBI taxonomy): domain Bacteria; kingdom Pseudomonadati; phylum Bacteroidota; class Bacteroidia; order Bacteroidales; family Bacteroidaceae; genus Bacteroides; species uncultured Bacteroides sp. The sequence continues at coordinate 49,436 of NZ_OY787468.1, forward strand.
CACAAATTTGGAAACCTTTTGATCATTAAATACAGGATCCGGAAGGATAACCCGTTTTTTTGGTTTTGCTTTTCTCATTTGTTTGAAAAATAATGTTTTGTTCTTGGCTGCATTAACCTGTCTTCAATTTCCCCGCTGGGGCATTTACTCAACCTTTTATAGCTTATTCCAACAAACCAAAACGAAAATTGATATTTCTAAATCTTTAAAAAATCAGCTAGCTAATGGCAGAATTATTTCTTCTTGCCTTTAGCTGCAGCTGCTGGTTGCCCTGGTTTTGGACGCTTAGCTCCATATTTAGAACGTCTTTGAGTACGTCCTGCAACACCCGCTGTGTCTAATGTTCCACGAACGATGTGATAACGAACACCCGGAAGGTCTTTTACACGACCACCACGTACTAATACGATAGAGTGTTCTTGTAAGTTGTGTCCTTCTCCCGGAATGTACGAGTTAACTTCCTTCTGGTTTGTTAAGCGCACACGAGCTACTTTACGCATTGCAGAGTTAGGCTTCTTTGGAGTGGTTGTGTAAACTCTCACGCAAACGCCACGTCTTTGAGGACATGAGTCTAACGCTGGAGACTTACTTTTATCAACCAAAGCAGCCCTACCTTTTCTTACTAATTGCTGAATTGTAGGCATTTTTAATCGTTTTTTAATTATTATATTATTGTTATATTAATTTCGCTAGTATACATTTTGGGGTGCAAAAATACGAATAATATTTGAATAACCAATTGATTACCCAAAGTTTTTTCTGATTATCAGGCAAAAATAAAAATTTAACAGAACATAAAGCGCTGCTATTACCTGATCAATATACTCTATTTTTGCAATTCTTATGCCTCTCCTGTAAAACCCGGAATAGATTGACCTGCATTCTCTTCATTCAGACGAATAGCTCCAAAAGAATTTTCATATTTGCGCACATTGTCTTCTAAAGCACGCATCAACCTTTTTGCATGTTCAGGAGTCAGAATTACACGACTTTTAACGCCTGCTTTCGGTAATCCGGGCATCACGCGGATAAAATCGACAATAAACTCAGAACTGGAATGGGTAATCACTGCCAGATTAGCATATGTTCCTTGAGCCACTTCATCACTCAATTCTATCTGCAACTGATTGGTTGGGTTTTCATTATTCATTTTTAGAATTGTTATGTCATTACTATTATTTCAGATCGCAAAGATAATGAATAGCTATTAGAATATGGTGGTTAAGACTTTATTATTCCATAGTGTTAGCCTAAAAAACAGCACCCTCTCACAAATATAGTTTTTAGTTACCCGTCCTTTTTATATCTGTATTTAGTCTTGTACAATTTTATTTATCGGTGGTGACAAACTTTAAATAAAAGATCTTTTATATGTCCCGGTATAAAATTTAGCACTCCCACTACCAAAGGGTTTCAGAAGACAGCCCCTTGTTACCCCCCAAAAAACAACCTTTTGTTTTTCTATTTTTCAGGAGTAACTTATTATTTGTATTCTCCCAAGTTAAAACATTGATTCTTTGAATATTAAAAATATAATATTCAAAGACCATATATTAATCTAAAGTCAGCCATCTGTAAACTAAATTCATAAAAGAGTTATTACATCAAACAATAAACAAGAAATTCAGGTATAAAGAATTATAAGCCTAAATGAAATATATTAAGAGAGCAAAATTCTTATTTCCCTGACTCATTGTACATGCAATTCAATAATTATATGTAAGTTTGTTCCCAAATTAAACAATTATTGATTTATGAAAAAGATTTTTAGTATTTTTTTGGTAGCAGTTTGTTTGTTTATAGCTACCCCTATGCAAGCACAAATTAAATTAGGTGTTAAAGGTGGAGTAAACCTTGCTAATGCAGACTTTTCAGGATTAAAAAGCAATTTCAAAACTGAAAACATGAATGGCTTTTTTATAGGTCCCATGGTAGATATTAATATTCCTATTGTAGGCTTAGGACTTGACGGAGCATTACTTTATGCTGAGAAAGGGACTAAGTTTACCTATTCGAATGAAACTATTAGCAATGAAACAACAAACAAACAAAAAACGATTGAGGTTCCGGTTAATCTGAAATATTCTATAGGATTAGGAAGTCTTGCCAGTATATTCCTAGCAGCAGGTCCAAACTTCTCTTTCGATATTAACAGTGATAACCTGACTAACGATTTACTTGATATTACAAATCAAACTATATCAGAAACAACACCTTCTATTAATAGAAAGAATGCAGAGGTTTCTTTAAATATTGGTGGTGGCGTTAAGCTAATCAAACATTTACAACTTGGCATTAATTATAATCTGCCTTTAACCGATTCCGCAAAAGAGAATTTTGCAAAGGGTAATTTAGGCGAATTAACCAATGTAATTAGTGGTACATCATTTAAAAGTAAAACAAAAGTTTGGCAAGTATCTGTAGCCTATATTTTCTAAAAAACATATACCTTATATAAAAAAGGAGGTTTCTCATTTTGGGAAGCCTCCTTTTTTATATCTTTGTCACACGAAAAAAGAAACAATTTGAAAAAGTTTGCAGACGTTATATTACCCCTCCCATTACCCAAACATTTTACTTATTCTCTACCAGAAGAAATGGCTGAAGAAGTACAGATTGGGTGCAGGGTCATTGTACCTTTCGGACGCAAAAAGTTCTACACTGCAATAGTATATAACATACATTACTCTGCTCCTGAAGGATACGAGACTAAAGAGGTTACAACAATCCTTGATACAAAACCTATCCTCCTTCCATTACAATTCAAGTTCTGGGAATGGCTTTCTTCTTATTATCTTTGCACACAAGGTGATGTGTATAAAGCAGCCTTACCATCGGGATTAAAACTGGAGAGTGAAACTATTGTAGAATACAATCCTGACTTTGAATGCTCTGTTCCTTTATCAGACCGTGAGCATACATTAATAAATCTATTAGAAAATAAAACGGAGCAGACCGTTAGTCAACTAGAAAAGGATAGTGGTTTAAAGAATCTTTTACCTATCATTAAATCTTTGTTAGACAAGGAAGCCATATTTGTTAAAGAGGAGCTTAAACGTAGTTATCAGCCAAAGCTGGAGATTCGTGTTCGTTTAACTGATGCAGCCAAAGATGAAGCTTATCTGCATAAGCAATTCACAGATCTGGCACGCGCTCAAAAGCAGTTAGCTCTCTTAATGAAGTATCTGGAACTTTCTCATTTCCTTAGTGGTGGAATTCTAAAGGAAGTGAGCAAAAAAGAACTGATTAAAAAAGCAGAAGCCTCACCTGCTGCTTTTAATGGACTGGTTGAAAAAAAAGTATTTGAGGTTTACAGACAGGAAATAGGCCGTTTGGCTTCAACATCCCGATCTACTATAGAAGTAAATCCACTCAACGAATATCAGTTACACGCCTATCAAGAGATACTGATCTCCTTCAAAAAGAAGAATGTATGCTTACTTCATGGAGTAACTTCAAGTGGAAAGACTGAAGTTTATATTCATCTTATCGAGAAAACAATAAAGGCTGGAAAACAGGTTCTCTATTTATTGCCGGAGATTGCACTGACCACCCAGATAACGGAACGTTTAAAACGAGTATTTGGGAATAAGCTGGGCATTTATCATTCTAAGTTTTCAGATGGCGAAAGAGTAGAAATCTGGCTTAAGCAATTAGGGAACGAGGGGTATGACATTATCCTTGGCGTTCGCTCTTCCATATTCCTACCTTTCCAGAACCTTGGCTTGGTTATTGTGGACGAGGAACATGAAAACACATACAAGCAATATGACCCGGCACCACGTTACCATGCCCGTAATGCAGCAATTGTTCTGGCTTCTTTATATGGTGCAAAAACATTATTAGGCACTGCCACTCCTTCGGTTGAGACTTACTATAACGCCACAACTGGTAAATATGGACTGGTAGAACTGAATGAGCGATATCAGGATATTCAGTTGCCCGAGATTCTTTCCGTAGACATCAAAGAGCTTGCACGCAAGAAGAGGATGAATGGACAGTTCTCTCCTATCTTATTGGAACATGTGCGCAAGACATTAGAAAATAAGGAACAGATTATTCTCTTTCAGAATCGCAGAGGATTTGCCCCTATGATTGAATGTAAAACCTGCGGTTGGGTTCCTAAGTGCAAGAACTGCGATGTGAGTCTCACCTATCATAAAGGGATTAACCAACTCACCTGCCATTATTGCGGTTACACCTATCAGGTTCCACGCTCCTGCCCGGCTTGCGAAAGTATTGAACTGGTAAACCGTGGCTTTGGAACCGAGAAAGTGGAAGATGATATTAAAGCTCTTTTCCCCGAGGCAAGGGTTGCCCGAATGGATTTGGATACCACCCGTACCCGCACGGCTTATGAGAAGATTATTGCAAACTTTGAGCAAGGGAAAACAGATATACTTATTGGTACTCAAATGGTTTCCAAAGGGCTTGACTTTGACAATGTAAGCGTAGTTGGAATACTGAATGCCGATACAATGCTTAATTATCCGGATTTTCGTTCTTACGAACGGGCTTTTCAACTGATGGCTCAAGTCTCAGGAAGAGCAGGACGAAAAAATAAACAAGGGCTGGTTATATTACAAACGAAATCAATAGACCATCCCATTATTCACCAGGTAATAGCAAACAATTACCAACAGATGTATGCCGACCAGCTGGCAGAACGTCAGATGTTCCGTTATCCACCATATTACAGACTGGTATATGTATACCTCAAAAACCGGAATGCTGATTTACTTGACATCATGGCACGTACCATGGCCGAAAAACTCACTAGTATCTTTGGAAGTCGTGTTCTGGGACCGGATAATCCGCCCGTAGCCCGCATTCAGTCGCTGTTTATCAAGAAAATTATTGTAAAGATTGAGAGCAATGCATCTATGGAAAAAGCGCGCAGACTACTATTACAAGTGCAAAAAGAGATGATAGAGGACGAACGATTTAAATCACTGATTGTATATTATGATGTAGATCCTTTCTAAATTATGAATGAAAAGAAAAAATACAGAATACTTTTTGTCTGCCTCGGCAACATTTGCCGTTCGCCACTGGCGGAAGAAATAATGCAAACTTATCTTGAAAGAGAGGGGCTGGAAAATATTATTAAAGTAGACTCTGCAGGCATATTGAGTTATCATCAGGGTGAGTTGCCTGATCCACGAATGCGTGCACATGCAATAAAGCGTGGGTATGAGTTGGTGAGCCGTTCCAGACCGGTAAAGAGCGACGACTTTGATAATTTCGATCTTATATTAGGCATGGATGACCGAAACATTGATGACCTGAAAGAATTGGCTCCATCTCCTGAAGCGCAGCAAAAGATACATCGCATGACAGATTTCTGTCAACGCATTCCTGTTGATTGTGTTCCTGATCCTTATTTCGGAGGTGCATCAGGATTCGAAAATATTTTGGATATTCTGGAGGATGCCTGTGAAGGATTGCTGGAGTATTTAAAAAACAACCCGAAAGAATAATCTTTCCTTGTACAAAAGATTGCATTCTTCTGTACAAAAGAATTAATTGTCTTGTACAAAAGAAAACAATCTTTTGTACAAGACAACATAAACATTACATTATTCCTTTCCTTTTCAACTCCGGATAACTGACTCTTGTGTGGTAAATAGTACGAAGTTTCTCTTTAAACACGCATTTTACTGTAGCAATATCCTTAAACGTGATAGGGCAATATTTAAAGAATCCGTCCTCCACTTGCGAATCAATAATCTTATCCACCAAGTTACTGATAGACTCTTCCGTATATTCCGGCAAACTACGGGAAGCAGCTTCTACTGAATCTGCCATCATTAAAATTGCCGTTTCTTTGGAGAAAGGATTTGGACCCGGGTAAGTAAAGACCTCTTCGTCAATCTCTTTATCTGGATTTTCATTCTTATAAGATACATAAAAATATTTTGTTTTACCCGTTCCGTGATGCGTACTGATAAAATCTTTAATTACCTTGGGCAGATTATTTTTCTCGGCCAGTTTCAATCCGTCGTGCACATGATTAATAACAACCTGTGCACTCTGCTCATAACTTAATGCTTTATGGGGATTCACGCCCGACTGATTTTCTGTAAAGAAAGCCGGATTTTCCAGTTTCCCAATATCATGATAGAGAGCGCCTGTTCTTACCAGCTGACTTTTACCTCCTATCCTAATAGCAGCTTCCGCCGCCAGATTAGCTACCTGCATAGAATGCTGAAATGTTCCGGGAGCCACTTCCGACAGTTTACGCAACAAACGATTATTAATGTTAGAAAGCTCGACCAGAGTAACGTTGGAAGTAAACCCGAAAGTCTTCTCCAATAGGAATAAGAAAGGATAAGCAAAAAGCAATAATATGCCATTAATAGCAAAATTCATATACATGCTTAAATTAATCTTCGAAATATCATTTTCATGAATCAGTTCCAATGAGAAATTCAAAGCAGCATAGCTAAGCACTATTAAAAAAGCAGTGCGGAATAAGTGAGACCGTTGTGATAATTCCCGTAAACTATAGATCGCAACAAATCCGGCAACAAACTGCAATAGAATGAATTCAAAAGGGAAACGTAAAGTGATAGAGCATATCAAGATGGTTACCGTATGTGTCATGAAGGCGGTACGCGAATCGAGAAAGACCCTTATTACTATGGGCAACATGGCATAAGGAACCATATAAACGTTGAAAATGGAATATTTCACCATCAAAGCAGTGAGCACCGAGAAAAATATAGTGACAGCAAACAGCAATGACAATCCACCTTTATGCTGATAATAATCCTTCCTGAACAAATCAAGGTAAAGCATAAAATAAAGCATCAGCATACCAACAAAAAGAATCTGTCCACCCACAATAAGACGTTGCTGATCAATTGACCCGCTCCTTTTTATAGACTCCTTTTTGAGAGATTCAAGAATACGGAAAGTCCTGTCATTTACAATTTCTCCCCTATCAATGATTTTCTGGCCAGACTGCACCAGCCCGCTGGCCCACGACACAGTGCCCAGAAGTTCTTTTTTTACTTCATCCGACTTCTTCTTATCTAATCTAAGATTAGGTATAATGTAGTTATCCAAATCACACTGACGAAGAATTTCTTTACTAAAATGAATAGTGTCCGCATTCAGCAAATACTCGTAAGCAGTCTTAATCGTAAAGAGTTCATTAGAAGGTTTTGCATTTGCCATCATCTCTTTGGCCAACATTACAGATCGGATATGACTGTTCTTTAAGTTGGTCATTTCAGCACTTGTTACAACACCGGCTTTATAGATCTGCTTCAATACAACATTAACGTGTTGAAAGTAAAAAGGCGAAAGCGCTTTGCTTTTTAGTCCATGATTAAAATCAGCATTTAGTTTTGAAAGAGCCTTTTGCTCCATCCTTTGATTATAAAAAAAATAAGGCTGGTAGAACTTCATCATACTGTCTTGTTCTTGCTTTACCAAGGCTTCATCTTTATAAACTGGAAAGTCAAAAGGAGCAGTCAAAAGTCCATATTTCCAAGGTTTATCAATATCAAATTGATAGTTAAACTTCCCGCTACGAGGTAAAAAATAGACAATTACTGTCACTGTAGCCAGAAAAATCAGCGCCTTATATATCAAATCTTTATTTGAAGAGCGTTTTCTATTTCTTAACTTATTCATTTTAATATAAATTTTGCCGAAAAGTACAAAAAAAAACAATAAGAACACTCTTTTTCACCATTAAGACCAACACAAACACCAAAGTTATGCTGTAGTTCGAAAAAAATAAATTAATTTTGCACCGATTTTATATTATATCAAAGCAATATGACAGAAAGAAAAGTAAGAGTTCGTTTTGCTCCAAGTCCAACAGGAGCATTACATATTGGCGGAGTACGCACAGCATTATACAATTATTTATTTGCTCGCCAACATGGCGGGGAAATGATATTTCGCATAGAAGACACTGATTCTCACCGATTTGTTCCTGGGGCAGAAGAATACATCATCGAAGCCTTCCAATGGCTAGGCATTAAGTTTGATGAAGGAGTAAGCTTTGGTGGAAGCTATGGCCCTTACCGTCAGTCTGAACGCAGAGAAATATACAAGAAATATGTAAAAATATTATTAGATAACGAGAAAGCATATATAGCGTTTGATACTCCTGAAGAGCTTGATGCCAAACGTGCAGAGGTGCAAAATTTCCAATATGATGCTTCTACCCGCGTCAACATGCGTAACTCTTTGACTCTTTCTGCAGAAGAAGTTAAAGGTTTGATTGATTCCGGAAAACAATACGTAGTAAGGATGAAGATTGAACCTAATGAAAATGTTCATGTTCAGGATATTATCCGTGGAGAAGTTATCATCAACTCATCTATTCTGGATGACAAGGTTTTGTATAAATCAGCGGATGAATTACCAACTTATCATCTTGCCAATATAGTAGATGACCATCTTATGGAAGTATCTCACGTAATTCGCGGAGAAGAGTGGTTGCCTTCAGCACCATTACATGTACTTCTTTACCGTGCTTTTGGATGGGAAGATACAATGCCGGAATTTGCTCACCTTCCACTCTTACTTAAACCAGATGGGAATGGTAAACTGAGCAAGCGTGATGGAGATCGCCTTGGTTTCCCAGTTTTTCCATTGCAATGGAATGACCCAAAATCAGGAGAGATTTCTTCCGGATACCGCGAATCAGGTTATCTGCCTGAAGCTGTAATTAACTTCCTTGCTCTGCTTGGATGGAATCCGGGTAATGATCAGGAAATTATGTCAATGGAAGAACTTATTAAACTATTTGATCTTCACAGATGTAGCAAAGCCGGTGCTAAGTTTGATTATGAAAAGGGAAAATGGTTCAATCATCAATATATCCAGCTTAAATCTAATGAGGAGATAGCAAACTTGTTTTTGCCATACTTGAAAGAGCAAGGTGTAGATGCTTCTTTTGATAAGATTGTAACAGTAGTTGGTTTGATGAAAGAGCGCGTGAGCTTTGTGAAAGAACTGTGGGAACAATGCAAGTTTTTCTTTGTAGCTCCAACAGAATACGATGAGAAAACTGTAAAAAAACGCTGGAAAGAAGATTCTCCTGCTCAGATGACAGAACTTATGCATGTAATTGAAGGTATTGATGATTTTTCTATTGAAAATCAAGAAAAGATTGTCATGGATTGGATTGCAAGCAAAGAATATCATTTGGGAAACATCATGAATGCCTTTCGTCTCACTCTGGTAGGAGAAGGAAAAGGGCCGCACATGTTTGACATCTCTGCAGTTTTAGGTAAAGAAGAAACTATTGCCCGAATGAAAAGAGCAATCGATGCTATAAAGAAGTAAAAAAACGGATATGCTTTATAATTTAGGTATATATTTATACTCATTGTTAATTCATCTGGCCGCACCTTTTAGCAGGAAGCCACGCAAGATGATGAAAGGGCATTGGATTGTATACGAGTTACTTCGTCAGCAGAAAGAAAAAGGTGCAAAATACATTTGGTTTCATGCAGCTTCTTTAGGTGAATTTGAACAAGGACGTCCTCTTATTGAAAGGATCAAAGAAAGATATCCTGAATATAAAATTTTACTCACGTTCTTCTCGCCATCTGGTTACGAGGTACGTAGAGATTACAAAGGAGCAGACATCGTTTGTTATCTGCCTCTTGATAAACCCCGTAATGTAAAAAAGTTCTTAGATATTACACAGCCATGTATGGCCTTCTTTATCAAATATGAATTCTGGAAAAATTATCTGGATGAGTTAAATAAACGAAACATTCCTGTTTACAGCGTTTCATCTATTTTTCGTAAAGAACAAATATTTTTCAAATGGTACGGAGGACTTTATCGTAAAGTTTTACAAGATTTTGATCAGTTATTTGTCCAAAACGAAACTTCCAAGCGTTTTTTGTCCAAAATCGGTATAGAAAAGGTTACTGTTGTGGGAGATACTCGTTTTGATAGAGTACTTGAAATCCGTCAGGCAGCAAAAGATCTGCCTTTAGTAGAAGCCTTTAAAAAAGACACTCTGACAATTGTTGCCGGAAGCTCATGGGCACCGGACGAAGATCTTTTCATTGAATATTTCAATACTCATCCTGATATTAAATTGATTATTGCCCCCCATGTGATTGATGAAAATCACTTGGTAGAAATAATCAGCAAGCTGAAACGTCCTTATGTACGTTATTCAAAAGCTAATGAACAGAATGTAACAAATGCAGATTGCCTTATCATAGATGGGTATGGACTTCTTTCTTCCATTTATAGATATGGCGAAATAGCTTATATCGGCGGAGGATTTGGGGTAGGTATTCATAATATTCTGGAAGCGGCAGTATATGGAATTCCGGTTATCTTTGGTCCTAAATACCAAAAGTTTATGGAAGCCAGACAACTGCTTGAAGAGAACGGTGCCTTTTCCATAAAAGATGGTGAAGAACTAAACTTATTGCTGAATCAATTGATCTCAGATAAAGAGTTCCTGAAAGAAAGCGGTTTAAATGCGGGTAACTATGTAACTAAAAACCTAGGAGCCAGTGAACTTATACTGAGCCAGATTAATTTTTAAAAAGAAATATATACTTTATACTAAATTAAAAACCAGTTAAGAACATTGGGAAATGAGTTTCTTTTAAGTTATTCATTTAAACACAGATATACAATGCGTCCGGCTTTTTTTGGTCTTTAAGACCATTAAGCCGGACGCATTGTTTTTTCATAGAATTTAATGTTTACTTATACCATTCAGAATACATCAAATAGTTGTGTGCAATCTTTTCATTCAGTTCTTTTGCCTGCTCAGGATCTACTTTCTTAATAAATTTTGCAGGTACACCTCCCCAGATACTACCTGGCTCAATCACGGTATTACTTAGAACCAAAGAACCGGCAGCAACAATTGCCCCTTCACCTATAACAGCATGATCAAGTATGGTAGATCCCATTCCTACCAATGCATAGTCTTTTATTGTAGCGCCATGAATGGTAACATTATGCCCCACAGAAACATTGTCTCCTATTTCAATAGTAGATTTTTGATACAACGTATGCAAAACAGAGCCATCCTGAATGTTCACTCTATTTCCAATACGTATTGAGTTTACATCTCCACGCAATATTGTACCAAACCAAATACTGCATTCAGATCCCATTTTTACATCACCAATAATTGTTGCATTATCCGCAAGGAAACAATTATCTCCGAATTCAGGTGTAAATCCTCTAACCGATTTTATTAATGCCATCTTGTTATGATTAAATAATTCTACCTAATTATGCTACAACAATCAAATAGCTACGGTTTTTGTTCGTAACCAGGAAGCTTCCTCTGTATCAAGATATGGACTTAATCTATCAAAAACTAGCTTATGATAATCATTCAACCAATTGAGTTCTGAATCAGAAAGAAGAGATTTAATAATACCTTCAGTGCATATTGGACAAAGAGTTACCGTTTCAAAACGATAAAAATCACCAAATTCAGATTCTAGATCTCTACGAACCAAGGTCAGATTCTCTGTACGAATACCGTGGCGACCACTTTTATATAAGCCAGGTTCATTTGAAGTCAGCATGCCAGGCAATAATAGCACCGGAACTTCATTCATGCGAATGCCTTGCGGTCCTTCATGAACACTAAGGAAATGCCCTACACCATGCCCTGTTCCATGCAAATAATTCAATCCCCTTTGCCATAGAGCAACACGAGCCAGCACATCTATCTGTGTACCACGGGTGCCATAAGGAAATTTGCATGTAGCTATAGCTATATGTCCTTTCAAGACCAAAGTATAGTCAATCTTCTCCTCTTCTGTCAATGAACCTAAAGCAATAGTACGGGTAATATCAGTGGTGCCATCTAAATATTGTGCTCCCGAGTCAAGCAATAAAAAGCCTTCTGGTTTCAATGTAGAACTACTTTCAGGAGTTGCCGAGTAATGAACTATCGCACCGTGTTCTTTATAACCTGCAATCGTATCAAAACTCTCTCCCATATACAAGTCTTGTGCTGCCCTAAACTCATGAAGTTTTACATCTATACTTAACTCTGTTTCATTTCCCTGAGGGACAGCATACTCCAACCATCGAAGAAATTTGACCAATGCTACACCATCACGTATCATTGCTGCACGTATTCCTAAAACCTCCTGCTCATTTCTCAGAGCCTTCAAAAGAGCAATTGGAGAATTTCCACGTATTATCTTACATGAAGAGTTAACAGCAGAGTATATATCAAAGTTTGTTTTCGAAGGGTTAATTAACAGATTTGCAGAGTTTAGGGCTGCTAATACATTATTTATCTCGTCGTAATTACGAATGATAATATTTTGAGATAACAAATAGTCTTTAACCTCCTCTGTGAGTTTCTCTGGAGCTATAAAATAAAGATTTTCATTTTTAGTAATAAGTAAATAGCTTACCACAACAGGATTGCATTTCACATCACTACCTCTTAAATTTAGTGTCCATGCAATTTCATCAAGAGCAGAAACCATTAAGCTTTCAACACCTTCGCATTCCATTTTCTGACGAATCTGATCAATCTTATCCACGCAAGAAACTCCAGCGTATTTAGTATCATAGATAAATGCTGGATCCTGAGGCATAGTTTGTCTATCATGCCACAATAATTCAAAAGGATCAAGAGACGTTTCTAATGCTATATTTTTTTTAGATAAAATATTTTTCATTTCTTCAACTTCAGATACCGAGAACATTTTCCCATCAATTCCCAAAGATTCACTCTCTTTAAGTTCGTCTAAAAGCCAGTCCTTTATTGTGGGAGTTGTAGGCAGTCCGTCCTTAAAAAGAGTAATGTCAGTATCATTCAATTGATCTGCAGCCTGCAGAAAATAACGAGAATCGGTCCAAAGACCTGCTTTATCAAGTGTTACAACAACAGTTCCCGCAGAACCAGTAAATCCAGAAATCCATTCACGGGATTTCCAATGAGATGCTACATATTCACTAAGATGAGGATCTGTACTTGGAATAATAAATGCTGAAAGTCCTTTTTCCGAGAGCAACTTCCTTAATGAACTTATTCTATTAGTTATTTTTTGTTTCATAATTACATTATATATGTTTGACAATACAAGCAAAGATACAGATTCTTTTTTATTTTATTGTTTTATAAAGAACTATGTTTCTATAAATATCATTATAACAAATGAGCACACAATATAGGCAAACGACACTCTTAAAATGACTTAGTTTCTATTTTTTAGAATAATTATTCGCCGAAAGTTTTGTGAATAAAGAAACTATATGTAATTTTGCCCCGCATTTTGACTATGGTAATTATAAAAACAACATATTTAATAGAAGTAAAATGATAGTAGTACCTGTAAAAGAAGGCGAAAACATTGAAAAAGCGCTAAAGAAATTCAAAAGAAAATTTGAAAAAACCGGAGTAGTTAAAGAATTAAGAAGCAGACAACAGTTTGACAAACCATCTGTAACTAAAAGGTTTAAGAAAGAACGCGCTGTGTATGTTCAAAAACTTCAGCAAGTAGAAGAATAATAATTCATCTTTTCTCTTGAATTATTAAATTCTTTTTCATACATTCGTTGCAGAATTATTAACGCAACGATCAATATGCTAATTGACTCTTTTCTGAACTATCTGCAATTTGAAAAGAACTATTCACAAAAAACTATCAATAGTTATAGAATAGATTTAATTCAACTTGAAAGATATATAAAAGACTGTAGCGAAGAGTTAACACTGACGAATGTTGACGCTGATATTATCCGCCAATGGATTATTTATCTAATGGATAAAGGATATACAGCATCTTCAGTAAATCGGAAATTAAGTTCATTAAGATCTTTTTATATGTTTCTCTTAATAAAAAAGGAGATTTCTACAGATCCAATCCGAAAGGTCGTTGGTCCTAAAAAGAAAAAGCCACTCCCTATATTCTTAAAAGAAACAGATATAAACAAAATTCTTGATGAAACAGAATTTAAAGAAGGGTTTATAGGCGTAAGAGACCGAATGATTATTGAGATGTTTTATGCTACAGGCATCAGACTTTCAGAATTAATCGGACTTAACGACGTAGACATTGACTTTAACAATTCTCTCATAAAAATTACAGGAAAAAGGAATAAACAAAGACTAATCCCGTTCGGCAACGAATTAAAAAAGTCTATGTCAGAATACCTTGGCATAAGAAATGAGACAATAACTGCATTGCCTACTTCCTTTTTTGTAAAAGAAAACGGAGAAAGACTTTACAGCGCATTAGTTGAAAGGTTAGTAAAACGGCAATTATCAAAAGTTGTAACGCTAAAAAAGAAAAGTCCTCACGTATTGAGACACACATTCGCAACAGCGATGTTGAACAACGAAGCAAATCTTAATGCTATAAAGGAACTACTTGGACATGCCAGCCTTGCTGCAACAGAAGTCTACACGCACACAACATTTGAAGAATTAAAGAATATCTATAAACTAGCTCATCCAAGAGCATAAAAAAGGAGGTATGTATGGAAATCAGAATTCAATCAATTCACTTCGATGCTTCAGAACAATTAGAAGCTTTCATCCAAAAGAAAGTTATGAAGCTAGAGAGACTTTTCGATGATATAAAAACAGTGGAGGTGTCATTAAAAGTTGTAAAACCTGAAGCAGCTAAAAACAAGGAAGCCGGAATAAAGATTATTATTCCAAACAACGAATTTTATGCAGACAAAACCAACGATACATTTGAAGAATCTATTGACGAAGCATTAGATGCATTATCAAAACAATTGTTGAAGTACAAGGAAAAGCAACATAGCAAATAAAAAAAAAAGCAAATAACTTTGCGGTTATAAAATAAATAACTAAATTTGCAGCCGTTTCGCTTAGACTAGACGTAACGGTTGCATTTTTAAATAATCGCCTCTTTAGCTCAGTTGGCCAGAGCACGTGATTTGTAATCTCGGGGTCGTTGGTTCGAATCCGACAAGAGGCTCAAAATAATGTAGGGCAAATACCAGAGTGGCCAAATGGGGCAGACTGTAAATCTGCTGTCTTTCGACTTCGGTGGTTCGAATCCATCTTTGCCCACAAAGACAAAGCAACAGCTTTGGCAAGAATGCGGAAGTAGCTCAGTTGATAGAGCATTAGCCTTCCAAGCTGAGGGTCGCGGGTTTGAGTCCCGTCTTCCGCTCCATTCTTGCTGTTGTAGCTCAGTGGTAGAGCACTTCCTTGGTAAGGAAGAGGTCACGGGTTCAACTCCCGTCAACAGCTCATAATAATGTAAATGCTGATTATTAATCAAATAAATAAACAAGTAAAGCTATGGCTAAAGAGAAATTTGAACGTACCAAACCGCACGTTAACATTGGTACTATTGGTCACGTAGACCACGGTAAAACGACTTTGACTGCTGCTATCACAATGGTATTAGCAAAAAAAGGTCTTTCTGAATTGCGTTCATTCGATTCTATCGACAACGCTCCTGAAGAAAAAGAAAGAGGTATTACAATCAATACTTCACACGTTGAGTATCAAACAGCTAACCGCCACTACGCACACGTTGACTGTCCAGGACACGCCGACTACGTAAAGAACATGGTAACTGGTGCGGCTCAAATGGACGGTGCTATCATTGTAGTTGCTGCAACTGATGGTCCTATGCCTCAAACACGCGAACACATCCTATTAGCTCGTCAGGTAAACGTTCCTAAGTTGGTCGTTTTCATGAACAAGTGTGATATGGTTGAAGACGAAGAAATGTTGGAACTTGTTGAAATGGAAATGAGAGAACTTCTTTCATTTTATGATTTTGATGGTGACAATACTCCTATCATCCGTGGATCTGCTCTTGGCGCACTTAACGGTGTTGAAAAATGGGAAGACAAAGTAATGGAATTAATGGATGCTGTTGACACATGGATTCCACTTCCTCCACGTGATGTTGATAAACCATTCTTGATGCCAGTTGAAGACGTGTTCTCAATCACAGGTCGTGGAACAGTTGCTACAGGTCGTATTGAAGCAGGTATCATCAAAACAGGTGAAGAAGTTCAGATCATTGGTCTTGGCGCAGAAGGAAAGAAATCAGTTGTTACTGGTGTTGAAATGTTCCGTAAGATTCTTGATGAAGGTCAAGCAGGAGATAACGTAGGTCTTTTACTTCGTGGTATTGAAAAAGAAGCGATCAAACGTGGTATGGTTATTTGCCATCCAGGAAAAATCACTCCTCATACTACTTTCAAAGCTGAGGTTTATATCCTTAAGAAAGAAGAAGGTGGACGTCACACTCCATTCCACAACAAATACCGTCCTCAGTTCTACCTTCGTACATTAGACTGTACAGGCGAGATTACTCTTCCAGAAGGAACTGACATGGTTATGCCAGGTGACAATGTAACAATCACTGTAGAATTAATCTACCCAGTAGCTCTTAACTTAGGTCTTCGTTTCGCTATTCGTGAAGGTGGACGTACAGTAGGTGCTGGTCAGATTACTGAAATCTGTGACTAATAAATAAAATATCAGTTCTTGATTTTATATCAAGAACTGATTATTTACGGGAGTAGCTCAGTTGGTAGAGCACCGGTCTCCAAAACCGGGTGTCGGGAGTTCGAGCCTCTCCTCCCGTGCAAATACATTAGAGATGAAAAAATTAGTAGAAAAAGTAGTATCTTACTTCAAAGAAACTTACGACGAACTTGTGCATAAAGTATCGTGGCCTACGTATTCTGAACTTACTAACAGTGCAGTGGTTGTTTTATATGCTTCCCTACTCATTGCAGTGGTAGTTTTCGTTATGGACTCTTGCTTCCAGACTCTCATGGAAAAAATCATTTATCCACATTAACACAAAGGAGTAAAAAATGTCTGAGATTGAAAAGAAATGGTATGTTTTACGTGCCATTAGCGGTAAAGAAGGCAAGGTAAAGGAATATCTTGAAGCTGACATTAAGAACAGCAACCTTGGTGATTATGTATCTCAGGTATTGATTCCAACTGAAAAAGTGTATCAGGTTCGCAATGGTAAAAAAGTTGTGAAAGAAAGAAATTATCTTCCTGGTTACGTTTTAGTAGAAGCGGCTCTTGTTGGTGAGGTTTCTCACCATTTAAGAAACACTCCTAATGTTATCGGTTTTTTAGGTGGTTCGGATAATCCTACACCTCTAAGACAGTCAGAAGTGAATCGTATACTTGGTACAGTCGATGAATTACAAGAATCGGGAGAAGAATTAAATATCCCATACATTGTAGGAGAAACTGTAAAAGTAGCTTTTGGTCCGTTCAGCGGATTCAGTGGAACCATTGAAGAAGTGAACAACGAAAAGAAGAAGTTAAAGGTTATGGTAAAGATATTCGGGCGAAAAACTCCGCTTGAATTAGGCTTTATGCAAGTAGAAAAGGAATAGCATTGGTTACGCTGTGTTGTCCCTTAATTAATGTTTATATAAAATTTAAAAACAATGGCTAAAGAAGTTGCTGGACTAATCAAATTACAGATTAAAGGAGGCGCTGCAAATCCATCACCTCCCGTAGGACCTGCATTAGGTTCTAAAGGGATCAATATTATGGAATTCTGCAAGCAATTCAATGCCAGAACCCAAGACAAAGCAGGTAAAATATTACCTGTTGTTATTACTTATTATGCAGATAAGTCTTTTGATTTTGTTATAAAGACTCCTCCTGTTGCTATCCAATTATTGGAAATAGCTAAGCTAAAGAGCGGTTCTGCTGAGCCAAATCGTAAAAAAGTTGCCGAGCTTACTTGGGAACAAGTACGTACAATTGCTCAGGACAAAATGGTTGACTTAAACTGTTTCACTGTTGAAGCTGCTATGACAATGGTTGCTGGTACAGCTAGAAGCATGGGTATCACTGTAAAAGGGGAATTCCCGGGTAATAATTAATAATCTTCAATTACAATGGGAAAACTGACAAAAAATCAAAAGTTGGCTGCCGCTAAAATTGAAGCAGGGAAAGCATACTCACTAAAAGAAGCATCTATTCTGGTAAAGGAAATAACCACTACTAAGTTTGATGCCTCGTTAGATATTGATGTACGTTTAGGTGTAGATCCACGTAAAGCTAACCAGATGGTGAGAGGGGTTGTTTCTCTTCCTCATGGAACTGGTAAAGAAATAAAAGTTTTGGTTCTGTGTACACCTGATGCTGAAGCTGCTGCAAAAGAGGCTGGTGCTGATTATGTAGGTCTTGATGAATATATAGATAAGATCAAAGGTGGATGGACAGATATTGATGTTATCATCACTATGCCATCTATCATGGGTAAAATTGGTGCTTTGGGTCGCGTTCTTGGTCCTCGTGGATTAATGCCAAACCCAAAGAGCGGTACAGTAACTATGGATGTTGCTAAAGCTGTAAAAGAAGTAAAACAAGGCAAAATTGACTTTAAAGTTGATAAAAGTGGTATTGTTCATACTTCAATTGGTAAAGTATCATTTGAGTCTGAAAAGATTCGCGACAATGCAAAAGAATTTATTTCAACTTTGAATAAATTGAAACCAACTGCAGCTAAAGGAACATATATAAAGAGTATTTATCTTTCTAGCACAATGAGTCTGGGTATTAAAATTGACCCAAAATCAATTGAGGAAATCTAATAATAGGAGGAATAATGAGAAAGGAAGATAAAAAAACAGTAATTGAACAGATTACTGCAACTGCAAAAGAATACCCTCACTTCTATCTTGTAGACACTACTGCTATGAATGCAGCATCTACAAGTGCTTTAAGAAGGAAATGTTTTGAAGCTGACATTAAATTGTTAGTTGTAAAAAACACTTTACTTCACAAAGTATTAGAAAGTTTAGAAGCTGATTATTCTCCTTTGTACGGATCATTAAAGGGATCTACTACCGTTATGTTTACTAACACCGGTAATGCTCCTGCTAAATTGATCAAGAGTGTAGCTAAAGAAGGTATACCTGGGCTTAAGGCCGCATATGTAGAAGAAAGTTTCTATGTAGGTGCTGACCAGTTAGAAGCTCTTATCAACATCAAGAGTAAAAATGAGGTTATTGCTGATGTTATTGCTTTGTTGCAATCTCCAGCCAAGAATGTTATTTCTGCTCTTCAATCAGGTGGAAACACCCTTCACGGAGTTCTAAAGACTCTTGGTGAAAGATAATATCAAAACAAATTATTTAGTAAATTAAACATTAAAATCATACAAAAATGGCAGATTTGAAAGCTTTTGCAGAACAATTAGTTAACTTGACAGTAAAAGAAGTTAATGAACTTGCTACTATCCTTAAAGATGAATACGGTATTGAACCTGCTGCTGCAGCTGTTGCTGTTGCTGCTGGTCCTGCTGCAGGTGCAGCTGTTGCTGAAGAAAAAACATCTTTTGATGTAGTATTGAAAAGTGCAGGTAGCGCAAAATTACAAGTAGTTAAAGCAGTTAAAGAACAATGTGGTCTTGGCTTGAAAGAAGCTAAAGATTTAGTTGATGCTGCCCCTAGCGTAGTTAAAGAAGCTGTTGCTAAAGCAGATGCTGAAACATTGAAAAAAGCATTGGAAGAAGCTGGAGCTGAAGTTGAACTTAAATAACATTAGCCTGTTAATCAGGTAATTCGGTTAAGAGCCCTCCATAAGAGGGTTCTTAACCTTTTTGTGTATATATTTATAAATAAGTTCTACAAATTCATTAACAAATGTCTTCAAATACTGTAAATCAAAGAGTTAATTTTGCTTCTATCAAGAATCCGTTTGAATATCCTGATTTCTTAGAAGTACAATTGAAGTCATTCAAAGACTTTCTACAATTAGATACCCCACCTGAAAAGCGTAAAAATGAGGGATTGTACAAAGTATTTGCTGAAAACTTCCCTATAGCCGACACAAGAAATAATTTTGTTCTTGAGTTTCTGGACTACTATATTGACCCACCTAGATACTCAATCGATGATTGTATCGAACGTGGACTAACTTATAGTGTTCCTTTAAAAGCAAAACTCAAGTTATACTGCACAGACCCGGACCATGAAGACTTTGACACTGTTATTCAGGACGTGTTCCTAGGCCCTATTCCTTACATGACGGATAAAGCTACATTCGTTATTAATGGTGCAGAACGCGTTGTAGTATCTCAGCTACACCGTTCACCAGGTGTCTTTTTCGGTCAAAGTGTCCACGCAAACGGTACTAAACTTTATTCAGCTCGTATAATCCCATTCAAAGGATCATGGATTGAATTCGCAACAGACATTAATAATGTGATGTATGCGTATATTGACCGTAAAAAGAAATTGCCTGTTACCACTCTTTTGAGAGCAATAGGCTTTGAAAAGGATAAAGATATTCTAGAAATCTTCAATCTAGCTGAAGATATCAAAGTAAACAAGAGTAATCTTAAAAAGATCGTTGGCAGAAAACTTGCAGCAAGAGTTTTGAAAACTTGGGTAGAAGACTTTGTAGATGAAGATACAGGTGAAGTAGTGTCTATCGAACGTAATGAAGTTATTATCGATCGTGAGACTGTACTGGAACAAGAGCATATTGATGAAATTTTTGAGTCCGGTGTTCAAAGTATACTTGTACATAAAGAAGAACCAAATCAGTCAGATTATTCAATAATCTACAATACACTTCAGAAAGACCCTAGTAACTCTGAAAAAGAAGCAGTATTATACATTTACAGACAGCTTCGTAATGCAGATCCTGCAGATGATGCGAGTGCGCGTGAAGTTATTAATAATCTGTTCTTCTCAGAAAAGAGATATGATCTAGGCGAAGTTGGTAGATATAGAATCAATAAAAAGTTGAATCTTACAACCAGCATGGATGTTAAGGTTCTAACTAAAGAAGATATTATTGAGATTATCAAATATTTAATTGAGTTAATCAATTCAAAAGCGATAGTTGATGATATTGACCACTTAAGTAATAGACGCGTACGTACAGTCGGAGAACAATTGTCAAACCAATTTGCTATTGGTTTAGCCCGTATGTCCCGAACTATTCGCGAAAGAATGAACGTCAGAGATAATGAAGTGTTTACTCCTATTGATTTGATCAATGCGAAGACTATTTCTTCAGTGAT
The DNA here is from genome assembly GCF_963678845.1 of uncultured Bacteroides sp. Classification (NCBI taxonomy): domain Bacteria; kingdom Pseudomonadati; phylum Bacteroidota; class Bacteroidia; order Bacteroidales; family Bacteroidaceae; genus Bacteroides; species uncultured Bacteroides sp. The sequence continues at coordinate 70,441 of NZ_OY787468.1, forward strand.
CAACACTTTCTTTGGAACAAATGCTCTATCTCAATTCATGGACCAGACAAACCCATTAGCCGAGATTACTCATAAAAGACGTATGTCTGCTCTTGGTCCTGGAGGATTATCACGTGAGCGAGCTGGTTTTGAGGTTCGTGACGTTCACTATACACACTATGGTCGACTTTGTCCAATTGAGACTCCTGAAGGTCCAAACATTGGTTTGATTTCGTCACTATGTGTATATGCCAAAATTAATGATCTTGGATTTATCGAGACACCATATAGAAAGGTTGCTGATAATAAAGTAGATATTACAGCAGAAGGACTCACCTACTTAACAGCTGAAGAAGAAGAAGGAAAAATTATCGCTCAGGGCAATGCTGTGTTAGATGATGATGGAAAATTTATTAATAATCGTATAAACAGCCGTCAAGATGCCGATTTTCCTGTTGTAGATCCTTCTGAAGTTGAATTAATGGATGTGGCACCTCAACAGATTGCATCTATTGCAGCATCATTGATTCCATTCTTGGAACATGATGATGCTAACCGTGCATTGATGGGTTCTAACATGATGCGTCAGGCAGTTCCACTGTTAAAATGCGAATCTCCGATTGTTGGTACTGGTATTGAAAGACAATTGGTACAAGATTCACGTACTCAGATTGCTGCAGAAGGTGACGGAATTATTGATTTTGTCGATGCAACAGTCATCAGAGTTCTTTATGATAGAACAGATGATGAAAGCTTTGTAAGTTTTAATAGCGCCCTAAAAGAATATAGAGTACCTAAATTCCGTAAGACTAACCAAAACATGACAATTGACCTTCGTCCTACTTGCTCAAAAGGACAAAGAGTTAAATCTGGAGATATTTTAACTGAAGGTTATTCTACACAAAATGGAGAACTTGCACTTGGTAAAAATCTGCTTGTAGCTTTCATGCCATGGAAAGGATATAATTATGAGGATGCTATCGTTCTTAACGAAAGAGTTGTTCGTGAAGATATACTAACTTCAGTGCATGTTGAAGAATATTCTTTAGAAGTTCGTGAAACTAAACGTGGTATGGAAGAATTAACTTCAGATATCCCTAACGTTAGTGAAGAAGCGACAAAAGATCTTGATGAAAATGGAATCGTCCGTATCGGTGCAAGAATTCAACCTGGAGATATCCTTATTGGTAAGATCACTCCAAAGGGCGAATCTGACCCTTCACCAGAAGAAAAACTTCTTCGTGCAATATTTGGAGACAAAGCTGGAGACGTAAAAGATGCATCATTAAAAGCATCTCCTTCTTTAAAAGGTGTTATCATTGATAAAAGACTCTTCTCTAGAGTTGTTAAGAATAGAAGTTCCAAGTTAGCAGACAAAGCATTGCTACCAAAAATTGATGACGAATTTGAAGCAAAAGTGGATGATTTAAAGTCAATCCTAATTGAGAAGCTTTTAATTTTAACAGAAGGGAAACCATCGCAAGGAGTAAAAGATTACTTAGGAGCAGACGTTGTTGCTAAAGGTGCAACCTTTACAGCCCCTATTCTTAGCAATCTAGACTACACTTCTATCCAGATAAGTAAGTGGACGGCTGACGCTCACAAAAATGATATGATTCGTGACTTGATTCTGAACTATTTGAAAAAATACAAAGAACTAGATGCTGAATTAAAACGCAAAAAGTTCAGTATCACAATTGGTGATGAACTGCCTGCTGGTATCATTCAAATGGCAAAGGTCTATATTGCTAAAAAACGTAAAATCAGCGTAGGTGATAAGATGGCAGGTCGTCATGGAAATAAGGGTATCGTTTCAAGAATTGTTAGACAAGAAGATATGCCATTCCTAGCTGACGGTACTCCTGTAGACATTGTTCTTAACCCGCTTGGTGTACCTTCCCGTATGAATTTAGGTCAGATATTTGAAACTGTACTTGGTTGGGCTGGTAAAGGATTAGGTGTTAAGTTTGCTACTCCAATCTTTGATGGTGCTACACTTGATAATATTACAGAATGGACAGACAAGGCAGGTGTACCTCGCTTTGGAAAGAGTTATCTGTGTGATGGTGGTACCGGCGATCGTTTTGACCAACCTGCTACTGTAGGTATAATTTATATGCTTAAATTAGGCCACATGGTTGAAGACAAAATGCACGCACGTTCTATCGGTCCATACTCTCTAATCACTCAGCAACCTCTTGGTGGTAAAGCACAATTTGGTGGTCAGCGTTTTGGAGAAATGGAAGTTTGGGCTTTGGAAGCATTTGGTGCATCGCACATTCTCCAAGAGATCCTAACAATAAAATCTGATGACGTGGTAGGACGCTCAAAGGCTTATGAAGCCATTGTTAAAGGTGATCCTATGCCACAACCTGGTATTCCAGAATCTCTAAATGTATTATTGCATGAATTAAGAGGTCTTGGACTAAGTATTAACTTAGAATAATTAATAGATAACTCTTTACATAAATTAATCGTATGGCTTTTAGAAAAGAAAATAAGATAAAGAGTAATTTCTCGAAAATCTCAATTGGTTTAGCTTCTCCGGAGGAAATCCTTGAGAATTCGAGTGGTGAAGTTTTGAAGCCTGAAACAATCAACTATCGTACATATAAACCTGAACGTGATGGTTTATTTTGTGAACGTATTTTTGGTCCAATTAAGGATTATGAATGTCATTGTGGTAAATACAAAAGAATTCGCTACAAAGGAATCGTTTGCGATCGATGCGGTGTTGAAGTTACTGAAAAGAAAGTAAGACGTGAACGCATGGGACATATTCAATTAGTTGTCCCAGTTGCCCATATCTGGTATTTCCGCTCACTTCCAAATAAGATCGGTTACTTACTAGGTTTACCTACTAAGAAGCTTGATTCTATCATTTACTATGAGCGTTATGTTGTCATTCAGCCTGGAATAAAAGAGGCAGACGGCATTAATGCTTATGATTTACTGTCTGAAGAAGAATATTTAGATCTTCTTGAGGCTCTTCCAAGAGATAATCAGTATTTAGAAGATACAGACCCTAACAAGTTTATAGCTAAAATGGGAGCTGAAGCTATCTACGATTTATTATCTCGTCTTGACTTAGATTCGTTGTCTTATGAATTAAGACATAAAGCAGGAAATGACTCTTCACAACAACGCAAAAATGAAGCATTGAAGCGCTTGCAAGTAGTGGAATCTTTCAGAGCCTCTAAGGGGCGTAATAAGCCAGAATGGATGATCGTACGTATAGTACCGGTTATTCCTCCTGAATTAAGACCTTTGGTTCCGCTAGATGGTGGTCGTTTTGCTACATCAGATCTAAATGATTTATATCGTCGTGTAATCATCCGTAACAATCGTCTTAAGCGATTGATAGAAATCAAGGCCCCTGAAGTGATTTTGCGTAATGAGAAGCGTATGTTGCAAGAATCTGTTGACTCATTATTCGACAATTCACGCAAATCAAGTGCTGTAAAAACAGACGCTAACCGTCCTTTGAAATCATTATCTGATAGCTTAAAGGGTAAACAAGGACGTTTCCGTCAAAACTTATTAGGTAAACGCGTTGACTACTCTGCACGTTCCGTAATTGTTGTTGGACCAGAATTGAGAATGCACGAATGTGGTATTCCTAAATTAATGGCTGCTGAATTGTACAAACCATTTGTCATTCGTAAACTGATTGAAAGAGGTATTGTCAAAACAGTTAAATCAGCGAAGAAAATTGTAGACCGCAAAGAACCAGTCATTTGGGATATTTTGGAATATGTGATGAAAGGTCACCCTGTTCTATTAAACCGTGCGCCAACGTTGCACCGTTTAGGAATTCAGGCATTCCAACCTAAAATGATTGAAGGAAAAGCTATTCAACTTCACCCACTTGCATGTACAGCGTTCAATGCTGACTTTGATGGTGACCAGATGGCTGTTCACTTACCTCTTAGTAATGAAGCTGTTTTAGAAGCTCAGATGTTGATGCTAGCATCACATAACATTCTAAATCCAGCTAATGGGGCTCCTATTACCGTTCCTTCACAGGACATGGTGCTTGGTTTGTATTATATTACAAAATTAAGAAAAGGTGCCAAGGGAGAAGGTCTTACTTTCTATGGACCAGAAGAAGCCACAATTGCATATAATGAAGGAAAGGTTGACATTCATGCTATTATCAACGTTATTGTTAAAGACATTGACGAAAATGGTAACATTGTTGATACCCTAATGAAAGAAACTTCTGTAGGACGTGTTATCGTAAATGAAATTGTTCCTAATGAAGTTGGATATATAAACAGAATTATTTCTAAAAAATCTCTTCGCGAGATTATCGGTGATGTAATTAAAGTTTGTGGAGTTGCTAAAACTGCAGATTTCCTTGATGGTATTAAGAATTTAGGTTATAGAATGGCATTCGTTGGTGGACTGTCTTTCAACTTAGATGATATTATCATTCCTAAAGAAAAGCAAGAATTAGTTCAACGTGGATATGATGATGTTGAGCAAGTTGTAAATAACTACAACATGGGATTCATCACCAACAACGAACGTTACAACCAAGTTATTGATATCTGGACACATGTAAATTCAGAATTATCTAACATCCTGATGAAGACTATTTCAACTGATGATCAAGGATTCAATTCTGTATACATGATGCTTGATTCAGGAGCACGTGGTTCTAAAGAACAGATTCGTCAGCTTTCAGGTATGCGTGGTTTGATGGCAAAACCTCAAAAGGCAGGTGCTGAAGGTGGTCAAATTATTGAAAACCCAATTCTTTCTAACTTTAAGGAAGGGCTATCAGTACTTGAGTACTTCATTTCAACCCACGGTGCTCGTAAAGGTTTGGCCGATACTGCTCTTAAAACGGCAGATGCCGGATACCTGACTCGTCGTTTAGTTGACGTTTCACACGACGTTATTATCAACGAAGAAGATTGCGGTACACTTCGCGGATTAATTTGTACAGAATTAAAGAATAACGAAGACGTTATTGCAACTCTATACGATAGGATTCTTGGTCGTGTATCTGTACATGATATCATCCACCCAACAACTGGCGAATTACTCGTTGCAGGAGGAGAAGAAATCACAGAAGATATTGCTAAGAAAATTGAAGATTCACCAATTGAAAGCGTAGAAATTCGTTCAGTATTGACTTGTGAATCTAAAAAAGGTGTTTGTGTTAAGTGTTACGGTCGTAACCTTGCTACTAACAGAATCGTCCAAAGAGGAGAAGCTGTTGGAGTTATCGCAGCCCAGTCTATCGGTGAACCAGGAACTCAGCTTACACTTCGTACTTTCCATGCCGGTGGTACTGCTGCTAATATTGCAGCAAATGCAGGTGTTGTTGCAAGATACAAAGGACGCTTAGAATTTGAAGAACTTCGTACTGTAGAAACGGTTGATGAGACAGGTGAAACTGTTAAAGTTGTGGTTGGACGTCTTGCAGAATTAAGAATAGTTGACATTAATACTAATATTGTTCTTTCAACACATACTATACCTTATGGTTCTAAATTGTATGCATCTGAAGGAGAAATTGTAGAAAAAGGCAAACATATCTGTAAATGGGATCCATTTAATGCAGTAATTATTACTGAAGCAACAGGTAAAATTGAATTTGAAAGTGTTATTGAAAACATCACATATAAGGTTGAATCTGACGAAGCAACAGGTCTTCGTGAATACATTATTATTGAGTCAAGAGATAAGACGAAAGTGCCTTCTGCCCATATTATGGATGAGAATGGTGAATTAATCCGTACTTATAACTTCCCAGTAGGTGGTCACGTTGTTATTGAGAATGGACAGAAAGTAAAATCTGGTGATATTCTTGTTAAAATTCCTCGTGCAGTTGGTAAAGCTGGTGATATCACCGGTGGTCTTCCTCGTGTAACTGAGCTATTCGAAGCACGTAATCCATCTAATCCAGCTGTTGTATCTGAAATTGATGGTGAAGTAACAATGGGCAAGATCAAACGTGGTAATCGTGAACTCATTGTAACATCTAAAACTGGTGAGGTTAAAAAGTACTTGGTTTCACTCTCTAAACAAATTCTTGTTCAAGAGAATGACTATGTACGTGCCGGAACACCACTTTCTGATGGAGCTACTACACCTGCAGATATCTTGGCTATCAAAGGACCTACTGCAGTTCAGGAATATATTGTGAATGAAGTGCAAGACGTTTACCGTCTACAGGGTGTAAAAATTAACGATAAACATTTTGAGATCATTGTGCGTCAGATGATGCGTAAAGTTCAGATAAATGAACCTGGAGATACTCGATTCCTTGAACAACAAATTGTTGACAAGATGGAATTCATGGAAGAAAATGATCATATCTGGGGCAAGAAAATTGTTGTTGAATCTGGAGATTCTCAGAATTTGCAACCTGGTCAGATCGTTACTGCTCGTAAGTTAAGAGACGAAAATAGTATGCTGAAACGTCGTGATATGAAATTAGTAGAAGTTCGTGATGCCATTGCCGCTACGTCTACTCAAATTCTACAAGGTATTACTCGTGCAGCACTTCAAACAAAGAGCTTTATGTCAGCTGCTTCCTTCCAGGAAACAACTAAGGTCTTAAATGAAGCTGCTATCAACGGTAAGATTGACAAACTTGAAGGTATGAAAGAAAATGTTATTTGTGGACATTTGATTCCAGCTGGAACTGGTCAGCGTGAATTTGAAAAGATTATCGTCGGTTCAAAAGAAGAATATGATCGTATTTTGGCCAATCGTAAAACAGTGTTAGACTACAGTGAAGTAGAATAAACATTATACATAAATTTTAGAAAGAGGGTATCAAAACAAATTTTGATACCCTCTTCTTGTTTTTGTAATAATACAAAACATATAATGTATTTATTTTAGCTAACTTCCGTTGACAGAATCATTCGAAAAGTACTCAAGTTAAGATACAGATGCTATAATAAAGTAGAAATTGCAAGGAATAAGCTTCTTAAAAACAGCTCTCCTACTTTTACTACATTGAGAAAAAGATTAATAATTAACAATGTTAGGATCAGTTTTAGGAATAAGCAATTTATTCAGCCATTTGTTTACATAGACATTAACTACTGCACATCCGGAACCAATAACAGCACCCGCAAAAATATCAGAAGGATAGTGAACTCCCTCATTCATTCTTGCGAACCCAACCGAGCAAGCCCAAATGTAACTTGGAGCGATGACATACCATTTTGAATACCTGAGACTAAGAGATGTCGCTAAAGAAAATGCAGTAGCTGTATGCCCTGAAGGAAAAGAAGCACTAGAGACAAATGCCCTCTTTTCAATTAAATCTGGATATCGATCAAAAGGACGTTCACGATCAACAGCATATTTCATTCCAGAAGTCAGTACAACTGCTTCAGCAACACTAGTGCCAATATAAATTGCATCATCCAATAATCCACGATTATTTTTCATTAGAGCATAACTTCCTAATACCATAGGAACACCTACTGCTAAATAAGGTTCAGACTTTGAAAGAGCCTTACTGCATCCGGTTACAAAGGAATTATCAATTCCATTAATTCTTTTTAAGGTATTAATATCCCAATTCTGAGCATTACAGTTAAGAATTAAAAATGTTGTTATTACAAATAAAAGAATATGTTTCATTTCGGTTACAATAAATTACATTCACAAAGGTAATTATTTATGCCTATTTTCACATACAATACTGAAATCATTCCGATTGTAAGATTAAAATAATAAAAAGGAAAGTGAGATATAACTAAACACAAAACAATCCTCCAACTACGTACTGATTTTAAAATAGCTGGAACAATTAAAGAGAGAATAACGTTTATAGGTGAATATAGTAAAACCACGACGGCCTAATTAACGAATTATTTCTTTAATCCCTTGTTTAATAGGGGGATTTCATGTACTTTTGCGCAACGAAAGAAGACATAATAAAGAAAATTATAGTTCTAACAATTAAATAATTTAAATTCAATCATTTATGTGGTTAACTGATTCATCTGTAGGAAGGAAAGTAGTCATGAGCGTATCAGGGCTATTCCTCGTCCTTTTTCTAACATTTCACATGGCGATGAACCTAGTGGCAGTTTTCTCTGAAGACGGCTACAACATGGTTTGTGAGTTCTTGGGAGCAAATTGGTATGCTTTAGCTGGTACTCTGGTTTTAGCTGCAGGTTTTGCAGTTCACATTATTTACGCATTTTGGCTGACAATGCAAAATCGCAAAGCTCGCGGTAATGAAAGCTATGCAGTAGTAGAAAAGCCAAAAAATGTAGAGTGGGCTTCTCAAAACATGTTAGTTTTGGGTATTATTGTTATTCTTTTCTTCGTTCTTCACCTTGCACAATTCTGGTTCAAGATGCAGTTTGTAGAAATAAGTGGTCTTGAAAGTATTAATTCTGCTCCACAAGATGGTGCTGCATTAATAAGAGACACATTTGCCAATCCTTTATTCGCTGTACTTTACCTTGTTTGGTTCGTTGCAATCTGGTTCCACCTTACTCATGGCTTCTGGAGTGCTCTTCAAACAGTAGGTTGGAGCAATAAGATCTGGTTCGAACGTTGGAAATGTATTTCTAACATCTTTGCAACTGTAATCTTCTTAGGCTTTGCTTTAGTAGTAGTAGCTTTCTACATTAAATACGGCATAATGGGTTAAGTAACCTGCAAATGTGAACTCTAATAAAATCAGAAAAAAGAAATAAATATTATGACTAAGATAGATTCAAAAATTCCTGAAGGCCCATTGGCTGAGAAATGGAGTAACTATAAAGCTCATCAAAAACTCGTAAACCCTTCAAACAAACGCCGATTAGATGTTATCGTTATCGGTACTGGTCTTGCAGGTGCATCAGCTGCCGCCTCACTTGGTGAAATGGGTTTCAAAGTATTAAACTTCTGCATTCAAGATTCTCCACGTCGTGCACACTCAATTGCCGCACAAGGAGGTATCAATGCTGCTAAGAATTACCAAAATGACGGTGACTCTGTATACCGTTTATTCTATGATACAATTAAAGGTGGAGACTACCGCGCACGCGAATCAAACGTTTATCGTTTGGCTGAAGTTTCCAATGCTATTATCGACCAATGTGTAGCTCAAGGTGTTCCTTTCGCTCGTGAATACGGTGGTTTGCTCGACAACCGTTCTTTCGGTGGTGCTCAGGTTTCACGTACATTCTATGCAAAAGGACAAACAGGACAACAATTATTGTTAGGTGCGTATTCAGCATTAAGCCGCCAGGTACACAAAGGTAACGTGAAATTGTTCACACGCCACGAAATGCTTGACGTTGTACTTATCGACGGTCGTGCTCGTGGTATTATTGCTCGTGACCTTGTTACAGGAAAAATTGAACGTTACGCTGCACATGCTGTAGTTATTGGTACAGGTGGTTACGGAAACGCATACTTCCTTTCAACTAATGCAATGGCATCTAATGGTTCTGTTGCTATCCAATGTTACAAGAAAGGTGCTTATTTTGCTAACCCATGTTACGCTCAAATTCACCCAACTTGTATTCCTGTTCACGGAGATGTGCAGTCTAAACTTACATTGATGTCTGAATCACTTCGTAACGACGGACGTATTTGGGTTCCTAAAAAACTTGAAGATGCCAAAGCTATACAGGCTGGTACTAAGAAAGGTTCTGATATTGCTGAAGCTGACCGCGATTACTATTTGGAACGTCGTTATCCTGCATTCGGTAACCTTGTTCCTCGTGACGTTGCTTCTCGTGCAGCCAAAGAACGTTGTGACGCCGGATTCGGAGTGAACAACACTGGACTTGCTGTATTCCTTGATTTCAATGAAGCTATCGCCCGTCTTGGCGAAGATGTAGTAAGAGCACGTTATGGCAACTTGTTCGATATGTACGAAGAAATCACAAATGAAAATCCATACAAAGGTCCAATGATGATTTATCCTGCTATTCACTATACAATGGGTGGCATCTGGGTTGATTATGAATTGATGACTTCTATCCCAGGATTATTTGCTATTGGTGAAGCTAACTTCTCAGACCACGGAGCTAACCGCTTAGGTGCTTCTGCTTTGATGCAAGGTTTGGCTGACGGATACTTCGTATTACCTTATACAATCCAGAATTATTTAGCTGATCAGATTCAGGTTCCACGTTTCTCTACTGACCTTCCTGAATTCGTTGAAGCAGAAAATACTGTTGTTGAGAAGATTAACAAAATAAAGAGCATCAACGGTAAGCACTCTGTGGATACTATTCATAAGAAACTTGGCCACATTATGTGGGATTTCGTTGGAATGGGACGTACAAAAGAATCTTTGGAAACAGCTATTATCAAACTAAAAGAACTGAAGAAAGACTTCTGGACAAATGTTCGCATCCCTGGTGATGTAAACGACTTGAATGTTGAGCTAGAAAAAGCAGTTCGTTTATCAGACTTTATCGAGGTTGGTTTGTTGATGGCTTATGATGGTTTGAACCGTGAAGAATCTTGCGGTGGACACTTCCGTGAAGAATTCCAGACTCCAGAAGGTGAAGCTCTTCGTGATGATAAGAACTTCTCTTACGTAGCTTGCTGGAAATTCACCGGTGAGGACTCTAAACCAGAGTTGATTAAGGAAGATTTGAACTATGAATTTACTAAAGTTCAAACACGTAATTACAAAGCATAATAATTAGTAGACAATGGAAAAAATAATAAATTTCACGCTAAAGGTTTGGCGTCAAAAAGGTCCGAAAGCTAAAGGTGCTTTTGAATCATATAAAATGGAAAACATTTCAGGCGATACCTCATTCCTTGAGATGCTTGACATCCTGAATGAGAGACTTATCAACGAAGGTAAAGAACCTGTAGTTTTCGATCATGACTGCCGCGAAGGAATCTGTGGTATGTGTTCACTTTATATTAATGGACATCCTCATGGACCTGCAACCGGAGCTACTACTTGCCAAATGTACATTCGCCGTTTTGAAGATGGAGATACTATCACTGTTGAACCTTGGAGATCTGCAGGCTTTCCTGTAATCCGTGACTTGATGGTTGACCGTAATGCATTTGATAAGATTATGCAAGCTGGTGGTTACGTATCAATAAACACTGGTGGTGTTCCTGATGCTAATGCAATTGCTATTCCAAAGCCTATCGCTGACGAAGCAATGGATGCAGCATCTTGCATCGGTTGTGGTGCTTGTGTTGCTGCTTGTAAGAATGGTTCAGCTATGTTGTTCCTTTCTGCTAAGGTTAGCCAATTATCAGTTCTTCCTCAGGGAAAAGCAGAAGCTGGTCGTCGTGCTAAAGCTATGCTTTCTAAGATGGACGAACTTGGCTTTGGTAACTGTACTAATACAAGAGCTTGTGAAGCTGAATGTCCAAAGTCTATCTCAATCAGCAACATTGCTAGATTGAACCGCGACTTTATTGCAGCTAAATTGAAAGATTAATCACCTGATTAAATCATAAAAAAAAATCCTCTGCCCTTTACCGAGGGCACTGAAAAACTGGCTCTTTAGGTTTTTCGGCAATTAAATTACTCAGCACATATCCATTAAAAGATTGGGATATGTGCTGTTTTTTTTATACCTTTATAAGTATAAATCAATCCGATATGCTTCCATTGCAACAAGCCATACCGTTCAGTAATTACACAGATCTATACGATTTGCTTATTCCACAGGACAATCTATTGCGTCAAATAAACGACCTGATAGACTTCTCTTTCGTCCATAAGGAACTCCTGGACAAATACTGCCTGAATAACGGTCGTACGGCCGAGTGCCCGATCAGGATGTTCAAATATCTTTTGTTAAAGACAATCTTTGATATTTCGGACGTGGACGTTGTTGAACGCTCGCGATATGATCTTTCATTCAAATACTTTTTGGATCTGGCTCCCGAGGAAACCGAATTGATCTCTCCAAGTTCTTTGTGTAAGTTTCGCCGACTCCGTTTGAAGGACAAGGATTTGTTGAATCTGCTTATAGGAACGACAGTGTCTATTGCAATAGACAAGGGAATCATCAAGTCAAAGACCATTATTGTTGATTCCACACACACCGGTTCACGGAGCAACCCGTATTCGCCTGTCGAGATTTTGCGACTTCGTTCAAAGCAGTTGCGCAAGAGCCTTTATGATGTGGAGGAGTCAATAAAAGAAGGTTTGCCCCTGAAGAATGAAGATGACGATCTGGAGCATGAGCTTGATTATACCAAAGCGTTGTTTGAAGTCGTATCCGACAACGAGACATTGGTCAATGTTCCCAAAGTCAGAGAGCGTCTGAACATGCTCAAGGAAACGCTTTCAGATATCGAGGATCATTATGTCAGCTCCACAGATGAAGATGCACGGGTTGGACACAAAAGCCAGGACAAGTCGTTCTTTGGCTATAAGACACACATCGCCATGAGTGACGAACGTATAATCACTGCCGCCACAGTCACTTCCGGGGAGAAGGGTGACGGTCCCCAATTACCCGAGCTTGTTGAACAGAGCAGAAATAACGGCATGGAAGTTGAAACAGTCATTGGAGACACCGCTTATTCGGGAAAGGACAACATTAAGCTCGCTCAAGATGAGCAAAGAGGATTTGAACTGGTGGCAAAACTTAATCCTGCCATAAGCCAAGGCTCCCGACGGGCGGAGCAAAGTTTTGAATTCAATAAGGATGCGGGTATGTTCGTATGCCCTGCAGGGCATATGGCGATACGGCGTGCCAAGCAGGGTAAAAAGAATCAAGGAAAGAACCAGTTTATCGTATACTTCTTCAATACTGACAAATGTCGGATATGTGGCAGGCGGCAAGGATGTTACAAAGAGAGTGCAAAAACGAAAACCTACTCGGTCAGGATTAAATCTGACGAACATAAACACCAGATGGATTTTCAAGAAACAGATGAATTTAGGGCCAAATCTCGATCACGATACAAGATAGAAGCTAAAAATGCGGAACTTAAGAATGTCTTCGGGTATGATAGGGCATTGTCATACGGCCTGACATGCATGCAACTTCAAGGCGCCATGGCCATTTTTGCTGCAAATATCAAGAGAATTCTCAAATTAATCTAAGAAGGCGTGTTTTCTCTGTAAATCAACTGAAAAATGCTCATGTAGCAATGTTTACGACTATCCGCCCCCTTTCAAGTTTGTTTTTCAGGAAATATAGAAAAATAGCCAAATCCGATTTCCGGGCTTGGCTATTTTGAATTTTATCGACTCGTGAACGATAATCTGAAAAATTGAAAGACTTTTTCAGTGCCCTCCCCTTTACCGGGTGGAGGATTTCTTTTTTATATGCAGTAATGAAACCGTAAAAGGCTAAGAAAAAAAGTGCCCTACGAAATACAAAATGTAACTTAAAAGAATCTTAAATGCTAAATTTAGTTTCAAAATGATACACCGTGTGCGGAAACAATAAAAATTAGTGAAATAAGATTAAAAGACTAGCTGGTAATGGTCAAATGTTTGGCTGGAATGGCGAAAAGACATACATTTGCAGTGTGTTTTTCATAGTATTAGATTTAAGGTTAACAAAGGTTGGAGTCAGGCGTGACTCCTTTTTTTTGCACCTATCTAAAGTAACTGATACATTCCGCCAGCTAACACACGAATTACGCCTTTCATCTCCAATTCAAACAAAAGCGCATTCATCTTATTCACAGGAATATCCGCTTCAACAACCAATGAATTAATCTGAGAATTTCCTCTATCACGGAGAATATCAACGATATGTTGTTCTTCCTGAGTAAGATCAATAAATAGCTCACGCTGCACTGCCACTGGAATAGTTTTGCTATCAGCATCCCAACACATTGCTTTGACGAAATCTTCAGCAGAAAGAATCAATCCCGCCTTATTATCCTTTATCAGATTATTACAGCCTATGGAAAATTCATCAGCCACTCGCCCCGGAAAAGCAAAGCAATCGCGATGATAGCCTTGCGCAATATCAGCAGTAATAAGCGCACCACCCTTCACAGCCGATTCAACCACAATGGTTGCATCACTCATTCCAGCCACAATCCTGTTGCGCTTCACAAAGTTCTGTCTGTCAGGATTTGTTTCCGAAAGGAATTCCGTGAGCAAGCCACCATTCTCCAGCATTTCTATTGCCGTTTTCCGATGAGTAGCTGGGTAAATCCGGTCTAATCCATGTGCTAAAACACCAACTGTAGCTAGTTGATTCCTTAAAGCTGCTCTATGCGCATAGATATCAATTCCATAAGCAAGTCCGCTCACCACAAGTACTTCGGGACAAAGAGTCTTAAGATCCTGAATAAAATCATTGCAGATACGTTGTCCGTAATCGGTAGCATTGCGGGTACCTACCATATTTATCACCTTCAAGGTATTAAAATCAGTGTTTCCTTTAAAGAATAATACAACAGGTGCATCGGGACATTCCCTTAATCGGGAAGGATAAGCCTCATCATTAATGGTTATACAACTGATTTTATTTTTCTGAGCGAAGGAATATTCCGCCTCAGCCCGTAAAAGAGCCTGTGGACTGTTAAGTAACTCAACCGTGCGAGGCGAAATACCAGGAATCAGTTGAGTCAGTTCTGTACGGCGTGAGAAAAGAATTTCCGCACTTTCAGTAACATTGATAAGATTACGGGCACCAATCAATCCCACTCCCGGAATTTGTGTCAGCGCAATGGTGGCAATTATTTCCTGATCCGTCATTTGGCGAAATAGGGTTCAAATGCTTTGTCGAAAAGTTCACTATGTCCAAGACGACCATTAGTGAGACATACCAGTTCCACTTTTGATTTCACAGATACTTTTCCGTCAGACAAGCGGAAGATATCCTGATAGAACACATATTTCACTCCTTCTTTTTCAATATATAGTTTGGAAACAAAATCCTCACCGCTGTGTAACGGAGTTTTATAAGCAATAGTTATTCTGGCTACAACCGGATCGAGTCCTTGTCCGTGGAGTTCAGCAAAGTTTATGCCTAGTTTGGTGATAAACTCATGGCGTGTGTGCTCCAGATAATGCTGGTAGATTGCATTGTTAACTATGCCCTGCATGTCGCATTCATAGTCGCGCACCTTCATATTCAGTTCAAAAATATATTTATTCATAATAAGGTTTTTAAGATAAAACGAAAGACAAAAATTCTCTTGTACAAAAGAATGCAATCTTCTGTACAAAAGAATTAATTGTTCTGTACAGAAGAAATCATTCTTTTGTACAAGACTTCTTTAACTCCTCGGCGGAGATTAATTTATATAACTTATCGCTTGGGCGAATCTTCTCGTCAAATTTCATAGAGAAGTGCTCTCCTTTGCGAACCACCTCTACAGGCTTCAGATCTACCCGCGCTTCTTCAAGTGTGGAAAACAAAGCACCTGTAGTAGGTCCGGTTACAAGAAGTTTATCTCCCAGTTTAATTTCAGAAGCTTCCACCAAGAACTCAGCCACATTGATATTACTGAAATATTTCACCGCCTTACCTACGTAAACTTTCCGTTCAGTAGCTTCCGAGCCGTAGTTTTTGCTCCACTCTCCCAGCCTTTGTCCCAGATAATATCCGTTCCAGAATCCACGGTTAAATACCGTCTTCAGGCGATTATCCCAGGCTTGTACTTTTTCTTCGGTGAAAGTTCCGTCCAGACAAGACTGAATAGCCTGCTTGTAACACTCAACTACAGTGCGCACATACTCTGGTCCGCGAGCGCGTCCCTCAATTTTGAACACTCTAACGCCAGCCTCAATCATCTCGTCCATGAAGTGAATAGTTTTCAAATCCTTTGGCGACATGATATACTGGTTGTCCACCTCCAGCTCAATATCACTTTCCTTATCCTTTACCGTATAAGCTCTGCGGCAAACCTGCATACATGCACCACGATTGGCCGAGTTATCCATTTCATGCAAAGAAAGATAGCATTTACCGGAGACTGCCATGCAAAGTGCGCCGTGACAAAACATCTCTATACGAATTTCTTCGCCGTTCGGACCACATACTTTATCTTCCTTAATCTTATCATAAATACCTCTAACCTGTTTCATATTCAGTTCTCGGGCAAGAACTGCTACATCGGCAAACTGCGCATAGAATCTCAACGCCTCAGCATTGGAAATATTAAGCTGAGTAGAGAGATGAACTTCCTGACCAATGGAACGGGCATAACACATAACTGCCACATCGGCGGCGATAATTGCAGAGATTCCAGCCTCTTTTGCTGCATCAACAATGGTGCGCATCAGAGGAATATCGTTATCGTAAATAATTGTATTGATAGTAAGATAACTCTTCAAACCATGTTCTTCACAAATCGTAGCTATCTCCTTCAAATCATTTATAGTAAAGGTGTTTGATGAGCGAGCACGCATATTTAGATTCTCTATACCAAAGTATATTGAATCGGCTCCTGCCTGAATAGCAGCGGCAAGAGATTCGCGAGAACCCACAGGCGCCATTATTTCAAAGTCTTTTAACTGATGATTCATACCTAATTTTTATAATTTGTTGTGTACAAAGGTAGTAGTTTTTTGTGTATTTTTGCAGCCAATATTAATATGAATATGAAAATAGGCTCTATAGACTTGGGGGAACGCCCCATATTTCTGGCTCCAATGGAGGATGTTACTGATATTGCTTTCCGACTGCTGTGCAAGCAATTCGGGGCAGACATGGTGTATACTGAATTTATTTCCAGTGATGCGCTGGTTCGTTTCGTAAATAAAACAACTCAGAAACTCTCTATCAGTGAAGAAGAACGACCGGTTGCCATGCAGATTTACGGCAGAGAAGTAGAACCTATGGTGGAAGCCGCAAAGATTGTGGAAGCTGCCCGCCCGGATATTCTGGATATCAACTTTGGCTGTCCGGTAAAAAAGGTTGCCGGTAAAGGTGCCGGAGCAGGAATGCTGCAAAACATTCCTAAGATGCTTGAAATAACCAAGGCAGTAGTTGATGCCGTTAATATTCCTGTTACCGTAAAAACCCGTCTGGGTTGGGACCATGACAGTAAGATTATCGTGGACCTTGCCGAGCAATTGCAGGATTGCGGTATTGCCGCACTAACCATCCACGGAAGAACACGCAGCCAGATGTATACAGGTGAAGCGGATTGGACACTTATCGGTGAGGTAAAAAACAATCCACGCATGCATATTCCCATCATTGGCAATGGTGACGTTACCACTCCGCAACAGGTAAAGGACTATTTTGACCGTTATGGTGTAGATGCCATCATGATTGGCCGGGCAAGCTTTGGCCGTCCATGGATCTTTAAGGAAGTGAAGCACTATCTGGAAACAGGAGAAGAGCTTCCTCCTCTCACCTTTGAATGGAGAATGGATGTACTTCGCGAGCAAGTAAAGCAAAGCATTGAAAGACTTGACGAGCGCAGGGGAATTATTCACGTTCGCCGGCATTTGGCAGCCTCTCCCCTATTCAAAGGAATTCCAAACTTCAGGGATACCCGCATAGCCATGCTCAGAGCTAATACACAAGAAGAGCTATTTACTATATTCGATAAGATTACCCAGGAACATGAGTAAACAAAGATAAAAACAGAAAGGCGGAAAGATGTGATATCTTTCCGCCTTTCTGTTTTTATTAGTGATCAATAAGAACATCATTGCTTCTTTTTCTTTTGCCTGCGCCTCCACCACAGCATAAAACCAGTAACCGGCAGTGTAGCCCCTATTAAGGCAGCAAAAAAGACAAGTACCTTTCCGGGCAATCCCCATATAGCTCCCACATGGATATCATAATTCATTCTGCGAAGTTTATCGCCAAAACCTGCATCCTCATACTTACCTACATAAGGACCCTTCTGAGGTATTTCTTTCAATGTATAACGGTCGAATGAAAAAACATCGCGGTTATAATATTTATCTACATCAGGATAAACGGCAGCATATACGGAAGAAGCAGCTTCATCTTGCTTAGCATAGCCAAACTGAAAGCCTTCTGCCTCAGGGTATTGCCTGAACAATTTAAAGAAAGCATAATCAGCTGCCTGATCCGGAGTTATTTTTGTCCCAGCTTTAAGAGAATCTGATTGAGCAACTCCCCAATCAGGCAATTTCTCACCTCCGGTTGTTAACCAATAAGTTCCTTTCGACCACCATTCCAATCCCCAAACCATACCGGTCATTCCAATAGCCAGTAATACAATACAGGCATAAAAACCCAGAACATTATGTAAATCAAACAATCGTTTAGTGCTCCCTGTAGACTTTTTCCACATAAAGCCAGTCCCGTTACGTAATCCTTTCCGGCTTTTAGGCCACCAAAGTACCAAGCCTGATAATAAAGCGATGACAAAGATCAGGACTCCATAGTCAACTACCAGATGACCTATGTCTTTGGGTAACCAAAGAGTGCGGTGACCAGTCATTACAAAATGGAAAAAATCAAAGGAATTTCCTTTTTTATAGATCACTGCACCCGTATAAGGATTAACAAAAAGCTGCGTTCTCTCCTTTTTCTTTGTTAGATTTAACTGAGCAGCTTCGCCTTTATTATACTGCACATTCACAACCTCCAGATCAGGACAATATGCTTTGGCAATAGCCTTTAATCTGGAAGGCGGAAGCAGGTGACCCGTATTCCGAACGGTCATATCAGGAAGAAGTGCCCTGCTAATTTCTTTGTTAAATACCCATAAGCAGCCTGTGATGCAAACTACAAATACTACGATTCCGGAAATTAATCCTAACCAAAGATGGATTTTCTTTATTGCTTTCTTTAAACTAATCATTAGAAGTTATATGTTAAATTCAAACGAAAATTACGTCGCGGCTCAGTTTGCCAATAGAAGAAATTCCCGTATGGTGAGCCGGAATAAAGATAATCATTTAATAGATTATTCACATTAAGTGCCAATGAAATATTATCTTTTTTCCATGATATTGCACCATCCATCCTAAAATAGTTTGGTAGAGACTTCGAATCAGCTGAATTAAATACATACCATGAAGAGCGATCCAACTGCCATTGATATCCCAATGATAATCCTAAATTGGCAAAAGCTCCTTCTTGAATAGTATAATTCAACCATACATTGGTAATATACCTGGTTGTTCCAGCTATGGTCTGCCCTATTTTAGTAACATCAGCATCTTTTGTCACCTTTGAATCTGTGTAAGCATAGTTAAATACCACGTTCATCCCCTTGAATATACGGCCTTTCAAGTCAAATTCAACTCCTTGAGTACGTGTCTGCCCCAACTGAGCAGAATATTGAGGATGATTTTCATCAGTAGTCAATACATTATTCTTTGTAATCCTATATATGCTTGCAGTAGAATTCCAGTTTCCATCCAGCCAGTTTTTCTTTATACCAAATTCAATATTATTACCTGTTATAGGATAAAATGCTTTTCCGGAATAATCTGATCCGGTCTGAGGAACAAAAGTCTGATCATATAATCCATAAACAGACGTTGATTTATTTATAGAGGCACTTAATCCCAGACGAGGAGTGAACTTTGTATCGTCTGTATTACTCCCATAGCTACTTGTCTTGGATGTTGTTACCCTACCAGCTAACGTTAGTCGGAGAATATCATTGAAAAAACCGAGCTCATCCTGCACATACAATGCAGTGTAGTTCTGAGTAATAATATTATTTCCGGCACGAGCCCTAAGGCTCAAACTACGATCGAACACAGGAAGTGACGATTTTGCAACGGTTCCATATACCGGATTATATATATTAAAAGGGACAGATCCAATCAGATCAAAACTTTGTCCCCAATCGGCTATATAATTCTTATTTCCCATATCCAGTCCTCCAAGAATCCGATGATTTACACCTCCAGAAACCAGTTTACCATTGACAAAGAACTGCCCAAGTTTAGCTTCATTAAAAGCATCCCATATACTTACTTTACGATGCATTGTACCATCTTTATCCAATGAACCCGGCCACATGGAAGAACCAACCTGATTAAAATTCAGGTAAGCCAGTTGCCCTGTAAATTTCCAGTCTTTATCAAATTGGTGATTCAACGTTAAAAAGAAGCTATGATCACTTATATTAGTTGGGTCAAGATTTGGTTCAGCTGTTGTAAAATCATAAGGTAAATTACCATAGCCATTAACTCCAAATACATAATTCGATCCCACTACAGACATCTGCTGATGCTGATAGGTATATTCAGCTGTAAGTGAAGTCTTATCATTAAACTGGTACTTAAGTACGGGGGCTATTATATATCTTTTGCTCCATTCATAAGGGCGATGTGAGCCTGCACTCTGTCCCATGAGGTTTAATCTGAAAAGTAACTTCTTATCTTTTGTCAATGATCCATCAATATCTAATGCAGCTCTGTATAAGTCATTACTCCCCAAAGAAGTAGAGATACTGCCTTTATTTGTTCCTGTAGGTTTTTTAGTAACAATATTATAAAATCCGCTTGGTTCACCATTTGCAAGCATAAAGCCAGCCGGACCTTTAACGAACTCTATTCTTTCAACCATACTCATATCTTCAGCCAATGGCCCCCAAGGCATCTGCACATTCATTCCGTTTCGAAAAGCAGCAATCTGAGAACCACGCATATAAATACGGGCATACGTATCCCAATGCTCCAGTCGGGTAACTCCGCTAACATTCTTTGAAACACCCTCCAACATGGAAAAGATCTGTTGTTCGGTCAACAGAGATTGATCTATGACCTGCACATTCTGAGGTATATTTAATATCGGAGTTCCTAACCTTAAAGAAGAAGATACTTCTTTGGGGTTATATACTTTTTTTGAAGATGTAATTGTTACCTCATTTAGTTGATAAGTATCATCAGTGAATTCAATATTACACTCTGTAGTTTCTTTCGGAGATATTCTTATTTGTCTCTTCTGGGTAACATAACCAATTTTTGTTGCTACCAGATTCTGATATCCAGATTCTATACCCTCTAAGGTAAATTCTCCATCGCTATTCGAGATTGCATAAATTGAAGTGCCTTCTATTGCAACGTTTACGTTTTGAACAGGTTTGCTTTTCAGGTTTTTTATAACCCCTTTAATTTCTCCTAGTCCTGAATTTGCATTTGCAGCAACAATGCCAAGCAATAAAAGCAATGCAAAGCAAAGACTGAACTTTAACTTAAATATTCTTCCCATACCTATACCATTAAAATGTTTACTAATTTGCAGCAAAGGTATTACATGGTAGTGAAGATGGGAATAACTACATTTAGGTATAATAAATGAGATTATCACCTATTATAGTGACGATCATATCAAAACAGTTAAATCAAAACATGTAACTGCTATTTAAATAAGGGATCTGCAAACCACTTATTATACATTTTTGTAACAAGTATATACATGAAGAAGGCCGAGATAAGTCCCGTAATAGAGTCTATCAGATAGTGAGCCTGAATATATACTGTGGCACAACATAGAAGAAAATAAAATGGTAAAAGGAAACTACCCAGCTTCCGGCTTACACGGAAAGCGGAAATCATAAGTAACGTTGAGATTGCTACATGCGAGCTTGGAAAAGCAGCGGTTGGTCTTTCACCTACCTGTTGCGACGCATCAACTAAACTATAAAAAAATCCATGTTGATAATCAGGGCCAGGAAGTAATTCGTGATGAGTATTAAAATAATGGCCTATTGCCGGAAATACTCCGTTCGTAACATTGTCCATTCCAATAGCCGGAAAATAAAACTGAGGTCCTGCTACAGGAACAAAGATGTAAAAGAAATAATATATAAAGAAAGACATTACAATAATAAACGACCACTTTTCAAACAATTCAAATCTGCGAAAGAAATAGAATATTCCAACTACTGCAATCATTGGATAATAAGAGAAATAGCCTAGATTAAGCGGTTCACTTACCCACGCATAAGGTAAATGCTGGCTAAATTCTACTGCAGGCTGGCATCCAAAGATAAACTGTTCCGTAGAAGCAAATAAATGATCCAGGTTTGTGAATAACCGATTAAATTCAAAGGTGTCGGGATACCAATAAGAAAGTAATCCCATCTGAACTATGATACGAATAAAAGCAGAGAACTTGCATGGTGCCAAGCGGTAAAGGTATATCAAACAGAAAGTCATCACCGCTATTACAACTCTGTCCCACAACATCCCAAGAGGATGGCTCATCTGAGGAAACATGAAAAGAATCAAAATTGATGTTAGAAGATTGTATATCAACGAAATCTTCTCAACAGCGAACAACCCTTTCTGGGTTTCAACCTTCTTAAATATATCTAAAGCCATCCTTCTTTCTTATACCAGTCAATTGCCTGCTTTACTCCTTTCTCTAAATGATATTGAGGGGTATATCCCAAATCATTTATTAATGGCGTAATATCACATTGCCAGTTTCGTTGTTTCATTATTTTATATTTGTCAGCATTCAGTGTACTGCTCTTGCCTGAATATGAAGCTACAAATTCAGCGCACAAAGATATAAATTTTAATATAAACAATGGACATTTAATGTGTATTACAAAAGGATTACCTAGTTCTTTTTGTATTAAATCGGAAAAATCTCTGCTTCTATACACTTTCCCGTCGCTTACGAAATAGGATTTTTGGTAGATATCCTTCCCAATTCCAAGAAAGATAGCCTGAGTTAAATCGGCAACATATACAAATGTGAGCAGTTGTTTTCGAAATCCTGCAGCAAAATCGAGATGTTTTTCTATAGATTTAGCCATCAGGAAATAATCTTTTTCCCGTGGTCCATAAACTCCCGTGGGTCGAAAAATAAGGTAAGGGAAACCGGGAAGACTTTTGATATATTCTTCTGCGTGAAGTTTGCTCAGCCCATATGCCGTATTGGGTTTGGGAGTATCATCATCCGATATTGGTATAAGCTTTCTTTCGTGAATTGGTCCAAAAACGCTTAAGGAACTGAGATAAATAAACTTATCGGGAACCATACCCATCTGAGATAAAGTATCGATAAAGTTCTTTGTACCTTCATAATTTACTTTATCAAAATCTTTTTTGTGATTGCATTTGGTTACACCCGCCGTGTGTATAATATAGTTCCATTTGCTGTTTGTCTCTCTAAAATCAGACAACTGAACATTTAGTGTTCCGGG
Organism: uncultured Bacteroides sp.; assembly: GCF_963678845.1. Classification (NCBI taxonomy): domain Bacteria; kingdom Pseudomonadati; phylum Bacteroidota; class Bacteroidia; order Bacteroidales; family Bacteroidaceae; genus Bacteroides; species uncultured Bacteroides sp. The sequence continues at coordinate 93,421 of NZ_OY787468.1, forward strand.
ATGTGCAAAATCTAATTCAATCAAATGAATATTTTTATCTTGTAATCCGTCTAACCTACTTGTAGAACGCACACCAGCCCACACCTCATAGCCTTTTCTTATAGCTTCTTTTATTAAAAAGTTGCCAATAAAACCACTTGCCCCGGTAACTAAAACACTTCCGCTCATACAAATCTGATCCTTTGTTATTATCGTTTAGTTGCTCATATTCATGACTTTGATAGCCTCATAACCTGAAATATCTATAAAATTACAAAGGTATATATCAGAAATAAGCAAGGCTATCTGATACATCCCGAATAATTTTTCAAAGTTCAATTATAAATTTTCGTTTAGACCCGGGTCTCAGCACTGTTTACACCCCCATCTAAAACATGTTTATACCCCCATCTAAATAGCATTAAGACCTGGGTCTAACTACATTTATTACTATTCAGAATTTTAATATGTTGGACAAAGATAATATTATAATTCATTTTATGAATTGAAACATCCCTTTTTCAACTTTAATACAGAATTTTCTTACAATATGAAGCACATCGAACGCAATAATTTGTTTACTTTGTAATCAGTAACTATATAACAATCCATTTTATGGCTAAAAAAGATAAACAGAAAGCAGGTAAGAGAATGAAAAAAGCACAATTGGCAGAAATGCTAATGAACCTGTTTCAAACAAAATCGTCAGAAGTCCTTAGTTTAAAATATATTTTCGCAGAATTAAATCTGACCACACATCCTCTCAAGATGTTGTGTATGGATATCCTTTATGAGATGCTGGCAGATGATTACATCTCCGAATTAGATAAAGGGAAATACAAGCTCACCAACCGCGGAACTGAAATGATTGGGACTTTTCAACGCAAAAGCAATGGGAAGAACTCTTTTGTTCCCGACGGTGGTGGAGAATCCATCTTTATTGCTGAGCGGAATTCCGCTCATGCAATGAACAATGACCGAGTGCGCATTGCTTTCTATGCAAAGTGTAAAAACCGAGATGCAGAAGGAGAAGTGATTGAGATTCTGGAACGAGCAAATCTCAACTTTGTAGGAACACTGGAAATCTCAAATTCGTATGCATTCCTGATAACAGAGAATCGCACACTTGCCAATGATATATTTATCCCAAGAGATAAGTTAAAAGGAGGTAAAACCGGTGACAAGGCAGTGGTTAAAGTCATTGAATGGCCAGATAAAGCGAAGAACCCTATCGGTCAGGTTATAGATATACTGGGAGTTGCCGGAGACAACACAACGGAGATGCATGCTATCTTAGCTGAATTTGGGCTTCCTTATGTTTATCCAAAAGCTGTTGAAGAGGCTGCAGATAAGATTCCCGCTGAAATTTCTGAAGAGGAGATTGCAAAACGCGAAGATTTCCGCAATGTTACCACATTTACCATCGATCCTAAAGATGCCAAAGACTTTGACGATGCACTTTCAATCCGTAAAATAAAAGATGGACTTTGGGAAGTCGGAGTTCATATTGCTGATGTATCTCACTACGTAAAAGAAGGAGGCACTATTGATAAGGAAGCAGAGAAACGTGCAACATCCGTTTATCTGGTAGACCGTACTATTCCTATGCTACCTGAAAGGTTGTGCAACTTCATTTGCTCTCTTCGCCCTAATGAAGAAAAGCTGGCTTATTCAGTCATCTTTGATATTACGGATAAAGGGGAGGTAAAAGACTCTCGTATTGTGCATACTGTAATCAAATCCGATCGCCGCTTTACCTACGAAGAAGCTCAGAACATTATTGAAACAAAAGAGGGTGATTACAAAGAGGAAGTTCTGGCTATGGACAGCATCGCTAAAATTCTTCGCGAAAAACGATATTCTGCCGGAGCCATAAACTTTGACCGTTATGAAGTGAAGTTTGAAATAGATGAAAAAGGGAAACCTATCAGTGTTTATTTCAAATACTCTAAAGACGCAAATAAATTAGTAGAGGAATTTATGCTTCTGGCTAATAAGACTGTGGCAGAAAAAGTTGGAAAAGTGCCACAAGGTAAGAATGCAAAAGTATTACCTTATCGCATTCATGATTTACCCGATCCTGAGAAACTAGATAATCTATCACAGTTTATCGCTCGTTTTGGATACAAGCTCCGCACAAGTGGAACAAAGACTGATATTTCGAAATCTATCAATCATCTGTTAGATGATGTTCAGGGAAAGAATGAAGAAAATCTTATTGAGACAGTATCAATACGTGCAATGCAGAAAGCGAAGTACTCCATTCACAACATAGGGCATTATGGACTTGCTTTTGATTATTATACCCACTTTACTTCACCTATCCGCCGTTTCCCTGACTTGATGGTTCATCGTCTGCTGACCAGATACCTGGAAGGAGGAAGAACCGTTTCGGAAAGTAAATATGAGGATCTTTGCGTACACAGTTCAGACATGGAACAAATTGCTGCAAACGCAGAACGCGCATCAGTTAAATACAAACAAGTGGAATTCATGAGCGAACGTCTAGGGCAAACCTTCGACGGAGTTATTTCAGGCGTTACTGAATGGGGATTGTATGTGGAGCTGAACGAAAACAAGTGTGAAGGAATGGTTCCTGTTCGCGATCTGGACGATGACTATTATGAATTTGACGATAAGAATTACTGCTTGAAAGGCCGTAAGAAACACAAAACATATAGTTTAGGAGATGCTATTACAATAAAAGTTGCACGTGCAAACATAGAGAAGAAACAACTTGATTTTGCATTAGTTGAATAAAAACAGTCACTTCTATGAAACCTTTTTTAGGCTCAAATTGTTTTTTAGTAAGTTTATTAGAAAAATGAAACAAAACAAAACAATAGCTGTTGTCCCCTATGTTGAAATAGATAGATATGCGGGTGTGTGGTACGAAATTGGTCGATACCCACACTGGTATGAAAGAGGCGCCTATAATGTTTCAGCCGAGTATATTTTAAGAAATGATTATCTTGAAATTATTAACCGATGCAAAAGGGCAAAAAAAGAGCATCAGGTAAAAGGTAAAGCTTTCATTGTGCCCGATTCAGGAAACGCTAAACTAAAAGTACAGTTTCAATGGCCATTCAAAGGCGATTACTGGATTATTGATTTAGACGAGGATTATCAGTGGGCTGTTGTTTCTAATCCTTCACAAACAAATTTATGGATTCTTTACCGCAAACCAACAATCTGCAATGAAGAACTTCGCTCCATTGTTTATCGTTTGGTAAATCGAGGGTTCGAGTTGGCGAAAGTTCATTGGACAAAGCAAACAGACAAAACAAGAAAATGAAAACAGTAATATTAGAAGAACAAGAAAAAGTAGAAGAAATTATTTCCCGAAGCGATATTTGTTTTGTAGGAATGGTTGATAGCCAGAACGCCCCCTATGTTATCCCTATGAATTTTGGATATAAGGACGGAGTTATTTATTTACATTCCGGTCCTACAGGGCATTCTATTGATATACTTAGTAAGAATAACCATGTCTGCATAACTTTCAGCATTGATCATGAACTGGTTTTTCAGCATCCAAAGGTAGCTTGCAGCTATCGCATGAAAGCTAAAAGCGTGATTTGCCGTGGCAAGGTATGCTTCATTGAAAATCTAGACGATAAACGAGAAGCGCTTAATATAATTATGAGCCACTATTCAGACAAGACTTTTGAATATTCAGACCCTGCGGTGAAGAATGTAAAAATATGGGAGATTCCCATTGACAGCATTAGTGCCAAAGAATATGGTGTCCCTCATTAATAGTATAAATGAGACTAAAAAGGTGAAGGACACCCACTAAAAGATGAGAGATGAGAGATAAATATAAACTTATCTTCTTTGACGACGAACTGAAGCTTTTGGAGCAGATGAAGAAGAGTTCTCTTTTTTCACTTTTACAGTAGAAGTTGATGCATTACTTTTTCTCTTAGAGCTCTTTTTTACAGACTTCTCAGTAGCTGATGAAGCTGACTTCTTTGTCTCATTCTTCACAATTGTATCGGTAGGATTTTCCCAAAGATGTTCCTCAAAAGCCTTTAACTGACCTTCTATCTTTTTCTGCTCCTTAATCATAGCACTATCTGTTGGGCAATATTGTGCTAGAGTCTGATTCAGCATATTGGTCGTTTTATAGATATCACCCTTATATTGGCGAGTAGTAAAATAATCCTCTAAACTAATATTTGCTGTGTTATTCAGATTACTTGTCATAACATTCGTACGTACCAGATAAGGACCTAAGTCATTATAATTAAGCCAGAACATAGGATATTTGATAACTTCCGTAGAGAAGTCGCCAGAGCGATGAAGCACAGGACAAATAGCAACAACCTTTGAATTGTAAGTGGACGAATGCTGATCAAAATACCAGACTTCTTTTATAAAATAGCTAAGAACCTCATTACCTGGTATATCACTATTATCAATAGAATAAAGAGTATCTTTGGTCTGTGTATCTCTTTTTATCTGATGATAGATATGAAAACGATCAAGTACGTCTTTAAATTTGATTTTATTATCTGCTGTCAAAGCTTCTGTTCCATCCAGATGATATTCATAAGCAGGAATCTTTCCATCTGCAATCAACTTAAAAATTAAAGTAAAAAGATTCATTTTATCACCAATAGGTTCCACCGGATAATATAAGGCAGTATTCTTTTCCTGCTTCAAATCAAGCGTTCTGTAAATTTCTCGTTTCCATATTACCTCCTGAGGCATACTTATTTGCCCGGTATATTGAGTTTGCGCCCGTACTGAAAGGGCTGGCCCAGATTCTTTAACTTCCTGTTTTGCTTTACGCGCTTTAGGTTGCGCTGCAACCTGAAACATGCCAAGTGTAGTGCAAAGAAAAGCCATGATACATATAAAGCGTTTCATATATCTGTATTTTATTAATTTACAATTACTTCTAGAGTTGTAGGGAGCAGGCGTTCAATGCCATCAGGACCAACAGCTCTTACCCGTGAAATATAGAATCGTTTTCCACGAGACAATTTACGGAATACATCTCTTTGCCTTGATGAGAACTTACTTCCAGCTGATAGTTCAGGAACAGCATTTCCCATATTATCAAAGAACACCGTTTCAAAGCTAAGGACACGGAAATTCACATTCAGCAGTCCATCGTCTATTGCTGCAGCAATTCCATCTGTACCCATTAAAAGAGCCTTTGAAAAGCCTGTGCCTCCACGGTATTTCTTAGGGTTTCCAGGAGTACCTTCATATTCTATAAACGGCATTGGATCTGGTAACTGCCTTACCCTATATACAAAATTACCCATAAGTTGAGTTCTTCCTCCTACATTAGCCATAACAGCGAATTCAGTCTGACCGGTTCTTGAAGGACGTACTATGTATCCTCCGGGTACAGACCTCAAAGCTCCGTTTCCATTGGTTACCTTCATTTGTACATTCTGACTCGAAATTCCCGGAACAGATACACTCATTGGATTATCGTATCCAGCATAGAGTACATTCATCATTGTAGCAGCTACCGTTGCCGAAGGATTTATAACAGTATATTTCTGAGAGAAGTTTCGTCTCAGAATATCTCCATTTCCCTTGTTTAATTCCAAATAACCCGCCAAAGTGAACTCTCCTGTATTATTGCATACTGTTTGATAGAACCCATTATTTCCCGCCGGCAATAATCTGTTTCCAATATATACTGATGGTTTCTGCGTTGAATCTACCGCCGCCAGAATAATCTGAGCAGTGAATTTTCCTCCACGTACAATAGTCTGTGCACTAGGTATTACATAAGCATTTACCTGATTCACACGAATATCTCTCACATCTATATTTTTCACTAACGTATGCAAAACTTCTCCTTCGGCGTAACGAACGTCATTCTGCAACTTGGTCAGCAAAGTAACAGCAGCCGCTACAGGAGTATTCTCAAAAATATATTCCTGCCAGTTCTTTCCTATAGTTGTAGCTCTTCTTGGGACTGCGGTACCCAAGTTACTACTTATTATCTTTCTTTGTGCGCTATCAGTTACCATGGTCAGAATAGCTTTTCTGTAGCTATTTATAGCCTTAAACAACTTTTTTCCTTGGCCGGTGCCTGGAGCTAACATCACAAGATTCGCTGCTTCCAGATCTTCTTTATTCTTTATATCATTTACATTAGCCTCATCACCATCAGCAGCCTTAACTATTTTATATTTTAATTTATCAACATAGTTATAAAGAGAGTCCGACATCTTTCGCACATGTTGAGCTTTATCAAACCATTCCTGCACCTTTTCCGGATTTTTACTCAAGAAATCAGCCATATCTTTATACAATGTCTGATTCTGCCTCGTTGAATTAGCAGTTGATCTGTTCAGGCTCTCATCTACCAATGAAAAGCCATTGAGCACATCTGAAGAAACATTCAAAGCCAGCAAAGCCATCAAGACGAGATACATTAAGTTTATCATCTTCTGACGTGGAGACTCTGATCCAATTGATGCCATATTTATCTACTAATTTATAATTGTTGTTGGTTGTTCATGTTTACCGTCATAGCCTTCAGCATTCGAGCATAAACTTTGTTTAACTCCTCAATTTGCTGTGCCATCTTCTCGGTTTCCGCATGGAACTTCTCACTATCTCCGGTTGAGCCCTCATACATATCCTTGATACGGGTCAAACCTTTGTTTACTTTGTCTATTGTATCAATCTGAGAACTTATACTTTTCAGTTGGATTTCATAAATGGTATTTAATCCCATCAAATTACGATTCAGAGACTGCATTTGTTCCACGTATCCCTGAGAGTTTGAAGTAATTGATTCTGAATTATCACTGATGCTTTTGTATGATCTCAACAAAGTATCCGAAACCTCAGCTAATGAATTTGTGGCTGAATTAAAGCGTTCCAAAGTATCTGCCATTGATTGTAGCTTGCCAAGATAAACAGCTGTTGCATCTGCCACCTCTGGAGAGTTAGCCACAACTTCACCACTAATCCCTGCTGCCCAGTTCTCATCACCAGGAACAGGCATTCCACCTACAAATTTAACTTTCTCACTATCGGACACAGGTGTTTCTTGTACGCCAGCCGGCACATATTGAGCACTTCCTGATACTGTGAACGCTACACCTTGTGAAGACAACGGTTGAGCCGTCCTTGTATTTGTGGTATACTGACTTACAGAAGGTCGGTTTATTGCCTGTTCTACAGCGGTGGTGGGTAACTTCTCTTCTTCAATATCCTTATCAGAATCAAACCATTCATGCTTCTTATCATGACTTGCACCGGAAATCTTTATATCGGGAAACACACTTTCCCATTTATATGATTTAGACGGACGGTCGAAAGCTGATATAAAAAATACAATAATTTCAGTACCCATACCAATCCACAACATCATGTTTGCCCCCGGCAAATGGGTTAGCTTAAACAATACACCCGTAATTACGATTGAAGCACCCCAACTATAAGCATAGTTAAGCAGCACTTTCCCTCTGTAACTGGCCATAAAATCCTGAAATCTACGGAACAGGCCTCTCTTCTTATTATTGTTACTCATAGTTATCTGCCTTTTTTATTATAACCAATCTGCGTTCTGACACAACGGAAGCCAATGTAAGATCTGTTCTCATTCTGATATTCATAAGAACGGGCATCAGAGCGCACATAAGCTGCTACATCTTTCCAAGAACCACCACGAACGGTTTTCTTCTTCATCACATAAGGGTCCTCCTTTGCTGCATTGTACTTCAGTTCAGGATTCATATCATTCATGGAAAGTACGCCAGCTTCCGTGTAAACCGTAGAAGTCCACTCGGAAACATTACCTGCCATATCATATAAGCCATTTGAATTAGGAGAATAAGACCCCACTTTAGTGGTAATCAAATTTCCATCTTTTGTATAGTTACCCCTACCGGGTTTAAAGTTTGCATAATAACAGCCTTTATCTGATTTTGTATCACCAGGCTTCCATGGATAAGCATTATTTTCCTGCCCTCTTGCAGCAAATTCCCATTCCACTTCGGTGGGTAACCGATAACGTTGTATCTGACGGGCAGCACCTCTCAATCCAGCCAATAAATAGTTTGTCCGCCAAGCACAGAAAGCATTTGCCTGTTCCCATGAAACACCCACTACAGGATAATCGTTATAGCTGGGATGATTGAAATAAAGCTTCATATAAGGTTCATTATATGAGTTCTGAAAATCGTTCACCCAGCAAGTCGTATCCGGGTAAATATTGACGATATAACTATTCTGAAAATCATATAAAGAAGAGAGCTTGCGAGTAATTGTCTGATTCACAATCCTGCCTTCGTCATTAATATATGCGGTATCCTTTGAAATCATAACCACCTCATCATTATTCACCGGAATATCCGTGTTTCTGTTTCTATCGGCAGGGTTTAACCTATTCTTACGAAGAGCAGCCTGAGTCTGATCAAAGTATTCATAATAATAGTTCATCTGCTTGGCATCAAGCATTTTAGTTCCGTCAATTGGGTGAACTGTATAAACGCTGTTAATTGCAGCTTGCTCTTCTTCCGTTGCATGTTTCCATGGAATTGGTTTTGCCCAGTTTAAATGAGGCTTGATAGGATCTCCGTTCCTGTCTTCAGTTATCTTGTAAGCTTCATTGCCGCCATAGGCAGGGTCAGCTAAACGTTCACGAATAATGGAATCTCGTACCCAGAACACAAATTGTTTGTATTTGGAATTACTTACTTCTGTTTCATCCATCCAGAAAGCATCTACTGATACATCCTTTGAAGGAATAGATTTCCCCCAAAGACTGTCAGTTTCACTTGGCCCTACTTTAATAGATCCTCGTTTAATGAGCACCATCCCGTAAGGTGCCGGTTCATCCCATGCCACCGCACCAACACCTGTCAACTCACCTCCCGTAGAAGACTCTCCGATTGGACCTCCACATGAACTTAGTCCAACTGCAATAACTATACTTGCTATGAATAAGATCTTTTTCATATTTATTATAAAATACGTATACTTTTATGTTTGTTTTTACTGTGTCCCGAGAAATTAATATCCGTTGAATAATTGACAATCAGATCATGACTTCCACTTCCGGCTCCTATTTGCGACGTAAACATATCGTAAGCGTAGCCCACAGTAATATTCTTTATTTTTGCTCCAACTAAAAACGTTACTGATGTACCCGGACTATACGACAAACCACCATAGAAGGTTTTATCATTATAATTATAGAACATCCGTCCCGTTAAGTCAACTTTTGTAGAGACCAAATCACTCTTTAATAAAAAAGATGGCTGTATCCAAATTAACGGGTTTTCCGTTTTAATATTGCATCCACCTGTTAAATAAATAGTAGGATCTACCTTAAACTTATTATTTTCACCCAGCAACACAGTTGGAGAAGTAAGATGAGTGACCGAAAGTCCTGTATAATAACCCGGATGTGTATAATATGCCCCCACTCCTACATCCATGCTCATCCCAGAGATGGTGGTGGTTGGAAAAGCATTATCGTTAGTCTCATCACCCAAATTGATATTAGTCGGATCAAAAGAAATATTCAATGCGCCAACCTGCATTCCAAAGCCAAGCTGTCCTTTTCCAATCTTCTTTTTATAAGAATACTGCAAGCTAAACATTTGATTTCTGAAAAGGCCAATCCCTTCATTAAAAAGAGTAATACCAACTCCATGCTTACTTCCAAGGAAATTGAACGGCATATCAGCACCGAAATACATTGATTTTGGTGCGTTGGTAAAACCCATCAATTGCTGACTATAAGCGCCAGATAGCATTAGTTTATCCATTTGTCCGGCATTAGCAGGATTATAATATCCGGTCACCGCCCAATACTGACTGAATTGCGCATCAAACTGTGCATTCGCAGCAAAGCAGCAAAGCAAAGCAAAACAAAAGAAAAGAAATCTTTTAAATGTCATTTATGTATCAAACAAAGTATATACCTATGTTTATTAACTGCAAAAGAGTCAATAAATTGTGTTACTTTCCATATAATGAAGTACAAAGCTCAAAAAAAACAGTTAAAAGAGAAGCGGTATGCCAACAAAAAAAGGAAGGTATTAAAATTACCTTCCTTTAATAAGTTTGTTAATACTCTTCCTCGTTGAAGAAGAAGTCTTCTTTGCTGGGATAATCCGGCCAAATATCTTCGATACTTTCATATATCTCACCTTCATCCTCCATTTCCTGAAGATTTTCAATCACTTCAAGTGGTGCGCCAGAACGCATCGCGTAATCAATAAGTTCATCCTTGGAAGCAGGCCAAGGTGCATCTTCCAGTTTAGATGCCAATTCCAATGTCCAATACATAGTTGTTAGTATTAAAAATGATTACTAGCTCGTGTTTTAATTTTCCCGCAAAAGTATAATAAATAATCTCATTTGCAAGTTTTATCCCAGAATATTTCACTACTATTATTACTTATATTCTGTTTTCGCGATAAAAGGAACAAATAATCAGATAAACGGTTGATAAATGCTATTACATTCTCATCTATGGTACAAGTCATTGCGAGTGATAATATACGTCTTTCGGCCCGGCGGCAAACTGTTCGGCAAACATGACAAACTGCAGATTTACGACTTCCTCCAGGTATAACAAAACGATTTATCTCTGGCAATTGTTCATCTATCGTGTCTATTTCATTTTCTATAGCTTCTATGTCTGACAGCAGAATGATGCTAGATTGATTCAGAGTAGTGTTGTTCTGGTCAGTGGCCAGATAAGATCCTACCGAGAAAAGCTTATGCTGTATCTTTAAAACAAAGCTCTTATCTGATTCATCCTCCAGATATGTAACCAGCAAACCTAGCTGGGCATTCAGTTCATCTACCGTGCCATACGACTCTAAACGGATGTCTGTTTTAGAAATCCTTGTTCCACCTACCAGAGAGGTGGTACCTTTATCTCCTGTTTTAGTATATACTTTACTTTTCTTCATTGTGTTTTTTATTATAGCTTGATATGTTAACCGTCAAACATATTTAAAAGTTCACGATATAGTGTTGCTTTATCTTTTTTTTATCAAAATAGATGATACCCATATCATAAAGATCGAAAGTTATCCCCAATCGTTCATCAGCCACCAGCTCTCTCCACCAGTTCTTTATCTCAGAAGAGGAATAAATATCTTGTATTACAAAAACGGAACAAGGATTGCTTTTATTCATACACTGTTCAAACATTGTTTGAATGGTGGACAAAGAATATTCTCCAGGGTGTAAAAGCAGAAAGTCGAGAGTATTCAATTCATATATTGCTTCAGGAAGCAAAGCTGAAACATCTCCGGTCCGATAATCTATCTTGTTACTATTATAACTAAATAAACGAATAGCCAGATCATTTGCAGGAGATTTCTCATCCAAAGTGATGAAACGAGCCTCTTTCCTGGAGCAAGACAAATAGAGACTGCTTACCCCGGCAGAAGTTCCAATCTCAAGAATAGTATGAGGTTTTGCGTCATTGGCCAGTCTAAAAAGAAGTTCATAAATACGGAAACTGTCAATATAGCGTTTCCATAAAGCAGGTGATTTTTTCCGTGCTTTACAAACTATCTCTCTTAAATACTCGTAATCATAATAAGGAGCCTTTTCGAAAAAAACTCCGGTAATCAGATTAAAGGCAAAGGGGGAATGCACCCCATAGCCTTTACGATGCCGGAACCTCAGCAACCAAATTAAAGCTCTTTTATAAAACATTTTTCTCTTCATAATGAAAAATACGTATCACCACAGGGGGTTTCTTACTTAATGATGACAAATATAATATTTTTGGTTTAATATAATCAACGATACCTTATATTATTAAAATGAATGGCGAAACATTCAAAACATCTTGTACAAAACAATTAATTCTTCTGTACAAAAGAAAACATTGTTTTGTACAAAAGATTGTTTTCTTTTGTACAAGCATTCATAAATCACTCTCCAACAATAAAAAACAGCCCGCCGGATATTATAAAATATAATAGAGATATTTACAATCCTCACTAAAACAACAAGGGCAGAATTTCGCTCCTTCACAGGACTAAAATTCCGCCTCTTGTAACACTAACAAATCTAATCTAAACAAACATATCTTATCTAATCTAACACTTCATTTTATCTCTGCAAAGTAACCGCCATCAAACCAATAATTACATCATTAGCTTCAGTTGTTAACTGCAGACTTTTTAGTTCTTTTGATTTATCCAAAGGAAGATCAAGCAACACACCCCCACCTCCTTTGATGTTTCTTCCATAAACTCCCTTTATATGAAGTTCCTTCTCCAGATTATCACTCACAACGCCCGACTGCAGATGCAATCTGTATGGACGTAGAGCTTTCAGTTTAAAGGCCAATCCATCTACAAAGAAATCCTGTTCAATAGGGCACCAGTTCTCAGGATTTATCAGGTTCAGCACCTGCGTTGAACCATCATTATAGGTGACCTTTACAATACCATTAACTATATGACTCTGCATGTGGTTTGTTGTACCCACTGTTAACAAATAAATATGTGAGGCCTTACCCGTGAGCTCCACCTCCAACTTATCAGGATAGTTATTCCAAAGAGAAGTAAAAGCAACATTCTTACCTTCTGCAGGAGTTCTGAAAGGCACTCCCAATGAGGTTGATAATATTCCATCACGAACTTTAGAACGAACGCCCGAGTCGTTAATCTCCACTGTTTCCTGAGGGTGACACCATTCACCTATTCCTTGCTTTGGTAATTGCAACGTAGTATAAGGGGAGCGTGGAGCAAGATATTCGTTTTTAAATATCCGGCTAACCGAATCATTCAATGCTTTATCCATATTAACCGGTTCACAAGTAGAGCTATTTACATTGGCAAAGGTCTTCGCAACAGCCGAAGATTCTCCTTTCACGTTTATATTAACAGGCATCCACCACTCCATCTCGCCCTGAGAAACCAGCACGAAAAGAGTATGATTGCCAGCCTCAGCAATAACCTTTCCTGTGAGTTTGCTACCGGAAGTATTAGCATTATCCAAAACTCCTTGCGGATCATATATCTTTTTAATAAGATTACCCAGATTCAAAGACCATGAAAGGCCATTTGACACCGAGATAACATTAGGAATCTTCAATAAATTCTTTCCACTCCAAACAATTTCTACTTTATTATTCTTTGCCGAAAGAGAAGAAATCTTAATTATCGGATATCCGGAAGCCGACTCAGCAAGAGCCCATTTCACCTCTTTACCATTTACTTTTATAGAATTGATTTTATCTGAAAGTGCGCGAACCTGTAAATCCAGAGCCAGTTGCTTTTCAAATTTCAATTCTACATTGTAAATCTCTTTTTTACCGGTACGCTTAAAAGCAAAATTGATATCGGGTGTAGATATTGATGCGTGATCCCAGGCAGAAGGAAAGCCTGGACGAACCAGAACACGACCATTCATAGCATCTGGAATTACACCAAAGAGTCCTTGAACAAGCGCACGGGAAGCAACGCCAATAGGATCACCAAAATCTCTGTAGCATTCACCACGAGCTGCGTCATAAAAACTTATCTGCCCAATATTTCCCGGACTACTACCCAGATACATTCCGTCGAGTACCGAGCTCTTTAGCAATTTGAATGCTTCTTCATTCCTTCCAGCTTGCCAGTAAGCAAGTGAAGTATGCATAATCTCGGCAGCAGCCACATTATTAATTGACCATGAATAAGGCATCCAATTAGTAGTGGAAACCACTGCGTAACCTTCGTCCTTTAATCCTTTTGCAACAACAGGAATATGAGGAATTTCGGTATCTACATAACGAGTAGCCTGATAACCTTGGAAAGGATTCTGCACATCAGAATCTATTGCATGATAGATGGTCCACACAGCCGCACTCTCATGAAGCTTTTTCTTACCCATGAAATCCTGATATTCCGCCCAATGTCCTTTCGAAGGAATCCAAAGACGTGAGTTCAATGCTTTTAGAATCTTATCAGCCTCAGCAGCATAAGGTTTGGGATCTTCTCCTATCCTGGCAGCAATCTCTGCAGCCATGCGGTTGGCCCGGTAGTTATATGCTGAAGAGTGTGTTACCGCCCCGCTATTGTAATAAAGAGCATCGCTTGCCCAGATACAACAATAGGCATCATAAAGTCCGTCATTATCGGGATCAAAGTTTCGTTTTTCCCATGCAAGGTGACGGGTAAGTACGGGCCACATCTGTTTTGCATAGGCCAAATCTCCAGTCCAGTTAAAATGCCACAAAAGTTCATCAATATAACACAAGTTCATATCATAATGATGCATCTTGTTATTCTCACGAGGATTACGGCAAATATAGCCATTGCTGTACATCTGCGTACCCCACTTCTTTTCCGAGCGGGCAAGATTCATAGCACTGTCCTGTGTTGGATGAGGATATATAGCGGGTACATCTTTCACCTGACTTGCTGCATAAGCATTAAAATGAGTACGGGCACGATCATGCCAGCCCAAAGCATCTCCGGTGTATGCTGCACGCCAACCGTTAAGAGGCATTCGCCAGCCAATAGCTCCGTGAAGCCACACCTCACCACTCCATATAGCATCAGCCGCTACAGCCAATGTACCACCAAGTGTATTAAAGTAAGGATCGGGAGTATCTATTTTTATTTGTGAAGCAAGCTTTACACGAGCCGCTTCTGATTTCGCAAAACAATCAGCCAGCGCCGGATAATCTAATGTTTTATCCAGTTTAGAACTCTGCAATGCCATAAAGAAAACCTTCTTTCCGGCAAGGGCCAGCTTTCCATCCAAGACCGGAAGTTCATTTGCAATGCTCAGCTTTGAGTCTGTTGGAAAAACGCCTGCCAACTGGCGAGGTTCTTTCTTTCCAAACTTCAAGGTAAAGGCATTGTTATTTATAGAATAAACATTACCCGCACAGTATTCCGGTTTTAAGTCAAAGCTATCATACGGATCAACGCCCAAGTCGCCTTCACGACTGAACCGTTTATCGGCAGCGCCACCAAAGCGCCAGGTTAAGGATATATTTCCGGGAATATTTTCTGTTTCAATTTTAAAGACTGCTCCATCGGCGTTATACATTGAAAGAGCCGTGATGCGGATACATCCCTTTCCTAAAAGAGGATCTTTTATTGTGTAGATGCGGGAACCTGCACGGTATCGACTCTCAATATAAGCCGCTTTATTTAAGGATAAGACTTTAGAACCGCTGACAATCCCAAAGCTAAGATTACCCCCCATTCGCGGAAGATAAAGAGCGAATTCGGGCACATCACCGGTTTCTACACGGAACCCCGTGTGAGCACCGTAAAGCGCACGGTTAAATTTCTTATCACCATTAACAATCACAAAGTCTTCACCATCGGGAGTATAACGCAATGTACGCTGCACTCCTCTTTGAGAATCATTCAGTGAGGCTAATGGCTGTGCAGAAACTGTCACTCCCCAAAGGAAGAGTGGCAGCATTCTCACAAATTTCATATTGAACATATCTTTATTCTTTATATTTCAAAGTTCGGGAATAATGCATCAGATGATTGCATTAAGGCATTGGATTCAATCCTTCCCATTTCACGTTCCAGTTTCCATCTTTAGGAAAACCAGGATTCTTTTCCTTGCAACCATCCCAACCGGCGCACATCATAGAGATGGCAGTCAGCAAGCCACCGTTACCAGGTAGGTAAATACGCAAACGATCGTCCTGATAATTATGTCCGTTCACCAAATATGTATTAGTACGTTTATTCATTAACAGTGCGCCAACAGCTTTCTCGGGTTCGCCAAGGCGGGCAGCATTCATGGCTGTCATAGGATAATCCCATCCCCAGGTCTGATCCCAGTTCCAGTTATCCCAAATCCAGTTTAGCGTATTCTTCATATAGTCGTTGCGAACCAGTTTGCATTTAGGTAAAATACCCTCTGCACCAAGTACCGCCATGTGATCAGAAGTAAAACGGATATCTTTATATGTATCAAGAGCAGTCTCAGCTGCCAAATATAAACTGTCTTGTGCAGCAAGCGGAGAGAGTTTATTAATCATCTCATCCCATTTCTGGTTACGTTTTTCGCCGGCACGCTCGCGCCATTTCTGAGCCACACTCATTGCATAATGCCAGTAAGAAAGTTCAAAAGGAGGATTTACAGTTTCCGCAGCACGAAGAGTTTCCTGCGCAGGGATAGCTCCTTTCAATACAAAGCGATCTTTATCTTTCTCATAAGTAGCAAAAGAATACATAAATGCGGCAGTTTCCTGAACCATTTTATTGTATTTCTTAATCATTGCAGGAGTTGGATTGCTGCGATAAAGCAACTCTGCCAGATAAATTAAGTGAGGCTGTTGCCAGATAAGGAAAGAGCCCACCTTTGAAGGGGCTTCGATTCCCGAAGGATCGGTCATCTTCATCCAACGAACGCCGTCAAAACCTTGGCGTTTTGCTATTTCTTTAGCAATAGGATAAGCTTTTTCATACCATCCAAGCGTACGGTCTAAAAGTTCCGGACGGTTCCACAAAGCGAATTGTGCCTGATGCCACCAAATCATTTCAAGGTGGAACTTGCCAAACCATGAATTGTAAGTTAATCCTGTTTCCTGTGGAGGAGTAGAGCCAGCACATTGAATAGCAAGAAGATATTGTGAAAGCACCACGCGACGTTCAAGTTCTTTGGCACGTGCATCTTTACAAGCTGAGAAGTCAACCGCTCCTCCTCTTTTCCAGAAAGAAGTCCAGTAATTACCTGCAGCAAGAATTGTCTCGGCAACAGTTGGCTGCTTTGATATCTGCTTTTCTGAAGTAAACCAGCAGGTGAATGCAAAATTGTCTGACTCAGGAGTCAGCACAAAATAATTTCTTTGTTTTTCAGACAGTTTCGCTTTACCTTCCCACTGTATCTGAACATAATAAACTGTTGCATCAATTGTTCTTTTCAGGATTGCAGAGTGGTCAGTCTGGCTTACAATAGTAGTGTTATGAAGATTGTTCTTTGTCCAGTCACATCCATCATCACAATGTCCTCCCGAAGGATAAGGAAAACGGAAGTTAACCGCAGGATGCAGGGCCGAATTAATCTTTGCTGCAATCATATCTTTCTGAGGATGACAAGCTGTTTCTACCTGAACAGGCTTTCCATTCAAAGTGAAGCTGCTGGTGATATTGCCTTTCCACAAATTAAGAGTCTGTTTGATATTGGTAATATTGGAAGCTTTTACATCTTTACCTAGTTCAAAACCAACAATGCCTAAATGTAAACGGTGAGGATTTACTCTGAACCAACTGGATGCTCCTTTTTGGCGACCATCTTCCTTGAATTCAGTAGAATAAGGTTCCTGCCTACCATGACCAAAATCATATATTTTTAGCGTCTCTTCGTGCTTGTAATTATTAGGATTGGCGTAACTGTGCCAGCCCCATTGCGACTGAGTACCAAGTGGCACTCCTTTTGAATACATTTCAGGAAATGTTTGTAACCCCGTAGCATCAACAGTGTATGCAAATTCTCCATTGCCCACTGAAAGTGAAGAAAGAGAATCAAATGCAGTAATCTGAGGATTATTGCGGGTAACCAAAGCTAAGCGATTAATCGGCATTTGCTTTGCAGCCCCACTTGCTGACAATATCAGTGCTAAACAAGAATATAAAATTTTTCTCATGGTACTTACATAATATTTTGATTATAAGCACAAATATAATTGTTAGTTTTACTTTAACATCTATAAGCAATGATATTTATGCTGTGTTATTTGACAGTTAAATTGACTCCAGTTCAATATAAGCAAAGCAAAAACTACTTTCGGTCCAGCTTTATATTCAGAATGATTCTCCAATAAATAAAATCCATTGGCGAATAACTGATAATCAATGGCGAATGGTCTGATAGACATTGATGAATAAAGGCTCAACAGAAACTGTAAACCCGATTCAGGAAAACTCAAACTCCCGCCAGCTTTTTTTGAAAGCTGGCGGGAGTTTGCTCAACATCCGGTTATGTTTCTAAAAAAGCTGGCGGGATGTTTGAGCTTTCCATTTTTTCAAAACAATACGTAAAAATGAAAAGCTACCATCACTCCATCACTTTTCTATATAAAAACCTGTTTAACTGACTTTTAAGCCGTGATAGTAGCATTTTCATCCATCACCATTCTCTAACTTTGGAAGCCATCCCTCACGTTTTCGTGCCAATTCTTGCTATTTTTTGCATGAAAAATCTTAGGGTAAGTCACATTCGATAAAGAGAGAATAAAAGATAAATGGAGGAGTTTCAATGAAAAAAATCAGTCCAAAATCTACTGATTATGATTGAAATCGTGAGGGTAGACCTCTTTTTGTGATGGTTTAGTGAGGGATAAGAAGGCTACCCTCACGGGATATTCATCTATAAATCAACCTATTGAAAGATTTTGTGAGGGAGTGAGGGATGAGAATGTGTTTTCGATAATCGGACAGGAGAAATGGGATAGTTGATAACTACCAACCTCCGTAAAGGACTTGCACCGTCAATTTATGCACCATGCACGGTACCCAAAAAAAAAGAGCACCCAAAATAGGTGCTCTCTAAATTAAATCTATTCAAAAAGATTAGTACAAAGGGTGCTGTTGACCCCGCAAACCAGAATTATTGTCAATTGTAGTAGTATTTAATGGAAGAAGTTCCACTTTATTCTTTTCCAATCCTCTGAAAAGGCTTGAAATCCAAACTGCACTAGCTTTCATCTCACCATCAAAAGAAAGATTCTTAGCAGCACTAGTCATATTTAATAAGATATAGCCATTATTTGTAAGAACAGTTTGTTCAGCAGCTGATGGAAGCGTTTTATAACCAATATATGAAAGAAAAACAACAGGATCAGAGAATGAAGTTGCTTTATCTTTTTTATACGCACGATACATATCTATATTAGCATATTTGCCAGTTCTATTAGCCATATCTATGACATTCTGCTTTGTTTGAGTCAAAGTTTCATAAAGAATACCCCAACGCACAAGGTCTGTTCTACGTAATGACTCAAAGCCTAGTTCCATTTTACGTTCATTAATAATAGCATTTCTAAAGCCTTGATAATCTAATGGCGTAGTACCAATCTTAGATGCATCATTCCCAAATCCACGAATACGAACTTTTTCAAAAGCATTTTTTGCTTCAGTAGTAGGCCCGTTATTATATTCGTTTAATGCTTCAGCATACATCAGTAACACGTCAGAGTAACGTAACATAGGCCAGTTAATATCACGTTTAGAGATTTCTGTTCCAATACCATCTTTCCATGTTGTACGGAATTTCCCAACAGTATTACTTACATAAGTATTTAGCTGACGAGTATTGTCGGATGCTATACCATAATCGCAGATAGTTACATCACGACGAGTATCACCCTCTTCAAAGTCGAACCAGTATGTTGGTAATGCCCCCATTGTCGGCTGGCTCTTACCATACATAGAACTAGTATGGGTAAACATTCCATTGGTATAACCAATAGAATAACCATTTACGTTAGTTCCATACTGACCAATTTCAAGCATATTCTCTTTGTTATAACGTCCACGAGCCAAGTCACGGAAAACAGTTTCGTAGTTGGACAGCAAATCATTCTCACCTTTATCAATAACCTTCTTACAAGCATCAGCAGCAATTTTATACAGTTCTTTTATACGTTCTTTATCTTCACGCTGAGCCAATTTTACTGTTGCTGGGGCATAGGTATTCAGATCCCAACGAAGTGAGTAACCAGCTGCATAAAGGGCTACACGAGCCAAAATGCCACAAGCTGAATTCTTGGTAAAACGCTCCACTGTTGAAACTTGTCCTTCACTTTGCCAAGGCAACAAATCAACAGCTTTCTGAAGATCGGCCACACAACCATCAAGAATAACATCTCTGCTAACACGAGAAGAAGTAAAAGTTCCCATATCAGCAACTGGTACAGTAGGATATGGAACATCACCGAAGAAACGAACAAGATTCAGGAAATTCATACCACGAATAGCATAAGCCTCACCCAGCAGCATATTAATTTTTTCTTGTTCTGTAGTAGTTGCTCCTTTCATACTAGTCAACCCCTTAATACAAACATTGGCATACTCAATACCTGTATACATTGCCGTATAGGTTGAAGTCGGAATATTGGAAGTGCTATACAAATAATTGCCTACAGCATTCTTAGAGTTTGTATCACCTTCAGTAGAGAAACATTCATCTGTACCCATACCTAATTGATAATATAACTCACGATTAAAAGTTGAAGAATAACAACCTAGAACTGCCATCTCCGCTTTTGTAACTGTTTCAAAAATTGTACTACTATCAAATTTTGTTTCCGATGGTATATCTAACCAACCCTGACATGAACTAGAAGTTATGATTAAGGTTACTAGTCCAACTATTTTATATATTTTATTCATTGTAATAATCATTATTAAAAGGTTAAGTTTAGACCAACAACATAGCTCTTGGATCTTGGATAAGAAGAGTTGTCAATACCTTGAGTCAATGCACTTGATGTTGCAGCAACTTCAGGATCATAACCACTATAATTTGTGAATGTATAGATGTTATTCAATGTGCAGTAAATTCTGGCATTATTAATATGAGCCTTACTTATCAAATTCTTTGGTAAGGTATAACCTAGCGTAATAGTACTTAAACGAAGGAATGAAGCATCTTCCAGATAATAGTCCAAGGCATCAGATATAGCAATCTTATTATCAGAATTCAAACTCCACATTGCATTCTTTGCAGACTGTTGTGGGTTTAGTGCTGCTAGACGTTCCAAGTTTTTGCATTCTTTACCGGTAGCAGGATCAACTAATATAAAACGACTGTTCATTACATCCAGAGCATTCTGGTTTGGCAAGTAAGGACCAATAAAACGTTGTGAACTCATATTGAAAACTTTATTTCCATATACAAAATTCATAAATACAGATAAATCAAAACCTTTATAAGTAAAGTTATTATTTAAACCACCCTGAAATTTGGGCTGAGCATTACCGAGCACTGTACGGTCATCAGTTGACCAAACCGGATTGCCATTGATATCAGTTTGACCAGTAACACACACATACTTTACATCGCCTGGTTTAACTTTCGCCCGATCTCTACCTTTCAAACTTGGAACACCGGCATTTAATGTATATGCACCATCTGCTTTCTGAGTAAAATCGCTTGTTGTGTAAACGCCATCATACTTGTATCCATAAAATTGACCGAGAGGTTTACCAACCTGGATATAATAATCAATACGTGAATCATAATTTTGGATAAAATGATCAGATCCACCATTTCCATAAATAGACAAAACCTTTGAACGGTTAAATGCAATATTGAAATCTGTAGACCAACTAAAGTTCTTATTACGGATATTATTAGTATTTAATGCAGCTTCGACACCACGGTTGCGAATTGATCCAATATTTTGATATTGATAAGAGTAACCAGTAGAAGTTGGAATACTATTCTTAATAATTAGGTTATTTGATTCATTATTATAAAAATCAAGACTCAAATTAACACGGCTATGAAGAACTGATATATCCAATCCTATATTGGTAGTAGTTGTTGCTTCCCATTTAATTTTAGGATTTCCTACAATATTACCAGGAATCAATGTTGAGACATCTGCTTTGTTTATAGCATAGTGTCCCGCGCTATAATCAGTTGCATACATATTGTTTTCAATGTTACAGTTTCCGGCAGTACCATAACCTACACGTAGCTTCAGATTATCAAAGATATTCTGGTCTTTCATAAAATCTTCTTCTGTAATGCGCCAAGCAGCTGAAGCAGATGGGAAATACCCCCATTGATTATCTTTGGCAAATTTAGAAGAACCATCAGCACGCATAGTACCAGTAAATAAATAACGGCTATTATAATTATATGATACACGACCAAACATAGAAACCAAACCATTTTTACTTATCCCAGAACTATAGATAGTTGATTTAGCCATGCCAACCTGATTTAATCCGAAATTATCAACCGGAAACCCAAGATACAAATTATCCAATGAATTAGATTCAGTATAGCTTGTTTCCTGTCCTAAAAGAACATTCAGTTTATTCAATCCAAAGTCATGACCATACGAAAGAGTATTAGTGATCTGCCATGTTCTTTTTTCAGAATTGTCGCGAGAGCCATAAGGACCTTTTTTATCTCTAGCTGTTTTTGTACGTCCATCATCCCAGTAATCTTCCCGAGTTTGTTGCCATAAATAGCTACCTGCTGTACGGAATGTTAAATCTTTCATTATATCAAACTCAAGTCCTGCATTTGCCGAAAATTGACGAGTATACTTCTTATTAGTTACTGCATCATTTATAATAAGTGGATTATAAACATCATATTGAGAATCTATCTGTGACATCTCATCACCAATATCTGTACCTACAAATTGTTCATTTGTAAAGCGAGTACCACCAGTTACAGGCTGAAGAATTGTCATTTTTAGAAGTCCTCCCAGTGAGCCACCACCTTCAATCGTTGTTGATTGATAGTTTGAATTAAAGTCTAAGCGAGCACCTTTCCAAAGTTCATGATTAATCTTAGCACGGATGCTATTCTTTGCATATCCATGTTTAGACATAATGCCATCCTGATCAGTATAGTTGTAGCTCAACAAATACTTTGTCTTTTCATTTCCGCCATTTATATTCAGGTTATGATTTTGAAGCATTCCTGTACCTCCAAAAACAAGATCCTGCCAATTAATACCTTCACGAGAGCCATACTCACTTTGAATGCGGCCATAAGCCCCTGTATAAAAATCGGCATCTGAAGTATTTCCACCAAACATAGAGGCCCAGCTTGCCTCTTTTCCTGCTAATGTCTGAAACTCATATTGATATTTTGTATAATCAAGAATATTCAAAACCGGAAGTTTCTTACCTAATTTTTCAAAGCTTACATAAGAGTTGTAGTTTACTTCAGTCTTTCCAGCCTTTCCAGTTTTTGTAGTAATGATAATTACACCATTAGAACCTTGTGCACCATAAATAGCAGTAGCAGAAGCATCTTTCATAACGTCAATGGATGCAATATCATTAATATCGACATTTTGCAAACCATTTTCCATTTGGAACCCATCTACAATATATAGTGGAGAAGTACCTTGTGTAATAGATGTACCACCACGAACTGTAATATTGATTGATGCGCCAGGTGCTCCACTTTGTGTGGTAACGTTTACTCCCGCAGCCTTACCAGTTAAAGCCTGAGCAGCAGTTGTTACAGGAACAGCTTTAAGTTCATCGCCTCCAACAGAAACAGAAGCAGCTGTTAAGTCTTTACGTTTTACTTTAGCATAGCCAATAGCAACAACTTCATCAAGCATTTGTGCCGACTCTTTCAGTACCACATCAATTTTTGATTGGTTGCCAATGGTTACTGTTTGAGCTTCATAGCCAACAAACGTAACAACAAATTGCTTAGAAGAGGAAGGAATAGTAATGGAATATTTTCCATCGATATCTGTCATTGTACCTTTTGAAGTACCTTTAACGATGACAGATGCTCCGGGAATTCCAAAATTTGTGGCATCTTTTACTGTGCCCGTGATTGTTTTGTTTTGTGCGAACGCACTTAAAGTACAGCTTACCAATAAAAGCATAAGTAAGCATAACC
The DNA here is from genome assembly GCF_963678845.1 of uncultured Bacteroides sp. NCBI lineage: Bacteria > Pseudomonadati > Bacteroidota > Bacteroidia > Bacteroidales > Bacteroidaceae > Bacteroides > uncultured Bacteroides sp. Next base: position 116,944 of record NZ_OY787468.1, read on the forward strand.
TTACATGTAAGATTCTCATAGACTAATTATTATAATTGATTAATAGAAAAATCCGGTTCAACGCATTATTAAAAGTATTAGACACAGTCTCTGTGCTTTAAAACAGGTTTGATTTAAATTACAAACATTACACTGAGCTCTGTTTTCTTAAAAAGACACACTCCTTTTACAGAAATATTATAAACCATCTACATCTATTTGCAAATTATCCACAAAGAACAAAAAAACTAATTAATAGATGTATCCAGATATTAATTTGACTGGCAAATATAGGAATAACGAAATAGTGAGCAGCTGTTCTTTTGATTGAAAGACTCCATGTTTTGACCTTTAATTATAGATAGAGAAGATCATATTGTTTTATGATAAAACAATAATTAATCAAATTGACATATAAAGTGTTTATTTTGATTTTTATGTAATTTATAAGTCGGATTCAGTTTCACGACCAAAACTACGGTATTCAAGCGGAGTAAAACCTGTACGTTTTTTGAATAATGAGAAAAAATGTTCTGTAGAGGTATAATTCAATTGATAAGAGATCTCCTTGACTGATTGCGATGTACCCACCAACAATTGTTTTGCTTTACGAAGCTTCAGTTCCTGAAAATATTTTGCAGGAGCATAACCTGTATAATCTTTAAAAATCTTACGGAACCAGGAATAACTAATATTCAATTTCATGGCAAGCTCTTCAGGATCCACATCCCTAAAAACATTCTCATTCATAATAATCTTAGCTTGCTCAATTTTCTGATCCATATCTCCAATCTCATATATTTTGTTCTTAGATATGGAAAGAATCATTCCAAGCATGTGTAACACAATACCGGAAAGATATTGCTGAGAAGAGATCTTATCTGATTCGGCAATCTCTATTGCACGCGAAAAAAGATCTACTAATTCTTCATTCAGGCCTACTTCAAGAATCTGCTTCTTTTCCGATATAAATGAGCTTTTAACAATATTATCAATGATTGGCCCTTCAAAACCAATATAATATTCATTCCAACCAGTATGCAGAAGAGGATGATATGTGTGCCATTGACCAGGAAAGAGAAGCATTAAACGTCCCTTACAAACTTGAGTTTCCGGAGTAGAGTCTGAAGTAAAAAGTCCTCGGCCTTTAGTTATATAAACAAATTGATATTCCGGCAATACTCTACCTTTCTGAGCATTAAAAAAATAGCCGGAAGGGTGATCTTTAAGAGGATATGGAGAGTTTGGTTTTATAGACTGGAAACCAACAGTATTAACAAAAAGACCAAATTTTTGATCCATGTCATTTACTATTAGATACTTAAAGTCCACTCCCAAATCATTATAGTCCCTTATCATCTTGTCAATCAGTCATGTTAATGTGACAAAAGTAGAGATAATTTCTCTCACTACAACATCAAAGACTAAAAGGAATCTTTAATAATGTTTAAATATCCAGGAAGGACTTTTCAAATAGTCACAATCTATTCAAACCAATACCCTCCCTGAATCTTTCATTTTTTAAGAAAAAACTATTTTTTGATTATAATCTTATCATATTGCTGCTCTGCTTTAATCTCTGTATATTTAGGAGCATCAATCATTTCAATTAGCGCCCTCAAAACAGGGCCTTCCCCCATCGGATCATTTTGCTGAGTGGGACGAGAATAATAATAGGCTATAGAAGGCATGATACCTGTTCCAACACAGATGCCTGTTACATCGCCATTGTCGGTAATCATCCTCATCATTCCTTTAAGTCCTTGCTCTGCCACATAAATAAAGTCCGGATGCAACCATCCCTTTTTTACTCCACGAGCCATACCAAAGACAAACATAGCAGTACCTGTTATTTCTTCATAGGAATCTTCTTTATCAAGAAGCTGATGCCACAAACCATTCTTTCCCTGATAACGTGCCACGCCACTTGCCTGTTGCTGAAAATTTTTAATGATAGCTTCACGCATAGGATGGTCCTTAGGCATTCTGGACAAAAGATCAGCCTGAGCCATAAATATCCATCCATTGGCACGGCTCCAATGAGCAACACCATGCTCCTTATTATCTGTATGATAACAGTGGTAATAAATATTCTTCTCAGAGCACCACAAATATTTGTTGTAGTTCAATATTTGATTGGCAGCATCAGTGAAATATTTATCATCGCCAGTCATTGTACCCATACGCGACAAGAAAGAGATAGCCATAAATGAATCATCCGCCCAGATTGTGTTTTCATGAGGCCATATACGTGCAATTGTACCATCTGCCAAACGAGGCTCGGCATAGTTCAAATGATCTGCCGTCTGATTAATATAATTGAGAAAGGATTTATTGGGATGACGCATTTGAAGTTCGATCAAACTAGCTCCCATCGGGCCATTATCATCTAATCGTTTTCCACGGAATATCATGCTCCAGTTTATATTACGGATGGCGCTCCATCCACCTTCCTTCAAAGCTTTATCATACACTTTTTTGAAATAGTCCAGATTTCCTTCATTAAACACGAAATCCATGTTCTTTAAAACATATTCATCATATTTTTTATTACCGGTTTTATCTGCTAATTCCATCAAAGCAATATTGGTTACCCCGTTCGTATAATGCCAGTCATTATACTTACTTGCTACCTTTACATCGACAGAAAGTGGTAAGTTTTTAACTGATTTGTAAACCTCTCCGGTTTTAGTATTCTTAAACTCATAAGAGGTACTACTCAATATACGATCTGCAATTTTCACTGCAGCCTCTTTCGCTGTCATTTTAGTCTGAGCGGCAAGAGGTGTAAAACAGATAGTAGCTATACCTAGCAGCAAACTTTTCTTTAAATTCATCATAATCAGATTTATGCTAATAGATACTATATATAAAGAGATTACAAGTTGACTATGCAACAAGTAATCTCTTATCAAATATAATATCAAATAAATATTTATTTAGGCAAATTGAATGCAACTTTCAATTCTTCCATCAGTTCATCAGCCATACCAATTGGTTCAAAGCCCATTGATTTGGCTGTCATGTATATCTGAGCTGATTTAGAAAGCGTATCAACCATGTCAAATGCTTCCATTACGTTTTCACCAACAGCACAAACTCCATGTTTTTCCCACATCACTACATCATATTCAGCAAGTTCCTTAACTGTTGCTTCAGCTAATTCAATAGAGCTAGGCAATTTATAAGGAATAATACCCAATCCTCTTGGGCAGAATGCTCTTGTTTCAGGGATCATACTCCAAAGTAATTTTGTAAGTACATCTTTTTCAAGGAATGCAGGATTGTGAGTCATTGCAACCAAGTCAATTGGGTGGGTGTGCATAGCAGCTTTATAGCTAGATCCGCTACCAATTAAGTAGTTGTGCATTGACAAGTGAGCCGGAAGTTCTGAAGTTGGACGAACAGGCTGATCAGCAATGATTTCATAGCTTGCACAATCATCGCAAATACGGATAACTGAGCCATTCTCCATTGGCCAACGAGCCAAGTCACGCATACGTTTGTTTGTTCCTTTACAGAAAAAGTAGCAACCTTTCAAGTGAGGAAGAGTTGTTCCAATTTGCGTTTTATCGCTAATTGCTTTCAGCCCTCTGATCTCGTCAGTAACTACATCTGTAATATTGATTGTAATGTTACCGCCATTACGTTCAGCCCAACCTTTTTGCCAAAGGTATCCAGCTACCTCAGCAACTTCAGCTACTTGCTTGGCAAGAGCTGGATTATTTTCTAAAATTGATTTCATATTCTAAATACTATTTTTATTGATAAGGATTATATAAACACATATTTCTATTCATATAATCTTTCGTTTAAGAAAATCAGGATTGTGCCATTGCTACCACAATGATAGACGAAATCAGCACAACGAGACCTAATATAAGTGTACCTATGGTAGCACTACTGGCGCCCTTCCATTCTTTAAGAATGATGCCCCAGAAATTACTGAATGTAACATTCAGTGACATCAGGATACTCCAAGAGAAAGCCAGTAAAATAGGGCTATCAGTCAGGAAGCTTTTTCCCATTTCCAATCCAAAGAACTGTGAGTACCACAATACTCCTGCAAGTGCACAAAACAAAACATTATTTGTTAAGGTCTTACTATCTACAGAGAAATATTCTTTCCCAGTTTTGTTTTTTACATTCTGTTGCATACAATAAGCAGCATTAGTAAAGAATCCGCCCAATGTTACAAGGAATATAACAGGAAGACCTGCATATAGTCCTTCAACGCCACCAGTTATTGCAGCTTCTTTTATAGGTGTTCCTGCGTCGAGTCCTAAAGCAAAACAAGCACTCATTACTCCGGCAAGCAGAGCAACCAGCAATCCTTTTGTTAGTGCAAAGTCTTTAACTGCTGCTTTCTTCTCTTCTTCTGTCATGTTCTTAGAACGAAGACTTCCGGCATATCCAATAACAGCAATACCCGCTAAAGTTATACACACACCAATAAGAAGCATTAAGCCCTCTCCATGAAACAGGTCTTTCCCGCTAAAGATTGCAGGGAAAAGAGTACCGAATCCGGCACATGTACCAAGAGCAATACTTTGTCCAAGAGCTACACCAAGATAGCGCATGCTTAGTCCAAATGTCAAACCTCCTACTCCCCAAAGAACGCCATACGCCATTGAAGAAAGAGCTCCACCTGAGCCTAACAATTCAAAAAGATTGCTTCCAGATGGGATGGCAAGTAAAGCGCCTAAGAAAGGAAAAACCAACCATGCAAAGATTCCCTGTACCAGCCAAAAGCTTTCCCAGCTCCATTGCTTCACTTTCTTAATAGGCACATATGAACTACTTTGTCCAAGACTTCCTATAGCAATAATAATTAATCCAATTAGTGTATTCATAATATTACATTAATCAATAGCCAATGTACGAATGAACCCATATGCTAAAAAAGCATATGGGTATCCATGCACATCAGCATATCTAATAATTTATCTTTTAATAGTTACGTCTGCTTCGTACTTCTGAATTTCAGCGATGAACTCTTCACCTACTGGTACATTGTTCTGTAAACAGAACATATCCCAAACTGCATTCCAAGGAAGACTCTTAGCTTCTTCAAGAAGAGCAAGACGTTCGAACAACTGACCGTTAGCTTCGTATTCACGCAACTGAGCAAGTGGTTCAAGTAATGCCTGCATGAAGCATTTTTGTGTTGCACGTGATCCAATTACATAAGCACCGATACGGTTAATTGAAGCATCGAAATAGTCAAGACCGATGTTAACACGATCAAGTGCGTTGCAACGAATAATTTCTTTAGCTAAATCCAAAGTATCATCATTCATAATTGTAACGTGGTCAGAATCCCAACGAATAGGACGACTTACGTGAAGCATGATTTCAGGAGTGAAAAGCAATAAAGAAGAAATCTTATCTGCAATGCTTTCTGTAAGGTGGAAGTGACCTGTATCCAAAGTAACAATCTTGTTGTTCTTAGCACCATAACCTAAGTAAAAGTCATAAGAACCTACTGTATAGCTTTCAGCACCGATACCGAATAATTTAGCTTCGATACAGTCTTTCATGTTATCATATTTAGTTGCAAAAATTTCATCCAAGGAATCTTTCAACAGTTCACGATACTTAAGACGATTAACAGTCTGATCTTTTGAGCCGTCATGGATCCAAAGGTTCATAACACAAGGAGAACCTTGATATTTACCCATTGCTTCAGCAATAGCACGGCTACGTTTTGTATGTTCAATCCAGAAGTCACGAATTTCTTTGTCTGGGTTAGCCAAAGTAAGGCTTCCACTCTTTGGATGAGAGAAAGAAGATGAGTTGAAATCCAACTTCATATTGTTTTCTTTAGCCCATTTCATCCAGCTTTCGAAATGTTTTGGTTCAATCTGGTCGCGGTCAACAAACTTACCACCAAAATCACCATAAATAGCATGCAAGTTCAAGCGGTGAGTTCCAGGAATATAAGAAGCTGCTTTAAGAATATCGGCTCTTACTTCATCAATATTACGTGCTTTACCAGGATGATTACCTGTAGTTTGAATACCACCAGACAACTGTCCGTCTGGGTTTTCGAATCCAACTACATCATCAGCTTGCCAGCAATGTAATGACAATGAAATTTTGCTCAGATCTTCCAGTGCTTTGTTTACATCAACACCTACCGCAGCATATCTTTCAACTGCAATATCAAAAGCTTTGTTAATAAGTTCGCTTTTCATGATAATTTTAATTTTTTGTTTCTATTTTTTATTTAAATATCTTCTCTGTATACTTTCAGGAAATCGGCATAAGCCCCTTCCCACAATTCTTTATCAGCAGGAGTAAAGACACTAACTGCAACAGATTTACGGATTAATTCGCGCATCTGTTGAATGTCAGGAACAAGACCTGCTGCTTTAGCCTGTAGCATCACATTTCCAATAGCAGTTGCTTCAGATGGGCCAGCTATTACTTCAATGCCTAATGCATTTGCTGTGAACGAGTTTAAAAGATTGTTCTTTGAACCGCCACCTATAACATGTAATTTTTCAATAGGATAAGTTGCCATCTTTTGCAAGCTTTCCAATACCTGACGATATCTTAATGACAAACTTTCAAAAATACAGCGGGTAATTTCACCATATGTTTCAGGAACAGGCTGATTGGTTTTCACGCAATAGTTCTTTATAGCCTCAATCATGGAAACCGGGTTAGCGAAACAAGGAGCATCTGGGTTAATAAGGCATTTGAAAGCCGGAGCAGCTAATGCAGCATCAATTAATTCAGTATAAGAATAATCAGTATCACGTGCCCACTCTTTACGGCAACGTTCCAATAACCACATTCCGCAGATATTCTTCAAGAAACGGATAGTTCCTTCAACACCACCTTCATTAGTGAAATTTAGTTCAAAACTTTCTTTATTGATAATTGGCTTATCAGATTCAATACCCATCAACGACCAGGTACCTGAACTTAAATAAGCAAAGTTCTTATTTTCAGCAGGAACTGCAGCAACTGCAGAAGCTGTATCGTGACCAGCAACAGCTATCACAGGAATATTTCCAAGTCCGGTTTGTTCCTTAACTGATTCTGTTAATGTGCCAACCAATGTTCCAGGATAAACAATATCATTGAATAGCTCTTTCTTAATACCTACCGCATCCAACAATTCAGGTTCAAACTGCTTTGTTTCAGGATTCAGCATCTGAGATGTTGATGCAAAAGTATATTCAGTAACCATCTTACCTGTTAGCATATATGACAAGGCATCAGGAATAAACAATATTTTATCTGTAATAGGTAATACAGAGGAATTGTTCTTTTGAATGGTTGCCAACTGGAACAATGAATTAAAGTTCATAATCTGGATACCAGTCAAACCATATACCTTTTCACGTGGCATTTTCTTGAAGAACTCTTCAGGAGCGCCAACAGTATGAGTATCTCTGTAGCTATAAGGATTACGAAGTATTTCACCATCTTTACCGATACAAACGAAATCAACGCCCCAGGTATCAATACCAATAGAAGTAATTTCGATTTTCTCCTTAGCAACAACCTTTAATCCATTAAGAATCTCTTGATAAAGAGCATAAATATCCCAATAGAAATGCCCATTTGCTTCTATAATATTATTAGGAAAGCGGGTTAGTTCTCTAAGTTCAATTGCACCTTCTTTAACTGTGCCCAGAATTGTACGTCCACTGGTCGCACCTAAATCAACGGCAAAAAAGTTTTTGTTTTCCATATATTTTACTTATCTTATTTTATATCCTTGCAATCTTTCATCTATGGACAATCAGGAAGATTGCTGCCATGAACATTAGTTGTCATAAATAGAGCCAACATCAAAAATTCTCAAAATGAAAGTTGTAACTTATATTACTTTATTTATAAATTTATATACTGTCTATGTTGCAAATATATACATTTACGCAAAGTGATCCATTGTAAGATTTGACTTTAAGACTATCCGTTTTGGTAATTTACCATTCCCAAGTATTAATTCGTCTTAACATACCACTCTATTTATCAGCAATTTGGCAACATAAAAGCCTAGTAACTCTAATTCTAAGAAATAGAAATATCGGCAATTGCAGATGGTCATAATTCCATAATTTGCAATTGCCGATACAAAAAAGGAGATTACTTATTAGTATAATTTACAGGAACTAACTTCACCGGACCTAATAATCCTGAAGGTACAGTTTCCCAGTCACTGTATTTCTTTACTTTATAATTAATATCAACGATGTTTATTTCTTTAAAGTTTCTCCATTCTATACCTCTACGATCATAATCGGCAATACGATTAGCTGACAGATTGGTTACCTCTATCTCTAAATGGTTCTCTCCTTGCTTCAGGAATTTTCCAACTTTAGCAATATAAGGAACCGACCAAAGTGTACCAACTTCCTTGCCATTGATTTTAACACGAGCACTTTCTCTAACATCGCCTAAATCGAGCACCCATTCATCTGCAGATATAGTAGGTAAAGTGAAGCTTACACTGTAAACTCCGGTACCCATATTCACTTTAGCTTTTGGTTCATCAAGTTCTGTCCATGAACACACCTTTCCAATATTGAAAGTGCCTTCTATCGCGGGTTCACTGTGTTCAAAATGAAGTTTCCAGTTATTCTCAAGAGTTAGACCCACTGTTTGCGAAACTGTGTATTCCCAATCGGCCATTTTTACATCTTCTTTCGTAAAAGTCCTCAGCAAGAAAGATTCACCCGATTTAATCTGTAGATAAACCTGAGTACGACCATTCACTTGTCTGATCTTTGCTTTTCCACTTTCACCATTCAATGGATTATAAATCACAGCCGAGGTAGCATTTACTCCAAGGTTAATCCAAGCCTCAACATCTTTTGACTGCAAGCATGAAATAAAATAATGGTATCCCGATTCGTTGGAGCGACGAATACACTTCAATCCATAAACCGTTTTCATATCTTCTGAAACAACACCGGTCTCAGCCAATGCTTTCTTATAGTCACTTCCTGTAATAACTGCACCTCTCTTAAGAGGACTGTTCATTGTTTCTTTAAAATCAGCAACAGCTGGAAGAGTCTTGAGTAAGTTGCTGAAACGAAGACTGCGTTCATTAAGTTTAGAAAAACCGGGAACACTTTTCGGATAGTTCTCCATAAAAATAATCTTTGCACCTTGTTCGGTCAGGCTGATTAAATGAGCCAGCACATTATCCGGCATCTTTTTCACGGCAGGAATAATAATCGCTTTGTATTTTGTTCCGCCTTTCGTCTGAAGCATGCCATTCACACATTTAGTGTTAAGGATAAACTGATCAGAAATATAATCTACATCATATCCGCTCTCACTTATCTTATGAACAACTTCAATAAATTTAGGAGCTCTCTTTTCCATCTTATGGATATCAAACGCCAGCATACGGCCATCCTGATCGTGCCACATATCATAAACAGGCAGATAAATAAGGAAATCGTTATCTGGTTTACCCATTTGCAAGAAAGACTGACAACGGGTGATGTACTGAAAGAATGCCGGAGCATCCCGCCAGATAGTATTCGTGGGCGACATATTAATAGAGGCATAAAACAACCATCCCGGCCACTTTGCATCTTTGGGAGAATAAGGAGTTCCATGAAAATAAGTATGATTAACCCCTGAAACAAACATCAAATCAATATCCGGTTTACATTGTGACAATGAAGTGCGGAAATGTTCCGTGAGCCAAGTAAATGTTTCAGAAGAAGTATAAGGTTTACCTGAAATGTGTGCTGCCGAAGAGGCATACTTCAACATAGATAAATCAGAGAAGTTCTTCACTGTCAAGGAGTCTTTTCTTAATCCCTTGATTCCAAAGTTTGAGATACCAAAACCTTCACATTCGGGAACATCAACAGTAGCATAAAGATCTATCAGGTTACCGGGAGAGCCATGAGCCTGGTTACGAGTAAGACTTCCATGAACATGTGCCCACTTTGTCCACTGAGCAGTAAAGTTTTCCTGCAATAGTTCTGATATTGTTTCGCGATAATCAGAAATAATTCGGGCTGTTATATCATTGCGACTCTCATCAAGAAATTCAGGGAGGTACTCTTCCAGCTTATATCCACGTCGCTTATAGAACTGTTCAAAAAGATCCGGTGTCCAGTCTGCATTATAAACTTCATAAGAATCATTAAAGAAATTATGCGGATAAGGTGTTTTTGTTTCTGCAAATGCTTTATCAAAACGATGAAGGTAATTGGCAACCGCCTTGTATGAAAAATGATTCATCACATAACCTTCACCACCGGGAGCAGCACGTTTTACTTTCTGAAGTGTCTTTCCGTTAAAGACAGCTATCAACCTCCACTGACCTGCCGGAGCTGTCCAGTTCAGCCTACCTTGTTTATCAACTTTAGAAGTAATATCCTTTCGCTCACCTTTCTGCGAAAAAGCCATCAAACGATAAAGAGGAGCTATTGATCTCTGCTTTTCATCAGAAACCTGAATGGTAGCCTTTAGCTGTTCGCCGCCATTCAATTTATATTCTTCAAAAAAGACTTTACTTGCAGCATCTTCAATGCTCACTTCCGGTCCGCCAAAAGGCCATCCGGTACCAGTATTCATATCCATTTGCATACCACATCTTTTCGCTTCGGATTCAGTGTGACGTAGCATCTTCATCCACACAGGAGAAAGAAATTTAAGATCATGGGCCTCATTACCTTTCACTCCATAAATAGGAGTGATTTCCATTGTTCCCATACCTGCACGGGAATATTCCTCCAGATTATAAGTTAGATTTTGTTCATCTACCGCACTTCCCAACCACCACCAACGAGCAGCCGGCTTTGCTTCAGTTGTTATATTAGGCCATGCCACTTCCTGAGCAGTAGAATAAATACCTAAGGAAGCGAAACTGCTAATTAACAATATTCTTTTAATCATCATATTACAATTTAAGATTCAAATATACAAAATTAATAACTGCAAAAAACTGTTTTAGCTCTATAACAATAGAGCCTAAACAGTTCTCAGCCTATACTTTATTTATTGTCCCAATTCTATGCAGCCCATAATGTAAGGGCCGGTAGCTTTGGCATCATTATCGCGCATTTTCTCGCCAATATAATATTCAAAGCTTCCATCGCGATAAGGGTTTCCACCTAATCCTCCTACCTGACAGCACCGGGTAAGAGTCAGCGTTCCATCTCCATTCTCAATAATCAGCTTATTTTTCAAACCTTCAAAAGCCTTTTCAGCATAAACGCGGTATTTTTTATCAATGTATCCTTTATTCACAGCCTTTGCATAAGCATACATAAATTGAGTAGTAACAGATGCTTCGGGGAAATTACCTTCACGCTTTGGCTGATCAAGAACCTGATACCACAATCCATTCTTGTCCTGATAATTAGGAAGCGCATCTGCCAATCCTTGAATATAGCCAATAAGAGTAGCACGACCGGCATGATCAGTAGGAATATAATCGAGTGCATCGACCATAGCCATGAAATACCAGCCAATGCTTCTTCCCCAGAAGTTAGGAGAAAGTCCGGTTTCAGGATTTGCCCAACGTTGAGACTTGCTCTCGTCCCAGGCATGGTAGTAAAGTCCGGTTTTAGCATCAAAAGTATGATTATGACAAAGAATGATTTGCTTAACAGCTTCATCAATCCATTCGGGCTTACCAAATTCAGCACCATACTGAGCCATAAAAGGAGATGCCATATAAATACCATCCAGCCAAATCTGATGTTGATAAGTCAGCTTATGCCAATAGCCTCCCTCAAGAGTTCTTGGTTGATCTTTTAATTGTCTGATAAGAACATCCATGGCAAGTTTATACTTCTGGTTGCCGGTTTCTTTATATAGATCGAACAGTACTTTGCCAGAGTTTACATAGTCAATATTGTAAGTTGACTTATCATACAAAGTAATTTCACCTTTATCGTTAATAAGAGAGTCTGCAAACTCTTTTACATATTTAAAATAGCGTTTATCACCCGTAAGTTTCCACATTTTAAGCATGGCGCAGCAACCTACACCCTGAGCATAACCCCAGAAAGGTTTCGTTCCATGATCTAATTGCCATGCGTGAGGAAAGCGTCTCATTTCAGAATCGGCAAAACGTCGGGCGTATGTATCGTCCTGAAAATTATCTGTGCGGAAAGGAGAAGCAGGAAAACCTGCATTATTAAATAAGTTTACACGGAAGAAAAAGCCCCATCCATAACGTACAGCAACAGGATCCAATACTTCCGGAGCAGAAACCTCCACCTTATTGTTTACAATTATAGCTTTAGCAGGATAAAAACGTCTGTCGGTACCCGAAATGAAGAACCCTTTCAGTACTTCACCTTTTGAGTTAAGTCCATCTTCTACATAATCGAAAGAAAGAACAATCTTATTACCCGACTTCTTCATTGATTTATAAAGTGGTCCTGAATAAGCACATTTCTTTCCGTAAGATTTTGCCAAAGACCATGATGCAAGACGTTCGCCTGTTACACGTTTGTTACGTGGATGAATATCGGTAGAATCACCGGCATCAGTAATAACAGCCATACCTGTATTTTTAACAGATTGCCATGTCTTTAACTGAGCTTCACGAATTCCTGCTGGTTGTTTATACTGAGGAGCAATCTGCACAAAATAGAAAGGCATGTCCGGTTGTTTCCATTCAGCACGCCAGCTATTAATCATATTGGTAAATACCGACTGATATTTTTCAAAACGATCCGAGTTTGATTCACCCTGATACCAGATAGTACCTTTTATTGTATAAGGAAGAATTGGATTAATCATTCCATTCCATAAAGTGGCAGGCACCTTGCAATAATTCTTCTCTATCTTAACATTCTTCAAAGCAAATTTATCAAGCACATCTGCATACAAAGGATCATTTTCCATCACACCCATCTTTGTCCATGACTCAGCATGAGTTCCACCCCAGGTAGACTGAATTAATCCTACAGGAACTTTAAGATCTTTATGAAGTTTACGGCCAAAAACAAATCCCACTGCAGAGAAATCTTTAAGGTTGGCAGGATTACAAACCACCCAATGTCCTACACAATCATCTACCGGACCCTGATGAGCCAGTTGATGCTCCACATGGAAAAGACGAATTTCAGGATAATCAGCATCTTTCATTTCTTCTGTTTCATTCAGCATACCGGTTCTCCAACCCTCAGCCTTGGAAACCTGAAACTCCATATTAGATTGTCCCGAGCAAAGCCACACCTCACCAATCAGGACATTATTAATCTGAATAACATTTTCACCTCTTACAGTAATTTTCTGATCTTTTGCTGCTCTTGGAGTATTAATCTTCAGCGTCCATCTGCCATCAGCATCAGCAGTGGTTACATATCTTTTAAAGTTCCATGAATTGGTTACTGTGATCTTCTCGTTTGCAGAAGCCTTTCCCCAAATGCTTACCTGAGTATTTTCCTGCAGCACCATATTGTCTGAGAATATGGAAGGAAGTTTGACTGTTGCATTGATCTTAACAGAGCAAGCAATTAATAATAAAAAAGAAAATAAAAAAGAGATTTGTCTTTTCATAACGGTATCCGTCTTTTATAGTTTACACAAAACAACTTGACTCTACAAAAATAGGGAATGCAAGATACACAAACTATCTATATTTTGATGGGATTATTGTACTTTTTGTTGTTTATGATACTATAAAGCAGAGAGATAAGTGAAGAATTAAAAAAAACAGCCCATCGAAAATAAACAATTTTCAATGGGTTATTTTTTCATGAGTAGAAAGAAATTACTGCTTTTCTTTTTTGTGCTTGCCACTACCTTCAGTAGCTTTTTCCAATTGATACTCTGATTTAACTTTTGGTTTGTCAGCCCCTTTTTTAGGCTTTTTGTTTCCTGCAGCTCCCATTTTTATAAAAATTTAAAGTTGAAATTATATATAAATTAATAACAGTTCGTTTTAAAATTGCGAACAGTCCTAACGAAGCAAAGACCATACCATTAAAGGCCATTGTCAGTTAATTTAGATAAAACCGTGGAAAACAATTTATATAAAGGTGTTTCATGAAACACATAGCGGAATATTATTAATTTGATATACATCAAACGTATACTTAGACGTATATCAGATAGGTTATTTGATATATATCTAATAGATAGTTAGATATACATCTAAACGCAATTATATATATATTTAATTGCATTTACAAAACCGAATAATTAAAACAAGACTAAACAGTATGACATATTTGCATGGCACAGCTTTTACTCGTCAGTACTTATTATCAGCCCCAAATATCACTCAATATATATCCACTTATTAACTGTGCAGTCTCAACAAACAAAAAAAAGGTCCTTCGTTAATTTTAGCACAACAGGTTTTCTTAAAACAAAAGCATAACTCATATCCAAGATTATATTCTTTATATTTATGATTGGAGAAGATTTTTTCGTAATTTTGCCGTCCCTAAATGCTATACCTTATTGAACCTAAGAAGAAAATGGGAAAAGAATAAAAAAGTAACAGGCGACCAAGACTCCCGTTCTCTTAGTTTCGTAAGTAATGCATATTCATTTAAAGAAAGAAGCAACATTATAACGAATTAAGAATATATGGAAATTTTCTGGAATACAATTGCCCAATATAACGCCGGAACCTGGATCTATCAGATAATAATATCAATTATCGCAATTGCATTAACAATCACTTTATTCAGGCGCCCTACAAAGATGATTAAATATGCCATGAAAATTTTTCTCGCATTTCTTAATGCATGGATTGCCATAGTTTACTATTTCATCTATTGTGAACCGAGAAGCTTTAATAATGTTTTTGCTATATTCTGGGGAATAATGGTTCTTTTCTGGCTATACGATTTACTTATCAGCCATACGCCTTTTGAGCGAACACACAAATATGACAAACTATCTATATTACTTTGCCTGCTTCCATTAATTTATCCACTATTCTCATTAGTCAGGGGTCTTCATTTTCCAATGATGACATCACCTGTAATGCCTTGCTCCGTGGCGGTATTTACAATAGGATTGTTGCTGGCATTTTCAAAGAAAGTAAATATCTTCTTAGTTCTCTTCCTCACTCACTGGGCATTGATTGGTTTTACAAAAGTATATTTCTTTAAGATACCCGAAGACTTTCTCTTAGCCAGTTCATCTGTTCCGGCACTCTATCTTTTCTTTAAAGAATACGTTAATTCTAATCTGCACAAGTCAACCCAACCAAAAGAAAAGATTATCAATCTGTTATTGATAACATTATGCTGCATCATCGGTATGATATTTACCGTAACCATGATAAGCGAATTATGTAAGGCATAGACACCTAACCTAAAATTAGCATCTGCATATATTATAACCTTAACTAAAAACTTTAATCGGTCCTTTCAGAACTTAGTTTCAGATAGTTTTGTTCTAACTAAGGGGAACTCAAATCACTTGGTTATGTGGAAAATTATCACGCTAAAGTACCATTAAATAAAAAGTTATGGAAGCTAAAATCATCAAAGGAGATTTCATTAAAGACAAAATATTTAATGAAGTAAAAAGTGAAATAGCCGAACTCAAAGCAAGATATAATAAAACACCTGGAATTGCATTTATTGGCTTTTCAGGAGTACCTTTATCTAAATATGTTATTCCACTTCATCTTCAAGTAGCCGAAGCTGCAGGATTTAAAGTTTTTAAAGAGATAAAGGCTGATGATGCAACAGAAGAGGAAATGTTTAAATTGATAGAAGAATTTAACAACAACAATAACATACATGCAATTGTCCTTCTGCAACCTTTGCCTGTGCATCTAAATCCAATACGAATTATAAATAAAATAGACCGAAACAAAGAAGTAGAAGGTTTTCATCCCGAAAACATGCTGAGCACTTTAATTCCGGATATCGAAACAAATAAATATCCGATGTGTCTGCCCACTGCCCTAATTGAATTATTCAAAGACGCAGGAGTTCAGTTAAAGAAAGATCAGGAATGGGTTTTTGTTTTAGATGATGAGTTCGTAGCAAACCCATTAACAAACATGGTTGTAAAAACAGCTGCTTCTCAAGCTGTTCCACATGATTGTTCTCTGGCTATCATAAATAAGAACTCTAAAAATATGGTTGATTATTGCAAAAGAGCCGACATTCTAGTTGTTGTGAGTAAGAACCCTGAATATATACAAGCTAAATGGATTAAACCAGGCGCTTGCATTGTCGACGTTTATTCAAATCTGGTGAAAGAAATACCCAGTAAAGATAATCCAGACAGGCTGATACCTATTATCAGGGGTGGCGTTAATATTTATTCAGTTAAGAATATTGCCAGTGCCATTGTTCCTGTTCCCGGTGGAGTGGTTGCTGTTGTCCTGCCTTTGCTATTGCGTAACGCGCTTATTTCATTTAAGAATAGCTTAATAGTTTAAAAATTAAATGTTATGGTTTACACGAAACCAACAAACTATAAAGAAAGACCAATTGTAATTATTGGAGCTGGAACATTAGGAATGCGCATCGCTTTGATGATGGCAACCAGGGATGGTGAAGTCAGAATTTACGACCCTTCCTCAGAGCAACGAAACAAAGCAAATGACTTCATCCAACAGCAATTACCCGGTTTACTAACTAAGTTCCCAGGCAGAAGCAAAGGTAAAGTTGTGCTTTTTGACAACCTCTCTAAAGCCGTAGAAAATGCTTGGATTATATTTGAAGCTATACCGGAAAAACTGGAACTAAAAAAAGATCTTTTCGGTAACCTTGATAGGCTTGCTCCAATTGATGCTATCTTGGCAAGCAATTCTTCATCATTCCCAACCAGCCTATTTATAGATCAGGTCAGTGAAAGCGGAAAAACAAGAGTTGTAAATGCACATTTT
Organism: uncultured Bacteroides sp.; assembly: GCF_963678845.1. NCBI lineage: Bacteria > Pseudomonadati > Bacteroidota > Bacteroidia > Bacteroidales > Bacteroidaceae > Bacteroides > uncultured Bacteroides sp. Next base: position 133,736 of record NZ_OY787468.1, read on the forward strand.
TATATGCCACCCATCCAGAATGCGATAGAGATTATGAGCTGCGGTTTCTCTGATCAGGCAGTAATAGAAACTTTGATGGATATTTTGCCAGCCTATGGAGGGCTGGTTCCGTTTAAAGTTCAAAAGGAAAGTGTTGGTTTTATCTTCAACAGGGTTTGGGCAGCTATAAAAAGAGAATGTCTGGATGTTGTTGCCGCAGGTATATCAACACCTGAGGATGTTGACCGTATCTTTATGGTAAATACCGGCATTCCAATCGGCCCTTTTCGTGAAATGGATCAAATAGGGCTTGACGTAATTCTTGAGATTGAAGAATACTATGCTACACTAAATCCTTCACTGCCAACAGGTCCAAGAGAATTGCTACGTAAATACATCTCACAGGGAAAACTTGGTGTTAAGAGTAGGTGTGGTTTCTATTCATACACTTCCTGATATAAATAACATATGCCATTTCACGAATTGATATAAACAAACTAATTATGAGTAATTTAACAACCAGTCTTCTAAAAGCAGCACACCAATTTTCGATAGTAGACTTTGGCGCATTTAAAATTTGTCTTCTGTCAATGGGAATTCTTTTAGGCACTTATTTCAGTAATTTCTTTTCTGCAAACATCAGTATCATCTGGATTATAGCCATTATCACATGGTCATTTATGTTGTTTCAAGTTATCAAATATATGCAAAAGTCTTAAAAGATAGAATAACAACAAATACGAAGCCGGATTCTTTTAGTATTAAAAGAAAAAAGCCTCAAAATCAAATGATTAAGAGGCTTTTAGCGTACCCAGAGCCGGGATCGAACCGGCATGGAAGTGAATCCACTGGTGTTTGAGACCAGCGCGTCTACCAATTCCGCCATCTGGGCGAATTGCGTGTGCAAAGATACGGCTTTTTTCCATATTTGCAAGGCTTCATTTAAAAAAATGAGAAAAAAAGTGAATATCACAAAGATGAATTCGCTTTTTATAAAATTAATCTTACCTTAGCGAAAACTTTTAAAATGATTAATATCATGACAAACAACAATAATTATTGTGTAATCATGGGTGGAGGTATTGGAAGCCGTTTTTGGCCTTTCAGCCGCAAAAGTCTCCCCAAACAATTCCTTGATTTCTTTGGAACAGGTCGCTCTCTACTTCAGCAAACATACGACCGCTTCAGCAAAATTATACCTGCAGAAAACATCTTTATTGTTACAAATGACTTATACTTTTCATTGGTTCAGGAACAACTTCCACAGCTGTCTCCCAAGCAAATTCTTTTAGAACCAACTCGCAGAAACACAGCACCTTGCATTGCTTGGGCATCATACCATATTCACGCATTAAATCCAAATGCAAATATCGTAGTAGCACCTTCTGATCACCTTATATTAAAAGAAAGTGAATTTCTGGAGGCAGTTGAGAAAGGCTTCAAATTTGCATCCGAATCATGCAAACTGGTTACTTTGGGAATTAAACCGAACAGACCGGAAACAGGATACGGGTATATACAAGTTGACGAGCAAAGAGATGGTGACTTCTGTAAGGTAAAAACATTTACAGAAAAACCGGAGTTGGAATTAGCAAAGGTTTTTGTTGAGAGTGGAGAGTTTTATTGGAACTCCGGACTATTCATTTGGAACGTAAACTGCATTATAAAAGCATTCAATGAGCTTCTTCCTGAACTAGTAGCCAAATTAACTGCAGATGAGAACGTTTATGGAACAGAGAAAGAAAAAGCTTTTATTGATGAATATTTTCCGGCATGTCCAAATATCTCAATTGACTTTGGTATCATGGAGAAAGCAGACAATGTTTTTGTTTTAGTTGGTGACTTTGGATGGTCTGATCTTGGAACATGGGGATCACTATACGATCTTTCTCCAAAAGATAAAGATAAAAATGTTGCTCTAAAATGTGACACGCTGATGTACAACAGTAAAGACAATATAGTTGTAATGCCGGAAGGAAAGTTAGCTGTAATACAAGACCTGGAAGGTTATTTGATTGCCGAATCAGATAATGTATTGCTGATCTGCAAGAAAGATGAGGAGCATGCTATCCGTAAATTTGTAACTGACGCCCAGTTAAAAATGGGTGAAGATTATATTTAAAAAATCTATTTATAAAAAAGAATGCGCGTGATAATAATCATGCGCATTCTTTTTTATAAATCAGCCTTACTGTTTTCCCAAGCACTCTTGATTGATTCTGCAATCAAAATAAATTCGTCGTTAGACAACTTTTGCTTTGGATTTGAAATTATCATATCCGACTCCTTATTAATTGGAATTAGATGAATATGAGCATGAGGAACTTCAAGTCCCATCACAGCAACCCCTATTCTCTTACATGGAATTGCTTTCTCAATTGCTTTAGCCACACTTTTCGCAAAAAGATTCATTGCTGAAAGTTCTTCATCTTCCAAATCGAAAAGATAGTCTATTTCACGTTTAGGTATAACCAGAGTGTGGCCTTTTACCAAAGGATTGATATCAAGAAAAGCAAAAAAACGATCATCCTCCGCTACTTTATAACTAGGAATCTCACCAGCTACAATTTTACTAAATATTGTTGCCATTGTTTTTTATATTTTTAAAGAGATATATTCACAACTTCAAGAGAGATTTTACCTTGAGGAACAGAAATATGAGCAACATCACCTACCTTCTTTCCTAAAAGTCCCTGAGCAATAGGAGTACTAACTGATAATTTCCCTTCTTTCAGATTTGCTTCACTCTCAGAAACAATAGTATATACCATCTTCATTCCGTTATTCACATTCTTAAGTTCAACTTTATTGAGAATCTGAACAGAATCTGTTTTCAATTTTGTTTCATCAATAATCTTTGCAGCTCCAACAATGGTCTTCAACTGATTAATTTTCATTTCAAGCATGCCTTGTGCTTCTTTTGCCGCATCATATTCTGCATTTTCAGACAAGTCACCTTTATCTCTCGCCTCAGCAATCTGTCTTGAAATTTCAGGACGATTTACAGTTTCGAGTATTCTCAGTTCCTCAACTAGTTTTTTGTAACCTTCTTCTGACATATAAGCCATAATTCGATCCTCCTTATTTAATAAATTAATAATATGCTTTTAAGCAATAAGTAAATTAACTGTCATATAAACAAAAAAGAATTCCAACATAAGTATGTCGGAACCCTCTTTCTCTTTAAATACGTTACAAAGATATACTTTTATATGATATATGCAAAACAAAATGGTATGCTTTCTAACATGTTTTACATAAAAGCACTAAATATTAGCAATTTAAAGCAATTTCTTAATCGCGTCTTCTAGATTTTTAATGCTCTCATCACGGGCTTTAAGCTCATTATTTCTATTGATCAAGAAGAATGCCGGTATTTTCTTTATATTATACATAGAAGCATATCTTGAATTAACTCCATCCTCATCACGAACACAAACCCATGGCAACTTATCAGTGGCAGTTTTCCAGAAATGCTCATCAGCATCTAAAGAAATCTGATAAATCTGTAAACCTTGAGCTGCATACTTATTATATAAATCACGCAATACAAAATTATGCGCAGCGGAAACCTCACTTTGATAAACAATAAAATCAAGAAGAACAACCTTACCTTTCAAAGTACTCAGTTTGCGGGTCACCCCTTTAATATCTTTCAGGTTGATATCAATTAATCCCGCTTCAGATATTTTTTCCTGAGGAATTTGTAACACTCTACTTTTTGCCGTTCTGGTATTCTTAAGTCCTTTTATAACTATATTATATAAGTTCTTTGTACGATCGGCATTAGGATAAGCATTAGTTAAACTCGTTGCAACAGCTTGAAAACATTTAATGTCATCTTTACTATTCATCGGATCAAAAAGCAAAGAGCCATTTAGTTTCTGGAAAAGAGCAAAATAAGCATAAGTCATATTTGGAGCAACAAAAATATACTTAGATTTCACTTGCTTCTTATAACTATCCACCATCTTTGACACGCTATCCTGAAGCACCTCATTTGTAACTTTATTTTGCTGAGTAGCTTTCACTAGTCCATCAACCTTCTTTTGCAGATCAATCTGCATCAATGTAAGTTCTTTTATTTTTGTACAATTATCAGAACCAGTTATAGAATATCCCGTAGATAAATCGCTTAATTTTGCTTTAACATCAAGAGGTTCAATGCTGTCTACAGAGAAATTAATCACTTTCTCGTCTATTCTCAACCGATAAAATTCAGGAGATTCAGGACGCAGCTGTTTAAAACTAAATTCACCATCACTTTTTAGTTTCACTGAATCAAGCAATTCAGCTCCTTCAATACCGGAAGCCTCCAAATACAACATTTTGCCGTCAGCATCAGCAACAGTTCCTTTAATATTAAATTTTGGTTCTTTGTTGCAAGATGCTAAAACCAAAGTTCCAAGTATAAAAAAACAAATCTTTTTCATGGTATATATTCTTATAATTTGCACGATTTATTTATAGTTAATTAAATGCAAATATACTTCTTTTCATGGTTAGACAAAGCATTTACATGTCATCTTCTCTTCAAAAAACTAAAAAAAACAATTTTGAAGTAACTTTTTCGCTCATTTCCACTGTCTTAGACTAATAAATATATATCTTTGCACTAATTTTGAAAGAAAGAAAATAGATAAAACAATTTTTATGATCAACCCAATTGTTAAAACAATCGAGCTAGGTGATGGAAGAACCATTACTCTCGAGACGGGAAAATTGGCAAAACAGGCAGACGGATCTGTTATGCTGCGCATGGGAAACACCATGTTGCTCGCTACTGTTTGTGCCGCTAAAGATGCAGTTCCCGGAACAGATTTCATGCCTTTACAGGTAGAGTACAAAGAAAAATACGCAGCCTTTGGCCGTTTTCCAGGTGGTTTTACAAAAAGAGAAGGTAGAGCTTCAGACTATGAAATTCTGACTTGTCGTTTGGTAGACCGCGCTCTACGTCCACTATTCCCAGATAACTACCACGCAGAAGTCTATGTAAATATCATTCTTTTCTCTGCAGATGGTGAAGATATGCCCGACGCACTAGCAGGTCTTGCTGCTTCCGCAGCATTAGCTGTATCAGACATACCATTCAACGGTCCTATTTCTGAAGTACGTATAGCACGTATTGATGGCAAATTTGTAGTCAACCCAACATTCTCTGAACTTGAAAAAGCTGACATGGATATTATGGTTGCTGCTACTTATGAGAACATCATGATGGTGGAAGGTGAAATGAAAGAAGTTTCAGAAGCTGAGTTATTGGAAGCTATGAAAGTTGCACACGAAGCAATCAAGGTACACTGCAAAGCTCAAATGGAATTGACCGAAGCGGTTGGCAAAGCTGTAAAACGCGAATATTGCCATGAAGTAAACGACGACGAGCTTCGTAAAGCTGTTCATAATGCTTGTTATGACAAGTCTTATGCAATTGCTGCTTCAGGAAACAAAAACAAACACGAACGTGAAGATGCATTTAAGGCTATCTGCCAAGAATTCAAAGCACAACTTAGTGAAGAAGAATTAGCAGAAAAGGGAGCACTTATTGACCGTTACTATCACGATGTTGAAAAAGATGCTATGCGTCGTTGCATCCTTGATGAAGGAAAGCGTCTTGATGGAAGAAAAACTACTGAAATCCGTCCTATCTGGAGTGAAGTTGGTTACCTGCCAGGACCTCACGGATCTGCAATCTTTACTCGTGGTGAAACTCAATCCTTAACTTCTGTTACCTTAGGTACAAAGATGGACGAGAAAATCATTGATAATGTATTGGCAAGAGGAAAAGAACGTTTCTTGTTACACTACAATTTCCCTCCATTCTGTACAGGTGAAGCAAAAGCTCAGCGTGGAACAGGTCGTCGTGAAATTGGACACGGAAACTTAGCTCATATGGCTTTAAAAGGAATAATTCCTGATAACTATCCTTATGTAGTTCGTATCGTATCTGAAATCCTTGAATCAAACGGTTCTTCTTCAATGGCTACTGTATGTGCCGGAACATTGGCTCTTATGGATGCAGGTGTGAAGATTAAGAAACCAGTATCAGGTATCGCAATGGGATTGATCAAAAACGCAGGAGAAGAGAAATACGCTGTATTATCTGACATCTTGGGTGATGAAGACCACTTAGGAGACATGGACTTCAAGGTTACAGGAACAAAAGATGGTATCACTGCTACTCAAATGGACATCAAGGTAGACGGACTTTCTTTCGACATTCTGGAAAGAGCACTTAATCAGGCTAAAGAAGGACGTATGCACATTCTTGGTAAGATCCTTGAAACAATTCAGGAACCTCGTACTGAGTTGAAAGACCACGCTCCACGTATTGAAACCTTGACTATTCCTAAAGAATTCATCGGTGCTATAATAGGCCCAGGTGGAAAGATTATCCAGGGAATGCAAGAAGAAACTGGTGCAACTATCACTATTGAAGAAGTTGAGGGTGTAGGTAAGATTGAAGTTTCAGGAACTAACAAAGCTTCTATTGAAAACGCTATGCGTTTGATCAAGGGCATTGTTTCAGTACCGGAAGTTGGTGAAATTTACAAAGGTAAAGTTCGTTCAATTATGCCTTACGGTGCATTTGTTGAATTCCTTCCAGGAAAAGACGGATTGCTCCACATCTCTGAAATCGACTGGAAACGTCTTGAAACAGTTGAAGAAGCCGGAATCAAAGAAGGCGACGAAATTGAAGTAAAACTAATCGATGTTGATGCAAAGACTGGCAAGTTTAAACTTTCAAAGAAGGTTTTAACTCCACGTCCTCCAAAGAAAGAAGATTAGGAATAAACTTTCCTATAAATATAGAAAGAGCTTAGCTGAATAATCAACTAAGCTCTTTTTTTGTTTTCTCGTTGCGGAACCATCCTGTCAGAGAAAAGACAATCTTTTACTTCTGCAACTCATATATCCAAAGAACAGATGGCTGAGGTAACTTACCAGTTCGCTTCTGATCACGATTAGGAGACAAAGCTTCCCAGCGAAGAACATACTGAGTATTCTTATCACCGGCTACGCCCGAATCCTTTATTTTATATACTAACATTCCGGGATATGCAGATTCCAGAATCTCCATCTTTTTAGGATAGGCTGATGGAATAGGTTTCTCACTTAAAGGAGCAAAAGTACTTTCATCAGCTACAATCTGCGCATCTTTAAGGTTCAGTCGATGATACCCCATAAACACTTTACCATCTTTTACCACAGGTGCGTCAATTAATAGCTCATTAACAACAGTGCCACCTCCCTTAAAGTCCCAACGATAGTTCCAGTTGGTTTGTTTTACAGCCTTCCATTTACTACCTTCATAACGGGAGAAGTATAGCTGCGTATTCCCTTTATCATCATATTTATGATAACCAACAATAACATGGTTAGAAGAATCAAAGCCCAGCTTTATTCCTATGTTAATAAGACCACCCTTCTCGGGAGTGGCATCAACAACCAGACAGCTATCTTTCAATGTAATAGGGAATCCCGCTTTTTCACCATTCACACTTTCCCAATGAATAAGATCCTTGCTTCGAGCATAAGAGAGCGTATGATTACTTGAACAATCAGGAGTTTCACGCCACACCCATAACAAATGAAAATATCCGTCAGGTCCAAGGATTGGTCCCTGCATATAGGCATTTCGTTCTCCTTCGCCATCAATTAATGGTTTATCAATTAACCTACTCCACTTTTGAGAAGAGACATTTAATACATTAAATACCTCATATCCATTGCCACTCCGGCCGTATCTATAATGGAAAAGGATCTCTCCCTTCGGACCATACATAAACTCCGGATAAGTAGTAACATCTTCTTCTTTACCAGTCATGTGGTGAACTGCCTGCATGGAACGGATTTCCCAAGGTTCATTGCTCTTAAAGTAGACCATGGGACTGGAATGCATATTTCCTACCACATGGATATACCCAGCTTCATCAACAAACAACGAGATATAATTATGACTATCCCACGGCACTTTTGTATCTAAAGCCTTGTAATACCACTTTTTCTGATTCAGCTTTCGAGAAGCCAGAACCATTTGGTGAAGCGTATCATAATAAGCCACGTACTGATGATTACCTTTTGTGTAAAGTGCAAAGTTTACAGGAAAATCGGCAGGTACATCACTAATTTTAAGAACACTCTTAATCTTTAAGCCATCCCGTTTAACAACCTTAGACTTATCAATACGAGTCATTTTAGAAACAGATGACAGAAATACCTCCTCTTTTGAGGAAGCATTCTGAACTGTAGCCAGCATAGTACTGGCAAATAATAAAGTAGAATATAAAAACCTACTGGCACCCATTATCTATAATTAATTTATTTCCAATGCAACAATAGACTTAGCAGGCATCTTTACAGTAAGGCCTTGCTTAGTAATTTTTGCATCCTTGAAGTCTTTTGGTTGCACTTTCTCTGGAGCACCAAATGCATTATAATCTTCTACATCTTTTGAAGTAAGAATACGTCCGCTCACTTTAGAAGTTTTCAATAAAGGAATATTAATAGCCACATCCTCACTATTATTAAGATCGGTATTAGCCAATGTAATATGTATAGCTCCATTAGCATCTTTAGATGCAGAAACACTTAACGTAGGAACAGCACGGTTATTTTCAAGCTTAGTTGTATCACATGTCAGATTCAAAGGAAGATAAGTAGCACCCTGATGTACTTTATACATATCAAATACATAGTAAGTTGGAGTCAGCACCATTTCTTTTCCTTTAGTAAGAATCATGGATTGAAGTACATTAACCACCTGAGCAATGTTAGCCATTTGAATACGGTCACCATATTTATTAAACACATTCAGCGTAAGAGCAGCAACCATAGCATCACGCAATGTATTTTGTTGGAAAAGATGTCCCGGGTTAGTACCTGGCTCTACATCCCACCATGTTCCCCATTCATCAACCATTAAGCCTACTTTCTTTTTTGCATCATATTTATCCATAATAGCGATATGCTTCTTTACCACATCCTCTATTTCAAGACACTTGCCTAAAGTCCAGTAATAATCATCTTTCGTGAAATTTGTAGCTGAACCCTTACTTCCGTCCCAGCCTTTGCAAGTATAATAATGAAGTGAAAGACCGTTCATCTTATTACCAACTTTTTGCATCAATGTCTCAGTCCATTTATAATCATAATCACTGGCACCGCTGGCAATTTTAAATAACTGGTTGCTATCATAATTACGGCAATAAGTAGAATAACGGCGGAATAAATCGGCATAATAAGCAGGCTCCATGTTACCACCACAGCCCCAGCTTTCGTTACCAACGCCTAAGTACTTAACTTTCCAAGCCTTGTCACGACCATTCTTCCGGCGAAGATTAGCCATTGGACTATCACCGTCCGAAGTCATATATTCCACCCATTTGGCCAACTCTTCAACTGTACCACTTCCCACATTTCCGCTGATATAAGGTTCGCAACCTAATAATTCGCAAAGGTTAAGAAACTCATGTGTACCAAAGCTGTTATCTTCAATAGTTCCACCCCAGTTATTATTCACCATTTTAGGACGATTCTCTTTCGGACCAATGCCATCCATCCAATGATATTCATCGGCAAAGCATCCACCCGGCCAGCGAAGGTTTGGAATATGCAATTTCTTTAATGCCTCAAGCACATCAGTACGATAGCCTTTTGTATTTGGGATGTCCGAATTCTCACCAACCCAAAGTCCGCCATAGATGCAACTTCCCAAATGTTCGGCAAAATGTCCGTAAATATGTTTACTAATTGTTTGTGTTCCTTGTTCAGGATGAATTTCAATAGCAGCTTTCTTCTGCGCGGAAATTGATAAACTCGCGGCAAGCAAAGTGCCTAACAGGAATGCTTTTCTCATGTCTTTAAAAGTATTAAATATAATTATAATGATTTCGAAACAAAATATGTGTTACAAATATAGCTCATTTCCCCTAATTAATAGTTCAAATTTGGACCATATAAGTAGACAAATGAATTAAAAAACAAATTTTTATCTTTACTATTGAAAAAGCAAGTACTCTGCTTTTAAAATTAGATAAGGAAACAGGTAAAAATAAGATGCGCGGGCAAACATGTCATTATTAAGGGTGTTTATAATTACTGATATCTGCTTTCCAGGTCTTGCAATCTTGTGCTAAAGAAAAAAAATAGCGGGAAAATTATCCCGCTAACAAAAAATATAATTAAGCCTTCCTGGCTCTATGCCCGGCACTTGCCTGCATGTTTGTTTTTCCTGGCTTAAACACTACATGCTTTATTGCTTTTTCAAACCTTTCATGCATGCTTGATTTACCAAATTTAGGAATCACCGGTTTGTTTGTTTTTCCTGGTTCGGGAAGGACTGATCTCGGCATTTTTTCTCCCCCAAAGTTCGGCAATATCCTGGTAATGAATTTCCCGAGATTGCTCATCTTCATTTTTTTCTCCATGATAAATTGAGTTTTAAATATAAATACTCCTGTATTTATGTAACGCTCTTATATTGCATTTGTTCGGTAACAAACCAATAAATTCAGCCTGTCTGATATTATAAAAAAAGGAATATTTAACCGTTTTTTCATCTATAAGCGGAGCAAATGCACTTTCTTTGCAGAGTAAAGAATAAAGCATATACATTATTTAAATGAAATTTAAAGTTAACAACCGACAATTACTTCTCTTAGCAGGAATGGTATGGATAGTGGCCGGAGCTAATATCTTAAGGATTGGCATTCTCACCTGGATCACAGACACCCATTGCTGGTTGTTCAAAACAGGAGAAGCAACCATTGTTTTCCTTATCTTCTTCAATCTGATATTCAAAAAGCTATATAACAAACATACAGACCGAATTTGCAAGAAAGCCAATAACAACCATCTTCTTTCATTCTTTGACTTCAAAGGATGGATCATTATGTTTTTCATGATCACTCTCGGAGTTACAGTCCGAAAGTTTCAACTCCTGCCAAACTCTTTTATCTCGGTATTTTATACCGGACTCTCAACAGCTCTGATCATTACCGGTGTTCTATTTTTCCGTAAAGGGATAAATTATGCTCAATCCTGAATAAAAGGTTCTGTAAATCTTAGCAAACTATTTTTTCTTGCCGAAAGTTCCATGCATTGATTTCAGCAATGTTTGCGGTGTCCATTTAGAAACAATCATTCGGCGTATGGTTTGTAAGGGCTTTACTGAATCACGTTTTGATATAAGTATAAATGAAAGCTTAAAGTACTTACTTAACTCCTCAGCTGCTTTATGATCATAAACACCATTTGGATAAGCCCAGTATTCAACAGGCATACCAATTATCTTTTCTAATTCTTTTTTAGGATTTACAACCTGCTTCTGCCAATCCGAATCTTTATATTTAGTTACCATTGTATGATCCCAGCTATGCAGTCCAATAGTATGCCCAGCCTTTGCCAACTGAGCAATTTGCTCCTTTGTCATATAGTTTTTCTTATTATATGTAATTGTCATGATGAAGAAAACTCCCCTAAATCCATATTTCTCCATCACCGGAGCAGCAATTTCATAATGTTCCACTCTTGAGTCATCAAAGGTTATCATTACAGGCTTGTCGGGCAACTTTTTATTCTTAACCAGATAATCATATAGTTGGTCAGGTGAAATAGAATGATAGCCACTATCTGCAAGCACCTTCATATGTGCAGCAAATGTAGCAGGGCTTACGGCATACTCGCCTTTTCGTCCATCTTCAATACGGTGATAGCAAAGAACAGGTACTTGCGGCTTTGCATAGATCTCCGCAGCAGTATTGATAGCATACTTAACAGTCGGAGCCTCCTTTCCCGCTGCCTTTTCTGCAACTATGCCAGAGTAATCACTGTTAACTCCTCCATTTTTTGAAAAGTGATTACAACTGAAAAGTAATAACCCGATAAAGGCCGAATAAAGAAGAATAATTTGCCTGTTCATAGTGTCTGATTTATGGGAAGTTTACTATTCCAAAAATAGCAAACTAAAACTATTTCACAAAGTATAAACAACAAAAAATCAAAATCATCTCCCACATCCCCCACTAAAATCAACAAAAACCCCTTGCAAAAGCACTTTCAGCTAGTAGCAGATAAAAAAGTTTAACCATTCATCTGCTACAAAATCCCGTTTATCTGCTACAAACCAGGGCTATCTGCTTCTAAATTCAGCGCTCCACAGCATCATAGCAAGTATTATCACTGATCCTTAGGCAAGGAATATTCAGTTTTTAAGAGTAATATCAAAGTAAACAGAGCTTGTAGCAATAAGCTTGTTAACCGCTTTTTCCTGATAAGTTAGCCAAATTTGCAAAGGAATCTAAGTAAGTTCTCATATGAGAACCCATGGGTTCTCGTATGAAGTCCCATGGGTTCTCAACTGTGAACTCATGGGTTCACGGCTGTGGGCTCACTTAGCTTAAATGAAAGAAATGGATAACTTATTAAGTAAAATGCCCTACACTAGAGGGCTGAAATAGCTGTTGTTTCCAGAATTATAGAGTAATTGGAATAGATGGTTAGTAGCAGATAACTGGTTTTAGTAGCAGATGAATTGTATAGAAAGTTTATCTGCTACCAAGCTATTAATTTATAAATCAACGCATTAGCGCCTATTTAGTAGCAGGTAGCAGATCCTATGTTTGCAATAAATATGCTGAAGTGAAAAAATAAGAAGCATAAGCTAAGAGTATTTTTTATATTTGAGGTACCAAACTTAAACATTCAAATATTCAAAGCTTATGCGTACACAAAGTAACAAAGTAAATTTCAATGGAGAAAATATTTATGTTGGAATTGATGTTCATCTAAAGAGTTGGGCAGTGACAATCTACACAGAACATTTGCATCATAAGACTTTTAGTCAGCCACCGGTTCCCATATTATTATGGAAATATCTGGATGAAAATTTTCCTGGTGGTAATTACTATTCTGCTTATGAAGCCGGATTCTGTGGATTTCATATTCACTTTGAACTGGAAAAGTTGAATATAAAAAATATAGTAGTCAATCCCGCTGACATACCGACCAGTCAAAAGGAACATGTGCATAAGAATGATTCTTGCGATAGCAAGAAAATAGCCCGTTCTCTGAGAGCTAAAGAACTCACCGGAATACATATTCCATTGATTGAGACCTTAGAAAATCGTTCTTTAGTTCGTTCTCGAGAAATCTTGGTCAAGGATCTGGTTCGTTTCAAACAGCGAATAAAGTCTTTTCTTTATTTTTATGGGATAGCCTATCCTCCTGAATTTGAAAAGTCATCTTGTCATTGGTCAAAACGCTTTCTTAAATGGTTAAAAGAAATATCCCTAAATACGCAAAATGGAAATGAAGCATTATCCCTATTAATAAGAGAAGTAGAACAACAGCGCCTTCTTTTATTAGAAGTGAATAAGAAAATTCATAGCTTGGCTATTTCTGATAAATATATTAAAGAGATGGAATTAATAAGAAGTGTCCCCGGAATAGGCTTGATTACAGGACTTACTTTTCTATTGGAAATAGAAAATATAGAGCGTTTTTCTAACACGGACAAGCTAGCCTGTTTTGTAGGAATAATACCGACTTGTCATTCGAGTGGAGAAACTAGTAACAATGGAGAAATGACCTTTAGAGGGCAAATCCATTTAAAGAAAGGTCTGATTGAAAGTGCTTGGGTTGCTTCAAGAATAGATCCAGCTCTAACACATAGCTTTATTAAGCTTTGCAAAAGAATGGAACCCAATAAGGCAATCATACGAATTGCGAGAAAGTTGTTAAACAGAATATATTATACTCTAAAAAAGGAACATAAATACGAATATGGAATGGTTAAATAATAATACCCATATAAAATCTGTATAAAGAGTGACCGCTAGCCACTTCTTGCAGCTTTGCCTGCTTTGGCAGATTGCGGCCTCTTCCTATTGAACTGAAAAGGATTATGTAGAAACTGAAAGAATCAGTTAGAACTACTTATAGAAGGTTGTTTTATATAGGAATTTACTAATTATTATTGAGACTAGAGAAACATGTATAATAGGTTTTTCTAGCCATATAGCGATATCTGTAACATAAAAAGAGGGGAAAATCATACAGACTGTCCCCTCAAAATGATGTTACAGCGTAACGCAGGAAGTTTATTGCTGGCAAGTTGCTCCTCAGCAGAGCTTGTTTCCTCTTCAACTTCCTGATTACAAAGCTAATAAAAAGTATAATAAATATTAATAATACTCTTATAATTTGGATTACAACATAGAAGATAAAATGCACATTACTATTCTTTTTTACGGCCGTAAATTTTACCGCTGTTGCAAAAAGAATAAAATTCTCCCCATTTATTAGGTGCTTTAAATATAAGAAACCGACTTCTGACAAGCAATTGCCTGAGTGTGTCGCCATTTTCTAATTCTTTTGATTTATATTCTAGACCTTTTCTTTTAGCCTCTTTAATTTTATTTTCTTCCTCTCTTATAACTTGCCATATATAAGCTACGCGTAAGTCCTGTAATGCATCGAATACCTGTTTCTGAACATGGAATCTATCAACAACCTAGGTTGCTTTAGGAAAACATGATCGGATAATTTTCTGCATGCTTGGAGACATATCCAATGTTACTTCACGTACTTTGCATCTTTCTTTTATAGGTATCTTTTTTATTATCTCTGTAACCGTATCAGCTTTAGTACCTTTTACAATAGCAATAATACTGCCCTTCTTTCCGTGAGCATCTCTGTTTAATAGAAGAGTATAGAGTTCACCACACGAGAAGGAGGTTTCATCAATACATAGATTAGGGCCTATATTTTTGGAATAAAGAAGATAATCCTCTGCATGAGATAATTGATTTCATGAATAAAAATCACTTAATGTATCTTTATAGTATCATTGTAGCTGCTTGCCGTCAAGTTTATTGAAGGAAGCTACAGATTCTGCACTGACAGCATTATTGTCTAAGTAACTCTTTTAAAAAAGAACCGAACTCTGCAGTAATGCGAGTTCCCTGAGCAACGATTCTCCAATCTCGAGAATAAACCTTTCCAATATCAAGATCTTTCCATCTGCGTCTTTTTATAAGAAGATAAACAGCTTTGCCTCTGATGGGAAAATCCTGAACTTCTATTTCAGGATGAAAGCCATGAGAATGAAGATTTAAGGTGGAAATTTCATCAGGAACAATATTCTTTTCTTCTAAACAAGATAAAGCATGTATCTTGAGCGATTTCAGATACAATATCAAAGTATTCAAGAATACCATCAGGTAGAAACAATGATAGAACTTCAGCGATGCTTGGGGATTTCTTTTATTCATAGTTCAAAGATAAAAAATTAACAGTTATCCCACAACTTTTTATACTGAGCCAATATCAGGTATCGGATATGCCTATCCGGCAAATCAACAAAGTTTTTATTGAGAACTTCTACCTATATATAATAAAGAACCACGACTGTTCACCTAATATGGCGATGAAGTTCATCCAGCATTTCCGCACGGTGATAAACTTCGCACAAGGTACAGGATCATTCGCCAATTACAAGCTAAAATTCGAGTACATAGGAACAGGGTTTCTCAACAAGGATGAAATAAGCAAGATATGCAATAAGGATCTCGCATCTAAAGATTGGAACAGGTACGGGATGTTTTGATTTTTAGTTGTTACACAAGGCTTTCGTATGAGGATATATGCGAATTAACCCGGAATGATATACGGTTAGCATTTGATGATAATCTATGGATTATAAAGAAACGTCACAAAACCAAAGTTACATCTAACATACGCTTACTAGAAATTACCAAAGCTATTTTAAATAAGTATGAGGGAAAGCTAAAGGGTGATATGCTCTACCCGTTATCAACAATCAATAGTCAAACGATTATTTGAAAGAAATTGCCACAGTATGCAGAATTGACAAAAACATCACCTTGCATCTTGCAAAGCACACTTTTGCAACCACTGTTAAACTGGAAAATGGAGTACCAATAGAGAGTGTCTCAAAGGTGTTAGGTAACAAAGATATTGGGAAAACTCAAATCTACGCAAAAGTCGTAGATGCAAAATTGAGCAATGATATGAATATGCCGGCGCAGAAACTTAATGCTCAACAAACTGTTATCTAAACTACTAGGACTTATCACGAATTGAGATAAGTCCCCAATATCATATCACATAACATAAAAATCTGGAATCTACAAATAATCCAAAGCAAGATTTATATATCAACTTCTCTTCGATCAAGCTTTGATATTGTCTTCTCGCCAGTTCCCATTTGATACAATCTGTATATATTTGGATCTATATCACTGACCAGATTCTGTATATTGGTTTTTACTACAGACTTCTTTCCTTGTTCTGCTTCTTTTGTTTCTTCGGTCTTTGGTTCAGATGAACAAAAAAGGATAATCTGCTTACACGTACCAGCGCACTCTTGAAAAAGTTTTTTTAAGTCAGCTTCTTTGATGGAATGTTGACATGGCTCATCAAATACCAAAAATCCTGGATGGTTGGTTCCAATTTGAAGAAGAGCAAGATAGAACGCCCAAATAGAGCGCACAAAGTCTGATGCAGATGACACAGAACGAAGATGCTCTTCATAGTGCTCAACTTGTGCTTGCGGTAAATACAAATAATTAGAATTCTTTTCATCGAATAACAGTGAAACATTTTGCCTGTAATTACTCTTATATCCAAATTTGTATAGGAAGTGTTTAAACTGGTCTTGCAGTATATTCAGTACTGCATTATCCGTTTCATCCTTATGCGAACTCAATTCAGATAATTGCATCTTGTTATCATCAAACTTCTGTTTCATTGGCCATATATCACGAATTGTTGTTATTATTTGCTGACTTACAATTTCATAACTATTAATTTTCAACTTCAAATCAGCCATTTCCATCATAGCTCCCTCTGAAGGAATTTTGTCATTGTCAGCAATCTCTGCGTAAGCCGTATTCAGTTTCTCTTTCTCCAGTCCCAACATCTTCTTGTAGTACGACAAGTATATCTCCTTCTCATCTATACTTTCAATCAGGCTTTCGAGCAAGCCTTGAAGGAATCTACGCTGAGTGGTTAAATAACGCACATTTCTATCAATATCTTCATCTTTCACATTGATATAGCCTGAGTCGGTCACATCTAAATCACGATGACAAGTTGGACATTTTCTGATATGCTCGCTGCTAATGAGGTTTGATACTTGAGCAATATTTCTATTACGATTAATTTCTTCATCAATTGCCACAAGTTGCTTTTCAATAGAGATTTTCTTGTTCTTGTCATCCTGTAACCTCCTGATAAAGTCATCAAACTGCTTTTCTTTCGTCTGGAAAATAGCTAGTTGATGGTTATATGAATCAAATCGTTCATCATCAGTCCTTCTGAGTTCAGAATTCAAAGAATTAATCCGCTGCCTCATGAGCTCCATTACTTCAACAAGAGTCCCATTCTTTCCTATAACACCCATTTGCAATCTGTCCTGAACTTCTATTTGTTTTGACACTTCTGAATTAAGCCCAGTTATAACAAGATTATTATATGTCAGACGTTGAACAATATCTCTTACTCTTTTGCTCCATTCATCTTTAATCTTGTCATTCTCATTCTTGAGTTGCTTATAGGTCGCAATAGTGTCATCTATGCTGATTCCCAGTGCATATTCTACTATACGTTGCTTTGGCTGAATGAAATTATACCCTCTAATGGTGGCAAAGTAATCCGTCCACCCCCTCGTCTGTTCAACAAAATCTAAGGCAAATAGAGTGGTCATATAGAGCGTATATTCATCGGCACCTTTAGTTGGTGCCTTGGTTAATTCCAATCCTGCAAATTGGGCTAGATACTGGAAATAACCAAAAGGTAGCTTTTCATTATGATCACCATGATAATGAACAAAATATTCAGTAAAAGGAGTTTCATTTGTAATCTCTTCCTTCCTAGATTCCCATACCTGAACTTGCTTGAATTCCTTATTGTTATGATATTTCACAAAGCGCTTAACTGTTATTGCTCGACCTTCATCATTGGATAGTTGGGCTATAACATAGGAATTATCTACCTGCAGTAATACATTGTTCCCCTCATCGTCTGAAAATATAAAATTTTGATGCACACTTCTATCCATAGCAAGCGTATTTTGCTTACCATCAATAATTTCTTCAACACCCAATATATAGTACAAGCACTTTGCTAGACTAGTTTTTCCCGACGTATTATCTCCAGCGATAATATTGAGTCCTCTCCCTAGTTGAACAATTCTTCCAAACAGCTCTGGCTTTTCTGCCTCTGGTCTTATGGCATCAACAACCACACCAATCATATCAAAATATATCATTTGTCCAAACGTAATTAATGTTATCTATCTTAGTATCGGGGATTCTTACTATTTCAGAAAGTCCTTCTTCTATTTCCTTATAAATATTGAGATTACGCAAATCATAAAGCATAGTGCTGCCTCGCAAAGTAATCATATACCTAGAATATGTTTTACCATCTGCCACCTGCTCTATCCATCCTCTCTGCTCCGCATCAGCCAAAATTATTCTCAACTGCGGGTCTAGTGTAATGGGCATCTCGGATATATTTCCGCTTTCTTTATAATTTAATAATATTTGCTTGTTTTGATTACCACTCATCCCCCAAAGACATATTTGAATTCTTCCAATTTTAGCACCTTTATGAGAGCTATTATTCAATAGGACAAGCAGCAACACCAACATCTTGTATATAGGATTCAGCACAGATGGGGTTGCAATCTGAACATTTTTCAGGTCACGCTCTATCATGGGTAATAATAGTTTAAAGTACAGTTCAACAAACGTTCTGCTACTCTATAGTAGGCATAGTCATGTGCAATTACGTCATCTTTGTCTTCAGGAAACCTAAATGAAGCTAACTGTTTCATTTGCTTAATGATGCTTTGCAAATCCTGGTAAGCACCTTCTGATGATTCAAAATCTTCCTTGTGAGTATCTAGCAATCTACCAAAGAACTTATCATTCTGTTTGTTCAGTTCTTGAACAAAAGAAGCATTCGATAAAAGCATTTTATTGATAATTTCCATACCTTTCAGGTAACACTTGATATATGTATCAACATTCTTTTCTGAATTAGTGGGATACAATATTTGAATCTTTCGGGTTAAATAGTCTAGCCAGTCATTATTCAATTCTCTGATTTTGTCTCTTCTTTCCTGTGCATTCTTGCTATCATACCAGTCTTCCCATGATTTTATGGTATCAAAGAAGTTATTATCTTTCGTGTCTGAAGGAGTAAATTCGTCAAACACCGAAGGTGATAACGCCTTGATATCATTATATGCCCCAGCGCTATTTCTCGTTCTTGTTACTAGCCCTACATAATAAAATCTGTTATGACGGTACACAACAATACCAGCACCAGAGCTACCTTTAATAGCATCCTTAAAATCCTCAATGGCATAATTTACTGCCACATCTACTCTCCAATAGTCATTAATATTCTTTTTCATTTCAAAAATACTACCATCCCTTGCATTGGGTGGATAAGAAAGCATTACATAATCATCCTCTGGTATACTCAAATCGAATCGTTTTATTACTGACATATATTTTACATCAGTATCTGGCCTGTCTACTAGGAGAACTGCATAATCTTCTCCAGTAGCTTCATTGTATTTGCACTCAATAATTTCAAGAACTTTTGTTTTCAAATAAGTAACGCCATTATAGTATTCAATCACAATATGATATTCATCCACACCATCAACACAATGACCTGCGGTAAGGACATAGCATTTATCTCCAGAACCAAATAGAGTACCAGAACCTTCGTTACATTGCTTACCCTCATCATTCAGCTTTGCTGTCCGAACACTCAACTTATTGAGTAGTTCTTTTTCACTTTCAGATAATTTCGTCATAATATGAATTCTTCTTCATGAACCTCACATTTGGCCTCTTCAATCTCACCATCATTAAACAAAATAGCACGATGCTTTTGCAGTTCATTCAGTTTGTAATTAAAATATAAATGAACAATCTCCTGCATACTCCTTTGGGGATGATACAATAGTTTTGCTATTGTTTCTCTGTCAGGATGAATAGCAGAGGCACGACCTCCATTTGTTGATATGATATAATTATTACACTTAATGATATCCAATAAATTATTGGATATATTATATCTGCTGCCATGATGTGATACTTTCACGAAATCCACCTCTAATGGGCAATCTTCACTGTAGCCCTTGCTGACAAGATAATTAACTACATCATCAGGCATCACATCCCCCAGCATTAGATAAGATTTACCTTCTGTTCTAAGTATAAATGCTATAGAAGCATTATTGATTACCTGAGAGGTGTATGGGGTTGGTCTTTTAGCTAAATCCTTCAAAGAAACGTCCAAATCGTCATTTACCCTGTCACATGTTATTGCAGGATATTCGCTTGTAATATACTTATTTCTATTTATTGTCAAGGCTGTATTGGAAGGTGCCACCACTTCTATATCAACGAATTCATTATTATACTGGTGTCCTGCTTTGATCAGCTCTATCCACTTAGTATCACGGAATTCTTTCGATATCTGACGCAAATAGTCTGCAAATGTCTTAGCATTAGAGTATGCACTAATAATAGTTCTTTGTTCAACCTCTATTTGGCTAGCACAGTTGCACCAATATTCCCTGATTTTCAAAGCATCCTCCTGATAGTTCTTAAAATATTCGAGATATCCAGAGATATGATCCTCATCGTAATGTGATAATACAAGTAAATCAATTTTTGAAAGGCCCTTAATTATAGGAACTATTTTGCATTGGCTGATTCTAGGTCCACTATCAACAACCATCACAAATGAATCTCCATCTTTTTCACACTCAAAAATGAAAGCATCTCCATGACCCGCTTGAAGGAATTTTAAGGTTATTGGCATTGAAGAATTTATTTTTTACATAAAATTATCCTAAAGATGGTATTTAATCCTATCTTTAGAACCCTATTTTCTATTATTAGGATTCCTTATCAAAGATATAAATATTTGGTAAGGAATACAACTTTTATTTTATTTTTTAAATTTATACTATTTACTAAGTCTACAATTACAACCTATAACTAATGTTTTGATAGAAAATACAACTACCATCACTATTCTACTTCCTCTACCTCCCTCATATCAAACAAGTTTACTTCAAGATAAAATATTCTCGCTTACATAATTTCCCATATCTATATGTTATTTCTAATTTCTATACTATTTGTCGTCACAACTTATTCAAAATTCAAGAACAGTTATTGTATGATTGCTCTTTTGTTTAATACGCAGAGTTCTATACCATCGTGAAAGATAAAACAAAGGAAAGTATCGTAATTCATGTGTCTTTTTGGTGGAAATATAGCATATTAAGAATTAAATCGGATCAGTCCGAATTCTTGGTGGATCCTAGTTAAAAGTTTATCTTTGCACAATGAAAAAGAAGATAGATAACCCAACCCCACTTGATATTTTAGGCATGTTTTTGCCTTCGGGCCTGCTAGATTATTTTGATTTAATCAACAGTGAATCCTTGGAAACCTGTTTTATTCTGTTCCTTGAATAGAAGAATATTATTCCTGAAGAATGCAAAACACTTCCTCTTCATTCAAAAGGATTTATACCGGAAATCGAAGTTCAGGATTTTCCTATACGAGGTAAAGCAGTCTATCTTCGAATTAAACGGCGCCGTTGGGAAGATACTCAAACCGGTAAAACATATAGCCGTGATTGGAATCTGGTTGCAACCGGTACTCGCATAACCGCTAAGTTCAGTGCTTTTCTTAAATGAATTACTTAGACAATAATGGATCAATCCGATTTTCAGGCTCATACCGAAAACCTGTGGGGAATATCTTTTAATTTTATATCTTTGCCCATAAAAAAGATATACACGATGAGTTACGATGATTTACTCCGCTTTATCCTTCCTGATGGTCTGTTTGATTACTTTGAGTTGGTTGACTTTAAACCAGGTGATGAAAAAGTCCATATCCACTTTGATGAACAGAATATTCTTCCAGAAGAATATTCCACTGATAAGTTAGAAAGCAAAGGTTTTTATGAAGAGATAAAGATGTATGATTTTCCGATTCGTGGTCGTAGCTGCATTCTTCATATTCGTCGTCGTCGCTGGTATAATCATACCCAGGAAAAGTTAGTAACCCGCAATTGGGAATTAGTTGCTCAAGGTACGCGAATCAGTGAAGAATTCGCGTCTTTTTTAAAAGCTATGGATCGACTCTCACGCCATTAGCATTGCTTCCTTAGCTATCCATTATGGCCTTGATGAGAAACAATTAGAGGCTCAGTACAAGAATCATCTTAGCAATTTTAAGTCTTGGAATCAACAAGAACATGCTCATGACTGGGTATTGTTTCCTGAGAATATTGGTTCTCAAATTAGTATTGATGAGACATCGCTCTCACAAGGAGAGCTTTACACTATTGTAACCAATAAATCCGGCAAGGGGCGTAAGGGTAGTCTGATAGCTATGGTTAAGGGAACTGATGTTGAAACTGTTTGTGCTGTACTTATGTGTCTATCCCGACGTATTCGCTGGAAAGTTCGGGAAGTTACATTGGATATGGCTTCTAATATGGAGAAAATAATACATCGTTGCTTTCCCCCTGCCAGGCAAGTGACAGACCGTTTTCATGTTCAAAAGCTGGCTTATGAAGTAGTACAGGAGATGCGAATAAAACATCGTTGGAATGCTATAGATAATGAATCCAATGCACTGGCCTTAGCTAAAGCAAAGGGAGAATCTTTCAGACAAGTAATTTTCGAAAATGGAGATACTTGTAAGCAGTTGCTGGCAAGAAGTCGTTATTTACTCTTTAAAAAAGAATCTTTGTGGGGACCTTCACAAAGAACCAGGGCTGCTATTTTGTTTAGGGAATATCCAGATATAAAGAAAGCCTACTACCTCTCACAACAATTAGGGCTTATCTATCATCAGTGTTATCAGAAAGAGGTGGCGTTAACAAGGTTGGCAAGGTGGTATGACCAAGTAGATAATTCCGGCTTCTTATCTTTTGGGACTGTAGCAAGGTCTATTCAAACACACTATGCTAATATTATAAACTATTTTGAGAATCGAGCTACGAATGCTTCGGCTGAATCATTCAATGCAAAGATTAAAGCTTTTAGAACCGCACTAAGAGGTGTAAGAGATATAAAATTCTTTATATTTAGAATATGCAATATTTTTGCTTAAAATATAAATCCCACAGGTTTTCGGTATGATCCGATTTTCAATTAAGTTGAATGAATAGTTAGAATTGGGGGCAGAAATTAAAAAAGCTCCGTAAATTATTCATTTACGAAGCTTTTTAGGATGCACCTTGTACCCGAAGTGGGACTTGAACCCACACAGCTGCAATAGCCAAAGGATTTTAAGTCCTTCGTGTCTACCATTCCACCATCCGGGCATCCTTGATAGAGAGAGCGAAAGACGGGACTCGAACCCGCGACCCTAACCTTGGCAAGGTTATGCTCTACCAACTGAGCTACTTTCGCGTTTTAACGGGTGCAAAGATAAGTAGTTTTAGTATATCTGCCAAATATTTCCTTAACTTTTTTACTCGTTAATTTAATTACTTATATAAAGTTTATCTGCCCCAGCCTCCGTTACACTGTAATTCCTTAAATACTCAGTACCTACCCCATTGGGAGCTCCACTGTTATTTAAGTCATATATCGTTTTGCATTTTGGGCATACAGCCTTTCCTAAACCATCATCTGTGAGTGTAACTATTACATCTCTGCTTGCTTCGACCGGGCATGCGGCATCAAAGGCACAATAGCCATTATAATTGGAGTTACCTATTATCAATCCGCCAAATCCTAGTTTCACATTGTGTTCATTTTTAAGTACCACCACATATTGCCCCATAGATTTTACAGACTGAAACTGAGCCTGCAGCAAGTTTACCTCAAAAGTAAACTTACCCACACTCGGAATACTTGAGCGGAAACTATCACCACAAGATGCTGTGCTTAATAGCAGCGCCAGGAAAAGGATTGCCTTTCGCATAATTTATTAGTATGCCTTGACAGGATCAATCAAAGAGCTGATCAAACTGATTTCCTGGTCAGTAAATTGGAGATTTTCTATTGTTTTCAAATTATCGGCCAACTGCCTTACCGAGCTTGCACCCACAATGACCGACGTCACGCGTTCATCTTTAAGGACCCAAGCCAAAGCCATTTGAGCAAGAGTTTGCTGACGCTCGGCTGCTATTTCATTCAGCTTTTGAACAATGGCAATCTTATCATCCGTTACCTGATCTTTTTTCAGGAATCCGGTAGATTTAGCCGCACGGGAATCTTCAGGAATGCCGTGCAGATATTTATTTGTAAGCAGGCCTTGAGCAAGTGGAGAGAAGGCAATAAAGCCTACGCCATATTCGGCAGCAAGAGAAAGAGTCCCATTCTCCACCTCACGATCAAACATACTATAACGTGACTGATTGATCAGACATGGAACGCCGTTATCTTTAAGCATCTGATAAGCAATGCGTGCTTTCTCAGGAGGATATTTAGAGATTCCGGCGTACAAAGCTTTACCTTGTTTCACAATATCAATGAGAGCTTGTATAGTTTCTTCTACTGGAGTGATGCCATCATAACGATGAGAATAGAAAATATCGAAATATTCGAGTCCGGTTCGGCGCAGACTCTGATCAATGCTTGCCATTATATTCTTTCGGGAACTTCTGTCTCCATAAGGTCCTGCCCACATTTCGTGACCTGCCTTAGAGGTGATGATCATCTCATCACGATATCCTTGAAAGTTTTCCTTTAAGATTTTCCCGAAATTTGTTTCTGCAGAGCCTGGGGTTGGGCCATAATTATTTGCCAGGTCGAAATGAGTAATTCCATTATCGAACGCATACTTCACCATATCGGTAGCAATACCGAAATCGTCTACATCTCCAAAATTATGCCATAGCCCCAACGAAATTCGGGGAAGTAACAAACCGCTGTTTCCGCAATATTTATATTGCATCTTTCCGAAATAGCGATCCTCTGCAGGTTCGTATCCCATAATAATATGTATTTAAGATTAAATAATTATCTTCCCAGAAGCTCTTTTTCAGCCTGAGCCATTTTTCGGAAGTTAAAGCCATCAACAACATTCTGCATTAACAAAGAGATCTCTTCATTACAAAGATTGCCGATACTTCCTTCGTGTGTGTGATTTACTTTCTTTTCATGAGTGAATTTACCGGCTTCTATATCGAGGCCTACTTTTTTATAAGCGTCGCGGAAAGGCATTCCTTCTGCTGCAAGGCGATTTACTTCTTCAACACTAAAGATAAGCAAATATTTATCGTCATCGAGTATATGCTCGTTGACCTTAATTTCGTTCATGATGTATGTTGTCATCTGAAGACAATCTTTCAATTCCTGAAATGCAGGAATAAAGATCTCTTTGATAATCTGCAGATCTCTGAAATAACCAGAAGGCAGATTATTGGCAATCATCATAATTTGTTGAGGTAATGATTGAATCTTATTGCATTTGGCACGGGTGAGCTCAAATACATCCGGATTCTTTTTGTGTGGCATAATGCTTGAACCGGTAGTACATTCGTCGGGCAACTTCACAAAACTGAAGTTCTGACTATTGAACATACAAGCATCAAAAGCCAGCTTTGAAATAGTACCTGCAATGGTAGCTAAAGCAAAAGCAACATTACGTTCCATCTTTCCACGTCCCATCTGCGCATAAACAACATTGTAGTTCATGGAGTCGAAACCTAAAAGATTAGTTGTCATAGTACGATTAAGAGGGAAGGAAGAACCGTAACCGGCAGCCGAACCCAGCGGATTGCGGTTACACATTTTAAAAGCTGCCTGCAAAAACATCATATCATCTACCAGGCTCTCCGCGTAAGCACCGAACCATAGTCCGAAAGAGGAAGGCATGGCAATCTGAAGATGTGTATAACCAGGCATTAAAACCTTCTTATACTTTTCGCTCTGAACTATTAAAACCTGAAAAAGCTGTTCCACCATCTCAGCAATCTCTTGCAATTGAGTACGGGTAAACAACTTTAAATCCAAAAGAACCTGATCATTTCTTGAACGTCCACTATGAATTTTTTTTCCTACATCTCCTAGTTTGCGAGTTAGCATCAGTTCCACTTGAGAATGAACATCTTCTACGCCTTCCTCGATAACAAATGTACCGTTTTCAGCCGTAGAATAGATGTTTTTCAATTCCTCAAGAAGAAGGTGAAGTTCATCTGATGTGAGCAGACCAATGGTTTCGAGCATAGTAATATGAGCCATTGAACCAATCACGTCATGCTTGGCCAGATAAATATCCATCTCACGATCACGACCTACTGTAAATTTCTCAATGTCTTTGTTTACTTGTACACTCTTCTCCCAAAGTTTCTGCGCCATAATTTTTGTTTTTTCTTTTAATAAGGAATCTTAGATAGCATTTCTGCCATTTTTTCTAATCCTTCCTGAAGTGGCTTTTGAATCATTCCTTTAATAAAAGGATTGACGTCGGCCTTAATTGTAAGTTTCATCTTGCACTCTTCCTCAGTGCTGGATACTAATTGTATCCAAAGATTAAAAGGAAGAGGAGAGGTTGTTGTTTCAAACTTAATACACTTCTCGGGCTCACGTTCACAGATACGAAGCGTTATCTTTCCCACCGGTGATACATTAAAACTTAAACTATCTGAGTCAAAGCTGATATCTTGTATTTTATCGACCGGTAAACGGTCTTTAACTCCTTCCAGATTACTTAAATCAGAAAGTTTACTGTACACACGCTTCTGAGCATAAGGGATAACCTTTATACTGCTTTCAAATTGAGTCATATTATCTCGTATATTCGTTATTTCGCTGCGTCCCAATGAGCCGGGTCTTTTCTCCACGACTGCAATGTAGGAATATCTTCCTCATCAATGTATTCGGTACGAAGAGCAACTTCCAGCACTGCTTCATAATTAGTCAAAGTAACTAATTCTACATTAGCATCTTTGAATGATTTTACCGCAACATCGAATCCGTAAGTAAATGCAGCGATCATTCCAATCACTTCACATCCATCACGACGAATTGCTTCTACTGCTTTCAAACTGCTTCCGCCTGTTGAAATCAAATCTTCTACTACTACAACCTTCATTCCCGGACGAAGTTCACCTTCTATAAGGTTCTCCAAACCGTGATCTTTCGGTGTTGCACGTACATAAACAAACGGAAGGTTCAATTCTTCCGCAACCAAAGCTCCTTGAGGAATAGCACCTGTTGCCACACCTGCAATTGCATCAACCTGACCAAATCTTTCTAGGATCAAACGACAAATTTCAATCTTCACAAAATTACGAAGTGAAGGGTAAGAAAGTGTCTTACGATTATCACAATAGAAAGGAGATTTCCATCCGGAGGCCCAGGTAAAAGGATTAGCCGGTTGGAGCTTGATGGCCTTAATCTTGAGTAATTTCTCAGCAAATAATCTCTCTAAAGTTTCCATAAATAAATTAACTATATAAATTGCTACAAAGGTACTTAAACTCATTGAAAATGGGATAAGCTAAACTAATATTTTTTCATTTATTAATGATATTGTTTCAATATTATTGGAGAGAAAATAAAAAAGCTCTCTCTATACTTTTTTGCCCCTTGTACAAAAGAAAACAATCTTTTGTACAAAACAATTATTTCTTCTGTACAAAAGAAAGAATTGTTTTGTACAAGGAAACAAAAAGATTATTAGAATAAATAAAATCAGGCAACGGCAAGTGTAATAACGCTAATCTTTACGTTGGAAGAATCTACGAGAATTGTAGCACAGGAAAGAAGGGTGGCTCCGGTTGTGAGAACATCATCTACAAGCAAAATATGCTTCCCTTGCATATTATCCGGACAAGCAACCTGAAAAACATCTTTCACATTTTCCCATCTCTCAAAAACACTTTTACGGGTCTGAGTATTACTGGCCACTACTCTTTTCAATGAATCTAAATCCATAGGAATGCCGGTGGCATGGGAAAGTCCGGATGCAATCCATTCACTTTGGTTGTATCCACGAGATCTCTTTCTCTTTGAGTGAAGAGGAACAGGGATAATCAGATCAATCTCTTGAAAAAAGCCTGAAGCCAATAGTTCTTTTGCCATATAGCGGCCCATTACTTCGCCCAGTTCTCTGTAACCGTGATATTTTAGTTTAAACAGAATGTGGCGGTAATCACTTCCTTTTGTGTAAAAAAAGTAAGAAGTGGCCCGTTCAATTTCCACTTTTCCCCAAAAGCGCTGCTCCACCTCATTACCTGCCTGCAGATGATAGTTGGTGCGAGGCATCCGGGAGTTACACATTGTACATATTGACTCTTCACCTTTCACCAGAACCCCATTGCATACCACACAAGACCTTGGAAACAGTATATTAAAGAATGAATCAATCCAGTGAATCATACTCATCGGATAGTTGCATGCATTTGCGAATTACATTCATCTCAAAACCGCGACTCATGGCAAATCTGATAAGTTTCATGTTTGATTGATAATCGTCCGACACATGGATGGATTTCTTTTTCGAGGTCAGCAGCGAACGTAACGTGTTCATATACTCTTTTTCATCAATCTCATCCAGATATTTCCGTGATACAGTTGAAGGTATCTTTTTCATATAAAGGGCCTGACCAATTTTTATCTTGCCCCACTTATTAAATTTGAACTTATCATTTACAAAGAAACGACAGTAACGCTCTTCGTCAATAAACCTCTCGTCGACAAGTCGTTTGAGAATCTTTTCCTGAACATCAGAATCCAACCCCCATTGAGAAAGCTTCGTGCTTATTTCGGACAAGCAATGCTCGGATGCAGTGCAGTAAGCTGCAGCTTTATTTAAAGCCTCTTTTTCTGTTAATTCAATCATCTTAATGCTTTTACTATTCTGTCTCTGCCAGACATATCTTTTATTATTTCCACATCGCTGTATCCAAGAGCAAGAAGTAAATCGGCCGTTTCTTTTCCATAAGCCTGATTAATTTCAAAATATATTTTTCCTTTGGGTGTAAGCATACCAAGGCCTAGTTCCGCAATCTTACGATAAAAAAGCAGGGGGTCTTTATCGGGAACAAACAGTGCTAAAGAGGGTTCCCAGTTAAGAACATTCTGCTCCATATCTATTTGCTCGGCAACGGTCACATAAGGAGGATTACTAACAATGACATCAAATACTTCTCCATTTGGCTGATATTCGAGAACATTCACCTGATTAAAAGAAACCGAAGTGCCTAAAGCCTCATTGTTTTTTCGGGCAACCAGCAAAGCTTCTTCTGAAATGTCCCATGAAGAAACCTTTGATTGGGGCAGATTCTTTGAAAGAGAGATGGCTATGCAGCCACTACCTGTCCCAATATCCAGTATTTCGGGGGAATAATTAGAATTCTCTTCAATTATCAAAGAAACAAGTTCTTCTGTTTCAGGCCGGGGAATCAGCACGGCAGGTGTCACATGAAAAGTCATACCATAAAACCCTTCATATCCTACAATATATTGTATTGGTTCATATTTTTGAAGTCGGGCAAGAATCTCATCCAATTCCACTGTTTGATTTAGAGATAAATTAATATCTTTGCCCATATAAATATCAAGCATATTCAAGTGAAACACTTCGGTAAAAATAATTTTCGTGAAACCCTTGATCTCTGCCTCGGAATATTTTCCGGCCAACGATTGCCTGATATGTAACTCAACTGCATGCATAGAAATATGATTTGCCTGCAAAAGTAAAAAAATAAATGGAAAATAACGGAAAAACAACACAAGAAGAAAGATATATGGCCCGCTGCATCCAATTGGCCAAACAAGGAAAATGCAGCACTTCTCCCAACCCAATGGTTGGAGCGGTTATTGTGTGCAACGGTAAAATTATAGGCGAAGGTTATCATCGGATGTGCGGTTATGCTCACGCTGAAGTAAATGCAATAAATTCTGTTGAGGATGAATCAAAATTAAAGCAATCAACCATCTATGTAAGTCTGGAGCCATGTTCTCATCATGGGAAAACGCCCCCTTGCGCTGATCTGATTATAAGAAAAGGAATTCCCGAGGTAGTAATAGGATGTATGGATCCCTTTGCAAAAGTTGCAGGTCGTGGCATAAAGAAGTTACAGGATGCAGGTATTAAGGTAACAGTTGGAATACTTGAACAGGAATGCAGAGACCTAAACAAACAATTTATCACTTTTCATTCACAAAAGCGTCCTTACATTATCTTAAAATGGGCTGAATCCGCTGATGGATTTATTGATATAACAAGAACAGGCGGACATCCGGCTATACTCTCCAGTCCGCTTACCAATATGCTTGTACACAAAAAA
This sequence comes from uncultured Bacteroides sp., assembly GCF_963678845.1. Lineage (NCBI taxonomy): Bacteria > Pseudomonadati > Bacteroidota > Bacteroidia > Bacteroidales > Bacteroidaceae > Bacteroides > uncultured Bacteroides sp. The sequence goes on from NZ_OY787468.1 coordinate 164,045, forward strand.
CGAGCAGAAACAGATGCTATAATTGTTGGTACCCGAACTGCACTCTTAGATAACCCTGTGCTTAACGTAAGAAATTGGTATGGCAATAATCCTCTTCGGATTGTAATAGACAGAACGTTGAAAATACCCGAAAGCTTTCACTTGCTTAATAACGAAATCCAAACATGGGTTATCACAGAAAAAGAACATAAAAATAACAGTCAGACTCATTATAAAATAATGGAATTCACAGAAAACCTCCTGCCCCAAATACTGACTGAACTTCACAAAAACAACATACAGTCTGTAATGGTAGAAGGTGGAAGTAAACTGTTGCAATCATTTATCAATAAGAATTTATGGGACGAAGCATTTATTGAAAAAACGGCTATTAATTTGAATAGTGGAGTTAAGGCTCCATCTATCAATGGAAAAGATTACTTAATTTACGCCCGTTTCAACACTCCCATTTGGCACTATTTTAACGATAAAAATACATCCAGGTGACTTTAATACATTATTAATCGAGAAAATAGCACTTTATATCTATAATTATTTATAAAACTTTACCAGAATGTTCAATAGAGAGAAAAAACTTTCTATTTTTGCATCTTGTAATAAACAAAGTTATCCCAAATGAAAATACCGTTTTTATCTATAATAGTAAGTCTCTTTATAGTATCACTAGTTTTTACCTCTTGCCTGAGCTCTGACAATGCAGTAACATATGAGATAGATCCTACAATTAAGAGTTTCTCTTTTGACTCAATTAAGGTCGATGCTACTCACACTGCAATTGGAAAGAAATATCCTTTCTCAATAGATCAGATAGGAGACGGAAGTACTGCTTTAATTTATAATGCAGATTCCTTGCCAGTAAATACAAAAGTGTCAAAAGTGAAGATCAACCTAAATACCGCAGGGGGTGTTACTTATTTTAAAAATGGGAAAGACACTATTTATACTTCTACAGACTCTATAAACTTCACTAATCCTGTTAACTTTACTGTCTATGCAAGTAACTCTGACGGAACTGTTACAAAGAAACTTTATAAGATTTCCATAAATGTACATAAGCAGGATCCCGATTCTCTGAACTGGGGCAAACAGGCTTTCTTTACTGGAACCGGCCTTACAGGTAAACAAAAGAGTTTAATCTTTAACAATCAGGTTTTCGTCTTTAATGATGATGGCAGTACACAGATTAAAGTAACTTCTTCCGCTGTGACCGACGGGAAAAGCTGGACAGCTTTACAAACTATCAGTGGATTAAGTGAGAAAGCAGATTATTCATCAGTAACCTTATTCAATAATAACCTTTATATTGTAGCCGGAGGAAATGTATATGTTTCTGCAAATGGAACTACATGGATTAAGAATAGCGGATTAAGTGACAACGTAAAAAGCCTGCTCACTTCTTTTAGCGGACACTTAGCCGGAATCAAAACTGTAGGTGCAGATAGTAAATTCTGTGTTACTACTGACGGACAGACCTGGGTAACCGGAGAAACAGTTCCATCTGATTTCCCAACCACAAATTTCTCAGCTACTTCATACGCACTAAAAACGAATGCAAGCATTTACAGAGCTATCCTAATGGGAGACAATCCTTCATTAGCAGCAGGTGACACCGTTGCTGTTCCATGGTCTACATTTGATGGAAAAGAATGGGCCGATTTAAGTGCAACTACAGGCTATTGCCCAAAAACAAGTAATATATCTATAACATACTATAACAACAAGTTCTATGCTTTCGGAGGCAACGGAGAAAATGGATTTAAAGCATTTTATGTTTCTGAGGATGCCCGAATATGGAATAAAGTGGGAGAGAAAGTTTGCTTCCCTACATCCTTTACAGGAAGAGGAGATTACTCTTATATTATAGATAGTAGTAATTTTATCTGGTTAATCTGGAGTAAAACAGCACAAAAGAATGATGAAATCTGGAAAGGAAAGATTAATTCTTTAGGTTTTACTGCTCAATAATCGACTCGAAATGTAATTAAAGGAAAAAATCAGCGTTTTGTTAATAGTATATACTAACTTATAAAATATGTAGGTATGACATTTATTAATAAAACGCTTATTATATTTGTATTGTTAACTCTCTCATCACCTCTGTTTATTCATGCACAAGAAAATGAATACAGGATGGAGGCGGGAGGAATGCTTGGAGGAAGTTTTTATATGGGAGATGCGAATGCATCAACCCCTTTTAAAAACCTACAATTTGCCGGAGGAGCTATGGCGAGATATATAATTAATCCGCACATGGCATTAAAGGCAAACTTAACGATGGGAAAGATATCCGGTAATACGGAATATTTCGACAATAAGTATCCAGAGAATAAGCAAGTGAGCTTTAGCCGGAACATTTTTGATCTGGGATCTCAGTTTGAATATAATTTCTGGGGATATGGAATAGGGCAAGAATATAAAGGCTACAGGAAATTCACTCCTTATATATTAGGAGGAATAGGATTAACCTTTGCACCAGCACCAGCCAAGGGCATTTTTACAGTAAATTTCCCGGTAGGTATTGGCATAAAATACAAAATAGCCCAACGGCTGAACATTGGTTGCGAAATGACCATGAGGTTCAGTTTATCTGATAACCTGGACGTAACCAACAAAAATGGGTTAATATTGAGTGACCCATACGGAATAAAAGGAATAGGAATTAAAAATAAAGACAGTTACTCATTTACAACAGTCTTCATAACCTATGATCTTTTTCCAAAATGTAGGACATGTAATAATTTATAAGGAATTATGCCATATAAAGAAGATATAGATATTGATCGGATACCCAAACATATCGCAATAATAATGGACGGTAATGGGAGATGGGCAAAACAACGTGGTCATGAACGAAGTTTTGGACATCAAGCCGGAGCAGAAACTGTGCACATTATTGCTGAAGAAGCAGCAAAGTTAGGGGTTAAATACCTTACTTTATATACTTTCTCAACAGAAAACTGGAACAGACCAGCAAATGAAATAGCCGCTATCATGGCACTTTTATTTGATTCTATTGAAGAAGAGATTTTTATGAAAAATAATATAAGCTTCCGCATCATTGGTAATGTAGATATGTTACCCGAAGATGTGAGAAACAGCTTAAATCATTGCATCGAGAGGACATCCTCCAATAACGGAATGTGTCTTGTATTAGCTCTTAGCTATTCGTCCCGATGGGAAATAACAGAAACAACTAAACAGATTGCTAAAGAGGTTCAGCAAGGGAAACTTTCCATTGATCAAATTACTGATGAATGTATTGCGTCTCATCTTGCTACAAACTTCATGCCTGATCCGGACCTTTTAATCCGAACAGGAGGAGAACTTCGTCTAAGTAACTATCTGATGTGGCAATGTGCTTACTCAGAACTTTATTTTTGCGATACGTTCTGGCCGGATTTCAGAGAAGAAGAACTTAGGAAAGCAATTTGCGAGTTTCAGAAAAGAGAACGCCGTTTTGGCAAAACTAGTGAACAAATATAAAATAAATAAAATGCATTATCGTATTTCCCGAATACTACTATTAACCAGCCTGAGTATCTTCACGCTATCAGGCTATGCGCAAGAGAAAAGCGATTCAGTGAAATCTGCCAAGCCAGTAATCCTGTATTCTGCTACCCCAAAAAAATATGAAATTGGAGGAATAACCGTTTCAGGAGTTAAAGAACAAGAGGATTACTTACTCATCGGTTTATCTGGACTGTCGGTAGGACAAACTGTGTCTGTTCCTGGTGATGAAATAACACAAGCGGTTAAGCGATACATGAAACACGGATTGTTTTCTGATGTTCACATCTTCGCAACAAAAATTGAAGGTGATAAAGTATTTCTCGATATTGCTTTAAAACAACGTCCTCGAATATCTGAAATCCATTATAATGGAATCAAAAAATCTGATAGAGAGGATCTGGAAGCCAAACTGGGATTAGTAAAAGGAAATCAAATTACTCCAAACCTGGTTGACCGGGCAAAAACTCTGATCAAAAGACATTTTGATGAAAAAGGTTTCAAGAATGCAGAGGTTGTTATTGTTCAACGAGACGATGTATCTGGTGAAAACAAAGTAATTGTTGACATCAATATTGATAAAAAAGATAAAATAAAAGTTCACAAAATTACTTTTGTTGGAAATACCGCGATCAAAGAATCAAAGTTGAAACGCGTTATGAAAAAAACAAATGAGAAAGGAAAACTTGTCAATCTCTTCCGTACAAAGAAGTTTGTGAATGAAAAATATGAAGAAGACAAACAACTCATTATCGACAAATACAATGAGTTGGGATATCGTGACGCACGAATCGTTACTGATAGCGTAACCCCTTATGACGAAAAGACTGTAAATGTTTATATGAAAATTGAAGAAGGAGATAAATATTACCTAAGAAATATCAACTGGGTTGGTAACACTCTATATCCTACTGACCAGCTTAATTTTATGCTCCGCATGAAAAAGGGAGATGTTTACAACCAAAAGTTATTAGGAGAACGTACATCTTCTGACCCTGACGCTATTGGAAATTTATATTATAATAATGGATATCTGTTCTATTCACTGGATCCGGTAGAAGTAAATGTAGACAAAGACTCCATTGACCTGGAAATGAGAATATTTGAAGGCCGTCAGGCAAACATCAATAGGATAAAAATTAACGGTAATGACCGCTTGTATGAAAACGTTGTTCGCCGTGAACTTCGTACTAAGCCAGGACAGCTGTTCAGCAAAGAAGATATTGAAAGATCTGTGCGTGAACTTGCACAGATGGGACACTTCAACCCTGAAAATATCAAACCAGATATCCAGCCCGACCAAACTAACGGAACAGTAGATATTGCTTATAATCTGGAATCTAAAGCCAATGACCAGGTTGAATTCTCTGCTGGTTGGGGACAAACAGGAGTGATTGGTAAACTAAGTTTAAAATTCACCAACTTCTCTATAGCTAATCTTTTCCATCCTGGAGAAAATTACAGAGGAATCCTTCCACAAGGTGACGGACAGACTTTGACAATTAGTGGACAGACAAACGGTACTTATTACCAATCATACAACGTATCTTTCTTTGATCCTTGGTTTGGTGGGAAGCGTCCGAATTCATTCTCTGTATCGGCATTCTATTCAAAACAGACAGATATTAACAGTAGCTATTACAATTCTGCGTATAGTAACAGCTATTATAGCAGCCTCTATAGTGGTTACGGCGGATACGGAAACTATAATTATGGAAGTGGAAATGTTTCAAGTGCTTATGACCCAAGCAAATCTATCCAAATGTACGGAGTTTCTGTTGGTTGGGGAAAACGTTTGAGATGGCCTGATGACTACTTCACACTTTCTTCTGAACTATCTTTCCAAAGATATCAGCTTAAAGATTGGCAGTACTTCCCTGTAACAAATGGTAACTGTAACAATATTAGTTTAAGCCTGACACTTGCCAGAAGTTCTTCTGATAATCCAATTTATCCACGTCGCGGTTCTGAATTCTCTTTATCTGTACAGGCAACTCCTCCTTATTCTTTATTTGATGGAGTAGATTATAGTGCATACAATACCAGTAACCAGAAAGATATGAACAAAATGCACAGATGGGTTGAATATCACAAATGGAAATTTAAATCAAAGACATTTACCTCACTTACAGACGGAGCTAAATGTCCGGTATTGATGACCAGAGCTGATTTTGGTTTCTTGGGACATTATGATGTAAATAAGAAATCTCCCTTCGAAACATTTGATATGGGTGGTGATGGTATGACCGGTTATTCAACTTATGCAACTGAAAGTGTAGCTTTACGTGGTTACGAAAACAATTCATTAACTCCAACAGGCTTGGCCGGTTATGCTTATACCCGTCTTGGACTTGAATTAAGATATCCACTGATGCTTGAATCTTCAACCAGTATCTATGCTTTAAGCTTTGTTGAAGCAGGTAATGCCTGGCACGATATTAAGAACTTCAATCCATTTGATCTAAAACGTTCTGCAGGTGTTGGTGTACGTATTTTCTTACCAATGATTGGTATGATGGGAATTGACTGGGCTTATGGATTCGATAAAGTATTTGGTTCAAAACAATATGGTGGCAGTCAGTTCCATTTTATCTTAGGACAGGAATTCTAAACTATTTAATATTTAAAACTAAAAAAGTTATGAAAAAGTCTATTCTTATTTCAATGCTGTTACTCGCATTCTCTATGGCTGCGAATGCACAAAGATTTGCTTTGATTGACATGGAATATATTTTAAAGAATATACCGGCCTACGAAAGAGCAAATGAACAATTAAACCAGATTTCTAAAAGATGGCAAAGCGAAGTTGAGACTTTATCTAATGACGCTGAGAAGCTGTATAAAAATTACCAATCTGAAGCAGTGTTCTTATCTGCCGAACAAAAAACTAAGAAAGAGAATGAAGTTGTAGAGAAAGAAAAAGCTGCGGGAGAATTGAAACGCAAGTATTTTGGTCCGGAAGGTGAGCTGTTTAAAAAGCGTGAGAGTTTAATTAAGCCAATTCAGGATGAGATTTATAATGCTGTAAAAAATATAGCAGAAACTAAAGGTTACTCGGCAATCATAGATAGAGCATCTGCATCTAGCATTATATTTGCGTCACCACAAATAGACATCAGCAATGATGTCCTTTTAAAATTAGGATATTCAAATTAATTTCATACATTTGCATCCTGTATTTAAACCGTAATCATTAACAAAAAATAGAATTATGCTTAAAAAAATTGCTTTAGTATTATTGTTTGCTCTCCCAGTAGGAGCATTTGCACAAACATATAAGTTTGGCCACATGAAATTTTCTGAAATTGTAACTGTAATGCCTGAATACATCAAGGCACAAACCGAATTGCAAGCTTTACAGAAACAATACACCAGTGAAATTAAAAGAACATCTGATGAGTTTAACAAGAAATATGCTGAATTTGTAGCAGCAAAGGATACTCTTCCACAGAACATTTCAGAAAGAAGACAAAAGGAATTGCAAGATATGTCTCAAAGAGGTCAGGAATACGAACAGGAAGCTCAACAACAATTGCAAAAAGCTCAGGAAGAAAAAACGGCTCCAATCTTTAAAAAATTAGAAACTGCAATTGCTGCTGTAGGTCAGGAACAAGGATATACATACATCTTTGACGTAAGCAACAAAACAACTATTCCTTTCTTTAATGATAAAGTAAGCATTGACGTTACTCCAGCTATCAAAGCTAAATTAGGTATTAAATAAGAAACTTATTGATATTATGAAAAAGGATGATAATAATATCATCCTTTTTCTGTTTTATATACAGTCAAAAATGAATAAGAAACTGTCAAAATCACCAGGTGCTATTGGAGTCTTTGATTCTGGATATGGAGGCTTAACTATCCTAAATCAAATAAAGCAGGAAATGCCTGAGTACGATTACATTTACTTAGGTGATAATGCTAGAACACCTTACGGCACACGTTCTTTTGAAATTGTCTATGAGTTTACACTGCAAGCTGTGAACAAACTTTTTGAGATGGGATGCCATCTCGTTATTCTTGCTTGCAATACTGCGTCTGCAAAAGCTTTAAGAAGCATCCAAATCAATGACCTGCCAGGTATTGATCCTAACCGTAGAGTTTTGGGAGTTATTCGTCCTACTGTTGAAAGCATCGGAAATATCACCCATTCCAGACACGTAGGTGTTCTGGCTACTTCTGGAACTATAATTTCGGAGTCGTATCCATTAGAAATTCATAAACTTCATCCAGACATTATAGTAAGTGGAGAGCCCTGTCCCATGTGGGTCCCTTTAGTGGAAAACAATGAATACAACTCTCCTGGAGCCGACTATTTTGTGAAGCAGCATATAGATAATCTGCTTAAGAAAGATTCAGAGATTGATACGATAATTCTTGGGTGCACTCATTATCCGTTACTTCTACCGAAGATTGAAAAATATTTGCCGGCAGGAATTACTGTTATTTCACAAGGAGAATATGTAGCAGCCAGTTTAAAGAGTTATTTAAAAAGACATCCTGAAATGGATAAGCTATGCACTAAAAATAGCATTTGTAAATTCTTAACTACTGAATCAGAAATAAAATTTTCAGAATCAGCTTCAACTTTTCTTAATACAGAAATATCAGTAGAAAGATTTGTTATTGAGTGATTTAAGTATAATAAATATAAAAACATTTCTTATCTGATTGTATGTTTATAAAAAATAAAATGAAAATAAATTTCATGTAACAAATAATTTATCTACTTTTGGGCAAATTAACAAAATAAATATGCCCAAGTTAACCCCACCCAAACAGCGAGGCAAAAGCCTGGCTGTTTTTATTTTCTTACTACTTTTTAACTACACAAACTGCTACAGTGACATAATTGCTCCCCAATTAAATGGAAGCAAATATCAATCGGAAGGATGGACACTGAATTGCTTAACGAAAAGTTCCAGTTGCTGGATAATGAATAACGCAAACTCATTTGTAGAGACTACGCAGTATTACAATTTTTCAGTATTTACAAATATAACTATTGAATGCCAAATTGGAACATACATTGATTATGAGAAAAGCACTACTAGATTAGAGATTTCTGATGACGGAATAAACTGGACGTTACTTAAAGAGTTCCCACATACAATAACTAATGCATCCCCAGGAAAAACATTCACCTACTCAACATTATCATTGCAGAATAAACATGCAAAAATAAGGCTCATTGCAGCAAACTCTAACAACACAGCAGGTGCAAGGCTCTTTAGTATTTTAATAACCGGTACTCCAAAGTTTATTCCTACCCCAATAGGGAATGAAGGAACTGACATTACGACGAAATCATTCACTGCTAGCTGGAATAGCTGTAGCAATGCCTATGAATACGAAATTAACGTATATAATAAATTCCCTGGAAAGGTCGAGAAGAAAATATTAAATGAGGATTTTAGTGAACAAACTGAATATGATGTTTGCATCGATACTAAATTGCCGACTTATTTACCTAAATGGAATGGAAAGTATATATCCGTCTTAATATCTCCAGAAAATAATAGAACTCTTAAGGTTGGAAATACAAGTACTGGAGATGCTTATATAGAAACACCTCCGCTTGATTTATCAGGCAATAATGGGCAGTTTGAACTAAATTTTGATATTGGCACAGGTGGTACTCCATGTTCTGTTAATGCATACATTAATGATAATATAGTAGCGACCATTCCCGTTAAGGCATCGAGTTTAAATGCAAATCAGCATATAGTATATAAGTTTAGCAATGGCACCGATAATTGCAAAATTAAGTTCAAAGGAATAACTAGAGGCAATTATTCCTTTGTAATGGACAGTATTGCAATCACTCAACTTCTCAACGGAATAGAAACACCAATCAGTGGATTCCCCAAAAGCGTTGGAAACAACACATCATACACAGTTGAAGGTCTAGCTCCAAACACAACATATTACTACAAGGTAAAAGCAACAAATGGGAATATAACAACTAATAACTCGAATGAAGTTTGCGTTAAAACGCATACAGGAGACCAAATTATTGTTGATTCAAAGGAAGAAAGAGTCTTTAATAATGAAGTAATCAATGGAGATTTACAGATTAAAGATGGAGCAAAAATAAGCGGAAAGGTTTCAGTCACGGGGGAAATATTATATGTGTGTAAGTTTACTCCGGGCAAATGGCATAGTTTCTCACTCCCATTTATTCCCAAAAACGTAGGAGGATACATTAATGGTAAAGCATATTCCTTAAGAGCCAACTATGATTATATGCTAAAAAATTATCAGAACGAGGATTTTACAGATGCGACTCTGGATGGCAAAGGTTACATCATTAAAATTCTAGCAAACATTGATAATGGAGAATTATTCTTCTTTTCTAATAAGGGAATAACGCTTAATGAAAACATCCCAAAATGCACGATTAATAATGGTTATTCACATTTAGGTAATCCTTATACATACAGTATAAATCCAAGAGATTTGGTTAATGCCGACAGGTATTATAGCCTCAAGAATAATAAGTTTGTTGAGAGCACAGACGACCTTCTCCCTTTTCAATCATTTATCGTTTATAATGAGACACAACTTTATAAATCAGCAAGTGCTATTTATACAGAACCAGAGTTGGAGAGTGTTGGCATATCAGCTATGGAAACCGAAAATATAAAGATCTGGCAAAATGAGGGGTCATTATGGATAACAGGAACAAATGGTCCTATAAGCGTTTATTCAGCACAAGGTCAGCTTGTCTACACCGGCAACATTGAAGGGAAAGCGCAAATAGCACTCTCTCCCGGTCTCTATCTAGTTAAAACAAAAAATCAGACTACTAAAATCATTATCAAATAATACTATAAAAAACATGAGAAAAGCACTAATTATCTTTATCTACATTACTATGTGTTCAGGCGTTACTACAGCAATGGCTTACGAGTCAAGCGAGTCTTTCGGTCTATATACAAATAACTCTTTGACTACAGACGAAACGGCAGAGGAAGTTGCGCCCGAAACTGTACCCATAGATGGAGGCACATTAATACTTATAGCAATGGCAGGGATATATGCAATAAGAGTTTATACAAAAAGAATCAAGAAATCAATTGACCGATGAACCATTCTGCATCATTAGGAAGATATTAAATCAGAATCTCTTTCATCATTGTTTCATTCTTTAGGCATTCTTTCCCAGACCCGGATATACCAGGCATTTAGGCCCGGGTCTAAGAGTTGCCTCCACCCGGATGTATAACACCCATACATCCGGGTGGAGGTTAAATCATAACCTGAAAAAACAGAATCCTAAAAATACAATACATGAATAACCTATGAGAGTATTATTAATAGGCAGAATCAGACAAAATCAGGACGAGACACATAGCGCTAGACTGCTAGATACCCGCTAGACATTAAGCTAGAAGTCTAGCACCTTTAATCTATTATATATTAATGCATTACAACGAAGTGCTAGACTGCTAGACTTCTGTGAGGATAAAATTCTTGAGGAGATATATTACATTGCAATTATGCGCATTGAAAATCAGTTCACTTTAAAAGCAATCGTTTGCTTAAATAACGAACAGGATACCACACTGATAAAAATCCAACAACCAGTACCGTTACAAATATTATTAATACATCAAGAGGACGAACACTCACCGGATAAGCATCAACCACAAATGTGCCATGCGTTTCTCCTAAAGAAATAATTCCATATCTCTGCTGAATATAACAAAGAGTTAATCCCAGAACGATTCCGATAACAGCTCCTATCATGGAAATCATACGACCCTCAAAAAGGAAAATTCTTGCAATAAGCTTATCATCAGCTCCAAGATTGCGAAGTGTCTCAACATCATTTTTCTTATCGATAATAAGCATTGAAAGAGATCCTACAACATTGAAACAAGCAATCATAAGAATAAAAGTAAGGAAGAGATAAGAGATCAACTTCTCTATTTCCATAATTTTAAAAACATCAGCCTGCTGCTCATAGCGGTCTTTTACCACAAATGAGCTACCAAGTATTTGCTTTATCTCACTTTTTACTTTATCAACATCAGCATTTGGCTTTAGCTTTAACTCAAGAGCAGATGCTTCTGTGGTGTAATGAAATAGTTTTCTTGCAAAATCAAGAGAAGTCAGAACATATGAACCATCGTATTTCCGTTGGTTAACCATAAACGCTACTCCTGGAGAATAAAGATACTGCACATTAAAAGAAGATGCGGGATTTCCCATATTTACCTTGGCATCCCGAATAGGGGCATACACTTGTAAGGGATCAACAAACTGAATGCCTGAACTTAGTTTAGAAATCAGCTCAACACCCATTACACAGTAGTCTACAATTGAATCGTGAAGAACAAACCTCCCATTACCATAAAGGATACTATCTATATTGTTCAGTTGTTCAAAATTATCTTGTACCCCCTTTATCACGGCCATAGCCTGACGGCCTTTATACTGCACCATCGCATTTTCTTCGAGAGTCTCGGTAAATACACGGACATCTTTCATTGTACGTATCTGCTGAATGCGACTGTCATTCGTATCAAAGGTTTTTCCCTGAGCTACAGTAATCTTGATTTGAGGATCAAATGCTGTAAAAAAGGTAGCAACCATGTCCTGAAAGCCATTGAACACAGAGAGAGTGCAGACTAAAGCAAGCGTGGCAAGAGCCACTCCGCAAACAGATATTGCGGAGATAATATTAATTGCGTTGTGCGACTTTTTAGAAAAGAGGTAACGCTTTGCTATGTAAATGGGAAAATTCACGATATTATTTCAACAAAGAGTCTATCTTTTCAATATAATCAAGCGAATCATCAACAAAGAATTTCAGTTCGGGAATAATTCTTAACTGATGACGTACACGAGTACCTAATTCAAAACGAATAGACTTCATGTTACTATTTACGTTCTTAATTAATTCTTCCCCTTTGTCAGAAGGAAAAATACTCAGATAAACACGGGCAATACTCATGTCCGGGCTAATTCTTACTGCACTGACCGAGACTAGTAGGCCCTTCATTGCTTTTGCCTGCAACAAAAAAATCTCGCTCAGCTCTTTTTGAAGTAAACGTGCTATCTTATTTTGTCTGGTAGTTTCCATTATTTTTATTTTTTTCTAATAATCGTTAATCCATCTCTCAATGGTAAAATCACTTTCTCTACTCTCTTATCAAGAGCTATATAATCATTGAACTTCTTTATGCCTATTGTCTGATAATCATTATTGCGGGGTTCTTCAAGTACATGTCCATCCCATAAAGTATTATCAGCTATGAGATATCCTCCATCAGATAATTTAGGAAGAACCATCTCATAATATTCAATATATTTTCGCTTGTCTCCATCAACAAAAGCCAGATCAAACGTAATATTCATAGAAGGAAGAAGCTGCAAGGCATCACCTATATAAAACTTAATTCTATCTGCTACCGGAGAATTTTCAAGCCAAGGGCGGGTAAAATCCTCTTGTTCATCATTTATCTCAAATGTATGAAGCATCCCTCCTTCTTTCAAGCCTTCAGCCAGGCAAATTGCAGAATATCCGCTATAAGTTCCGATTTCTAATATTTGTTTGGGACGAATCATCTCTACAAACATCTTCAGCATCCTACCCTGCAAATGCCCTGAAGCCATTCTTGGCCTCATTAGTTTCACATGAGTATCCCTATAAAGAGCACGAAGATAATCACCTTCGCCATCAATATGGTTAAGAATGTATTGCTCTAATGATTCGTCGTAGGCATTCATTATTCAACAAAGCTTGGCAACAAATACTTGTCTGAATTCTTTAAAATATCATTTACTTTATTGATTTCAAGGAATGTTGTACCACCGCCTTCACCGTAGCTACCGCTAAGATAAGCAACCATATCATCTTCATTCACTCTTCCTTCTTTCATCAGCAAATCAAGAGCTGCAAAGAAGTAAGCCTGTGCATTTGCTTTTTCTTCCAGATAAATAGGTAATACTCCATAAGAAAGAGCCAGATGACGCATTGTTTTCTCTCTGTAGCACATAGCCAAAATTGGATATTTACCACGGAAAGCAGCCAGATTTCTTGCCGTTCTACCAGAATAACTATCTGTTATTATAGCACGAATCTTCAGTTTTGCTGTTGCTTTCACAGCTTGTTTAGCAAGGAAAGCAGTTACATCTATACTATCGGAAGAAAGAGGTATACGAATATCATTCTCTTCCAACTTATCTTTTTCTGCCTCTTCAGCAATTGCAGCCATGGTCTTCACCGCTTCAACAGGATACTTACCGTAAGCTGTTTCTCCACTCAACATCAAAGCATCTGTACGATAATAGATAGCGTTTGCTATGTCTGTTACCTCAGCACGAGTTGGACGAGGATTATTAATCATCGTGTGAAGCATTTGAGTGGCTACAATTACAGGTTTTTTTGCCAGTACACACTTACGAATTAGAAAACGTTGAATTCCCGGTATTTTTTCCTGAGGAACTTCAATACCTAAATCACCACGGGCAACCATCACTCCATAAGCCACCTCAAGAATTTCGTCGATATTGTCAACTCCCTCTTGGTTTTCTATTTTTGCAATGATCTTTATATTACTATTGTGCTTATCCAGTATTTCCTGAATATCCAATACGTCCTGTTTGTTACGAACAAATGAATGCGCAATAAAATCAATATCCTTTTCAATGGCATAAAGAATGTTTTTTCTATCCTTTTCAGTCAAAGAAGGTAAGTTAATGCGTACACCAGGAACATTCACACTCTTACGACTTCCAAGAGTGGTTTCATTCATTACTTCAACTTCCAGATAATCATCATACTTCTTAACTACGTGAAGATCAAGATCCCCATCATCAACAAGAATCTCTCCACCTTCAGATAAGTCACGCACAAAGTTAGGATACGAAACAGCAATACAATCATGAGTCGTTTCAACATCTGGATTACCTATTACACGAACTCTTTCACCAACTATAAAGTGGATAGGTTCGGCACAAGCAGTTGTCCTTACTTCAGGGCCCTTTGTATCTATAAGGATTGCAATCTTATTAGAAACCGCTCTTACATTATTTATAATCTGTTCAAGACCTTCTGCCCCAGCATGAGCCGTGTTCATACGAACAACATTCATGCCCGCATCATACAACTTACTTATAAAATCAACATCACAACGTCTATCCGAAATAGATGCTACAATCTTTGTATGTTTTTTCATAAATCTAAAACCTTAAATTATATATTTTTTATTTTTCTACTAACAATGCTTCTAAAGCTAAACGATAAGAATCGAGCCCGAAGCCACAAATTACCCCTACACAAGCCGAAGATATCATTGAAACATGACGGAATGACTCACGGGTATGTACATTGGATATATGTACTTCAATTACAGGAGTTGTTATCGCCCTGATAGCATCCTGAAGCGCTATCGATGTATGAGTATATGCACCTGCATTTAAAATGATTCCATCAAAGTCAAAACCCACCTCGTGAATTTTGTTTATCATTTCTCCTTCTACGTTTGATTGATAATATTGAATCTCAATATTAGAATATTTATCACGTAATCCCAGCAGATATTCCTCGAAAGAAACAGCACCGTAAATTGAAGGTTCACGCTTACCTAATAAGTTGATATTAGGTCCATTAATAATTTGTATTCTCATAAATCAAATAATTCTATTTAATTCAATATCTTTGTGTGGACAATTTATCAAGTTGCAAAGGTAGGAAAAAGAAATGAAAATCAACGAAAAAAGGGACAATAAGGACAAAAACAAACTGTTAATAAGAAAATATCAACAATATTTATTGCTAGAGAAGTCTCTGTCAAAGAATACTTTAGACGCTTACATGACAGATCTCGATAAACTTCTCAGCTTTTTATTACTGGAAGGAATAGATATTTTTGATGTTACATTAGACAACCTGCAGAATTTCGCTGCCGGACTGCATGACATAGGAATACATCCGCGTTCACAGGCACGAATTATTTCTGGAATTAAATCCTTCTATCGCTTCTTAATCATTGATGATTATATTCAATCTGACCCTACCGAACTACTTGATGGCCCTAAAATAGGGTTCAAATTACCGGATGTCCTCTCTGTTCAGGAAATCGACTCTATTATTTCAACGATAGATCTGGACAAAAAAGAAGGTCAGCGAAACAGAGCCATTTTAGAGACTCTATATAGTTGTGGATTACGCGTTTCAGAACTGACTCATCTTAAATTATCAGAGTTATATTTTGACGAAGGTTTTATTAAAATAGAAGGGAAAGGTAGTAAACAAAGACTTGTGCCTATTTCCCCCAGAGCAATTAAAGAAATAAATTCCTATCTGACAGATCGCGGAACCATTGAAGCAAAAAAAGATTTTGAAGATTTTCTTTTTCTAAGCAGAAGAGGTACAAATCTATCCCGGATTATGGTTTTTCATATTATTAAAGAGCAAGTTAATATGACCGGAATAAAAAAGAATGTTAGTCCACATACCTTTCGCCATTCATTTGCCACACATTTACTGGAAGGTGGAGCCAATCTCCGGGCTATCCAATGTATGCTTGGCCACGAGTCAATTACAACAACAGAAATATATACTCATATAGATAGAAATATGCTTAGAAGTGAAATTATTGAGCATCACCCACGCAACATAAAATTTCGCGAAAATGAGAGGAACAAAGCAAAAGAACAAGAACACTAAGATTGTTTACTAAAAAACGAATAAGAAATACGGCATTAATTCCTATTAAACGGGAAGAAAATGCTCATAAGACTTGCCAATATATTTATTATTCAATATCTTTGTCCGTGATTCTGTGCACAAGCGGGTACACAGTAGATAAAAGATTTCAATTACAAACATTTAATTTATATCAAAAAACATGGTTAAGAAGTTGTATTTGCCATTACTCATGGCTTTAGTTGTTGCCCTTTCTTCCTGTGGAAAGATGGGTGAATTATCATCGGAATACTTCACTACTAATCCTCAAGTTTTAGAGGCAGTAGGAGGTAAAGTCCCAGTAACAATTAACGGCAAGTTCCCTGAAAAGTATTTCAAAAAGAAAGCTGTTGTAGAAGTTACTCCAGTATTAAAATGGAATGGAGGCGAGTCTAAAGGTCAACCTGCTATTTTCCAAGGTGAAAAAATAGAAGGTAATGATCAAACTATCTCTTACAAAATGGGAGGTAATTACACTATGAAAGCTAATTTTGATTATGTTCCTGAAATGGCTAAATCAGAATTATACTTAACATTTAATGCAAAAAAAGGAAACAAAGTTATTCCTATTCCTGATGTTAAGATCGCTGATGGCGTTATCTCAACTTCAGAATTAATCAATAACACTTTATCAAGTGCAAATACAGCAGGTTCTGATGATGCATTCCAACGTATTATCAAACAAGCTCAGGAAGCTAAGATTATGTTCCTTATCCAACAAGCTAACATCCGCAAGAGTGAATTGAAGTCTACAAGCATTGCTGACTTCCAAAAAGCTGTAACTGATGCTAACGCTGACGTTAAAGGAAAGAAGATCAATAACATTGAAGTTTCTTCTTATGCATCTCCTGATGGCGGTCCTAAATTAAATACTAAACTTGCTGAAAGTCGTGAATCTAATACTGCAGCATACTTAAACAAAGAACTTAAGAAAGGTAAAGTTAACGCTACTGTAGATTCTAAATACACAGCACAAGACTGGGATGGTTTCCAGGAATTAGTTTCTAAATCTAACATCCAGGACAAAGATCTTATTATCCGTGTTCTTTCTATGTATAAGGATCCAGAACAAAGAGAAACTGAAATCAAAAATCTTTCTTCTGTATTCAAAAATCTTGCTGACGAGATTCTTCCTCAGTTAAGACGTTCACGTTTGACTTTGAACTATGACATCATTGGTAAGTCTGATGAAGAAATCACTACTTTGGCTAACAGTGACGCTAGCAAACTTAACCTTGAAGAATTACTTTACGCTGCAACTTTGACTAAAGATAATTCTAAGAAAGAAGCTATCTATTCAAAAGCTACTGAGTTATTCCCTAACGATTACCGTGCTTATAACAACTTAGCAAGCATTGCTTACCAGAATGGTGACGCTGCTAAAGCTCAGTCTTATTTAACTAAAGCTGCTAATTTGCAAGCTGCTCCTGAAGTTAACATGAACTTAGGTTTGGTTGCCTTGAAGAGTGGCAATAAAACTGCTGCTGAATCTTACTTCGGAAAAGCTGCAGGTGCAAAACAACTAAGCGAATCACTTGGTAACTTATATGTTTCAAGAGGTGAATATGACAGAGCTGTAAGTTCTTTCGGTGATGCAAAAACTAACAGTGCTGCTCTTGCTCAGATCCTTTCTAAGGATTACAACAAAGCAAAGAACACTCTTTCTAACATTGCAACTCCTGATGCTTACACAGACTATTTAATGGCTATCCTAGGTGCAAGAACTAACAATGCTTCTATGGTAACTAGCAGTTTGTCAAGCGCAGTTAAGAAAGATGCTTCTTTAGCTAAAAAAGCAGCAACTGACTTAGAATTCGCTAAATTCGCAACTAACTCTGACTTCCTTAGCATTATCAAATAAGGAATAGGATTTTATTCTAAAAGATAACATCAACGGGATTGTCTGTTCATTCAGGCAATCCCGTTCTTTTTTTTTGCATTTTGTAAAAAAGAATGCAGACCATACAGAGGTATGAAAACAAATTCGTTACATTTGCGAAAAAAAATAATTAGCATGAGAAAGATAAGTATTGCTATTACATTAATGCTATGTCTATTTAGCTGTACCAATAAAAACAAGCGGATTGTTATCAAAGGAGATATTGATGGCTTAAAGAACGACATGATCTTAGTATACGGTGCTGAAAAGGATGGAGATGCTTTAGATACCATATATGCTAAGAACGGAGAGTTTATTTACAAAGCACCGGTTGACACATTCACTCAGGTTACTCTTCTTTTTAAGAACATGGAGGAATGTGTTGTCTTTGCAGATAAAGGTGACAAAATTAAAATTAAGGGAGATGTTTCTTCTCTGGACCTACTAGAAGTTAGTGGTGGTGGCAACCTGAATGATGAAATGAATGAATTCAAAGAGAGCATTGCCGATGTATCCAAATCCACAAGTAAATTAAGAAACAAACTATTCACTTCATATACTTTAGCAGATCAGAAGAAATATAATGATTTGCTGCAATCACCGGAATTGATAAAAGCCACAAAAGAGATAAAAGAGAAAGCCGCTGCGTTTATCCACTCTCATACGTCTTCACTGGTAAGCGCCTACCTTTTAGATAAATACTTTGTTCAGGAAGAGAATCCTGATTATAAAAAGATAAAAGAACTTGAAAGTATAATGAGCGGGAGCATCAAGGATTCTCCTTTCATGCAACAAATTATTAAGCATATAAATTCGGCTGAGACACTTAAAGAGGGCAAAAAAGCTCCTTACTTCTATCTGCCAAACCCAAATAAACAATATTTTAGTGCTAATAATTTCAAAGACAAGTATTTGCTTATTAATTTCTGGGCATCCTGGAGCGCTCCTTCTAGACAAGAAAACTCCAGAATCAATAGTATTTATAAACGTTTTAATAAGAATCACTTTGCCATCCTGGGCATTTCTCTTGATACAGATAAAGCAAAATGGAAGGAAGCCATAAAGAGAGATTCACTTTCAGGAGAACAGTTGTGCGACTTTAACAGTTGGAGTTCTACCGTTATACAACAATTTGGAATTGAATCTCTTCCTGCTAATATTCTAATTGATCCTCGCGGAGCAATTGTTGCCAGAAATATGGAGGAAAAGGACTTACTTAAGAAATTAGAAGAACTCTTTATAGAAAATAAAACCGCAAAATAATAATATATGCTTGTTAAGGTATTTGGGGCTGCTGTTCAAGGGATAGATGCTACCGTTATCACCATTGAAGTAAACAGTACCAGAGGATGTATGTTCCATCTTGTAGGTTTACCTGACTCGGCTGTAAAAGAGAGTCACGAACGCATCCTTTCGGCCTTACAGGTAAATGGATATAAATTTCCTACCTCACAAATAGTAATAAACATGGCTCCAGCGGATATTCGTAAGGAAGGATCTGCCTACGATTTGCCTCTGGCTATAGGCATGATGGCCGCAAAAGGGAATGTTTCTCCTGAAAAGCTAAGCAAACATATTATTATGGGCGAGCTAAGTCTGGACGGAAGTCTGCAAACCATAAAAGGAGCATTACCCATTGCAATTAAAGCACGTGAAGAGGGTTATGAGGGACTGATTGTTCCCCGCCAAAACACAAGGGAAGCTGCGGTTGTAAATAACTTAAAAGTCTACGGAGTAGATAATATTAAAGAAGTAATTGAATTCTTTAACGGAGAAAAAGAGTTAGAGCAGACAGTAGTAAACACCCGGGATGAGTTTTATTCCCAGCAAGCATCCTTTGACTTTGATTTTTCTGATGTGAAAGGGCAGGAAAACGTAAAGCGAGCACTTGAAGTTGCTGCGGCAGGGGGGCATAACCTGATTATGATTGGTGCTCCTGGCAGTGGGAAGTCCATGATGGCCAAGCGCCTTCCCTCCATTCTTCCCCCACTCTCTTTAGGAGAAAGTCTGGAGACTACCAAGATTCATTCTGTAGCTGGGAAATTAGGCAAAGAGACCTCCCTTATTGCCAAACGACCATTCCGCAGTCCACATCACACTATTTCACAAGTGGCAATGGTAGGTGGCGGAGCATATCCTCAGCCTGGGGAGATCAGTTTGGCTCATAATGGACTTTTATTCCTGGATGAGTTACCTGAATTTAACAGGAGTGTACTGGAAGTTCTTCGTCAGCCACTGGAAGATCGCATGATTTCAGTGTCACGAGCCAAGTATAGCATTGATTACCCAGCCGGATTTATGATGATTGCCTCAATGAATCCCTGTCCGTGCGGATATTATAATCACCCTACTAAAGCTTGTGTCTGTAATTCGGGTCAAGTACAAAAGTATCTGAACCGGATTTCCGGCCCACTTTTAGATAGAATAGACATACAGATTGAGATTGTTCCCGTTCCTTTTGAAAAGATGTCCGATAAAAGAGTCTCTGAATCGAGCACAGAAATACGAGAACGGGTTATTAAAGCCCGCCAGATTCAGGAGCAACGCTACGCTGATCATCCGGGTATTTATAGCAATGCTCAGATGACGACTAAGCTACTTCACGCCTTTGCCGAGCCAGACAGTACCGGACTTGCACTTTTAAAGAATGCAATGAACCGATTAAATCTTTCCGCCCGGGCTTATGACCGCATACTAAAGGTTTCACGTACTATTGCCGACTTAGAAGAAAGTGAACGAATACAATCTGCACATCTGGCAGAAGCCATCAGTTACCGCAACCTCGACCGGGAAAGCTGGGCAGGGTAATATTTCAACATATAAACTTGAATAGAAAAACCTGAAAGCAAAACTTAAGGATACAACATTTAATAGACAATAAATATGGCCAGATTGTTATTTACCACATTATTCTGTTTACTGATTTCTACAGCATCGCATGGGCAGAACTTAAATATTAAATGTATTACCATATCCCGTGTTATAACGAAAATAAAGAATAACGTTCATGAAAAGAGCGAAAATGAAGGGCCTCGTGCAAACTTCAAACTAGAGTTTGAGAACAATACTGATTCTACTATCACATTGGATTCCTCACATTCTAAATTTATGCTTCTATTCAGATACAACGGACTCGATTACAAAAGAAAAGTACTCTCACTTTTCCTTGAATCATTCAATGAAATGAAAGAAGTGCGTATTAAACCAAATGAGAAATATCCGGTTGAATTCGGAATACGCCTGTTATCTGGAACTAATCTGGTAAAGGAAAAGAAAAACAAGTCTGATTACTATAATTATTCTCAGGAAATGCTGAAAGTATTGCCTACTTTACAAATTCAGTATATGGACCCAGACTTAAGAATCATGTCGGGTAAGATTGGAAGTATTAATGTTGAAGACTACACCTATATTCCTCAAAGACCAGCCAAACATTAAAAAAACACCTGAATGACCTTCGTCCTTCAGGTGTTTTAAATAACCCTAACCAGTTATTTCTTACGGAATAACGCTCTATCCAGTAATAACAAACTATTGTGCACAATATCTGTCGCTAGATAAATGCAATCATTGCATAAATACTGCTTTAATACACATCCATTTATTTTTAATTAACATAAAAAGGATTTTAGGTTCAAATTTATTTCAGAAAATACTCAAATTTATCTGCAACGAATCAGCATTTCACTATAGCATATCATAGAACCTGACTGATGAAAAATATCTCCAGCTGCCACCGACTTCTTATAGATCTCTGAATTACATTCAATGGCTGGTTATATAGTGTAGAAAAACCAGCATCTTCTAATGTATCTTTTTGGCAGCTTTCTATTCCGCAAAGAGAAAGAAACAGTAAGAAAGAAATCAGAATCTTTTTCATTCTAAAGGATATACTACTTTTCGATTCTTATACGGGCATCTACTGCAATCACATCTTTATCTGTGGCCAATAGCGGGTTAATATCCATCTCCTTTATCTCAGTTGCAAAGCGAAGTAACGTAGATAAACGAACAATTATTTCGGCAAATTTGGCTTCGTTTACTCCTTTCTGACCACGGGTTCCCTGAATAATCTTGTAAGCCTTCAAGGAATGAATCATGGAATAAGCCTCTTCATAAGACAAAGGAGCCAGACCGGAAGATACGTCTTTCAGCACTTCCACGAAAATACCGCCAAGTCCGCAAAGAACCACATGCCCAAACTTTTCTTCGTACTTGGCACCAATAAAGAGTTCAGTGCCTTTTAGCATGGGCTGAACCATTATGGCTGTTACATCAGGGAGCTTCATCATCCTTTCAAACTCCAGCGCCAGGTGTTGTGCCGACTTAATATTCAAAGCCACACCGCCAATATCTGATTTATGTACAGGTCCCACCACTTTGGCAACCACGGGGAAACCGCATTTATGAGCAAAAGCGAGCATTGCTTCTTTATCAGCAGAAACAAACTCTTCTACTACCGGGATGCCAGCAGAGCGCAATAGTTCCTGCACCTGAAAAGGTTCAATATATCCGTTACCGGGAATGGAATCAATTATTCTTCGGATGTGCGGGATGTCTACCCCGAACAGTTCTATCTCTTTCAATGCAGGCTGAGGAACATTCATGATACGTGTCAAAGCTGTGCCCAGCGTTACCTCATCGGAAAAGTTCACGTGTCCTTTTTTCAGGAATACATCCACCTCCTTTCCGGCGGTGTGCAACGAAGGTAATACCGGGAAGACCGGTTTTGTACAAGTAAGCATCTTCTGATGCAGCACTTCGTAAGCATCAAACATGGTCACTAAACCTGGAGTTCCAAAGATTACCAGGATAGCATCTATATCATCAAATTTTTCTTCGCAGTAATCAATGGCAATTCCCAGGTGTTCGGGCGTACCTGTTGCCAGTATATCTATAGGATTCCCCACGGCAGCACCGGGAAACAATTTGCTTTTCAGTTCATCGGCCAGTTCACCTTCCAGCTTGGGAACGTTTAGTCCTCCCTTTGATAAAGCATCGGTCAGCATCACTCCCGGTCCTCCGGCATGAGTTACGATGGCAAAGTTCTTACCTTTCAGCTGAGGAAGAGTAAAGATACAGCCTACAGTAGTCAGTTCTTCGCGGGAATAGCAGCGTACAATACCAGCCTTACGAAACAAAGCCTCAACAGCCGAGTCGGGACTGGCAATGGCTCCGGTATGTGAGGAAGCGGCCCTGCTGCCACTCTCCGAACTTCCCGATTTAATGGCGGCAATCCGGCAACCTTTGCGGATAAGTGAGGAAGCATGAAAGAGTAACCGGTCAGGATCCTTGATGCTTTCTATATAAACAAGCTTTATCTTAGAATCTGTCTCGGGATTAAATGTATCGTCCATATATTGCAACACATCTTCTACCCCAATCTGTTTGGCATTACCTACGGACCATACAGAGTTAAACTGCAATCCTTTTGCTACTGCGCTCTCCAGAATAAAAACCGCCGTGGCTCCGGAGCTGGATATCAAATCAACTCCTTTAGGATTAAGCAGAGGAATAGGTTTTGTAAACACACTATGATGCCAGGTATTCATTAAGCCGATACAGTTAGGCCCAATCAATGACGCACCATACTTGTTGACTGTTTCAAGAATGGCATCTTCCAGCAAAGCACCTTCGTGAGTTTCCTCACCAAAGCCTGCAGAAAGAATAATGAAAGCGCGCACCTGCTTGTCTCGTGCAAGAATCTCTACAGTTCCCGGGCACATCGCTGCAGGGATAGCCAGAATAGCAAGGTTTGTATCAGGAAGAAGAGTTACATCAGCATAGGAAGTTACTCCCTGCACTTCCGTTTCCTTTGGATTCACTGCCCGCAGTTCACCTTGATACCCGCCGGATATCAGATTTTTCAGGATTGCTCCACCCGGTTTATGTATATTATTTGATGCACCCACCACTACTATACTTTGTGGATTCAGTAGTTCTTTAGTTATCATTGAGCGTATATTTTTCGTTTATTTATTAAAAACAAAGGTAACAAATTTGTGAAATAATCCACTTCCGACCAGTTCTTTTTCATAAGACTGCCAATTTTTTATTATTTATAAGGTTAAACTAGACGATTAATGCCGAAACATTAACCAAAACCCCTTGGGAAATTACAATTAGGGTCGTGACCACAACTCACTAGACTCATGAGGTCAAATAATCAGAGTCACGACCCTAAAACCATAGCCTCATGAGGCTACTGTTAGTATCCTTAAATAAAACAGTTAATATCCCAGGTTTTCTTTACTAGTATTCAAGTTTCTCTTTAATAATATTGAAGCTTTTCCATCTTAATATTCCATTATTCCCCCAAAAAACTTTATCTTTGCATGTTGCAATTGCTGAGGTTTTGTGCGATAAAACCAAAGCATTGCCCCTGAAACTGAAATATAAAAATTCATCATACATGGAAAAGAAATATAAAAGAACCACAGTGACCTCGGCATTGCCTTACGCAAACGGACCGGTTCACATCGGACACCTTGCAGGAGTATATGTTCCGGCAGACATTTATGTACGTTACCTTCGCCTTAAAAAAGAAGATGTGCTCTTCATTGGCGGTTCAGACGAACATGGTGTGCCCATCACTATCCGTGCAAAAAAGGAAGGCGTTACTCCACAGGACGTTGTTGATAAATATCACGGCATTATCAAGAAATCTTTCGAAGAATTCGGCATCTCGTTTGATGTTTACTCACGTACTTCTTCAAAGACTCATCACGAAGTGGCTTCTGATTTCTTCAAAAAGTTGTATGACAAAGGGGAGTTCATCGAAAAGACTTCTGAACAATATTACGATGAAGAGGCAAAACAATTCCTTGCCGACAGATATATTACCGGAAAATGCCCTCATTGCGGCAATGAAAATGCTTACGGTGACCAATGCGAAGCTTGCGGAACATCATTAAGTCCAACAGATTTGGTTGATCCTAAATCGGCTATCAGCGGAAGCAAACCGGTGATGCGCGAAACAAAGCACTGGTACCTGCCACTCGACAAGCACGAAGCATGGTTGCGTGAATGGATTCTGGAAGGTCACAAGGAATGGAAGCCCAATGTATACGGACAATGCAAGTCATGGCTGGATATGGGACTCCAACCACGTGCCGTGAGCCGCGACCTCGACTGGGGTATTCCTGTTCCGGTACCCGGTGCAGAAGGAAAAGTACTTTATGTATGGTTTGACGCTCCTATCGGATACATTTCAAACACCAAAGAATTGCTTCCCGATTCATGGGAAAAATGGTGGAAAGATTCTGATACCCGCCTACTCCATTTCATCGGAAAAGATAATATCGTATTCCATTGCATTGTATTCCCTGCAATGTTGAAGGCAGAAGGCAGTTATATCCTACCGGAAAATGTTCCTGCCAATGAGTTCCTGAATCTTGAAGGAGATAAGATTTCAACTTCCCGCAACTGGGCAGTGTGGTTACACGAATACCTGGAAGATTTCCCTGGCAAACAGGACGTTCTTCGTTATGTATTGACAGCGAATGCTCCTGAAACCAAAGATAATGACTTTACCTGGAAAGATTTTCAGGCTCGCAATAACAACGAACTGGTAGCAGTGTTCGGTAACTTCGTGAATCGTGCTTTGGTGCTGACCGAGAAATATTTCGGTGCTCAGGTTCCTGCTGCAGGCGAACTGGATGATTACGACAAGCAGACTCTTGCTGATTTCGAAAACGTGAAAAAGGATGTGGAACACTATCTTGATACATTCAAATTCCGTGAAGCTCAGAAAGAAGCCATGAACCTTGCCCGTATCGGTAACAAGTATCTGGCTGACACAGAACCTTGGAAAGTTGCCAAGACAGACCTTACCCGTGTGGCAACCATTCTGAATATCAGCTTGCAACTTGCAGCTAATCTGGCTATTGCTTTCGAACCATTTTTGCCATTTACCTCAGAGAAACTGAGACAGATGCTGAATATGTCTACTTTTGACTGGGCAGAACTTGGTCACACTGATCTTTTGGAAGCTGGTCACAAGCTGAACAAAGCTGAACTTCTTTTCGAAAAAATTGAAGACAGCGTGATTGAAGCACAGGTTCAAAAGCTGTTAGATACAAAGAAAGCTAACGAAGAAGCAAACTATAAAGCAAATCCTATCCGTGAGAACATTGAGTTTGATGATTTCACTAAGCTGGATATCCGTGTTGGTACGGTATTGGAATGCCAAAAGGTTCCTAAAGCCGACAAACTTCTTCAGTTCAAGATTGACGACGGACTGGAATGCCGCACCATTGTATCGGGTATCGCAAAACATTATGCTCCCGAAGATTTGGTCGGTAAGCAAGTATGCTTCATAGCCAACCTTGCTCCACGCAAGCTGAAAGGCATTGTTTCTGAAGGAATGATTCTTTCTGCCGAGAACAATGACGGAAGTCTGGCTGTAATTATGCCGGGCAAAGAAGTAAAACCGGGCAGTGAAGTAAAATAAGCAAGATAAAGAAGAATGGCAAAGACACTGAAAGAGAAAACCATTTGGGCATTGATTTGGAATGTGCTGGATAAAGTAGGACAACAAATCATTCTCTTCCTGGTGGGAATAATGGTGGCTCGTATTCTTTCTACTGAAGATTACGCCTTGGTCGGCATGCTTGCCATCTTCACAGCTTTAGCAAATATTGTTATTGAGAGCGGCTTTTCAGCTGCTCTCATTCGTAAAAACAATGCCACGGAAAAAGATTACAGTTCCGTGTTCTATTTTAATCTGGGAGCCAGCATACTGGTGTATTTCATCCTGTTTTTCTGTGCACCATTCATTGCCGACTTCTATAACCAGCCATCACTTACACTGATTGCCCGCATAGTATTCCTTGCCATTCCAGTAAATTCGTTAAGTCTGATTCAGACCACTATACTGACCAAGCAGATTAATTTCAAGAAGCTAACCAAAGTAAACTTTATCTCTTTGCTGGCTTCAAGTTTACTCTCCTTGTATATGGCATACGCCGGCTATGGTGTGTGGACATTGGTCGTTCAACCGGTATCATTGGCAATAGTCCGCTCCCTACTTCTTTGGGTAGTGAGTAACTGGCGCCCGGTACGGGAATTCAGTTTCCAGTCCATTAAGGAACTGTTTGCTTTCGCTTCCAACCTGATGCTATCCAGTATCATTAATACAGGTTTCCTTAACATCTACTCCGTTTTCATTGGTAAAATATACCCGTTGCAGCAACTGGGATACTACAGTCAGGGAGGTAAGATGTCCGATATGGGAGTAAGCACTATTTATGGAAGTATTCAAAGTGCCACATTCCCCATTTTTTCATCTATACAGGATGACAAGGAACGCCTGCAGCGCGCTTACCGCAAAACCATCCGGTTTACCTCTTTCCTTACCTTTCCGGCAATGATTGGAATGGTACTGGTAGGTAACCCGTTTATTCGGATCGCACTAACAGACAAGTGGGCCAATGCAATCCCTTTCTTTCAACTATTATGTGCAGGAGGGATATTCACCATACTAACAGCAATCAACAGTAACTTCCTTAAAGTAAGCGGACGCTCGGATATTCTTCTGAAGCTGGAAGTCTTTAAACTCATAATTACGGCTATAGCTTTAGTATGCACCCTTCATCAAAGTGTATGGGTAATGGTAGCCGGACAGGTTGTTGCCCGTTTGATAATCTACCTTTCTAATGTAGTTATGGTTCACAAACATGGCGACTATCCGGGATGGTATCAGATAAAAGATATTATGCCTTACCTATTGATATCTTTGTTTCTTTTTGCATGCCTCTATCCTCTGAGTTTGGTGATATCAAATCTGGTATTGCTGCTAATTGTGCAGGTTCTGCTTTTCGGAGCTGCATATATCGGCCTCAACAAATGGCTGGGGTCAGCAATCTTTGATGAAATAATAACGATGATTTTCAAGAAGAAAACAACACAAAACAAGCAGACAGAAGAATGAAGCCAAGAGTTAAAGTAAGCGTACTGATGCTTACCTACAATCACGAGAAATACATTGCCGATGCCATAGAAAGTGTGGTAAAGCAACAGGCGGATTTTCCTTTCGAACTGGTCATCGGAGAAGATCGCAGCACAGACAATACTGCACGTATCTGCCGGGAATATCAGGAAAAGTACCCTGATCTCATCAAGCTTACTATCAATGAGGAAAATCTTGGCCTTCAGGAAAACTTTATTCGCACCTATAATCAATGCTCCGGAGAATATATGGCTATCTGCGAAGGAGACGATTTCTGGATTAGCAAGCACAAACTACAAATACAAGCTGATTTTCTGGATCAGCACAAAGAATACTCAGCCTGCTTTCACCGCGCCCTGAATTATTATCAGGAAGATGGCAGTAAAAGCATAGGTAATGGTGGTTATCAGAAGAAAGTAAATACTGTGTTCGACATTATCAACAGCAATCCCATCACAAATGTAACGGTGATGTTTCGCCTGGGATTGTTTGGTGAATTACCTTCCTGGTTCAGTAAAGTGACCTCGTACGACTTTGCCATCCACGTGCTGAATGCAGAACATGGAGACGTTTATTTCATGAATAAGGTTATGGCCGTCTATCGCCAGCACAAGGAAAGCATCTGGAGCATGGCTACATCAGAAAAACAAATACTTATTTCTGTTATAAACAGACAATTGCTGATTGACCATTACAAAGACAAAAATAAAAGCATCTGCGATAAGCTGACAGAGACTTACACAAACGGATGTGTCCGGCTCGCACAATATTATCATTCCATTGGGAATACAGAGAAAGAGCTTGAAGCAGAAAACTTTATTTTAAAAGCCAATCCTGCACTTACCATTGAGCAAGTGAAGGAGATGGAAAAAGTAAAGAAAGTTCCATTAAAAAAGAAAATATCACAACGCATATTCCGTTTGATTAAAGCAATCAGGCGGGAAGTTTCCAAATTGATACCTTTACCTAAAATTTAAAAATATGAAGCTTACAGGTTTCTTACAGACCATTCAGTACAAAATGGACTGTGAACTAAAAAATATTCAAAGAAAGAAAGCTCTTTCAAAAAAAAGGAATGAGATTCTTTCTTATTACAAGAAACAAAGTCCTGAAAATAAAGAGTTGGAAGAGGCTGCAAACTACCTGAAGAATTCTTTATTAAATACATTCTGCGCTCCTTTTCGTGACAACTATAAATGGGAAAACATTGAGGTTTTAATAGATTCGTCAAATGGTTTGCGCTATGTAATGCATCAGGGGAAAAAATTATACTTTGTACGGGCCTTCAATGACAGAACAGTGAAGTATTGTTATAACGGATTACGAACCGAACAAGATCCTGATTCTCCACACTGTTATCTGAGTGATAACTTTGAGATGAAAAAAGACGATGTATTACTTGATGTAGGAAGTGCTGAAGGCATCTTTGCCCTTACACATATAGAGAAACTGAAACATGTGGTTCTTTTTGAAAGAGATCCGCAGTGGGTAGAAGCTCTGGAGGCAACCTTTGCACCGTGGAAGGATAAAGTAACTATCATAAGAAAATATGTATCGGACTGTGACGATGCGGAGAATATAACTATTGACTCATTTCTGTCCGACAAATCTTATGCTCCTACTTTCATTAAGATTGATGTGGAAGGAGCTGAAAAACGGGTGTTGAACGGTATGCAGAAAACCATCCAGCTACCCTGTTTAAGATTGGCGCTATGCACTTATCATCAGCAAGAAGATTTTAAGGACTTTGCTCATTTCCTTTCAGAAAGAGGATTTAAATGGAGTGCATCAAAAGGCGTTATGCTATTCCTTAATGATCTGGAAAGCGTAAAGGCACCTTATTTCAGGAAAGGATTGATCAGAGCACATAAATAATTTGAAAGTTACAAGAGAATGATTACATTAGTACCCGTAGGAGGTTTAGCTAACAGAATGAAGGCAATTGACTCAGCCATTGCTTTGGCCCGGGAAGTTAATACCGGATTGCGAATTATCTGGTATAAAGATCAGGGACTTAATTGCCGTTTCGATGAACTATTCCAACAGATACATGTTGATAATATTAGATTGAAAGAAGCTTCTTTCCTTGATTTATACATAAATGACCGTCCAAGGAAAAAGAATTTCTATCTGCCAAAGCCTTTTCAACGGTTGCTTTTTGATGATTGCATCTATGAAGCTGATGCAACGGAACGTTTTTACAGAGGTTTTGATTTCAAGGAGTGGGCAAAGCAAAAGCGGGTATATTTGGCAAGCTGTGTCTATTTTTTCCATTCGGAAAAGAAGAAGCTCTTTGATGTCTTCGCTCCGATTGCTTCTTTACAGGAAGAGATTAACCGTAGATCGGCCTTGTTCAATGAGCATACCATCGGTATTCACATTCGCCGTACCGATAATATATCATCAATCAAGGAGAGTCCTACCGAACTCTTTATTGAACAGATAAAAAAAGAGATTGAACAATGCAGTGATGCTAATTTCTATCTGGCATCGGATTCTCAGGAGGATAAAAGAATCCTCATTGAGACTTTTGGTAGCAGAATTATGACTTCTGACAAGCCGGCGGATAGAAACAGTGTAAGCGGTATGCAGGATGCTTTGGTGGAAATGTACACGCTGGCACAAACCAGTAAGATCTTAGGCTCCGCCAAGAGTTCTTATTCGGAGACGGCGGCACAAATAAGCGGCATTGATTGTGTTATTTTAAAAAAATAGTATGAAAGTATCAGTTATCATCGTATCCTATAACTTTGAGCAATGGATAGATCGTTGTTTAGGCAGCTTGCGCCGTTCAACTTTTCCCGTTTCGGTAATAGTTGTTGATAACGGTTCCAAAGACCATACTACTCAGATTATAGAGAGGAAGTATCCCGAGGTTCATTTAATAAAGACCGGAGTAAACCTGGGATTCGGCAAGGCTAATAATATTGGCATCCGGTGTGCCATGGAACGGGGAGCAGATTATTTCTTCCTGCTCAATCAGGATGCATGGATTAGTGAAAAGACCATTAAAACACTGCTTGACCTCTTTGAGGAACATCCCAAATATGGAATCCTTTCACCCACCCATTTGAACGGAAAAGGAGACAAACTTGATTTTGGTTTTTCCACTTATTCAGGAATGAACGAGAAAGAAGAGTTTATTACTATGCAAAAAGATCACGAGGTGGTAACCTTGAAATTTATTAATGCAGCATTCTGGATGATTTCTGTTCAAACCATAAAGAAGGTCGGTGGATTCTCTCCTCTTTTCTATCATTATGGAGAAGATATTGATTATATAAACCGACTTCATTATCATGGCTTACAATTAGGCTACTCACCTCGCGTGTTTGGTTACCATGATCGCGAAAGCAGAGAAGTCACACAGGCTGGTTTTCTCCGTTCAGAAAGGGTTTATCTGCTTTCTGAGTACGCCAATATCAATTATACTTTTACCAAAGCCTTTGGTTACGGAGTTCTGGCCGGAATAAAAAAGGCGATACAAGCTCTTGCCAAAGGGAAAATAGCCAACTGCTTTGCATTTATCAATATCAGCTTTGGGTTGCTTTGGAAGACCAAGCAGGTTATACACATAAGAAACAAGAACAAAAAAGAAGCATTAAATTACATCTGATCATGAGTTACGCCCCTATCCTCTTATTTGTCTATAACCGTCCCGATCATGCACGAATGACTATCGAGTCTTTGTTGCAGAATAGTCTGGCAAAAAAAAGTGAACTTTATATCTATTCGGATGCAGCTAAAAATGAAGAAGCACAGCCGGCTGTTGATGAAGTGAGAAGACTTATTCACACTGTCAGCGGCTTTGCACGGATTACCATCATTGAGCGGGAAGAGAACTGGGGACTGGCAAAAAGTATCATTGACGGAGTAACTACCCGGGTAAAGGAATATGGCCGCGTAATTGTATTGGAAGATGATTTGGTGGTGGCTCCTCATTTCCTTAAGTTCATGAATGATGCGCTTGAAATGTATAAGAACGAACCTAAAGTGGGACATATTCAGGCTTGTGAATTCTTTGAGGATTCTACCCTTCCCGATACATTCTTTATTAAATGGACAGGAAGCTGGGGATGGGCAACCTGGGAAAGAGCATGGGACTTATTCAATCCAGATGGAAAGGCTTTGCTCAAAGAGCTTGAGGAACGTAAGCTAACAAGGACTTTCGATTTTAATAACAAGTACGGTTTTACACGTATGCTTCGCCGCCAGATTGAAGGAAAGAACAATTCCTGGGCCATACGCTGGAATGCCAGTCTGTTCCTGAAAGATGTCCTGTCACTGAACGTGGGCAAGTCACTGGTAAAGAATGTGGGATTCGACGGAAGTGGAACAAACTGTGGCGGAGGCGGGCTATATGCCACTTCTCTCTATCAGGAAGAACTTCCGGTTATAAAGATTGAACCAATAGAAGAAAACAGAAAAGCCAGAAAGTCGGTTGAGAACTATTACGGCAAGACAAACTCATTCAGTGCAAAGGCAATCAGAAGAATAAAACGTACCCTTAAAGGAGACTTCGGCGCATAATAAAACTGTTGCGCAAAAAAACATCTTTCCCTGTTCCTTTTTCGGTTAAAACGACTACTTTTGTGGAAACATTTCACAAAATGAGAGTACTTATAATTAATACATCGGAACGCATCGGAGGTGCTGCTATAGCAGCCGGCCGATTAATGGAATCCCTTAAGAATAATGGAATCAAGGCAAAAATGCTGGTACGTGACAAGCAAACGGACCAAATAAGCGTAGTGCCACTGGATCGCTCATGGATGAACGTTGTTCGGTTTGTATGGGAACGCATTGTTATCTGGAAAGCAAACAGCTTTAAGAAGAATAATCTTTTTGCTGTATCAATTGCAAATACCGGAACAAATATCACTTCATTACCGGAATTCAAGCAAGCTGATGTTATTCATCTCCACTGGATAAACCAGGGAATGCTCTCGTTAAATGATATAAAACACATTGTTGAATCGGGAAAACCTATCGTGTGGACTATGCACGACATGTGGCCTTGCACAGGAATCTGTCACCATGCCAGAGAGTGCACCAACTATCAGGAAGGATGCCACAACTGTCCTTTCCTATACAAAGGCGGAAGTAAAAAAGATCTTTCATACCGCATATTCAAGAAAAAACTTGCTCTTTACAAGAATGCAAACATAACGTTTGTGGCATGCAGCCAGTGGCTTCGTTCACAAGCAGAAAAGAGTTTGCTGCTTATTGGTCACCGTACCACCAATATCCCAAACCCAATCAACATCAACCTGTTCAAGCCACACGATACAAAAGAAGCGCGCTATAAATGCAATTTGCCCCAGGATAAGAAACTGTTGTTGTTTGGCTCAGTGAAAATAACTGATAAACGTAAAGGGATTGACTATTTTGTAGAGTCTTGCCGCTTACTGGCTGAGAAATATCCCGAGACGAAAGAGAAGCTGGGGATTGTTGTTTTTGGAAAACAATCATCACAGCTCAAAGAACTGATACCTTTTCCGGTATATGCACTCGACTTTGTAAGTGATGAAAAAGTAATGGTAGACATCTACAATTCAGTGGACTTGTTCGTTACTCCGTCTCTGGAAGAGAACCTTCCCAATACCATCATGGAAGCTATGGCTTGCGGAACTCCCTGCGTAGGTTTCAACATCGGAGGTATTCCAGAAATGATTGATCATCTTCACAATGGATATGTAGCTGAATACAAATCCTCTCAGGACTTTGCCAATGGGATTCATTGGGCACTGAATGAATCGGAATACCCAACCCTATCAGAAGAAGCTGCCCGAAAAGTTGTTACTTACTATTCTGAAGGAATTATTGCAAAGAAGTATATTGATATCTACAATAAAATAACCGGAAAAGATGAATAACCGCCCAAATCCACGTTTCTCTGTCATAACCGTTACCTACAATGCTGAGAAGGTAATTGAAAAGACAATTCAAAGTGTAGTTGGGCAGACCTACAAAGAGTGGGAATACATCATCATTGACGGGGCTTCAAAGGATAGTACCCTTGCTATTATAGATAAATACCGCGATAATGTAAACAAGCTGATTAGTGAACCGGACAAAGGACTCTACGATGCCATGAACAAAGGAATTGCAGCAGCATCTGGAGATTATCTGTGCTTCCTGAATGCAGGAGACATCTTCCATGAAAGCAACACTCTTCAGTTTATATCAGATTCTATATCCGGCAATACGTTGCCGGATATTATCTACGGAGAAACAGCCATAGTAGATAAGGATGACAACTTTCTACACATGCGCCGTTTAAAGACTCCGGAAAAGCTTACCTGGAAAAGCTTTAAGCAAGGAATGCTGGTATGCCATCAGGCTTTCTTTGCCAAACGCACCCTCGCAGAACCGTTCGATTTATCCTACCGTTTTTCTGCCGATTTCGACTGGTGCATCAAGGTTATGAAAAAAGCCTCAACACTGCACAACACTCACATCACAGTTATTGATTATCTGGATGAAGGATTAACCACACAAAACCACAAAGCCTCTTTAAAAGAGCGATTCCGCATTATGGCAAAACATTATGGCTGGATAAGTACTGTTGCTCATCATGTATGGTTTGTTATAAGGTTAATTGTTAAGCCAGAAAAATAACAAAACATCATTTAAGGTGAAAAACATTAAAATACTAAATATCATGAAAACCCGTACATTACTTTTCTTGCTCTGCACGTTATGTTGCAGTTTATCCTTCGGTCAAAATCTAAAATCCATATCTGTTTTGGGCGATTCTTATTCCACCTTTGATGGCTATTTACAACCAGACACCAACTTTGTTTGGTATTACGCAACTCCAAAGCAACAAACAGATGTAACATCGGTTCGTGAAACATGGTGGCACAAACTTATCAAAGAAAACAATTACAAACTGTGCGTCAATAATTCTTTTTCCGGCTCAACTATATGTAATACCGGCTATCGCAAAGAAGATTACAGTGACCGCTCTTTTATTACCCGAATGAAAAAGCTGGGTAATCCAGACATCATATTCATATTTGGTGCCACAAACGACTGCTGGGCTAAATCTCCTGTTGGAGAATACCAGTACGAGAACTGGGCAAAGAAAGACCTCTATTCATTCCGTCCGGCATTAGCATACCTCCTATCAAATATGGTTGATTATTACCCTAACGTTAAGATCTATTTTATTCTGAACAGTGAATTAACCAATGAGATTAACGAATCAACCAAAGCAATTTGTGCGCATTACAAGATAGATTGCATAGAGCTTCACAATATAGAAAAGAAAAGCGGCCACCCGTCAATAGCAGGTATGGCAGAGATTTCTAAGCAGATTAAGGAATATATGCAGAAGAATTAAGAATTTATTCAGGTTTACTCAATCCAAACATGTACAAGTTTGCCACCAGTCTTGTACATGTTTGGATTCAATCTTGTACATGTTTAGATTAGACCCTCCTTTGAGAATTACTAATCTCCCTTTCCATATAAATAATTCCAAAGCTGTATTGCAATAATCCATATTGCTTTTATCCAGCTATTACCAGCTAAGCACTTTTTAGTCAGATAAACGCATCTGATTATCAGCAATATACACTTTTAAGGGTGTAGATGGTGGTGTGGAGTAGCCAACTAAAATCGAACATAAGGTTAAGCTAAATGTTTTAACTTATTATGGGAGAAAGAAAAGAATACGACTCTGATTTCAAAGTAAACGCAGTCAAATTAAGCTATGAGAGAAAGAACCTCACTGGCTTATCCAGAGATCTTGGTATAACGCCTTATCTGATCTATCGTTGGAGAAAAGAATATAGCCAATATGGTGAAGGAAGTTTTCCTGGCAATGGAGTTCCTAAGTTGACTCCTGAGGAGAAAGAAATAGCTGAACTTAGGGAAAAGCTTCGAAAAATAGAAGTTGAAAATGAGATATTAAAAAAAGCGCTTCACATTATCTCCAAGAGCGATCGATGATTTATCAGTTCATACGTTCCAATGATAAGATCTGGCCGATTGAGGTAATGTGTAATGTCCTTAAAGTGTCCCGAAGTGGTTATTACAGATGGATTAAAGGCTCTCAAAGCAGACGGGCCGTAAAACGTAAATCCATATGTAAAGAGATTCAGATTGAATACTTTCAGGCAAAATGCCGTTATGGAAGTATACGAATAACTAAAGAACTAAATAAAAGGAATGTAAAGATCTCCAGAACAACTGTTGCACATTATATGAAAGAGATGGGTATTCAAAGCAAATTATCAAAGAAATATAAGATTACTACAGATTCAAATCACTCCGAACCAGTGGCAAATAATATCCTTAACCGATCTTTTGAGATGGATGTACCTTCAAAGGCTTGGGTCTCTGATATTACTTATATACCAGTCGTAGGAGGATTTTTATATTTAACAAGTGTGATTGATCTTTTTGACAGGAAAATAATTGGATGGAGCGTTAGCGAAAATATGGCAAGTGAATCGACTGTTATACCAGCCTTTAATAAGGCTGTAAGCAACCGTAAACCTCAAACGCAAATGATCTTTCATTCTGACAGAGGCTCACAATATGCTAGCAAAGCTATGGTTAGTATGTTGAAGTCCTATGGTATTCGGCAAAGCATGAGCCGTAAAGGGAATTGCTGGGATAACGCTGTTGCAGAGAGTTTCTTTAAAACATTAAAGGCAGAACTTATCTATGGGAGTAAGATATTGTCTAAAGAAAAAATGAAAACGCAATTATTTGAGTTTATCGAAATATGGTATAATAGAAGAAGAAGACATTCTGCTCTAAAGAACCTTACTATTGAAGAGTATTGGAATGAATATATTCAGAAATTTAATAAATTGTCTAATGTTGCTTAACCTTGTGTCTAATTTTAGTTGGCTACTCCATTTTTCCGGTTCTGAAAATAAAAATTTGAGAATTCTGCATTTTGCGGAATTATTGAAATTCTATTTCTGAAACCGTAAAATACTCTTTTTTGCTGCCACCTGTGCCACCTACTATTTTATAAAGCGCTGATTATCAATAATTATTTTTACAAGAATTGGTTAAACCGTCTATTAACAAAACAAAGTCTGGATAATATTCTTATTCAGTAGCAACGATAAATCAAAAATATCCATTAAGTTTGTCCGGTTTATACACCATAAAAGAGTTATCAGAGTAACTACGAATGATAACAACTGCATTGACAATCAATAAATAAAATATTATGAAGAAGTTTATAATCACATTAGTACTAGTAGTACTGAATTCGGCGCCAGCTCTGGTTAGTGCTCAGAATGGACAATCAACCATGAAGAGAGTAGCAATTAAAGGAAGCGAAAAAACACTTAATACACAATGGCAGGGCAAGAAGGTAGCGTTTCTAGGTGATTCAATGACCGATCCCGGTAATAATGCCACAGCCGTATGGTACTGGCAATACCTGAAAGAGCTAATGGGAATAAATTACTGTGTATATGCAAAGAGTGGTTATCAATGGGATGGCATATACAAAATGGCAAATAAGTTACACAGCGAAAAAGCTGATTCTATTGATGTTATTTTTATTTGGGCAGGTACAAATGACTATAACCACAATACTCCGCTGGGGAAGTTCTTTACTGAAACGAATGAAACAACAAACTTCAACGGGCAAACTGTAACGCGCAAACATCGCGAACCAATAATTTGCGACTCAACTTTCTGCGGTCGCATCAACAAAGTAATGTCATTTCTGAAAGAGCATTATGCCAGTAAGCAAATTATAATCCTGACGCCTATTCATCGTGCCTTCGCTACATTCAGCGAAAAGAATGTGCAGCCAGATGAAAACTATGCCAATGACCTCGGCTTATACTTAGAGTCATATATCGGAATTTTAAAGCAGGCAAGCGATTATTGGGCAGTTCCATTAATTGATCTGCATTCTATAAGTGGATTATATCCATTATACGATTCTAACGTGCCTTATTTTCATGACAGCAAAACCGACCGTCTACATCCAAATGCTTTAGGCCATTACCGTTTAGCTAAAACACTGCAATATCAATTGTTAACTATACCAAGTACCTTCTAAGTAAGATACAATTCTGCTCTTAATATAACCTGAATTCGATATGGAGTAGCCTTATGTCTATTTTAAGTTGGTAATACCATGGAGAAAAATAAAGCCGAAAACGAACAATCAAAAGAGTAATGATATGAAATATTATTTAATAGCCATAGCTAGTATTATATTTGGAGTATGGTTTACTCGATTTACATACAAAGATGAAAAGCGCTTTGTAAATCAGCGTTTTACAACCTCTTATATTATGCATTTTGGGGGTTATCTTGCCGGTATTGTCGCAATCATTGTAGGTGTATTAATGCTATTGGCTTTGCTGGGGTGTTTTAGTTAGTCGGTAATGCATCAGATTTGGCGTTGTCCAAATAAACCCCTCTAAACATCACCGTCCCTCAATGGTCAGACATTGCGGGGCGGTTTGTTTGTTCGCCCAGCACGAACTATTTGCTTTAGGGTGCAAGTCCCGAGCACGCCATTATAGTTGGAAGTGTTAGCTTACGGCAAGGGTGTCTATTGCGAAGTGAAATCTGAAGGAAGCCTGTGGCAAATTCCCGGTCTGACGAACAGAAATCGGATATAAGGCTCAAAATATATGGATGAGTTTGCTAATTAAAACAAAGTCCTGTGCTATATAGATGTATGCGAGTAAATCCGGCAGATATATGGGAAG
This sequence comes from uncultured Bacteroides sp., assembly GCF_963678845.1. NCBI lineage: Bacteria > Pseudomonadati > Bacteroidota > Bacteroidia > Bacteroidales > Bacteroidaceae > Bacteroides > uncultured Bacteroides sp. The sequence continues at coordinate 202,792 of NZ_OY787468.1, forward strand.
AAAGTATTGTATATTAGTTAATGATAAAAGAAGATAGATACTATGATCTTAAGCAAGATTTATGTTTTTACAATACAGATACAAATGAGTATTTATAGGAAATAAAAAATCGCCGGTTAAGCACTTATAAAAAGATGCTTAACCGGCGATTTTTATTTCTTATCAGTAATGTTATTGTTTCTTCTTTCTGACTTCAATGACAATTACTCCTATTGCTCCAAGGATCAATAATCCTAAAGCAACATAAGCAATGTTTTCAGTTGTATGAATAGACTGAGGATCGAATTTAAACTCAATCTTATGCTTACCAGCAGGAACATTCATTGCACGAAGAATATAATCCGCACGTCCGTGTTGCACTGCTTTGCCATCCAGATAAGCCTGCCATCCCGGATAGTAGATTTCAGAGAAGACAACTACTCCGTCTTTGGATGAAGAGGTTTCGTATGTCAGTGCATTCGGAGCATAAGAGGTTAGTTTAACAGTAGACAAAGAATCTTTGAATGCTGTTTGAACGCTATTTAATGCTTGCTTGAAGTTATCGGCTACAACTGCTGTTCTAGTAGGTGCCGTTGTATTCAAAGCTTCAATTTCCTGATTGGCATTCTGCACATACTTCACGTTTTCAACAAACCATGCGTTACCATAAGCATACGGATTCTCAACCGGTGCTGTTTTACCTCCTCCGGTTGGGAAGATAAAGTATTTGGTATTCAGCATATTTATTACGCCGATAGAGTCAGAATTAATCTTAGCCATATCTCCCTGGACTGCTGGAATCTGTTGTTGCAGGTATGCCATCTCCTTAGAAATATGATTTTCAATCATCTCCTGATAACGTCTCAGCTTAGCCGGATGATATCCACCCACACTTTTGTGCCAGTAAGAAGTATTATTATCATTGAAAGTGCTGACAGCAAAATTAAGCACACGGTAATCCAGGCTCTTGTCACGAAGAATAAACTCATCAGTAGGAGTTTTCTGAACAACAGACAGACGCTGTTCTGGTTCTACAAAATCTGCATCTTTCAGATAACGTTTGTCTACACCCCACATATCTCCTAAACAAAGAATTGTAAGTGCTACCATCATCCACTGAGCTTTTAGCTTGCCTGCATTGTATGCAAGAACCAGAGCCGCACCAATAAGAATAATGATTACGCTTCTCCATGCATCCGAAGTGAATATGCTTTGACGAATCTCTGTCAGGTTAGCAATAATCGGAGAAAGCTGATCTGCCGGAATTCCGTTATGCAACGCCTGCATTTCGCTGCTGGAAATATATGAAGAGAAGAACATTCCCGGAGCCAAAGCAAACAATAATGCGATTCCACCTGTTAGTCCTAAACTGATATAGAAATACTTCAGGTTCTGCTTTAGAACCTGTGGCTTCTCAATAATCTCTTTCAATGCAAGTATGGCAAGTAAAGGAATGGTGAATTCCGCTATTACAAGAATAGAAGAAACCGCTCTGAACTTGGAATACATTGGAATATAATCGAGGAAGAAGTCGGTGAACCCCATGAAGTTTCGTCCCCAGGAAAGGAGTATTGACAAAACGGTAGCAGCAAGCAATGCCCATTTAACAGGAGTCTTTACAATAAAGAGTGCCAGGAAAAAGAGCGTTAGTATAAATGCACCTACATAAACCGGACCGGAAGTACCGGGTTGTTCTCCCCAATATTGTCCTATCTGACTATAAAGTTGAGAATACTGAGGATTTGCTTTCTCCATTGCTGATTCATTGGCAGCTAAAGGAACGGAAGCTCCACCTTTCACATTAGGAACAAGCAAAGAGAATGTTTCTCCAATGCCATAGCTCCACTGTACAATATAGTCGCGTTCCAATCCGCTGTTAGTCTGGTTGGCATTATTCTGTTTTACCAGTTCAGACTTACCGCGCATGGTATCCTTGCTATACTCATACGTGTGATACAGATTTGAAATATTTACTGATACACCAATCAGTGCTGCAACAATAAGCACACCACTTGCTTTAAAGAAGTGGGGTAACTCTTTGTTTTTGTAAGCCTCAACAAAATAAGCGATAACCATAAACAGAATGACAAACAAGAAATAGTAAGTCATCTGCACATGGTTAGAGAGAATTTGCAATGCAACAAAGAAAGCGGTAAGCACTCCACCAATCAGATATTTCTTCCTATATGCAAGTACCATTCCGGCAATTGTAGGCGGGATATAAGCCAGCGTAACAAATTTCCAGATGTGTCCGGCACCTATAATAATAAAGAAATAAGAAGAGAAAGCCCAGACTATGGCTCCCAATATGGAAAGATAGACTGAGAAATCAAATGCCCGCATCAAGATATAAAAACCAAGCAGCATAATGAAAACCATGTAAACATAATCGGGTAAGAAGAGTCTGTAACCCTTCTCTACCTTTTGAAGTAAACTTGTGGAATCATAACTTGGCGATATCTGATAAGTAGGCATGCCACCAAATACAGCATTAGTCCACCGTGAACGCTCACCTGTTTTTTCCGTGAATTCCTTAGATTCCTGTCCCAGCCCGATACTTGCAACAGCATCATGTTGGGCAAGAACTCTTCCTTCCGTTATTGCCGGAAAGAAATAGGCCAGCGATATAATAACGAATGCTACAATCGCAATAATATCTGGCAATGATTTCTTCATCATAATCTTTTATAGTTGAACTTTCTACTCACAATTTTCTATCTGAATTAATATCTGTAATGATCGGCTTTATAAGGACCATCAACTGAAACGCCAATGTAAGCAGCTTGCTCAGGAGTCAGTTTGGTTAGCTTTACTCCAATCTTTTCAAGGTGGAGACGAGCAACTTCTTCGTCCAATTCTTTAGGCAAACGATAAACATTAATTTCATATTTCTTCTGGAACAGTTCAATCTGAGCCAATGTCTGGTTTGTGAATGAGTTACTCATTACAAATGATGGGTGACCTGTAGCACAACCAAGATTAACCAAACGGCCATCAGCAAGAAGAAGAACAGAATGTCCGTCTGGGAAAAAGTACTGATCAACCTGTGGTTTGATATTCCGACTCTTGATACCAGGATAGTTCTTCAAATTCTCAACCTGTATTTCATTGTCGAAGTGACCAATGTTACAGATGATAGCTTGATCTTTCATTTTTTCAATGTGCTCAATGCGGATAATATCAATATTACCTGTTGTGGTAACAAAGATGTTTCCCTGACTTGCAGCATCTTCCATTGTCATTACTTCAAAGCCTTCCATTGCAGCCTGAAGTGCACAGATAGGATCAATTTCAGTCACGATAACTCTTGCTCCGTAAGAACGCATAGAGTGAGAACAGCCTTTACCTACATCACCATAACCGCAAACAACAGCTACTTTTCCGGCAATCATTACGTCAGTAGCACGTTTGATGCCATCGGCCAAAGACTCGCGGCAGCCGTACAAGTTATCGAACTTAGATTTTGTAACTGAGTCGTTCACGTTAAATGCAGGGAAAAGAAGCTTTCCTTCTTCCATCATCTGGTACAAACGGTGAACACCAGTTGTTGTTTCTTCAGATACACCACGGATTTCAGGTACCATACGTCCCCAGATACCGTTATCTTCCTTCAATACATTTTTAAGGATAGCATACAGTTGTTTTTCGTCCTCTGCATGAACTTCAGCATCAAGTAAAGAAGGATTCTTTTCTGCTTCATATCCACAGTGAATCATCATGGTAGCATCACCACCATCGTCAACAATAACTGTTGGTCCCTGGTGACCAGGGAAAGTTAGTGCCTGCAAAGTACACCACCAGTATTCTTCCAATGTTTCACCTTTCCATGCAAAAACAGGAACTCCTGAAGCAGCAATAGCAGCAGCAGCATGATCTTGCGTAGAATATATATTACATGAACACCAACGCACATCTGCACCCAAAGCAACCAATGTTTCAATTAACACTGCTGTTTGAATGGTCATGTGAAGCGAGCCCATAATACGAGCGCCTTTAAGAGGTTTAGATTCTCCATACTTTTCGCGAAGAGCCATTAGCCCAGGCATTTCTTGTTCTGCCAGATCGAGTTCCTTGCGACCAAAGTCGGCAAGCGTAATGTCTGCCACTTTATAAGGCAGCTCAGAGAATAATTTTGTAGACATACTAAATTATGATTAGTTTATTAAATTAATTCGGCAAAGATAAGATTTTCTAAATAGTGACACAAAAGGATTCCGATTTTTTAATAATGATACTCACCTCTTTATGTTTTCTTTTGTTTCATAAGGTGCAAAAGATGCAATGAAGGGTATAAATAACAAATCCCGGACAAAGGGTTTTATTCTTTTGCCCGGGATTCAATAAAGCTATTCTAAAAATTAAATAATTTCAATGCCTTGTTCTTCGCAAAGCTTCAGACTCAGCTCTTTCAATTTGAACTTCTGAATTTTACCGCTTCCCGTCATTGGGAACTCATTCACAAAGAACACATATTTAGGTGTCTTGTATCTGGCAATTTTATCTTTGCAATAATCACGAACATCTGAAGCTTCCATATCCACTCCTTCGTGAAGTATAATAAATGCGCCAACCGCTTCACCATATTTTGCAGAAGGTACTCCAGCCACCTGCACATCTTTTACTCCGGGAAGCTTGTACAGGAACTCTTCAATTTCACGTGGATAAATATTCTCTCCTCCACGGATAATCATATCTTTAATTCGCCCGGTAATGCGGTAGTTACCATCCTCGTCTTTTACACCAAGATCTCCTGAATGAAGGAAGCCATTTTTATCAATCACTTCGGCTGTAGCTTCCGGATTCTTATAATAACCTTTCATGGTATTGTAACCACGGTTACACATTTCACCCTGAACGCCCACAGGACACTCTTCACCGGTCTCGGGATTAAGAACTTTCACTTCGGTGAATTCAAATTCATAACCCACAGTATTGCAACGAGCATCGAACGAATCGTCTATTCTAGTTTGAGTCATTCCGGGAGAAGTCTCTGTAAGTCCATATACACTGGTCACCTTCATAAACATCTTTTCCTGCACTTGCTTCATCAGTTCCACCGGACAAAGTGAACCGGCCATGATTCCTGTACGAAGAGATGTAAGATCAAACATATCGAACATAGGGTGATGAAGTTCTGCAATAAACATGGTAGGTACTCCATAAACAGCGGTACACCGTTCTTTATGAATAGAAGCAAGAACAACCAACGGATCAAAACGCTCAACCATTACCTGTGTGCAGCCATGTGTCAATACATTCATGCTGGCAAGGACCACTCCAAAGCAATGGAACAGAGGTACGCAACAACAAAGTTTATCGTCGGCGGTGAATTTCATGTGTTCACCGGTTAAGTATCCATTATTTGCAATGTTATGGTGAGATAGCATAACCCCTTTTGGGAAACCGGTTGTGCCGGATGTATATTGCATGTTTACTACATCGTGGCAGTTGACTTGCTTTTTAGCTTCATTTAAACAGGCATCTTCTACATTACATCCAAGAAGAAGAATTTCCGAAGTATTATACATTCCACGGAGCTTTTCTTGTCCGATGTAAACCACATTCTTCATCTGAGGAAAGTGTTTGCTTTGCAGATGACCACGTTGGGTAGTCTTCAGCTCAGGAAGCATCTTATAAACCATATCTACAAAGTCACTGTCGCGATCACCATTGGTGATACACAATGTGTGCATATCAGAGTTTTTGCACAGATACTCCAGCTCGGCCAACTTATAGCTCGTGTTTACCGTTACATATATGGCACCAACCTTGGCACATGCATAAAGATACGTAAGCCAGTCAGGTACGTTCGTTGCCCAGATCCCTACATGTGTGCCTTTTGTCACACCAATAGAGAGAAGCCCTTTTGCCATCTCATCTACACGCTCATTAAATTGCTTCCATGTAAAGCGTAAGTTTCTGTCGGAATATACAATATATTCCTTATCCGGAGTTTCCTCGGCCCAATGTTCCAGCCACTGTCCCAAGGTTCTATCAAATAATTGCATATGTCTATTTATTAAATAGGAGTATAGATTACAGCTAATATTTTAGCAGCCTGCCCTTCAAAAGCATGTACATGGTGAGGCACAATAGAATCGTAGTAAATGCTATCGCCTTCTTCAAGTACGTATGTATTCTTTCCATAGTTAATTTCCATGGTTCCTTCCATAACCATGATAAACTCTTCTCCTTCGTGGGAAGAGAGTATGAATTCATTATCCGAACTTTCGGCCACATCTATGATGAAAGGCTCCATGTGTCTGTCAGCTTTCGATTTTGAAAGTGAATGATACTCCATGTGCTTACGGGAATGAATGGCATTATTCGAAAAGCTAATGGTATCACTAGCCTCCTTTTTACGACAAAGTACCGGCCCCTGGTCATCCATATCATCAAGAAAAGTTCCCAAACGCACACCGAGCACACGTGCAATTTTGATCAGTGGAGCAAGAGATGGAAGATCTATATTATTTTCAATTCGTTCAATCTGTTCCACAGCTAAACCAGAGCGTTCTGCCAGCTCATCAATACTTATGCTCTTTGCTTCGCGAAGTGCTTTAATCTTCTCTCCTACAATTTTACTATTGTCCATACTGCCTTTTTAATATTAATTCATTAGGTAATTTCCGCAAAAATAGCTAAATCTTTAATCAAATAAAAGAATTTGCTGATAATTTATTATAAGAAGTATATTTATGCGACAAAGAAGATACATAATTAACAAACCATTCCACTTCAATATAAAAAGCTATTTGGATTTATCAACATATATAGCACACCAAAAATTAAGGCCGTCTTCCAATAGGAAAACGGCCTTAACAATACTTTCGTAAGAAACTTACTTTCTAAGTCCGAGAGTTTTGATGATTTCACGATATCTTGTGATATCAACATCTTTAAGGTAGTTCAACAGTCTACGACGTTTTGATACCAAAATAACCAATGATCTCTCTGTGGTATAATCTTTTCTGTTGAGCTTTAAATGCTCAGTCAGGTGAGAAATACGGTATGAGAACAATGCTATCTGAGATTCAGCTGACCCAGTATCAGTGTTAGACTTTCCGTACTTTTCAAAGATTTCTTTTTTCTTAGCTACATCTAAATACATAATTCTTAGCTTTTTTATAAATATAAATATTTCTTTGAGTGTGCAAAGATAGAGATTATCTTTTAGATCACAAAGGTTTAAGTCGGATAATTAGTAACTTTAGTATATTATTCATTAATAATTATTTATTTAACGTACATCTTTCAAATTTTAAGTGTACACTTAATTATAATTAGTTCTACACTTTAAAAGATTATAGTGTAGGTCTTTTTGTAAATACGCCTTTTTTCGAAGAGTTAACTATCGCTTTTACATCAATTAAGATACAGGTTCCGATATTTTGTCGTACCTTTGCGCCCAAATTACTTACCTATGCAAAATATTAGAAACATTGCAATTATTGCCCATGTAGACCATGGGAAAACAACATTAGTCGATAAGATGCTTTTAGCCGGACACTTGTTCCGCGACAATCAAACAAGTGGTGAATTAATCTTAGATAATAATGACCTTGAACGTGAACGAGGGATAACAATCCTTTCGAAGAACGTTTCTATTAATTATAAAGGGACAAAAATCAATATTATTGATACTCCGGGTCACTCCGACTTTGGTGGTGAAGTGGAACGTGTCCTTAATATGGCCGATGGTTGCGTGCTTTTAGTTGATGCCTTTGAAGGTCCGATGCCTCAAACACGCTTTGTACTTCAGAAAGCACTTCAAATTGGTTTAAAACCTATTGTTTGTATAAACAAGGTAGACAAACCAAACTGCCGTCCTGAAGAAGTTCACGAAATGGTATTTGATTTGATGTGCAGCCTTGAAGCAACTGAAGATCAGTTAAACTTCCCGGTAATCTACGGATCAGCAAAGAACGGATGGATGAGCGAAGATTGGCAAAAACCGACCGAAGATATCATTCCTTTATTGGATTGCATTGTTGCAAATATCCCTGCTCCTAAAACATCAGAAGGAACTCCTCAGATGCTAATCACATCATTGGACTATTCTTCTTTTACAGGACGTATTGCCGTAGGTCGTGTTCACCGTGGTACATTGAAAGAAAACATGCCTGTTTCTTTGGTTAAAAGAGATGGTTCTGTTGTAAAATCAAAAATCAAGGAAGTTCATGTATTTGAAGGGCTAGGACGTGCTAAAGCAACTGAAGTTAACTCAGGTGATATTTGTGCATTAATAGGTATAGAAGGTTTTGATATCGGTGATTCAATCTGCGATATTGAAAAACCAGAACCATTGACTCCAATTGCAATTGATGAGCCAACTATGAGTATGCTCTTCACTATCAATGACTCTCCTTTCTTTGGAAAAGATGGTAAATTTGTAACTTCACGTCATATCAGCGACCGTCTTATCAAGGAATTGGATAAGAATCTTGCTCTTCGCGTTCAAAATTGTGAGACTTCAGATAAATGGCTGGTATTTGGCCGTGGTGTACTTCACTTGTCTGTACTTATCGAAACAATGCGCCGTGAAGGATATGAACTTCAGGTAGGACAGCCACAGGTTCTTTACAAAGAAATTGATGGAAGAAAATGTGAACCTATTGAAGAACTTACTATCAATGTAACAGAAGAATACTCAAGTAAGATCATTGATATGGTTACCCGTAGAAAAGGGGAAATGGTTGCTATGGAAAATAATGGCGAACGCATCAACATGACATTCGACATGCCTTCACGTGGAATTATCGGTTTACGTACCAACGTACTTACCGCATCTGCAGGAGAAGCTATCATGGCTCACCGTTTCAAGGAATACCAACCATTTAAAGGAGAGATTGAACGACGCACTAACGGTTCTATTGTTGCAATGGAAGCTGGTACAGCATTCGCTTACGCTCTTGACAAACTTCAGGATCGCGGTAGATTCTTTATCTTCCCTCAGGAAGAAGTTTATGCCGGACAGATTGTTGGTGAACACTGCAAAGACAATGATCTTGTAGTTAATGTAACCAAATCAAAGAAACTGACCAATACTCGTGCTTCTGGTACTGATGATAAAGCCAGAATTATTACTCCGGTTGTTTTCTCACTGGAAGAAGCTTTAGAATACATCAAAGAAGATGAATATGTAGAAATAACTCCAAAACATATGCGTATGCGTAAAGTTTTCTTAGACGAAAATGAACGTAAACGTAATTCTAGAGGATAATTGATTAAATAAAAATAAATCAATAATAAAAAAGCCTGAAAGTTCATTCTTTCAGGCTTTTCTATTTGTAAGTATCTTAGCACAATCTATTTCATGCGCAAAGGCTTAATGGAACAACGAAACATACATTATTTCGACATAGAAATAGACATGCATATAAAATAGTGATATTCCATTTGCCAAAATAAATCTTTGGCTTTTATAACAACAAGAAAGAGGGCGATCTCGTATGAGACCGCCCTCTTTGGTTTTATATAAAATAAGGGGTAACTAATTAAAGTTGAGGACCAGCAGCAACTAATGCCTTACCAGCTTCGTTACCTGTGAACTTAGCAAAGTTCTTGATGAAACGAGCAGAAAGATCTTTTGCTTTTTCTTCCCATTGAGCTGCATCAGCATAAGTATCACGAGGATCTAAGATCTTAGGATCTACACCTGGAAGAGCTGTTGGAACTTCGAAAGAGAAGTAAGGGATAGACTTAGTTTCTGCTTTGTCAATAGAACCATCAAGGATAGCATCAATGATACCTCTTGTATCTTTGATAGAGATTCTCTTGCCAGTACCATTCCAACCAGTGTTAACCAAGTATGCCTTAGCACCTGATTTATCCATCTTCTTAACCAATTCCTGAGCATATTTTGTTGGGTGTAAAGAAAGGAATGCTGCACCGAAACAAGAAGAGAATGTTGGAGTTGGTTCAGTAATACCACGTTCTGTTCCAGCTAATTTAGCAGTGAAACCAGAAAGGAAGTAATATTGAGTTTGTTGTGCATTCAAGATAGAAACTGGAGGAAGAACACCGAATGCATCAGCTGACAAGAAGATTACCTTCTTAGCTGCAGGAGCCTTAGAAACTGGCTTAACGATGTTTTCAATGTGATAAATAGGATAAGAAACACGAGTGTTTTCAGTTACTGATTTATCATCAAAGTTGATTTTGCCATTAGCATCAACAGTAACGTTTTCAAGAAGAGCGTCACGTTTGATTGCAGCGTAGATATCAGGTTCGTTTTCTTTGCTCAAGTTAATAACCTTAGCATAGCAACCACCTTCGAAGTTGAATACACCTTCGTCATCCCATCCGTGTTCGTCGTCACCGATCAATTCACGTTTTGGATCTGTAGAAAGAGTAGTTTTACCAGTACCTGACAAACCAAAGAAGATTGCAGTTTCGCCATCTTTATTTGTGTTTGCAGAGCAATGCATAGAAGCCATACCCTGTAATGGAAGTAAGTAGTTCATGTAAGAGAACATACCTTTCTTCATCTCACCACCATACCAAGTACCACCGATCAACTGAATTTTTTCAGTTAAGTTGAATACTACGAAAGTTTTAGAGTTCAAGCCAAGTTCTGCAAAGTTTTCACCAGCGTCAGTCTTAGAACCGTTCATTACAACGAAATCAGGTTCGCCATAGTTAGCCAATTCTTCTTCTGTAGGACGGATAAACATGTTCTTTACGAAATGTGCCTGCCAAGCTACTTCCATGATGAAACGGATTTTCAAACGGCTGCTTTCGTTAGCTCCGCAGAAAGTATCCATAACAAAAAGACGCTTTTGAGAAAGTTCTTTTGTAACAACACCTTTCAATACACTCCAGCTTTCCTGAGAAAGAGGTTTGTTATCATTCTTGTATTCGTCAGAAGTCCACCATACTGTATTTTCAGTAGTTGCATCTTTAACAAAGAATTTGTCTTTAGGAGAACGACCTGTGTAAACACCTGTCATAACGTTTACTGCACCTAGTTCTGTTTCCTGACCTTTTTCAAAGCCTTCCAAACCAGCTTTTGTTTCTTCTGCGAACAATACTTCATAAGATGGGTTGTGTAGGATCTCAGTTGCACCTACAATGCCATACTTGCTTAAATCTAAGTTTGCCATTTCTTTTGAATTAATTTAAATTGGTATAATAATCTATGTTATTTAGTCTATATTTACTTGCTTCAAGTAATCCTTGTAAACCGAGTACAAAAGTAATACTTTATTTGAAAAGAAATACTATATTAAAGAAATTTTTCTTTAATTAGAACGGTTTTATAATTACATAACAAATTAACAGCATTTTTGATATTCATAAAAAATAAATTCGTTATTTTGCACCCCGTAAAGCGACAGAGCTATGATTATAGTATATGCAGATGAAAAGAGTCCCCGACTCGATTATATACTTTCCCGGATATTCAACGATACACTGGGAGGAAAGTTCTATTTTACGACCAACAAAGATAAATTTATCGCTTCACATCTACCCTCAGTCAATTATTCCTTTGAGAACCTGCACAAAGGAGTATGGATAGTACCTCACTCCTTATTATATAATAAAGGTATAGACAAACAGAAAATAGGAAAGATTTCCCGATGGAAGAACTTACCTGTATTCTTTTCCCAGAAACAAGGAGATATACCCTTTGATATATTCTCAGCAGCATTCTATCTTATTACAAGATATGAAGAATATTATTCAAAAGCACTAGACATCCATGGCCGATATGAATATTCGGATAGCATTGTCTGTAGAATGGAGTGTATTGAGGAGCCTATTGTTGATCAATGGGCTTATGCATTAAAAGATGAATTACTAAAACTTTACCCTGAATGTAAGTTTGCTCCCCGATCGTTCAATTTCATTCCAACCATTGATATTGACCATCCCTACCTTTACAGAAACAAAGGCTTTTCATTGAATGCTTTGTGCCTGTTAAAGGATTTGCTAAAAAGAGATTTTTCTATTTTCAAAAACCGACTACTTACCATTCTCCATATTAAAGAAGACGTTTATTTCAATTTTGGATTTCTTCTTCAGCTCTATAAAGAACAAGGCATTAAAGGCTTTTTTTTTGTACATTGGGGACCTTACGGGAGGTTTGACCGCAGATATATCTATCCATCTTGCCGCTATAAGAAAATGCTAAGGCAGATATCCGAAGAGCATCCGGTTTATATTCATCCTTCATATATAACCGCCTTCAACAATTTACAATTTTGCAAAGAAAAGATGGAACTTGAAAAGGTGTTAGGCAGAAAAACAGAAAGTAGCAGACAACATTTTCTTCGTTTCCGTTTTCCGGAGACTTTCAGACAGCTTCAAACAGCAGATATTCATGATGATTACTCCGTGCTTTATTCTAATCAGTATGGGTTCAGAGCCGGCACAAGCATCCCCTTTCCTTTCTATGATGTGGAAAGAGATCAGGAAACCAATCTGATTATACATCCGTCAGCCGTAATGGATATGACTTTACTAAGGGATTTCAGCATGAGTCCGCAACAAGCATTTGAAAAGATAAAAGAGCTTGCTGAAAAAGTAAAAGCTGTAAACGGGGATTTTATAACACTTTTCCACAACTCCTCTTTGGCAGAAACCAAAGAGTGGAAAGGATGGAGAGATATGTATACAGAAATGATTAAACAAATAATATATATAACAAAAAAAAACAATGAAGATTATTAATTTTGGTGAAACAAATTCCATCTTAAATCAGTATGTTTCAGAGATTAGAAACATAGAAGTACAGAATGACAGCATGCGTTTCCGTCGCAACATCGAACGAATTGGTGAAATTATGGCTTATGAGATGAGTAAGGAATTTACTTATTCAACTAAAAACGTCCAAACGCCCCTAGGTATTGCTCCTGTAAATACCCCAGACAATAAAATTGTTATCAGTACAATTCTTCGTGCTGGGCTTCCTTTTCACCAGGGATTCCTTAATTATTTTGATAAAGCAGAGAATGCTTTTGTTTCTGCTTATCGCAAATATAAAGATGCGCTTAAATTTGAAATCAATATTGAATATATTGCTTCCCCAAGAATTGCCGGTAAAACATTAATTATTACTGACCCAATGCTTGCCACAGGAAGTTCTCTGGAGTTAAGCTATGGTGCAATGCTTACTAAAGGCGATCCATCAGAGATACACGTAGCCGCTATTATTGCCAGCAAAAAAGCTATTGAATATATTCAGAATGTATTCCCAGAAGAAAAAACAACGATCTGGTGTGCAGCAATTGACCCTGAAATAGATTCTCATTCTTATATTGTTCCGGGATTAGGTGATGCCGGAGACTTATCCTACGGAGAAAAAGAATAATATCTTAACGAGTTATGCAAACTTATCAAAAGAAGCTGTACTGTTTATAAGACAAACTTTACAAGTTGAATAGACGAATTGCATAACCCAGCAGAGAGATACTTACCTGATATAAAGAATGCAGGCTTAAAAGAAAATTTTTTTAAGCCTGCATTCTTTATATTTAAGAAAATTACTTTATTTCCCAAGTATCACCACTAAGCAGGAATTCTTCCAATTTACGAATAGGTTTCTTTGCTTGAACTTCTTTAATTTGTGCATACAAACATTCCTCGTAACTTGGAGCCTGCACATCACGAATCACACCTAAAGCAATGGGGAAATCAGGACCTTCCATCAACGCAAGTTTCATGTGAAGCGTGTTATCTTCACAATGAGCATCATGTACCAGAATATCTTTTTCAGTAACACCATTTTCACCTAAAGTCACCACTTTCAAACCAAATCCTTCTTGCATAAGACCTTTCTCATTGTTTTCGCCAAACAACATTGGCAGGCCTTGTTTCAGGTAAATGGCATTCTTTGCACGTCCTTCTTTTGTTGCAACTGCACTATAACAGCCGTCATTAAAGATCACACAGTTTTGCAAAACTTCTACAACAGAAGCTCCTTTATGACGAGCAGAAGCTGTTAATACTTCCACTGAGCTCGAAGAATCTACATCCACACATCTTCCAAAGAATCGGCCTCTTGCACCAAATGCAAGCTCCGCAGGACGGAAAGGATCTTCCACTGTCCCATAAGGAGAAGATTTAGAAACAAAACCTCTTGGAGAGGTTGGTGAATATTGCCCTTTAGTCAATCCATAGATACGATTATTTAAAAGAACAATATTAATATTCACATTTCTGCGAAGAGCATGAATAAAATGATTTCCACCAATAGCTAGCCCATCACCATCACCAGAGATTTGCCAAACAGTTAATTCTGGATTGGCAACTTTCACCCCGGTAGCAATAGCAGCCGCACGTCCGTGAATAGTATGAAAACCATAAGTATTCATATAGTAAGGTAAGCGTGAGGAACATCCAATACCCGAAATCACTGCTGTCATGTTAGGAGCAATTCCCAGACCAGCCATTGTTTTGTGCAAAGAATTCAGTAACGCATGGTCACCACATCCCGGACACCAACGAACATACTGATCACTCTTAAAATCTTTTGCCGCATATAATAGTTCGCTCATCTTACTTTTCCTCCATCAATTTAGTAAATTCTTCTACAAGTCTATCCACATTGAAAGGCTGTCCTTTCACTCTATTGAACTGACAGATATCTAGTCCTGGAATCTTCATACGAAGAAGTCCGGCAAACTGTCCAAGGTTTTGTTCTACAACAACAATCTTTTTGAAAGCCCTCAACACCTCTTCAGTATTCTTAGGCAACGGACTGATGTATTGAAAATGAGCAAAAGCTACCTTTTTCCCCTCTTGTTGGCATTTCTCCACAGCAGAATAGAGATGTCCGTAGGTTCCGCCCCATCCTACAACCAGCAGATCGGCATTTTTATCTCCCAGAACTTCAAGCTCAGGAATACAATTGGCAATATAATCAATCTTTTCCTGACGGGTCAATGTCATTCTCTGGTGATTATCTGCATCGGTAGAAATAGCACTTGTTGCAAAATCTTTTTCCAGCCCTCCAACTCTGTGCATAAAGCCTTCCATACCAGGAACTGCCCAATAACGAACCTGAGATTCTATATTGCGCATGTATGGCTTCCATACTTCCTGCATCTCTTTGGTTACATAGTTAGGTTTAATTTCAGGGTAATCTTTCAGGGAAGGAATCTTCCATGCTGCAGATCCGTTGGCAATATATGCATCTGTAAGAAGAATGACCGGAGTCATATGTTCCAATGCTATTTTAGCTGCCATATAAGCAGAATCAAAACAATTTGTAGGAGAAGTTGCAGCTATTACAACCAGTGGACTTTCACCGTTACGTCCATAAACAGCCTGCAATAAGTCGGTCTGTTCGCTCTTGGTTGGCAAACCTGTTGAAGGGCCACCGCGCTGAACATTCACAATTACCAATGGTAGTTCAGCAATAACAGCGAGATTAATAGCTTCACTTTTAAGGCAGATACCTGGCCCAGAAGTCGTAGTTACTGCCAGATTTCCAGCAAAAGAAGCACCGATAGCGCTACATGCACCAGAAATTTCATCTTCACACTGTACTGTAACTACTCCCAGCTCTTTCCATTTAGCAAGATTATGAAGGATATCAGTAGCCGGAGTAATGGGATATGAACCTAAGAACAACTGTAAGCCAGCTTTTTCAGCAGCGGCAACAAGCCCGTAAGAAGTGGCAAGGTTACCATTCACATCAGTGTAAAAACCTTTTTCTTTCTCACCTTTAGATTCAACAATATAGGTAGATACTGAGGCGTGGATATTGTGACCATAGTTATAGCCATCTGTCAAAACCTTGATATTTGCTTCCGCAATAGAAGGTTTCTTTGCAAATTTCTCATTAAGCATATGCATGGCATGGTCCAGAGGACGATTAAATAGCCAGCAAACCAATCCCAATGCGAACATATTTTTGCATCGAATAGCAGCCTTATTATCCAATCCGCTATCTTTCAGACTTTCTTTACACATAGAAGAGATAGGTGCATCAATAATCTGATTTTGAATACCCAACTCTGTAAAAGGCTCATCTGTTACATAGAGCGCTTTTTCTAAATCTTTTTTGGTAAAGGAATCTGTATCAATAATAATAATGGATTGTGGAGTGATAAATTTTACATTTGTTTTTAGTGCTGCGGGATTCATTGCCACAAGAACATCACACTTGTCACCAGAAGTAAAAACTTTCTTAGCGCCAATATGTACCTGAAAACCGGAAACTCCACTAATTGTTCCCTGCGGGGCACGGATCTCTGCCGGATAATCAGGAAATGTAGAAATATCATTCCCTAATACGGCGGATAAATTAGAGAAAATGTTCCCGGCCAATTGCATTCCATCACCGGAATCACCAGAGAAACGAACAACGACCCTCTCTAATTCTTTAACTACCATTTCGTCTGCCATAACTTTTCTTTATAATTAAGATTTAATGTCGCACAAAACGCATAAACAGAAGTTTCGTTTCAATATCATATGTATTGATTTACTCCTATTTATGCGTTCGCAAAGGTCGGAAAGTTATGCGACTTAGCAAAATCTTTTAGTGATTATCTAAGTGATGACAATAAACAATCTGTCTTTCAAATATTCCCTATCTCATTAACTTTCACAGGTAAGATATAAATTATTCTTCATTCATTGGCATCGACATATTTTCATCGCCTTGCTTATTTTGCTTATAATTCTTAGCACGCATATTTCCAAAATTATAAGTCAAGGTGAAACCAACTTGTCTTCCATTCCTCCAACTCTTAGAATCCTGTATAAATCCTGTTCCATAAGTAAAGGTGTGCTGAATGCGAGAATTAAGGATATCACGAGCATTTATGCTCAGACTAAACTTTTTATTCATAAATGACTTTCTCAAGCCGGCATCTAAAGAATAATTTGCATTTTGTGTACCCTGGGCTATCACTTGTTTAGCATTGTAATTCCCTGTTAACTGCAAAGAAATTGCTTTTGGAAGAATAACATTAGCAATCATTCGGGCATTCCAGGTGAAATCCTCATTAGGTTTACCAATTACCGGAGTTGTACTTCCTTCAGGCAAATAGCTAAATCCATCAAGTTTATAATAGAATAAATTAACTGTTGTAGTAAGATCTAGTATTTTAAACAGTTTATTCTTACCCACCAATTCAACTCCTGCCGACTGAGATTTAGCTACATTATCATAGGTACTCATCATTACACCCCCATCCAGATAACGAATACTCTGAATCACATCATCCGTTGTTCTATAGTAACCGGAAAAAGAAAGCATTTGATTCTCCCAGTTTTTTATATAATTCAGCTCAAATGCATTTGAATATTCTGGATTTAGTTTTGGATTACCAAAAGATATATTAGTCGAATCTGTTATATTCTTGAATGAATTTAGTTGAGGTCCCCATGGACGAGAAATACGTCGGGTATAATTCAACTGTATCTCATTATTATCAGGCAAAGCATACGAAATAAATGCACTTGGAAATAAGCTAAAATAATCCTTTGAGAATGGAGTGCTGTTTTGTGCATAATCTTCTGATTTTGTATTCACCTTGGAATATTCTCCACGCAAGCCAACCTGATATCCAAACTTACTAATATGACCGGAATAGGTTGTGTAAAGCGCATGAACATCCTGATTATAGATAAATCGGTTATATAAGCTGTTATCAAATACTGCAGAGCTCTCTTCCAAACCAGAGAATGTCTGAACAGGACTATTCTCTCTCCCTAACGTACCCTTATAACCAGCTTCCAGCTTTGAATTATCATTAATCTTATTTTGATAATCTAACTGGATTTCCCAGTTATGATTATTTATATTATTCAACTGGCGCTGATATGACGACGTTGTTTTGTCTGTATAATAAGATGTTTGATTATAAACACTAGTATTATCCATCTTCCATCTATTATAAGATGCAGTAAAGTCAAGATAACTATCCTTTGAGAAATCATGCTTGTACCCAAGCTCCAGATTACCACCATTCATGGAGTTATCTGAATCTGAGAAACGAAGACTTTTATTATAAGATCCCAAAACATTGCTCAAATAGTTAATGGTATTATTTTGATTCATACCACCAAACATACCAAAGCCACCCACTGTAAAATGATCTTTTGAGGTATAGTGATAGGTAATACCACCTCTTAAAAATAACCCAGAACGATCACCAGTTTGCTTTGATGTCTGATTCAGATAAGTATCATCAGAAGTACTTTCTGTACCCTGAGTATTTATTCTGTTTGTATATCCACCACCGGTTCTTTCATGGTGACGGTAACCTGCATTAGCGTAAACATCAAATTTGCTACTACTGTAATTGAAATTAAAACTGCCATTGTATCCTCCTCTAGTATCAGCACCAGCCTGTGCACTACCAAAATAGCCCGCTTTACGGTCTTGCTTTAATACAATATTGATAATACCAGCAGTGCCATCAGGACTATATTTTGCTGAAGGATTAGTTATCACCTCTATTTTTTCTATATTTTCAGCAGGCATTTGTTCCAGAATCTGTGCTCTGTTATCTGCAGATAAACCGGATGCTTTTCCGTTGATCCAAACCGTAACATTTGAATTTCCTCGAAGAGAAACATCACCCTCATTACTGACTTCAACAGAAGGTATATTACTTAACACATCACTTGCAGATCCCCCAGCAGAAGCTATATTCTGATCTACATTAAAAACTTTTTTATCTATCTCAAATTTCATCTGAGACTTCTGACCCGTTACTTCAACTCCCTTCAGCTCATGGCTATCTTCAGTCAAAGGAATCATATTCAGATTAATACTCTTTTTTGATGACGTTATGGCAAATTCTTTTTCATACGCTTTATAACCAATATAAGAAACACTCACAATGTAAGTTCCTTCTTTTAAACCTCCAAGAATAAATGATCCACTTTGATCTGTAACCCCTCCTTTTACCAGAGAAGAATGAATTTTTGTCTTTATGCTAACATTGACAAACTGCAAACCTTCCTTTGTTTTTGAATCAATCACCATACCTTTGATACCTCCCAGCTCCTCCGAAGCTGCATAACCACAAATACTAATAACGAGCAACAATGTGCCCAACAACAATCTTTTCATATAGCTCAGTTTCTTAAAATACACTTTTATAATTTCAAGAGATTTGACCAACTTATAAAGCAATGGTTTAATGCATTGATGTTCTTTAACAAAGAAAATCTTTGTACATATCAACAAAATAGATTACCTTTGCCACTGCATTTTGGCCTTGTAGTTCAATGGATAGAACAAAAGTTTCCTAAACTTTAGATCCGAGTTCGATTCTCGGCGGGGCTACAACAAATAAGTGTATTTGGCTGATTATAAACTACATAAGAATTATATAAAGCACAGGGGTAAGAATAGGGGTAAGAATAGGGGTAAGAATAAAACGCCAATTATTCCAGACACTTTCATAAGAATAAAAAACAGAATTACAAGAATCCTTTTTTATCCATTCTTTATAGACTAACTTAAACTTATTTCCATTTTAGTTTTTTTTAAGGAATCGAGAGACACAGAATACTACTTTCTCCCCTTTAATAAATTCCTATTTATACAATCCTTTTTAATAGAGTCAGATTTGTCGGATTTTACATTATTGCCTTTTTAATAGCCTCCGAAAACTCCGATTTTATATTCCTCCTTTTTTAATAGACTCAGAAAACTCAGTTTTTCTCTTTTTATAGGACTCGGAAAACTCGGATTTTCTCTTTTTATAGGAGTCAGAAAAGTCAGGTTTTAACTTTTATCTAAATCAGATAGAGCCTTTTTAATAGCCTCTGAAAACTCTGGTTTATATAAATACAAAAGAGGATTCTCATTTACAGGGAACCCTCTCATAGAACTACTCCATCAATTTTTTAATGATGTTGTCTGGTACTTTATTATGTATATCATACATTGCGCTTGCTGTCTCTAATTCAGACGTCTTAACGTAGTACTTACCTATTATCCGGTTCTGAGCCGGATAATACTTTATCCAGGCTTTATCGCGCCATTCTTTAATGAGCCTCTTACCGTATATTTTCTCAGCTTGCGAGATTGTAACTACCTCAGGTAGAAGATTAAGAGCTTTCAATGTCTGGATAGTACCAATCTTGATACTATTCGCTATAATAATCTCTAAATACCTTTCCATACTTTTGATTTTTTAGGCTGTTTCATTTGTTTTTGAGCTTTATAAAGGACTTGAGCTTTTTATTGTTACTACTGAAACACATTCGCATCTCTATGCTATGCTGCCTTCAAATCATTCATGGTACACCTCCTTTTGTTTTATGTTTCAAAATCTACAACCGTTTCAATGGGTTCTTTGTTCAGAGTCTTAAGCTTTTCAGTAAGCTTAACATTCTCTTTTTGTATGTTATCTATCAAATGTTTCTGATAAGTAATCATACCTTCTATTCTACCAAATTCTCGACCTTGTTCAAAAGCTCTGTACTCTGTTGACAGATTCTTCTGATCTAATTCTTTATTCTTGCTCATCTGATACTTCTTTTATTATTTCTGCAACAAACTTGCCACTAATCATAATGGCAACATTAAAGATATTATCATTTATGTTATTTACAAATTCATTAAAATCTGATACGCCAACCTCAAAAGAATTCTCTTCCATTTCTGAGTAGGCATCTTTATATTTCTCACGCTCAAGAGATAAATTTGATATTATTGAGTAGAGTTCCGGAGCAATATTTTCCAGGAACATCTTCTGTGTTAAATCATGCTCAGATGTTATAACCCCACTTTTTGAGAAATCATACCTAATTTTTGAACTGATCAGATATGAAACGTCATCAACAGAATTCTCAATGTAGTTGTTAAAATCTTCTTCTGAGTCTTGCCCGGAAGTAACACCTTGTCTTTTTAATCGTGTACTAATCTGATTGTAAGATAGCTTTGTCTTGATAAGTGTTTTTAAAAGATCTTTAAGTTCCCCGTAAGTAACATTAATTTGCGCTTCTTCGCTTTGAGACATTGTTTTTTTAGATTCCATAATTAATAAAATAATTTTAGTTTGTAAGCTGATAATGTGATCATCACCAAGCCTATTATGTTAGACAATAAAAAATTGCTTTGTGTTGCTAATAACAAGATCATTCCAGTTACTAATAATGCTGTGTAAAGTCGTTTTGTTTTCATAGTTTTAAAGCTTTATCTTTAATAATTGTGATGCAAATATAAGTTATAACTTTAAGTAAGCAAGACTAGATTAAAGTTTTAACTATAATTTAACTTATGTAGTTAAAGTAATAACTATATTTGTACTATTATTAATTAAAGTTATAGCTTATGAAACTAATAGTTAGTGAAGTGTGCAAGAGTAAAGGAATATCGTTAAAAGAGTTGGCTGGAAAACTTGGTATAACAAACGTTGGACTTTCTCAGCAAATTAACGGGAACCCGACTATTGACACGCTCGAAAAGATAGCTTCAGCTTTAGAGGTTAATATTACAGAGTTGTTTGAACAAGAAAAGAAGAACACTGTAATTGTCTGTCCTAAGTGTGGAGCTAAATTAAATATCCGTTTAGAAGAATAGAAGAATAAAAAAGGCTAGCATATATTACACATGTTAGCCTTAATTTTACTTTGAATCTCAGGTTTTTTCAGGTTTTTAGATCCAATTGAGTAAGCTGTTTTTTCGCTATATACTGTTTTAATGGTGGATAGAATAGCATTAGAATTAAAGTGCATTAGAAGCATCTCCGCCAAAGTTATCTTGTAACCAATAAGGCTGTGAAGCATTAATTGAATCAAAGTTATCACTGATATACTCCTTGGCACTTGCCGGAATACTACGAATGATCTGCGATTGAGGAAGATTACCAGTTAATAAGTAATTGGCGAAATCAACAGGATTCATCATTACCGGAGTAGCAAAACAGATGCACCAAGGATGCCAGCCAACAAAAACAAAATCTTTTGGATACTTCCCGGCCATTGGATCACATATCTTGCATGGTTCTTTGGATGAATGGGAACGTTGAATATCTATTCCGAGGATAAAATCAAGTGCGTTCCATCTTACGTGATCAGCTTTTCTATATGCCATATTCGTTTCTGTGGCAGCCAAACGCATCATGTTCATCTTTTGAGACTTATACTGTCCTGTTCCTGGGTGAAAATCTCTCATCGGCTGTGATGGTACCAGCCTACCTTCATCATTCCTAATACGGTGAAACATTCTATCAGGATCTTCGAGCAAGTTTTTAAGGTCCTGACTTATGCCAGCAGCGCTACGACCAATCGACAAACCACTCTTTAGATAAAATTCTAATTGAGTTTTTGTATTATCAGCCATATTCCAAATACGCTTGCTAAGATTCATGCCATTATCAACACGATTTTGCAGTTCAACAAGTGCTTCCATATTTCGCGAGAACATACCATTCTTTAAAACTTCTTTAATGGCCATACCATCTATAAAGCCTTTAACTAAGTCATCATTTTTAAGATTGGACCGGTTCCATGCACCAGTTTGATACGATTCTATGTTATTTGTTAATACAGCTTGCAACTCTAAAAGATTACGTTCTACAGCCTTTTCTACAACCAAATTACGTACCCAAACACTTTTATTGCCTGTATCCGACCATCTTCTTAGATTAACAGATACGGACTGGCAGAAGTTATTAAAGGCATTAGCTATATTATTTTGCTGTGTTAGTAACTTTTGGATATGTTGTTTATCGTAATATGATAACTCTGCCATTATACAATTCCTCCTAGACTTTCACGATTTAGCAAATTTTCTTTCTCTATAGCTTTCATCTCTTCTTCTGTATCCTTAGTGTAAGGAGAGCGAGATACAATAGTCCTTTGTGAGTTAAAAGGCTTTCCACCACATGCAAGTGATAAGTTATCAAGTTCTTCGGTTAAGTCTTCAGGAAGGATAGAGCCAAACGTTATCTCTATATCATTATCAGTAAGATCATTCTTGTACTTAATATCCAGAATGTTCATCATGGCAGCTCTAATAACAGATACGCAACGCTGAACAACCGGTCCGAATACTTCCATATTCTCGCTTGCCTTAATGATTGCATCCATCATCATAAACTTACGAGATACGCCAGATACATTGCCAATACCTTTTAGATTATCAAAGGATAGATCAGGCGTTGATGTCCCAGAAAATAACTCATTGCGTAGTTGAGACAGTTCCTCTTTTACTGATTCGATAGACTGCTGCCATACCAGATAATCTGCATCTCCGTGTATCTCTTTACCGGTTTCCTCGTCTATAGTAATAGGAAAAGTAAGTTCTTTGCCTACTGTCTGCTTAGATGGAAGGTCAGCTTCACCATAGCTCTTTAATATTGGTTCAGCAAAGTAATCGTTAGTATCGGAAAGCCGGGATAATCGTTTTTCTAAGTAGTCGAGAACATTCGCCTCATTTTCCCATTCCGGAACATCCACTTCTGCATATACAACCGGGATAAGGCCAAACAGATTCTTATCTATAGCCATTTCCCATATGCCATTGATCTGCTTGGCAGATATGATCTGATCAGAGGTCCATATCTTAGCACACTGAGTATTTACGCCGTTTACATCAGCTTTGTATTTGTAAATGAAAGCATCCATATCGTCATCATCATCGAAATGTGGATAAAACTCATAAGATTCATCATTATTAGAATCTTTAGGTAGATGAAGGATCTTCACCTTAAGCTCTACAACCTTCTTACCATTTTTTATTGTTGTTGCAGGAAAGAATACAATAGCTGACTTTGTTTCAGATAAAACTACACGAGCGAATTTTTTAAGTATTGATTGCATCTTTAGTCTAGTGACGAACAGTTTCTTTAAGTCGTTAAATCCATCGTTGGTATCATCGGCAGACATTGTCATTTTACCACCAAAAAGGAAAGCTGCAGAAGTACGAACAATCTTCTTAGGAAGGTTAGTCACTATCTTAGCAACAGGCACATCTTTAGTGTCAATTAATAAAGGATCGCCTTTATCATCTTTCAATGTTTCAGAATAGATGTTTACTTTCTTTGGAGGTCTAAGTCCTACACTATCAGGTCTACGCGTCCTCTTACCGTTATATTCGTCAAGATATTCTCTCTGACATCTGTTTTCTATCGTGTCGACCGATAATGTAGAGACAACCTTTCCAAAGTTATCTTGATTCTGCTCTAATATTTCTTTGATTGAAGACATGATTTAACTTTTTTAAGCAAATTCTAAAAATATGATTGAAGTAAAAATAAACAAATACAAAAAGCACAAAGATTGATACACTTTATACCAACCTTTGTGATAAATCGTTAATATAACTTTAACATTTAGATTTTTGACTTATTAAAAAGTCATAATCTAGTTCTGCAGGAATAATTTTATTATTATCATCAGAACTGAAGAGCTGAGTAAGCTCTGAGATGTCGCGTTTGGATAGAGCAAAGAATTCATTAAGAGCCTCAACAGCTTTCAAATGAGCATTGAATAATTTTATACCTTCATCTGTAGACACATAAGTACGACTAAGGTCTTTTAATTCTTCCAAGTTATCCCCTGTTACAATAAAATTACCAGCCTCATCATCAAAGGTCACAAATTCTAGAAGATTATGACAACCAAGTCTATCACATAGATTATCAATACTAAATACAACATTTTTTAGATCATGTATGATTTTATATGTTGTATCGCTTGCATATTTTTTTAATAGTAAATCAACTTCAGACTCTTTTTTTTGGAGAATATTTTCAATTTTTTTATAGTTTCCTTCAAAAATATCCACTCTAATTTCTTCTGTAAATTGTCCTAAATAATAACTTTCAAACCTCTTTTTTAAATCATTCAAGGCTGGAATAATTTGATTATCAATAATTCTCAAATTACGAGATATCTCATTATTATTTTCTGAGATTAAAATTTTATTTCCCATTTTTTTTCTAATTTTTAATGTTTATAACTTGCCTAATTCTAAATCTTTAGTACCATAGTCAGGCTGTTTATTTTCTCTTTCATCCGGTTCATCGTTTAAATTAGCTACTCCATAATGTCTGTAGTCATCACCGTCCATTAGTTTGCGATAGTCTTCTACAGACTTTTCATCTTTGTCACCGTTAATAAGACTAATAAATTCTTCTGTTTCTCTTTCTTCTTCTGTCATTTTGTACCTCCTTTTTTTCAAAATATATTTATATCTTTTTATTATCTCCCTGAATTATCTTTAGTGTTCTTGGTTATATCAGTAAGTTTCTTATCCATAGATTTAATGCCGTCATTTATGTTAGAAAGACCATCTTTGAGGCCGTCTGTATTATCTGCTGTCCTGAGCGTGTTTGCTGAGATCTGACGCGTTTGATCTAGTATTGCAGATACATTATTCATCGTTGTAGCATAATTGTCAAAATGGGAAGGCAGCATCTCTTTGATTGTCCTAATATCAAGAGTTCCCATATTGATAGCTCCCAGCACTTCACTAGCAGTATTCTCCGTTATTGCAGCTTCTACCTTGCTTGCTGAAGTTGCAGTATCAGAAGAATACAAATCCCAATTGTCATTAAGTTCTTTAGAAGTGGATGCCCATTCTTTCAAGAAGTCCGTGGAGGAACTCATATTGCTTTTAATGGAAGAAAATAGTTCGGCCATTATTGCACGCTGTTGAGTTACAATATCTGTTTCACTAGCACCGCTCTTTAAAAGTGCCTGCATCTTTGTTTTGAAAGCATTAAAGTAATCTTGAAAATAGAGCGTATAAGCAAGTTCTTTCCCTAAGTTCTCAAGAACTGTACTTCCGGCTTCTCCGAATGCTGTCCAGGCATCAGTACCGTTTGCAATACTATCCACTAAAGATGTCATGAGATCATTGGACAGCGAACCAAATTCATCATTGATATAACTATCAATGGAATCATTCATCTTGTCTACTTCTTCCTGTGCATCAATAAGCTGGCTCAAATAGTTCTTTGTTTCGTCTGTCAAAGCTGACATTTCGGCCACTGATTTTGCAAGATTTAGATTTAATGAACCATCAGACTTAAATAAGTCTCCGTATTTGTTATCTTTCAGCCATGTTTCCAGATTAGCATACTTTGAATGATGCCAGAAATTACCCTTTGAGGTCTGAATCTGCATGTTCTCGCGTGCATCAACAGTATATGTATCGCTACCGCTTTTATCTCGATAAGCTCCAAGGGTAGCTACGGAGCCCCACACATCACCTAAGGTCCTTTTTTTCTTTATCCTGGTAAATACAGCGTCATCATAAAGACTCTGATAATTTTCGAGTGCTGCATAATAAGCTTTCACATAAGAAAGAGCATTACTCAGATTAGAAGAGAACATTTCTTTCTGTATGGCCAACTGCTCAACCAATGCAAGGTTATACTTCTGTTGTAACTCTATCTTTTCTTTCTGGAAGTCAAGCTCATACTGATCTGATGCAGTAGTGGAGAGAATACTTTTAATCTTCTCAACTATTTGCATGGCTGCCGATATTACAGCAAGGATAATAGATGCTTTTTCTACTGCAATAATAGCTTCACTAGCTCCCTGAGATGCCAGCTTTGTAGCTTCTACACTCCAATTTGCAAGCGTTGTAATATTAGATATCATCCCAAGTGCAGAAGTACCAATATCAGAAGCGCCTTTAAGGATTTCTCCGGTGGTACCGCCTATGCTGTTGCCTATCTCTTCAAAGTCCTTATTTACATTCTTCAGAACTTCAGAAAGATTCTTCCAATTTTCAATAGCATCTTTGCCATTATAATTCTTCTTATCAATTTCGATAAGCTTCTTCTGTAGTTCTTGAATCCTGGCACGAAGGACGGCTACATTATTATCACCTTCCTTGAATGATCCGTCCGCATTAGCAGTATGGCTCATCTGATACAGTAATAGAGCTTGCTCGGCTTCTTTCAATGTAGTACGCAACTGCTTAATGCTCATATTGGCAATAGAATTCATCCACAACTTAAATGAATCTTCACGCTCTCCGAATTGCTTGTCTACAGCTTCAAGAGCATCTTTTGTATTCTTGTCAAGTTCATTGTATTGTTCCTTTGTCGCTCCGGCCTGTTGTAATGACTTACGGTCCTTCTCTGCATCCTCGTGTATCTTCTTACGTGCCTGTTCGTAGGTCTTATACTTGTTAAGGATGGTAGTATAGTAATCAGAATAATCCTTCCCTTGACTTTCCAACATGGCTTTTAGCCTTTTATTATACTCATCCTCTTCAGCCTTAGTCAAAGTAACAGTTGAAGAATCAAATACCTTCGCTTTATTAGCCGGATTAGCTTCAAACTTTTGTCTTTCTTCATCAACACGAGTCTTAAGTTTATCTTCACGTTCTCTCTTAAGCTCAAGGAGCTCCTTCTGATGATTTAATTTCATTTGCAGGATAGTTTTATCGCTACCATCCTTTAAAGACGAAATACGGGCTTCTAACGTCTTCATGTCGGAGTCTTCCTGCATACGTGTTTTCTCTGTTGACTGCTTTTCGTCAATCTCGTTTGTCTTATTGTTGAATTTTGCTTCTTCCTCGGCTTTTCTCTTAGCTTCTGCAGCAGCTCTTTTTGCGGCTGCCGCTTCTGCCTTGCTCCCATCCTCTCCGTTCCATGGAGTGATATTAGCACTACCCAACTCTTTATTTACTTCTTTTTCAAGATCAGAAGCACTATTCATCTGTTTATTACCCCATACAAGATGCACTTTTGCGCCAATACGTATTTTATCAGCACGTTTCTTACGGTTAGCTTCAGCAGCTTTAACATCTTTCATATCCCTTTGCATCTGGTGTGTTTCGAACTGTCTTCCATCAGGAGAAGTTGTCATTGTACCGGTGGCCATACTCTTCATAGGGAAATCTTCCTCTATTGGTGCAGATGCTTCTATGTGCTGAGCTGTTATCTCTCCGCGTGCCATCTTCTCATACTCATCCTGAGCTATCTTGGAGTAAGCAGCTGCTTGCGCACGTAATTGAAGAGCCTTAACAACTGATCCGGTGTTATTCACAAGGGCATTCTCGGCTTGAGTAACATTATCAACCGATATGCCAAGCTTATGAAATTCATCTTTACTCTCTACAACGAATTTCTTCTGCTTCTTAAGATTACCGCCTAAAGAATCCCAACGTTCCATGAGTTTGTATAGAGTAACCATCTGCTCACCCATCGTTGTAGATGCACTGCTAATAGCTTGTTCCATCTCCTTGGCAGACTGCTTTGATGCCTCTTTCGCCTGATTCTGTGACGTTGTATATTTATCCCATGCGTAGATCAAGCCTGTTATTACAAGAGAAAGACCAAGCGTAAGTGTAGCCATAAGACCTTTTGCGGCAGCATTTGATATTCCGAGCGCTGTAGCAAGTCTGGCTGTTGATGCAGTTAAGAAGTCCTGAGCCTTTGCTACGAATACAAGCTGAAAGGCTGAGTTCTTATTAAGTGTTGTCGCTACCTGCTGAAGACC
Organism: uncultured Bacteroides sp.; assembly: GCF_963678845.1. NCBI lineage: Bacteria > Pseudomonadati > Bacteroidota > Bacteroidia > Bacteroidales > Bacteroidaceae > Bacteroides > uncultured Bacteroides sp. The sequence goes on from NZ_OY787468.1 coordinate 231,157, forward strand.
GATTGTTATAGCCATAACAGCTTGCAGCCGTGTCTGTATCTTTGCTAAGTTTGCATTCTCATCAGCGAACAGCCCCATCACACCCATGCCGGCAGTAACAGCACCTGTAAAACCTGTTACTCCGGATATGACGCCCTGAAAGTTGGCCGTTGGTGAAGCAAGCACTTTCATAGCTTTGTTTGCTCCTGTTAATTGTCTTTGCAGCAATGCGGCTTTTGTCTGCAAATCTGCATATGCTTGAGAGTCACGTCCACCTGCCAAAGCCATTTTACCCATTTCATCCTTTAATTGCCTTACCTGATAAGTAAGACGCTGAGCTGTCGTTGAAGTATTCTGGTGTTGTGCATCCAATTCTTGTAAAGCTACCTTGTCTTCATTAAGTGCTTTCTTTGCAGCATTCAATTCCTGCAGAGCAAACATCTTTGATCTTCCTGGGGCTGCTTTATCGAATGTTGCCTGCAGGGATTTTATATCTATTTCGGTCTGCTTGATTCCTGTCTTAAGCTCGTCTATCTTGGATTTAATCTGCTGAGCAGCTTGAACGGCAGTGGTTGGTTTAAATGCTTCGCTCATCTTTTTTCCTTCCGACACAACGGCACCGGTCATGTCCTTTATGATCTTCTTGCCCTCTTCAGCATCTTCTCTAAGGCCTGAATTATCTATACCGGATGCGAAGTACATCGCATTGTTTCTATTCTGTATACCCATAACTCTATTTTTATTTATTGTTTATAAATTAATTAATGTCTTTTATTCTTGAAACTAGTTCGATCAATTCAGATTTTTCATTTGGATTGCTTTCTATCCTATCAAAGAAAATCTGTACTGTCTCTTTCATCCACTTTGCAGGTGTCCTCCCAATTGGGTGCTCTTTAACTTTACTACCTACTCCTAATCTTTGCATTACTTTCTTTATCAAATCTTCAACGTAATTGTAAGCATCATAAAGTTTTTTCTGTGCATCAAATACTGTCAAATCTGCTATAGTATATTCTTCAAAAAATTTATATTCGAATATGGCTCTTTCTGTCTGCGATAGCTCAAGTCGATCAAATATAAATCGTAATAAGTGCATCTTTTCAAGAACTATTCCAGCACTATCTATTTGATCTTCTTGCGCATCTAAGATCTCAAGACAAGTATAATCTACATTGTCATCAGCTGGAATATACTTGTACTTATTCTGATAAGGAGATGTAGGAGAATTAGCATTTAGATTTATCATCCTAAGTATAAAGAAATCAAGCTCTGTATAGCCATTTTTCTTTTTATTATACATTTCTATTAGTTTAGACTCATCCTTCTCTAATAAACTCAATAAGACCTCATTTAAAACATCAATAGCCTCATCAAGAATACCCTTTCTTGTACATTGAAACTTTGAATAATCAAGCCATCTTTCATATCTTTTAGTGATGTAATTATTAATTTCTTTGTCCATAATGCTATAAGTATTATATTTTACATCTACCAGAATGTTATTAACACTTATAGCTTTGCAGCGTTCTTTGAAATAAGGCGCTGCAAGCATTATTTTACTCTTCATGGCTTTATCCGCTTAGTTTAATTTGATAAAAGGTTGCTCTCTTCATAATTTAATTTATTAAAAAGGACACGTTTCTTCTGAAGAATCGAAAGGCAATGTCGGCATTTCAGCCTCAGCTATGTCCTCTGTTAGTTTTTTAATTAGGTGGTTGCTATTGTCCCATTCATCATTTTTTCCGTCTACAACCGGCGAATAACGGCCATTATTCAAGTTATATCTGAATGTTGCTTTGCCAGGATGTCCAAGATGCCGGAATTTAACCTTCTGCACATGGACATCAACCGTACCAGCTTCTTTATCCCTATTAACTGTAATTCCTACGTCCGCTTTGTTAAAGAAATTCGCACTACCAGCTATATCGTAAAGAGTTGGAACTTCAAACGCTCCTTTAGCATCCTTACTGAGCTTCCTCGGATGAGCCATCAAGAAAATAAGAATATCATTTCTCTGTGCAAAATTGGTCAACTCATCTAGTGCCTTGCTGATATAGTTAGTCTCACTCATTCCACTAGGCATCTGATGTTCCAATCTATTCCAGGGATCGATAATTAAACTCTTAATCCCCTTTCGTCTTACGAGATATAATGCCTTATCAAGTATCGTTTTTATAGTATAATCTGTATCTGGACAAATAAAGAAATAATTTTGAGCCATGTAATGTTTAACCTGTTGGTATTCATTTAGTGGTGTATTGTCTTTATCGAACTTTTTTCCTGTGATCTTAGATGCAATCTTTGAAGCATGATATTTCAAAGGAAAGTTTTCAGGACTAAAGTATGCAAATTTCCAATTGTGAATAATATTAAGCCGTTCGGCTATCTCGTCAAGAAACTCACTCTTTCCACTTCCAGGAATACCGGTTATAATAGCTAGTCTCTTAGTTTCAAAGCTACACAGCTCGTCGAAATTAGAGTGGCCTATAGTTACACCTCTTTGGAGACCGTTCTCAAATAAAGCATCCAGCTCGTCTTCGAAATTTTCAACCGTAAAAACTCCATCAACTTTGATCTCTTGAGCATCCTTAAGCGTATCAAGTAAAGCAGCAGAACCTCTTTTACAGAGACATTCGTTAGCATCCTTACAGCCTTCTCCGTACGTCACAACTTTACACCTTTCAGGTCCGAAACGTCTGATAAGCTCTTCACGTAAGATTAATCCTTTAGTGTCCGTATCACTTGCAATATAGATAGTCTCTTTGTCTTCAAAGTAATCCATATAGTTATCAAGATAAGAGGTATTAGCAGAAGCACCATTTGGAACGCTCACAGCGTATTTATAACCACAAGCGATAAAAGACAAAGCATCGAACTCACCTTCTGTAATTACGCACTCATTTGAACCTTTAATTGCATCAAGATTATACGGGATTAATTCTGCATTAGGGATAAGTTTAAAGTACTTGTTTCCGGTTCTATATTTCACGTTGATCAACTCACCATTCAGAAAGTAGTTAAACTGAATAGTGTTCATCGATTTGGTTTCCTGAGGCATATATTCCAAACCTTCCGTGATCTTCATTGCCCTGATGGTAGCCTGTGAGATTAATCTACTCTCAAAATACTTAATAACTTTGTCTGATAGTGTTGTATTGTTACTCCACTGAGGACGAACATATGCCTTTTTCATACTATACTCCTTAATACAGCCGGACCATCCACAATAATGACAGTTATATAAGCCTTCATCCAAATTAAGAGAAAGTGACTTATCGCGTTTATTAGTTCTCCGGTCATGGCATTGCGGACAAATAGTTTTAACTTTGCCACTCATCCGGCCGAAAGGAACTTCTATGTGTAGGTCTGACCAGTTCATAATATTATCCATTTAAGGTTCTCACGATCTAAGCAATACTGCAAGCCTGGCCGTGGAGGCATACCATCAGGTATTTGAACCGGACGACTTCTGTCACCATAACAACGTTTGCCATCAACAAGGAACTCACCAGAACCCAGATCAACACCATTTAAAGCCTCTACACGATTATGTTCTCCCTTGTTGTCCGCTTGCTTGCTCCATGTTTGAGCTTTGAGCTTCCAATTCTTAACTGCCTTTCCATTTTTATCAGTCCATTGAGTGCCAGAATAATATTCAAAGAAAGAGCCAGCTGTAATATTTAGATCATTTTCTTTAATATATGCCTTAACTTCATCAAGTGTAGGAGGCATAAATATTATATTCTTTTTTTTGTTTTCTACTCTATTCTCCTCTACTATATTATACTGTACTGGTTGAACATCAGTTGAACGCTCGTTGAACGTTTGTTGAACATCTGTTGAGCATTCGTTAAACAAAGACTTTCCCTTTGCTCTTTTTTCAGCACTTGCCTTACCAGCAAGTCTAGCTTTTTCCCTTTTACTCTCTAAAGGAACCATACGACGAATAAGACTCTCTGAAAAAAAGAAGGAATCTTCATCGATCACAAACAAATTATACTTCTTCACAACATCATTCATTACTGACTCTGCCGTGTTATACTTTCTAGCCAATACTCTAAGCATGGAAAGCGAACATCTATAATCCGGCTGATCTCTGAGATATTCAATTAATACCCAGAAAGCTCCATATCCTTCCAATCCAAGATCTTCAATAAGAAGCATACACTTTGGATCATCTTTAGAGTTGCTGTCGTGCGGCATCCAATAAGCATCTTTCATTTTTATTTTCCTTTCTTCAAGCTTTGAAGTAATTCTTCCGTTTCCCGGATAAATCGGCCTAATGGTTTACCTATTAGCCTGGAGCAAATAGATGTATCAGGATAAGGTATTTTCTTTGACTTTGTAAATGGATTAGTACTTACTATTTCTTTGGGGGTATAATGCAAAAAGACCATTGTTCTTTGATTGTTAGAAAGGACATCTTTGAATCTTTTTACAAATAGGAGTGCCTTGTAGTCTGTTTTCATACTGCTATCTCCTATCTTTTATAGCAGATTCAACATCAGATATGTCATATAAAATACGACTACCTATGCGTTTTGATTTAATAAGACCTTGACGGGTCCAGTCTGCAAGTGTTGGAAGTGAAATACGAAGCTTTGCAGCTGTTTCTTTTCGGGTGAGATATTTAACCGGCTCTTCACTCTTCGACGGTTGAGATTCTTTCAGGTTATCTAGTTTTTCATCTAGTAACTCAGATATCATAGCCTTTATATCAGATAAATAGGCATTATGAATTAATAAAGCAGTTTCTACCATAATCATTATTTTTTTTGATTATGCAAGTATAGCTGCTTACAAATTTGTAGTATTTCCGTTATTTCCGAATGGAAATACTTTAATTAAAAAAACAAGAGCAACATAGATAAAAATCAGACAAATCCTTTTTAGATGGATCTTTTTCTTTTGCAACGCAATCTGTTATACTTCTTTCTGCAACAACACCCGGATCATTTTTATCAGCCTGCTGACGAACCTTTATTCTAAAGAACGAATAAAATATTCTTGCAGACGGAATAGAAACGCCAATCCTAAGAATGTTTTTTTTGAATAGATATATCATTAATTGGCACAAATAAGTTTTATTTTTAGATGCTGAGACTGCACCATCTTTTATTATATCACATTCTCTAAGTTTAGTCATAAAGGATGGAATTTTATCTATGTACTGGGGCTTGAAAAGCTTAGTAAACTCTTCATAACTAGTTTCATCCTCTTTAATGTTTTCTTGAGTTCCAGAACAACCTGCCTCTACAAATTTTATAAATTTATAGAATTCATCAAGATCGAATCCAAGAATAATATAATCATAAGAACAATTTAAAAGAGAAAAATCATTCTTCTGAACAGCTATGTCTCCAATGCTTTTTTGGAATGAATTACACTTTAATTTTAATTCTTCTAGAACTTCTATATCCATATACTCAAAGCATCTTTTTAGCAAATCTTTATAAAGCAAACATACATCTTTTTCTTTAAGACCTATTGTCGCTGAATCAATAGAATCTATAATACTATCTATTGAAAAATGACTAAGAGTACTAATAAAATGGGAAGGATTAAAATCACCTTCCTCCCCGTAAGGTCTTGGAAAATCAAAGTAAAAGTCTCTACAAAGTTTTCCCATTGTTCTTATATAGTTATATACTTCTTTCATATCAATTTATTATTTAGCGATTGACATAGGGTTAAAGAATTTATGTGTAATCAGTTTCATAGCGTTCTCCTTTGCTGAAATTTTTATATATCTCATAAAGGCAGCTTCAGTCTTATGCCCAGTTATTTTCATAATGCTGATAGAAGGTACTCCGGACAGATATGCATTAGTAGCAAATGATCTTCGAGCAGTATGGCTAGTTACAAGTTTATACTTTGGCATAGGCTCCTCATAATTCAGGCTCCCTTTAGTTTTAGAGATTAATATTTCCTCTTTAATCTCTGAAGCCTCAGCAACATCCTTTATGTATTCATTAAACTTTTGATTAGATGGAACTTTTGGCAGTTCGTTATTATACTTACTGAGAATCTGAAGTACAACGGAGTGAACCGGGATAACAACGTTTGCTCCAGTCTTGATTGTTTTCATCGTTATAGTTCTGTCTTCACCAATATTATCAGATGTTAATCGAGACAAATCACTAAAGCGCAAGCCAGTATAGCATCCAATCAAAAATAGGTCTCGTACTTTCTCTAGTTTTTTATTATTTGAAAAGTCTTTCTTATATATCATATCCAATTCTTCAAGCGTTAGATAAATAGAAAAAGTATCTTCTCTGGGCTTGCTGAATCTTTTCTTTTTAAAATCTAAGTTTGTATGTAGACCACGCTCATAAGACTCATTCATAAACATTTTTAGGTCTTTAATTCTGGTACCAATCGTATTTGGAGCATAGGTTTTATCTGTAAGGAATTCAACAAAATCCATATAAAAGTCTAAATCCACATCATTAAAAAAGATCCGTTTACCTTTTAACTTAGCAAAAGCGTCCAGCTCTCTTTTTGTTTGCTTATAACCCTTTAAAGTATTTGGCTTATGTTCTGACTTATCAATGTAAGAGGATATAAAAGATAACAAGTCTTTGCGATTAGATTCCAGGGCAACATCTTTATAACCTTTTAATAGCATATCAAGCTCTTTAGTCAGTATATCATTTGTTGGCTGTATTCCATCATTCTCAAGCCTTCTTAATACATCCTTTGCCGTAGACTCTACCTTCTCCAATACAGTCTTCATTTCTTTGTACTCAATAGCATTAGTACGTTTATTCTTTGCTGTTGGTGCAATTGGTAGACCTGTTTCAAAATCCCATTTTTCTGGTAATATCGTTTCATTTGTATAATACTTCAAAGGAAGATACTTCTTATTGCCATTAGATTGAATCGTATATGCACCATAATTCATCAAAAAGTAAATAGCTGTAGGCTTATCAGATTTTGGACGCTTTAGGTAAAATTTAATTGTTGCCATAACTTCATTGATTTTTAGAATATTATCACAAATATAGACATTATTCTTACCCCAACAAATTATTTGGGGTAAGAATTGGGGTAAGAATATGTTTTTATTTATTTTATTCACCTTTATCCTTTTTACTTATAACATAATAAACAAAAGGGCTTAAAGTGCTTTAGATACGTATGTCTAAATAAATGTAGCTAAAATGTTGTGTAGTCTCGGCGGGGCTACACTACTCCCTTCTACTATCTAGAAATCAGACAATTAAACAGTAATCGCATTCCATAAGAGTTCATTGAATTATTAAAAAGTATTTTCTTTCCAGATTCAATAAATATTGAAAATATTAAATTTTTCATCATATAATCTATTAATCTTTTTTAAGGAATAACACAACCCGCAATAATCATTTTTCAAATAGATTAATCTCTTTATAAAGGTCATTACATCTCTGAGTAACAGAGGATAATCTGTAAATAAATTAACGAAAGATGCTTGGAGAGAAAGTTTCTTTATTCTACATTTGTGAAATATTTATTGGACCGTCAACTAATAATTAAGTCCTGATTTTGACTATTAGCTAACAAAGTCTTTTATCAGTTTTAATTCAATTTATATAAATCACACGATTATGAGAAGTACTACCTTTCAACCAGTGAGTTTTAGTTTATTTGATTACCGGACCTATTTATTTAGTTTTGTATTTATTATCGGCAATTTAGTTCTGCCCCAAATTTGTCACCTGATCCCTGATGGTGGAAAAATGCTACTCCCAATTTATTTCTTCACCTTGATAGCCTCTTACAAATTTGGACTTCGCATTGGGCTACTAACTGCAATATTATCTCCTTTATGCAACTGTTTACTATTTGGTATGCCTTCTTTAATTGTATTACCAATATTATTAATAAAATCTTCTTTATTAGCTGTTATTGCTGCCAAAATAGCTCAATACAGCAATAAAGTATCCTTCATCCATCTCGCAGTTACCATAGTTGCCTATCAACTGGTTGGTGGCATTGCTGAATATTTCATAACAGGCAGTCTACAGTCTGCAATACAGGACTTTACAATTGGTTTTCCGGGAATGCTAATCCAGATTTTAGGTGGTTGGTTTATTCTAAAAAAATTAGCTAAATATGAGTGCTAAAAGTTTAGAGGAAGTAATCGAACGAATTCATCAAATTGAGATTAATGAGTCTTTTGATATGATTGTGGCTATTGCCAATGGCGGCATAATTCCTGCAGCACTACTTTGTCAGCGTTTAAATCTGGAGATAAATCTTCTCAAGCTGAGTTTACGGGACAAATATCAACAACCAATGTTTGACCAACCACAACTGCTCGAACCTATTCATTTTGATTTTGAAGGCAAAAGAATATTGTTGGTTGAAGACCGAATTAAAACCGGAGCTACAATTAATTATGCCCGAAAGCTTCTTTCCAAAGCTGCCGTGATAAAGACATTTGCTGTGAACGGTAATGCAGACTATTGTCTTTATAATGAGAGTTGTTTCAAATTTCCCTGGATCTTATAAGCAAACAATATGGATAGACGAGATTTTTTACGTGCACTGGCTTTAACAGGCATTGCTACCACTGTAAAGCCTAATGAGGCATTTGATTTGTTAATGCAAACAAGCGAAAATACGGCAACCAAAAAAGCATATGATATGGTTGCTGTCATAGGAGGCGAACCCGAAGTTATGTTCCGTCATGCTATTAAAGAAATGGGAGGAATGGGCAAATTTGTAAAGAAGGGACAAAAGGTTGCTGTAAAACCGAATATAGGATGGGATAAGACACCCGAACTGGCCAGTAACACAAATCCAAAACTGGTAGCTGAGGTAGTAAGGCAATGCTTTGCAGCCGGTGCTAAAGAGGTCGTTGTTTTTGATCATTCCTGTGACGACTGGCGTAAATGTTATAAGAATAGCGGAATAGAAGAAGCAGCAAAAGAAGCTGGAGCAAAAGTTGTGCCTGCTCATGAAGAATCATACTATAGAACGATCTCACTTCCTCATGCCAAGAATTTAAAAACAGCTAAAGTTCATCAAGCCATATTAGATTGCGATGTATGGATCAATATCCCTGTTCTGAAAAACCACGGTGGAGCTAAGATGACCATTTCAATGAAGAACATGATGGGAATTGTGTGGGACAGGGGATATTTTCATGAGAACGACTTACAACAATGCATTGCAGATATTTGTACTTTACCCAAACGTCCTGTTCTCAACGTTGTAGATGCATATCGGGTCATGAAAAGTAATGGCCCGCGTGGCAGATCCACTTCTGATGTAGTTCTGGCTAAAGGTTTGTTTCTTTCCCAAGATATGGTTGCAGTAGACACAGCAGCTGTGAAGTTCTTCAACCAGATTACAAACATGCCTTTAGGTGAGGTGCAGCACATAGTTAATGCTTCAAATCTGAAAGTAGGAAGCATGAACCTCGATAAAATGAATATTAAACGAATCAAATTATAAACTTATGTTACAAAAAACGCGTATTTCGGCAGCTTTCATCATGTTATTTCTTATCACCTTTTATTTTGTAGACTTTGCCGGACTATTGCCTCACAAGATACAGTTACTAACAACAATTCAATTAGTTCCAGCACTTCTTGCAGTAAATATTGGAGCAATAATATTCTTATTACTTCTTACTCTTCTTTTTGGACGTGTATACTGTTCTGTTATCTGTCCACTTGGAATATGGCAGGATGTAACTGAACGTATTGCTAAACTTTTTAATAAAAGGAAGAAATACAAATTCCTTCCTGCAAGAAACATGCTAAGATACGGAGTACTTGCTATAGTAACAATAGCATTTCTTTTTGGATTTACTTTCTTACTTAGCATACTTGAGCCATACAGTATTTTTGGAAGAATAGCTTCTAATGTATTCCACCCGGCATACATGTATGGAAATAACATTCTGGTAAAAGTTCTTGGAAAACTAAGCAGTTCTAATCTATATATCGTGGAGATTGCTATTAGAAGTATATTCTCGCTTGTTGTAGCCTTACTTAGCTTATTAATTATATCATTATTGGGGTATAAATACGGAAGGTTATATTGCAATACAATATGTCCTGTAGGCAGTTTGCTTGGATTTATATCCAAGTTTTCACTGTTCAAAATTCAATTTGATGAAAATGCATGCAACAGTTGTGGAGCATGCTCTACAAAATGCAAATCGTCGTGCATAAACGTAAAGGAGCACAAGGTGGATAGCAGCCGTTGCGTTACATGTTTCAACTGCCTGCCAGTATGCAAGAAGAAAGCAATCAATTTCAAATTTTCATACACTGCTGGTAGCAATAAAGTGGGGAGTGAACATGATAGTAGTCGCAGAGCCTTCATCGCTTTAACAGGAGCTGGATTGATAACAATCCCTTTAGCTAAAGCTCAGAATGCCCTTGCTACTTTAAATAGTAAAAAGCCATATAAGAAGCTTAATCCACTTTCTCCTCCAGGATCTATCAGTGCAAAAAAGATGCAGGACCACTGTACAGCTTGCCATCTTTGTGTGAGCCGTTGTCCTTCTCACGTCTTGAAACCATCATTCACTGAATATGGATTAAGTGGAATGATGCAACCTATGATGAGTTTTGATAAAGGATTCTGCAACTATGACTGCACAGTTTGTTCGCATACCTGCCCAAACGGTGCTATTATGCCACTTACTAAAGAGGAAAAACACACTACCCAAATGGGCCGTGTAGTTTATACCATGCCAAACTGTTTAGTCTATACTGACAATACGGATTGCGGTGCTTGCTCTGAATACTGTCCTACTCAGGCTGTAACAATGAAGCCTTACAAAAACGGGCTAAGCATACCAACCGTTAATCCGGATATTTGTGTAGGATGCGGCGCCTGCGAATACGCCTGTCCTGCAGAGCCTAAAGCTATTAACGTTGAAGGGAATGTTATTCAGTTGAAAGCTAAGCCTTTTGAAGAAGAACAAAAAAAAGATGTAAGAATCGATAGTTTTGGTTTCTAGAATATCAAACAAAAAGGCAGGCGAGAAAGGCTTTTCAATATAAAAGAACATAAAAAGGGCTAACACTCATCTTACAGAGAAAAAAATAATAGCGTAGAAGTATAGCAGTCTAGCAGAGTACATTTAACATATTGATTATAAGTAAAATACTGTCGCTAGACTTCTATTGTAAAGTCTAGCGACAGTCAAGCAGATATAACCAGTCAACTACAAACTGGGATAAGAACAAATTTAGTCAACCTTTATCAGGTTATAAAACTATAACCGAATTCTTTATTGTACATCCGGGTATACCTTTCCCATACACCCGGGTATAAACACAACCTCCACCTGGGTGTACTGGTAGCGTACACCCAGGTGGAGGTTGTGTTTATACTATTAAAACAAAAAAAGCTTGGCTATTTTTCTTTAATTGATGAAAGACATTACTAATTAATTAGATTTTGCATCTTTAGGAAGTATCTTATATAAATAAAGATAACCAATTAATCCGCAAAGAATAGTTCCGATTATGATACCCAGTTTTGCCTGATTAAGTAAAGCCTGTGTATCTCCAAATGAAAGAGTAGCTATAAACAGTGCGACTGTAAAGCCTATACCACCTAACATGGATACACCTGCTAAGTTCTTCCAGCTCATACCTTCAGGCATATTCGCGATTTTGAGTTTTATAGTCAGCCAAGTAAAAGAGAAGAGCCCGATAAACTTCCCGAATAAGAGCCCTGCAACAACAGCAAAAGTCACATTTCCTACTATTTGGCCTTCTTCACCAGAAAGAACAACTCCCGCATTAGCAAAAGCAAAAATTGGCATAATAAAGTAGTTAACCACACCTTGCAAACCATCTTCCATAGATTGCAAAGGTGAAATCACATGGTTGGAAGCAGATTCTATACTTTTCAGTCTTTCTAATTGCAGTTTATCCAGGATTATGCTGTCCTTTCTGGAAATAGGAAAGGAATGAATATTTTCACGGATATGCTCAATATACTTACCTATTTTAATATGTGGCCTGGAAGGAATAGTAAATGCAACTAATACACCGGCTACTGTACTATGAATACCCGACTGAAGAAATAAGTACCAAACGACAATACCTAATAACACATAAAATCCCTTATTTACTATATTCAGCTTGTTGTTGGCATAAAGCATAAATACAAGAATAACTGCTGCTGCAAGTATATATCCCAATTCTAAATTTGTGGCATAGAAAATAGCAATAACAATAATTCCGCCAATATCATCTACCACGGCAAATGCTGTCAGAAATATTTTCAGGCTCAAAGGAACACGTTTACCCAATAAACCAAGTACACTTAAAGAAAATGCGATATCTGTTGCCATTGGAATAGCAATACCATTACATCCGGGAGCTTCAGGAACTATAAAATAATAAATAATCACAGGAACAATCATGCCTCCACATGCAGCAATGATAGGCAGCAATGCCTGACGGACACTGGAGAGTTCTCCAACCAATACTTCTCTCTTTATTTCAAGTCCAACTGAGAAAAAAAAGATTGCCATCAAAGCGTCGTTGATGAACATTAATAATGTCATAGGCTCTCCATGGTGGCTAAAAAGATTAAAGCTGCCAATCTGTAAAGAGATTGGATAATTTAGCACCGATTGATAAGCATTATTTAAAGGAGAGTTTGCCACAATCATAGCAAGAACTGCTACGACCATAAGCACCATTCCACCACTTACATAATGTTTAAAGAAACTATTAAAAGAATAAGCAACTGGTTTTATTTTAAAGTTATTCACAGCTCAATATTTTATAATAAGAATCGACTTATAGACCAATAAACGTTTGCAAGTTATACAAAAAGGAGTAAAATCACAAGTTCATAAACAAAAAACACAACTAAAGCCTTATGCAAGTGAGCAAATAAATATTCTCAGAGATTTGCCATTACATAATATTGCAAAATACTGATCAGTGTTTTATGCTGTGCTGCAGTATTTGAGTAGAATGAATTTCAGCATTTTTGCAGAAGAAGTGTATAAATAAAAAAGGCTGCTCTAAGCAGAGCAGCCTTCCATTATATAAAGCTATCAATTATTCTTTGTCAGCTAGTTTTGCATGTTTCCTAGCTTCTTTCTGTTGTATCAAGAATGCAACTGGAGAAGCCATGAAAAGAGAAGAAAGTGTACCAACAACAACACCCAGAATCATTGCAAATGAGAAACTACGAATAGAATCAGCACCTAAAATGAAAATACATAAAAGTACTAGCAATGTACATAATGAAGTATTAACAGTACGAGATAATGTCGTATTTAATGAATCATTAAACAAGCCTGTACGGTCATGTTTTGGATATAAATGGAAGTACTCACGTACACGGTCAAAGATTACAACCTTATCGTTCATAGAGTAACCTATTGCCGTCAGGATCGCACCTATAAATGTCTGGTCAACCTCCATTGAGAATGGAAGGAATCCCCAGCAAAGTGAGTAAACACCCAATATAACAATTGTATCAACAGCAAGGGCAACAATAGAGCCCACACTATAAGATATATCTCTGAATCGTAATAAGATATAAAGTCCGATACCAATGATAGCAAAAATAACAGACCGCACTGCAGAAGTTTTAATATCATCAGCAACACTTGGACCTACTTTTTGAGAACTAAGAATGCTACCTCCGATCTGTACGTCAGATGTTTTAAATGCTTCAAATGTAGTTCCAGGAACCAAGACTTTATCTTTTAATGCTTCAAAAATCATCTGTTCGATATCAGTATCCACTGTACCACCACTTTCAGAAATTCTATAGTTTGTACTTAAGCGAACCTTGTCTCCTTTTGTCCCAAGAGCAATAACAGTTACTGTCGCATCTTTACCAAACTTATTAGACATGAGCGATCTCACATCCTCTGGTGCAACTTGCTTAGAGAACTGAAGCACATAGTTACGTCCACCGGTAAAATCAATACTGTGACTTAAACCACGAGTTGCAAGAGATCCTAAACAGATAGCCAGGATTACGCCCCATATAATAAACACTTTCTTATTAGCTCCAACGAAATTGAAATTTGTGTGAACAAATATCTTTTTAGAGAATTTAGAGTGGAATGGTAAGTTCAACAGCTTATCTTTACTCATAAAGTAATCATAAACCACATGAGTCATAAATACAGAAGTAAAGAATGACATCAAGATACCAATAATCAATGTTGTAGCAAAACCTCTGATTGGTCCTGTTCCGAAATAGAATAATATGATACCAGTAAGAACTGATGTAAAGTGACCATCAAAGATAGCAGAGAAGGCAGCCTTATAACCATCATTCAAAGCATTCTTAGTATTTTTACCCGCTCTTAATTCCTCTTTAGTACGTTCATAGATAAGCACATTCGCATCCACCGCAATACCCAATGTCAACACCATACCGGCAATACCCGAAAGAGTTAACGCTGCCTGATAGGACGAAAGAATACCAAGTGTAAAGAATAAGTTGAATAACAATGCACAGTTAGCAATCATACCCGGTATGAATCCATACATGAAGCACATGAAGCACATCAAAACAACAATTGCTACAATAAATGAAATGATACCAGCATTGATAGATTCCTGACCTAAAGAAGGTCCGATAATATCTTCCTGCACAATGTGAGCTGGAGCAGGCATTTTACCTGATTTCAGCACATTTGCTAAGTCCTTAGACTCTTCCGGAGTAAAGTGACCGCTGATTTCTGAGTTTCCACCAGTAATTTCACTATTTACATTTGGTGCAGAATATACATAACCATCAAGAACAATAGCAATTGCTTTACCAATATTCTGTTTAGTCATCAAAGCCCATCTTCTTGAGCCTTCAGAGTTCATAGACATGCTTACAGCAGGTTTACCATATTGGTCAAAAACATCTTTAGCATCAGTCACTACATCACCTTCCAATGGAGCACGTCCGTTGCGTTCAGTAGATTTAATTGCATAAAGTTCAAATGTCTGTCCCTTTTTGTCGCCATCAACAGCTTTTACTCCCCATTTAAGTTTTAGGTCTTTAGGAAATTCGTCCTGAATCTGCTTCATTGCAAAATAGCGGTTGATTGCAGCAGTATCTCTGTGATTAGCATAACCTACAATACATCCCATTCCATTTGTGTTTGGTTGGAATATTGAAAGTAATGGGTGCTCACTTTTAGCTTGCGCCATCTGAGAGCTAGTTGCTTTTGTTTCTTTCTTAGCAGATTTGCCTTTTAATGCAGCAAGAAGACTATCTTTTGCATTAACCTTGGCAGCTGTTGCAACAGCTGTAGAATCTTTTGCAAGAGAATCAGCTTTTATGGTAGTATCATTAACTGCTACACCCTTACCTTCAGCCAACAAACGAAGTTTGCTATCAATAGAAGAGATATAAGGAACAATTTCTTTAGAATCATAAGTTTCCCAAAATTCTAGGTTAGCAGAACCTTGAAGCAATTTTCTTACACGTTCAGGTTCTTTGATACCAGGAAGCTCAACCATGATACGTCCCATCTTATCAGGTAAAGTCTGAATATTAGGCTGAACAACACCGAAACGGTCAATACGAGTACGAAGAACGTTATAAGAGTTATCGATAGCAGCTTTAACTTCTTCTCTTAAAACCTTTTCTACTTCAGAATCTGATGATTTCTGACTAATCTTATCTTTTAATTGCTGGGTTGCAAATAGTTGTGATAACCTTGCACCCGGAGCTAATTTATGATATTCTTTAATGAAAAGTGTAATAAAGTCAGACTGACTTATCTCAGAAAGTTTTTGAGCTGAAGCGAGAGATTTATTGAATGCCGGATCTTCTTTGTGATCAGCCAACGCTTTAATCACATCACCTACAGAAACTTCAAGAACAACATTCATACCTCCCTTTAGGTCAAGACCTAAACTAATCTCCATTTCACGACACTGTTTGAGCGTATAATTACGTAGCCACACCTTTTCAGTTGACAAAGAGTCAATGTATTCCTGCTCCAGTTTCGGATCTCCTTTTGCATACTCCGCAGCCTTATTCATATAATGGCGGGTAACAAAAGAAAACGAAAGATAGAACACACATACAAGTGTGAGTAATAGCGCAAAAACTTTTACAAGTCCTTTGTTTTGCATTTTACTTTAAAATTTATATTACTTACTTTAATTAATTTATACTGTTATAGTGCGCAAATATAGCTTTTTTTTCACTTTTATATATAAAGTATAGCAAATATTTGAGTTCTATAGCACATTTTGCATTGACAAAATATGTTATAAAACAGTTCTTTGACTACAAACAGCCAATTAGGGATTCAAAATAATTATTGAAGACCACGATTTTTCAACATCGGTTCAAGTTTGGGTTCTGCACCACGGAATTTTTTGTATAGTTCCATGGGATCTTCGCTACCTCCTTTTTCAAGTACATTGATCCGGAAGGCATCAGCTGTTGTCTTGTCAAATATGCCATGTTCCTTAAATGCTTCAAATGCATCAGAATCTAATACATTTGCCCAAAGATAACTGTAATATCCGGCAGCGTATCCACCAATGATATGATTAAAGTAAGTGCATCTGTATCGTGGTGCAATTTCAGGAATCAGCCCAATCTTGTCCATTGTCTTCTTCTCAAAATCAATTATGTTCAAATCTTTTGCGTCTTTCAGATTATGTAATTCCATATCGAGAATAGCTGCGGCAAGAAGTTCTGTTGTCATAAAACCCTGATTGAAAAGCGATTGCTTCTTCAACTTCTGAATCAAGGAATCTGGCATCACTTCTCCAGTCTTATAATGTTTTGCATACATTTTCAGAACTTCTGGTTCAGTAGCCCAATGTTCCATGATCTGAGAAGGCAATTCTACAAAGTCACGGGTAACATTGGTTCCTGAAACTCCATAGTAATTACACTTGCTTAAAAGTCCATGAAGTGCATGCCCAAATTCGTGGAACAGCGTTTCTACTTCATCCAAGGTAAGTAATGAAGGTACATTGCCCGAAGGTTTTGTAAAGCTAGCTACGTTGCAAATTACCGGACGAACATCTCCACACTGATCTTTGTAATTATTCATCCAAGCTCCACCACGTTTGCCAGGGCGTGGAAAATAGTCTACATAAAACACTCCCAGATGAGTTCCATTGCTATCTTTTACATCAAATGCTTTAACATCCGGATGATAAACAGGAAAATCTTTCAGCTCTGACAATGTAACGCCATAGAGTTTTTTTGCCACCGCAAAAACGCCTTCTCGAACATTTTCAAGTTTAAAGTAAGGTTTCAAATCTTCTTCATTAAGATTATATTTTTCCTGACGAAGCTTTTCTGAATAATACCACCAGTCCCATCCGGCAAGTTTTTCTCCTTTACCTTCAGAATCCATAATTTTCTGTAACTCTACTGCCTCTTTCTTAGCATTTGCTATTGAATATCCCCATAATTTATTAAGAAAAGACATTACTGTTGCAGAGTTCTTAGCCATATTCTCATCCAGCACAAAGTTTGCATAAGTATCAAAACCTAGCAACTGAGCCTTTTCTAGACGAAGAGTAATCACTTTAGAGATAATTGCCTTATTATCATTTTTGTCTCCTTTATTTGCTCTATTGATATAAGCGTTGTAAATCTGTTCACGCAGATTTCTGTTATCGGCATATTGCAGGAAAGGAAGACGGCTGGAGCTCTGTAATGTAAAAATCCATTTTCCATCTTTTCCTTGTGCTTTGGCATCATTGGCAGCACTCTGAATAAACCATTCAGGAAGTCCAGACAAATCTTTCTTATCACTAATTACCAATTGGTAAGCATTTGTTTCATTCAATACATGATTGCTGAAATCTATTTCCAGAGTAGACAATTCTTTATTAATCTGACGCAAGCGAGCCTGTTTCTGATCATTAAGACCTGCACCGGAACGGACAAATCTTTTATAGATAAGATCAAGCAAATGTTCTTGTTCACGGGTTAACTTTAAAGATTTCTTCTGATCATGAATGGCATTGATTCTCTTAAAAAGAGCTTTGTTCAGATACACGTTATCACTGTGTTCTGACAACACAGGAGCCATTTTAATAGAAAGTGCAGTCAGAGAATCATTTGTTTCAGCTTCAGTTAAGTTAAAAAAAACACCTCCTACCCTACGAAGAATTGAACCGCTATTATCAAAAGCAACAATTGTATTTTTAAAAGTTGGCTTTGCTTTATTAGCTATTATAGCCTTAATTTCGGCATTCTGCTGACGGATACCTTCCAAAAAAGCAGGTTCGTAATGTCCTATCTTTATCTGATTAAAAGGAGGAGCATTAAATTGTGTCTTAAATTCCGTCAGAAAAGGATTCTGATCAGGTTTACTGGCATATGAATGAGTCATACTGCAAACAGATAAAATAAATACTAATTTCTTTAAATTCATATTTGTGAATGTATTAAATGGAAACAATTAAGAATCACTTTTGCTTAGCAATATAGCACCAGATAGGATAATGGTCAGATTCCTTAATGCTCTTGTCAACGGTGCAGTTATATGCTGCCAGATTTTTACTAATCAAAATATTGTCTATTCTGAAATAAAATCCATGTTGGTTATAAGAGATTCCCAGTCCACTGCCAGACTGAGTAAATGCATCATGTAAGCCCTGAGCTATAACACGGTGAGCGTATGAAATTGGGGTGTCATTAAAGTCACCACAAACAATAATTGAAGAATGTTTTGATGCTGCTATTTCTTTAGCAATAGTATTGGCCTGTAAGGCTCTGATAGCAGAAGCTTCAGCAAACTTTCTAGTCAGATACCGTACGCCATTCTTCACCTTTTGAGTCTCCGGATCCTTGATCATATTGACATACACATCCTTGTCTTCTTTGGTTAGTTTATTAGACTCCAAATGGTTGTTGATAAGTGTGATTATCTCGCCATGTACTTCAACTTCGTATATAGCAGAGCCATTATAAGTACTTTTATAATGGATAATACGTGATGAAATAATAGGAAACTTTGAATAACAAGCCAACCAGTTACCTGTCCCTTTCTCACTCACATTGCATTTCGTATGATAAGGATAATCACTTAACGCTTTGTTTATATCTACTTCTGTGAGGAATTTCTTATCAGATGTAAACTGAAACTCCTGCATACAAATAATATCCGGTTTTTTCTTCAGAATATATTTAAGAATCGGATTTGGATCAGAAGCAGTATGCTTTTTCTGCATATTAAACCCCATTACATTGTATGAAAGTAATTTTATTTTATTATCAGGAAGTTTTTCCGTTCGAAAGTTTATTGGCATATAAGTTCGAATCTGGCCAATGCACAAGATAAAAGAGCAAACAGCAATTAAAGCCCACCGAGGTCGGACAAACAGCCAGAAAAAAAGAAAAAAAAGATTTATAAATAAGAAAATAGGAAAAACAAGTCCTACGCACGATAAAACCGGATGAACAGATGGATTGATAATCCATGGACTGTAAGCAGAAAACAAAAATAGTCCCGCAAAGAAAATATTCACTGCCACTATAACATAAACCAAAGCTTTACCAAGGTGCTTCATTGTTATCTCTTACTTGCATCAAACAGACTTTTCTTCTCTTCAGTTGTCAGACTCTCATAACCGGATTTCTTCAGTTTATCCAAAATCCTGTCCACTTCATCATTCTGAGCTTTCTTTTTAGCATTATAATCATAGTCTTTATTTCTCTTATCATCGCTATAATGCACAGTCATCTTTGGTTTTCGTCTGGTAGTAAAAGCTTTCCCGGTAAACAAAGAAATAGACCAGTCAAGGAGCTTGTTTATCCAGGCAGTTACATCATGCCCTTTATTTAAGCTTGCTGCAAACCATAAGCCGGCAAGTGCACCTCCCAAATGAGCAATATGCCCGCCTGCATTATCAGATGTAATAAAAAGAAGATCTGAAATAACCATAAAAAGAGCAATATATTTTAGTCTTATTGCTCCAAACAAAAGCAACCTGACCTGATACTCCGGCTGTCGATAGGCAGTTGCCACAACAATAGCGAGCACAGAAGCCGAAGCCCCCAACATATAAGAAGATTCAATGGCATTACTAAAATATGGAAACAAATTAAAAGACAACATATAAAGAATTGCTCCACAAAGGCCACCTAAAACATACAGTCCTCGCAGGTGTTTTGCTGAAAAGAAATAAAGAAAAAGCTGTCCAAACCAGTAGAGCCACAACATATTAAAAAGGACATGCAACACATCGGCATGCATAAACATATAAGTAAAGATACTCCAGGGCTGGTATAAGAAATTTTGCAGAGAGGCAGGCATCTCTACATACAGAAGAATATTCTCACCACTACGATTAAACAGTTTGAGAAGAATCAGAAATAAAGAAGTGAGAATAAACACCCCGCCATTAATATATATTAGCTGAATGTAAATATTTCCCCGCTTAAAGTTCTCTTTTAAATCAGAAATAATATGTCCCATTATTACCTTTATTTTTCTTTCTCCAGTATATGATTAATAAGAATCCAAAAATCATTCCCCCAAGGTGTGCAAAATGAGCTACGTTATCAGTAGGATTATTGGCTATTCCCTGCATTAATTCTATAATTGCGTACCCTGCAACAAAATACTTTGCCTTAATAGGAAATGGAAAAGGTATAATAAACATCTTCTCATTGGGAAACAGCATGCCAAATGCAAGAAGAATGGCATAAACAGCTCCAGAAGCTCCTACAGTATTCATCTCATTCAGATACTGTTGCATGGGAATAATAAGTCCATTACCCATATCAACCTTATCATAAGCCGAAAGGTCTACAACATATTGAATGTATTGCACCACCTCCTGAATAAGACCAGCACCGATACCACAAGCAATATAATAAAAAAGGAATTTCTTAGGGCCCCATATCTGCTCAAGAATTCGTCCAAACATCCAAACAGCAAACATGTTAAAGAATAGATGAGTGAAACTTCCGTGCATAAACATGTAAGAAATGAGCTGAGCAGGATTAAAGTCACTTGCCATAAAGAAATGCAAGCCAAGAAATTGGGATAATTCTAATCCATATCTAGGCGCTACAATTGCTCCCAAAAAGAACAAAACGTTTATTATTATCAGGTTTTTCGTTACTGGTGGCATATATTATAATTAAGTTATTAGTCTGTTTCAGACAAGTTATATGACACAAAAGTAGTAAATATTTCTGTTTTAGAGCATAAAACCCCTATTCTATTACATTTTTTTCATTTTACGCCGTATTTTTTTAAGATTAATATTTGATATATTGTTTTGTTACTCTATATTTGTGAGGATTTTCGATTTATCTTTTGAGTTACATATATTAATTAATCATTTACGAATTATGAATAAGGCAGAACTTATTAATGCTATCGCAGCAGGATCAGGCTTGAGTAAGGCAGATTCAAAGAAAGCTCTTGACGCTTTCGTTTCAAGTGTATCAGATACTCTTAAGTCAGGTGAAAAAGTTTCTTTAGTTGGTTTCGGAACATTCTCAGTAAGTGAGAGAGGTGAAAGAACTGGTATCAATCCTTCTACTAAAGCACCTATCACTATTCCAGCTAAGAAAGTTGCTAAATTTAAAGCTGGCGCTGAATTAGCTGACGCTATCAAATAAGCCATTCTTTAAGAAATAAAAAAGGAGATGCAAGAGTTTGCATCTCCTTTTTTTTATATCTGACACGAAAGTATTATCTTTGCGCACTCATAATATCTCATTTAGAAATACATACAGATATGAATATAGAAAACAAAATAGCAGTATCGGTTATTAACGGACTGAAATCGCTATACGGGCAAGAAGTTCCAGCCGCACAGGTACAACTGCAAAAAACCAAAAAAGAGTTTGAAGGACACCTTACATTGGTTGTGTTTCCTTTCCTGAAGTTATCAAAGAAAAAGCCAGAAGATACTGCGGAGGAAATCGGTGAATACCTATTAGATAATGATTTCTCTATTTCAGCTTTCAATGTAATCAAAGGATTTCTTAATCTCACAATCGATTCTTCATGCTGGATTGAGCTACTAAACTCTATTCATGCGGAAAAACAATACGGAATTATTCCTGCTAGTGAGAATTCTCCATTAGTGATGATTGAATATTCTTCTCCAAACACCAATAAACCTCTTCACCTGGGCCACGTGCGCAACAACCTTTTAGGTCACGCACTTGCTAATATTATGATGGCCAACGGAAATAAGGTGGTTAAAACCAATATTGTGAACGACCGTGGTATTCATATCTGCAAATCAATGCTTGCATGGCAAAAATACGGAAACGGTGAAACACCTGTATCATCGGGAAAGAAAGGCGATCATCTGGTAGGTGATTACTATGTTTCTTTCGACAAACATTATAAGGCTGAATTAGCAGAGCTACAAGCCAAAGGTCTTAGCAAAGAAGAAGCTGAAGCACAATCTTCATTGATGAATGAAGCTCGTGAAATGCTTATCAAATGGGAAGCAGGAGATGCTGAAGTAAGAAGACTTTGGGAAATGATGAACGAATGGGTTTATGCCGGCTTCAATGAAACATACAAAAAACTAGGCGTAAGCTTCGATAAGATATACTACGAATCAAATACTTATCTGGAAGGAAAAGATAAGGTGATGGAAGGTCTTGAAAAAGGCTTCTTCTACCAGAAAGAGGACGGTTCTGTTTGGGCCGACCTTACCGGAGACGGACTTGACCATAAGCTTTTGCTTCGTTCAGATGGTACTTCTGTTTACATGACTCAGGATATTGGTACGGCTAAATTACGCTTTGCTGATTTCCCTATCAATAAAATGATTTATGTGGTAGGTAACGAACAGAACTATCACTTCCAGGTTCTATCTATCTTACTTGATAAACTTGGTTTTGAGTGGGGAAAAGATCTGGTACACTTTTCTTATGGAATGGTAGAACTACCGGAAGGTAAGATGAAATCTCGTGAAGGAACTGTAGTTGATGCTGATGACTTGGTAGAAGAGATGGTTAGCACTGCCAAAGAAACCTCTAAGGAATTGGGCAAACTTGACGGCTGCACTGAAGAAGAAGCGGATAACATCTCCCGAATTGTAGGGATGGGTGCGCTTAAATACTTTATCTTAAAAGTAGATGCACGCAAAAACATGACCTTTAACCCTAAAGAGTCTATCGATTTCAATGGTAATACAGGCCCTTTTATTCAATACACCTATGCTCGTATCCAGTCTGTTCTTCGTAAAGCAGCAGAGGCAAATATCCTTATTCCGGAAGATCTGCCTTTGAATGTTGATTTAAACGAAAAAGAAGAAGGATTAATCCAGATACTATCTGAATTTGCAGGAGTTGTGAAACAAGCAGGAACAGATTATAGCCCTTCAGTGATAGCCAACTATACCTATGATCTTGTAAAAGAGTACAATCAGTTCTACCACGATTTCAGCATTCTTCGTGAAGAAAACGAAGATCTGAAAATATTCCGCTTAGTACTATCTTCCAATATTGGCAAGGTCATTAAACTAGGAATGGAATTACTAGGAATAGAAGTGCCCGAAAGGATGTAAATCCTTCACCGGAGTTTAAAAGATACTTCCCTATACATTATTGCAAGCCTGTACAGTAAAAATTAATATACTATACAGGCTTATTCATTTTAGCCTACGCCTTTTTCAGTTTTACTGTAACCTGTTCTTTAGACATTTCTTTATACTTCTCCTTAGCTATCCTTAGAAACAAGATAACAGAAACAGCTAGAATAACCCTCTCCTTTATACTTTGCTCAGGCTATACTAACAAACAAGAAAAAAAACGATTCATCACATTCTGTTTAATGCCTGGCAAGATACAACAATTGAGCACCACTCCTGATAAACGATGAAAAGTCTGTCGGGAGAGATCCCAACAGACTTTTCATCGTTTTATAAATATAAAAAATACTTCTTATTTCTTTTTGGCAGCATATCGTCCACGTTTAGCTGTAGCGGGCTTTTCATCCTGTAATCTAATTATTTCAAGACACGTAGCCAAATTCAGATCCTGAGGAACTACATCTTTAGGAATCTTATAATTTGTCTTCTTATAAGCAATATAAGGGCCAAAGCGACCGTTCAGAATCTGAAGTTCAGGTTCCTCTTCAAATGTCTTGATAATCTTCTGTGCCTCAGCAATACGTTTTGCCTTTATCAATTCAATAGCCTCATCTAAAACAATCTCCATTGGATCCACATCTTTAGGAAGAGAAATAAACTTAGCATCGTGACGTATATATGGGCCAAAACGACCAGTACCAATCACAACCGTTTTATCTTCAAAATCACCCAGTGTACGAGGAAGTTTAAACAGTTCAAGTGCTTCTTCAAGCGAAATAGTCTCCATTGACTGTCCTTTCTTCATCTGAGCAAAACGAGGTTTATCTTCATCGTCAGCCGAACCAATCTGAACAACCGGCCCAAAACGGCCAATCTTCACTGAAACAGGCTTACCCGTAGCTGGTTCTTCTCCAAGCATACGCTCACCCACCTTATGTTCTGTTTTAGTAGCCAAAGTCCTCTCAACAGAAGGATGAAACTTTGAATAGAAATCTTTCATTGTTTCCGTCCATTGCTTTTCGCCATCAGCAACCTCATCGAACTCTTTTTCCACACTTGCCGTGAAATTATAGTCAAGGATATCAGGGAAATATTCAGTAAGGAAATCATTTACAACAGTACCCACATCCGTTGGGAACAGTTTAGACTTCTCAGCTCCTACAGTTTCCGTCTTAACCGTTTCCACTAAAGAGGAATCAGCTAACAACAGATGTTGATAAGAACGTTCTACTCCTTCTCTATCTTCCTTCACCACATATTCACGTTGCTGAATGGTTGAAATAGTTGGAGCATATGTAGATGGACGACCAATTCCCAGTTCTTCAAGTTTACGAACCAGACTAGCTTCTGTATAGCGTGCCGGATGCTGAGTAAACCGTTCGGTTGCAGTAATATCTTTTCTTTCGAGCACCTGTCCCTTTTTCATAGGAGGAAGCAAGCGGCTTTCGTCTTCCTGCTCATTATCATCATCGAAAGATTCTTTGTAAACGCGAAGGAAACCGTCGAATTTAACAACCTCACCTACCGCAACAAACTTTTCAGATGCATTATTTAAAATGATGGTAGCTGTAGTTTTCTCCAGTTCAGCCTCAGCCATTTGTGAAGCAATGGTACGTTTCCAAATCAGATCATAAAGTTTCTTTTCCTGAGATGTACCGTCAACAACCTGTTTATCCATGTAAGTAGGGCGGATTGCCTCATGAGCCTCCTGAGCACCTTTGCTCTTAGTCTCGAAATGACGAAGTTTCACATACTCTTCACCCATGATATTTGTGATAGCGTCTTTACTTCCGGCAACTGCATAATCAGACAGATTCACAGAGTCGGTACGCATATATGTAATTTTCCCAGCTTCGTAAAGTTTCTGTGCTACTGACATAGTCTGAGCCACAGTGAATCCAAGTTTACGAGCAGCTTCCTGTTGCAATGTTGAAGTAGTAAAAGGTGCCGCCGGACTCTTCTTCAAGGGGCGCATGCTTATATCTTCAATAGTGAAAGTAGCATCTTTGCAAGTTTCGAGGAAAGCTTTAGCTTCTTCTTTAGTCTTTAGCCTACGAGCAAGCTCTGCTTTCATCTCCACAAACTTGCCATCCTGGTCGGGAACCATGAAGATAGCAGTAACACGATAAGCCGCATCAACTTTAAAAGCCTGAATTTCGCGTTCACGTTCCACTACAAGACGAACAGTTACAGACTGTACACGTCCGGCAGACAAGGCGGGTTTTACTTTCTTCCAAAGAACGGGAGATAATTCAAAACCAACAATTCGATCAAGTATACGTCGGGCTTGCTGGGCATTCACCAGATTGAGATCAATGTCTCTTGGTTGCTCAATAGCTTTTAATATTGCAGTCTTAGTAATTTCATGAAAAACAATTCGTTTTGTATTTTCAGGCTTCAATCCCAAAACTTCATACAAATGCCATGAAATAGCTTCTCCCTCGCGGTCCTCATCGGAAGCAAGCCATACAGTTTCCGAATCGTTTGCTTCAGCCTTTAACTCGCTTACAAGCTTTTTCTTGTCAGTAGGGACTTCATACTTGGGTTCGAAATTATTCTCTATATCAATACTAAACTCTTTCTTCTTCAGGTCTCTGATGTGCCCATAGCTGGAAAGTACTTTAAAATCCTTTCCTAAGAATTTCTCAATTGTTTTAGCTTTGGCCGGAGACTCGACAATAACAAGGTTTTTTTGCATAATATTCTCTTTTGCAATAAAGGAACCAGCCTTTTACTTCTGATAAACAGGCTGCCCCCCTATTGATTTTGCCCGCAAAAGTAGAAAAAAGATATTTCTCCACCTTATAATATAGAAAGAATCTACTATTTTTTATGAAAAAAGACTCTTTTTATAGAATAAGGAAGGGAATATTACTAAAACTGAAAACTTACTCCACCAAGAAAATTGACGCCTTGAGCAGGGTAAGAATAATAATATTGATATCGTTGATTTAACAAATTATTGATACGAGCAAAGATTGATACACCATTAAACAAACTATAAGTAGCGCCCAAATTTAAATCACTAACTGGGTCTAGTTTATGCCTGGTTCCAATAATAACAGGAAGTGTACCAACAGTGAACTGTCCACTAGGAGAAAGAGCAGGCATCGTAACAAACTGAGATATCACATTATTACGACTAGTATACTTATATCCCGCATTAATGGTGAGTTCGGGCAGAACCTTTACATTCGCATTCAATTGTAAATCAAACTTAGGTTTCATCAACATCCATGCAGCCTCACTATCCTTCCAGGAATAATAAGTACCTTTTAAAGAAAGATCAGCAATACCTCTATAATTGTATTTTAGATTTGAACCAATATAAAAATGCTTGGTATCAGCCGTCTCCACATAAGGTTTTGCAACATTAAACAGATTCAAAATCACATTATCAAAGCACAAATCATCTGTAACCATGCTATATCCGGTAAAGACATCAAACCAGAACCCATTTCCCACATTTGCTTTTAACCCTAAAGAAGCATCCAGCTGATTATAAGAATCGTCCAATTGCTCAAAGAATATATAAGGATTCAATGATTCCAGTCGGCGGAAATCATTCAGTTCTCTTCCTCCGCCAATCTTCATGTAAGCAACATAACTCTTTGAAAAAAGATACTGCGCTTCTAAATCAGGAGCAACCTGTAAAGTCTTTCCTTTCCCAGAAGAGAAATCTACGTGTGCTCCAACTCTCAGCTTCCACAAATCATCAGAGAAAGTATAATACGGATTCATCTGTAAAGAAGTATAGTCTTTAAAAGTACCTTTCTGATAAAACACATTATCCATTTCGGCTTTTATGCCCACACGCTGATCTGCACTAATCGCCCCAAAAACATCCCCTTTTGTACGCCAAATGCTTTCGCCCAGTTCGTCAGGATATGATTGCTTAAAAGAGAGAAAATCAGTTTCAGCCTTGAACTGCAATGGCAGACTCTTATCAAAAGAGGCTATTCCTGCATGCAAACTCCATTTTGAATGATGTTGTTTATCCGTTGCAATAGGGTAAAGTACATTGGCAGCATCCATAAATGGGTGATAATTGAAATTATCAGCTCCAAGATTCAAAGCAGCATCAAAGGTCAGTTTATCGAACTGGTGCTGATAATCTACATCCAGCGTTGTACGGTAATAACGAGACTTCCAGTTCCTGTTAGCATACGTAGTTTCAAATATCTCAGGCAGTTTCAGGGTACCATTCATTCCATCCAGACTTGCAGACGCACCGAGTTGGTCACGCTTGGACAGATTAAACAGATAATTAACTTTAGCATCTACATTTCCATTGTTACCATATCCCAAACGGGCATATCCTCTCTTAGCCTTTTCTTGATCCAGGTTAGATGTCACAGGCTTCATCACATCACTAAAAGCACTAAAAGGAAGCACTGAAGTATTATATTCTATCTTCTTTTTACTCACTGAAGGTTCCTGCACTTTAGGAAGCACATTCACCTTAGAGGCATCCATTATATCCGGATTATACTCTTTCTCAACAATAACTACACGGTTAAGCGTTGAATCTTTCTTGGCTGTCTTAGCAGTCTGGGCTGCCGCACTAAGCGATAAGAATAAAAAAGCTGCGGCAAACAGCACATTATTTATTTGTTTCATATACGATACTTATTTTAGTTTTGTCAACCTGCTGTTTATCATCTCCTGAATATCATCCTTCTCGGTATAGTTCTGTTGCAGACTCAGCAAATATTGTTTTGCATCCAGCTTCTTGTTCATCGATACGTAGATGTCCGAAAGAAGTACAAAGCTACGAGCCAGCCAATAAGCATGAGGAGTGCTCTGATCAATGTAATTCAATACCTCTTTTTCAGCCAGAGCATTCTCGCCTGTACTGAAGTAAAGCTGAGCCAATAAATATTTTGCTTCAGCACCATACAGTGTACGGGTATCTTTTGCCAGCGTTTGCAGATCCTTGAGGGCCGATTTATCCTCCTTTAAAGACAAGTAAGCTTTGGCTCTGTAGTAAGTAGCCTCACTTACAAGTTCCGGCGTAAGTTTCTTGTTAGATAATAGCTCAGTAGCAGCAACAACAACATCCTTTTGTTCTCCCGCCATATATGCACTCCGAAGAATTCCTGTTTGTGCAAGAGAGAGATTATCTGCCGTAGAAGCCTTTTCCTTTAGCCTTTTATAAACCGGCAAAGCATCCTGATACTTCTTTTCATCCATCAAAAGGCCGGCATTAATAACCATAGCCTCTTCTGAGAACTGATTATTCGGATACTCTAATACTTTAGCAGAATGTTCCAGCGCTGCTGCTGTATTCTTTTGATCAGCAAAGATAGCACTCAGATAATAATGAGCATTGAGACTGAAAGCACCGGTAGGGAAACTTTGCAGATAAGCAGTAAAACTCTTCTTTGCATTCTCTGCATTTCCTTTCATATAAACTTTTTCGGCAGCCTGATAAGTGATAGAATCCTGTTCAGTCACATCAATAGCTCCTATTCCGGAAACCGTCTGAGAGAAAGCTACAAATTCATTTACTTTATTCAGATCAATATAGATAGATTTCAAGTCACGCATAGCCAGGCGCGCCTCGTCGCTTCCCTGATAATCAGTAATAACCTTCTTATAAGCCTGAATAGCCAGATCGTAATTGTCATTCTGATAGTATAGAAGTCCAACCTCACTTGCCGCTACTTTACTCATTTCACTAGATGGGAATCGATCAAGCAATTCTTTAAATGAAGCAATAGCTTGCTGGTTACTTCCCTGCATCACATAAGCCCGTCCTCTTTCGTAAAGAGCATTATCAAGATACTGTGAAGAAGGGTATTTCTGCATCAACTGGTTCAGTAGCAAAACTTTCTCGGTATAGTTCTTTTGCAATCCGGCCACAAAGGCGTCCTGATAAAGAGCATAGTCACCAGCCGATGGATCTGTTGCAGCAGCTTTCGCATAATTCTTCCGGGCAGTGGCAAACTCTCTGGAATAGAAATAACAGTCGCCAATACGGTTATAAGCATCAGACAACACTGTTTTCTGATCTTGGATGTTGCTCTGAGCAGTATATTTTAAGAACCAGCTCAATGCTGTGGAATAATTCTTTTGTTTAAAGTTAATATAGCCCATGTTATAATGAGCCAGTGAATACATCTCAGTATTCTTTGTCTGAGTTAGCTGCAAATAATTCTGGAAACCTTGTCCGGCCTGAGCAAACTTCTCCTGACGGTAATAAGCTTCAGCTCTCCAGTAATAAGTATCCGCTTTAGTCTGTGCATTATATTGACCAATCTCAAGCGAACGATCAAAATAACCTATCGCTTTTGCAAAATCAGCATTGGCAAAGCCCTCCGTACCCAATTGGAACAAGATATTCTGCTTTGCTTCCATGATACGGGTACCGGGACGTGATATCTTTTCAATAGATTTCAAAGCGGCAGCATAACTTTTACTGTTCATATAAACTTCCACCAAGTAATCGCTCACCTGTTCCGCATACACAGAAGAAGGAAATTCATTCAGAAAGCGTTCAAAAACAGTAACCGACTCACCAAAGGCTGAATATGAGGTTTCGTGAATACACAAAGCATAGTTATAAAGCGCTTTCTCCTTTACTTTCAGATCAAAGTCGGAAGAAGCAGCCTGCTCAAAAGCCATTCGTGCCTTACTCTTTTCTACCGACTGCAGATAAGAGAAGCCAAGGTGTAGATATGCATTTTGAGTAAGAGCATCATTTACAGAAACTACTTTACCCAAAGTCTCGGCAGCCTGAGAATATACGTTTGTCTCATAATAGGAAAGGCCAAGCAGATAAAGTGCTTCCCGTGAAGGAAGCTCCGTTGAAGCAAGATATTGATTGAATGCCTCTACCGCTTTTGAATATTGGGAAGTATAGTAATAAGATTCTCCCAGAATGCGTTGAATCTGAGCTATTCCCAAGGAATGAGGATATCGGTCAATGCATAGTTGAGCCTCTTTCGCAGCATCTTCATATCTCTTTAGTTTCAGATAAATCTCGCCAATGAATGCAGGAGCCAACTCATCATAAGTTGGGCTTCCCTTTAATGAAAGGAATCCCTTCAGTGCAGAATCGTACTCTTTATTTGTATAGTCAATGTAAGCCAGATAATAAACACAGTCGGCAGAATATTTTGTTCCCACATGTTGCAAAGTCCTCAACCAGGTAGCCGACTGAACCAGATCTCCTTTTTTCAGATTAGCCATTGCCATGCGGAAAGTTACATCCTGGCATTCCTCATTATTTAACTGATCAGGGTTACACTGATTAAACAAAGTAACCGCTTCTTCATAATTCTTATCGAAATAATAAGCAGAAGCTATTAAGGCGTTTATGCGGTTAGCATAACGTGAATCGGGATACTTATTCAGATATCTGCGAAGTTCAGCAATACGATTTTTCTCATCCAGTTCATAAGAGGTACATACAATCATGTATTCTGCCTCTTGAAGTAAATCAGCATCTTCTTTCTGCTGAACAAATGTATTCAGTATTTGACGGGCAGACGAATAATTCTTTTGCTGAAAAAGATCTTTCCCATTTTCAAATGAACGAACATAAGAAGTTATAGGTGAGGACTGCTGAGCAGTAACCAATATGGGGGAGCCACAAACAAATTGAAATACAAGCAGAGTTCTTCTTATTCTCATAACAGTAGTTTTTACAAAAATACAACCTTCCATTGAGTAAACAATAAGAAGGTTGGTAAAAAAGCTAAAAAGAACTGCTTGTTTATTTCTGTATAGAGCAATCTTTTTAAATAGATCGGGAAGAAACAAACCGAACAACCCCTTCTCTGACAGAATCCAAGCCAAACTCCTCGGGATTAATTTGATCTAAAGGAAGAAAGAAAGAATCGGCAACATCGTCCTTTGCATCAAACTCAGAACAATCATTTACCTCGCAAAGGAAAAACATATCCAGCGTGTGTACAGGAAAACCGGAATAGATATAAATATTAGGTAAAGTAAACAAGTAGGTTGTTTTATCCACTTTCAGACTTGTTTCTTCCAATACCTCCCGGGTAACACCTTCTTCGGCTGTTTCACCCATATCAATAAACCCTCCGGGTAAATCAAGCGTTCCTTTTTGGGGCTCTTTCGCACGGCGACATACCAGCAGCTCATTCTTTTCATTCAAAATAAAAGCAACGGTAGCCGATGAAGGATTGAAATAGTAGACGAAACCACAGTCACGACATCTTTTTGATTTCACATTATTCTCTTCAAAATGAGAAGAACCACATTTAGGACAAAAGCCAAACTGAGACAATGGATGCATAGGAATATAGATTAAGTAGTAAAAACAAAAAAGCCCACATTAAAAATGCAGGCTTTGTGCTCTTCGAGTAGGACTTGAACCTACGACCCTCTGATTAACAGTCAGATGCTCTAACCAACTGAGCTATCGAAGAATATTGCATTTTAAAAAACTAAAGTGGCTCTTCGAGTAGGACTTGAACCTACGACCCTCTGATTAACAGTCAGATGCTCTAACCAACTGAGCTATCGAAGAATGTTCCTTTTTCTAAAATGCGTTGCAAAAGTAATAGGAATTATTGAAATATGCAATATCTTTGCAGAAAAAAATTGTAAATGGATAAAATTATAGGTTTAGGCAATGCCCTTGTAGACGTTCTTGCAACATTAAAAGACGACGAAATACTAAACGAAATGGGATTACCCAAAGGTAGTATGCAACTTATTGATGAGACTAAGCTTCAACAGATTAACGATAGATTTTCTCAGATGAAAACGCACCTTGCCACTGGTGGTTCTGCCGGAAATGCAATCTTAGGACTGGCTAGCCTTGGTGCAGGAACAGGTTTCATAGGAAAAGTAGGAAATGATAAATTTGGAGAGTTTTATCGCGAAAATCTTATAAAAAATAACATCGAAGAGAAATTACTCACCAGTGATTTACCTTCCGGAGTAGCTTCAACATTCATTTCACCGGATGGCGAAAGAACATTTGGCACTTATTTGGGAGCAGCTTCTTCACTTACAGCA
Source organism: uncultured Bacteroides sp. (assembly GCF_963678845.1). Taxonomy (NCBI): domain Bacteria; kingdom Pseudomonadati; phylum Bacteroidota; class Bacteroidia; order Bacteroidales; family Bacteroidaceae; genus Bacteroides; species uncultured Bacteroides sp. Next base: position 263,625 of record NZ_OY787468.1, read on the forward strand.
AATGATCTTACTCTTGATTTATTTGAGGGTTATACCTACTTATTCATTGAAGGATACCTGGTACAAGATCATGAAATGATTCTTCGTGCCATTGAACTAGCTAAAGAATCCGGATTGCAAGTGTGCCTTGATCTAGCCAGCTACAATGTAGTTGAAAATGATTTGGAGTTCTTCACTCTTTTAATCAATAACTATGTAGATATTGTTTTTGCCAATGAGGAAGAAGCTAAATCTTTCACCGGTAAAGAACCCCTGGAAGCTTTAGCTATTATAGCAGAGATGTGCAGTATCGCAATCGTTAAAATTGGAGCGAAAGGTTCATATATAAAGAAAGGTACAGAAGAAGTACATGCCAAAGCTATTCCGGTTGATAAAGTTGTGGATACAACAGGTGCCGGAGATTTCTTTGCTGCCGGATTCCTTTACGGATTAACCTGCGGATATGGACTGCAAAAATGTGCTAATATTGGTTCTGTTCTGTCCGGAAACGTTATACAGGTAGTAGGAACCAGCATGCCAAAGAAGCAATGGGATGAAATAAAGTTAAATATTAACACAATTATTTCCAAATAAAGCGTTAATCATTTACTTTTATCCCCAATTCAAAAATAGTAATATGAAAAAGTTCCTTGTTAAAAAGACTGCTATCCTGGCCGGAGTTATTCTGCTGGGGCTTACCTTTTCCAGCTTTAAAGGTGATAATAAAAACTTTCAGGTAGCTAAGAACCTGGATGTCTTCAATTCCATTTTTAAAGAGTTGGATATGTTTTATGTGGATACCATCAAGCCAGACAAAAGTATTAAGGTAGGTATAGATGCTATGCTTGAAGCGTTAGACCCCTACACAGAATACTATGCCGAAGAAGATATGGGCGACCTTAACCTCATGATTAAAGGAAGTTATGGAGGTATTGGTTCTGTTATTTCTTTTTATAAAAGTAGAGTTGTTATTGATGAACCTTACGAGGGTATGCCTGCGGCAAAAGCCGGATTAAAACCTGGTGATGCTCTTTTGGAAATTGACGGAAAAGATTTGAAAGGTAAATCTGTGGCTCAGGTAAGTGAACAATTAAAAGGACAGATAGGAACAAGTTTTATTCTTAAGGTGGAACGCCCCGGAGTGAAAAAGCCTCTTGAATTTAAGCTAATGCGTGAATCTATTCAGATTCCTGCCGTACCATATTACAGTGTAGAAGCCAATAACACCGGTTACATTCAACTTAGTTCTTTTACCGGGAAGCCTGCCAAAGAGTTTAAGGATGCTTTCCTTGCTTTGAAGAAACAAGGAATTACTTCATTAATTATAGACTTACGCAATAACGGCGGAGGATTACTTGATGAAGCCGTTGAAATAGCAAACATGTTTCTCCCAAGAGGTACAGAGATTGTTGCCACCAGAGGGAAAATGAAACAATGGGACAGAACTTATAAAACAACTCACGAGCCTATTGACCCCAATATTCCTATTACCGTATTAGTAAATAACGGATCAGCCTCAGCTTCAGAGATTCTTACCGGTGCATTTCAGGATTTAGATCGTGCAGTGATTATGGGAACAAGAACTTTTGGAAAAGGACTTGTGCAAACCACCAGAAATCTGCCTTACGGAGGTAGTCTTAAACTTACTACAGCTAAATATTATATTCCAAGCGGACGATGTGTTCAGGCCCTAGATTATAAAAACCGCAATGAAGACGGAAGTGTGGGACGTGTTCCCGATAGCCTCACCACTGTATTCCATACTGCTGCAGGCAGACAAGTTCGTGATGGAGGAGGTATTTTGCCGGATGTGGAAATCAAAGCGGAAAAGATACCGAACATCCTTTATTATCTGACAATGGACAAAATATTCTTTGAGTTTGCCAACACCTATTGCCAGAAACACTCAACAATTCCTTCAGCTAAAGATTTTGCATTGACTAACGAAGATTACAATGATTTCAAAGTCCTTGTTAACAAGTCTAATTTCAAGTATGACCGTCAAAGCGACAAGGTACTTAAAAACCTGAAAGAGGTGGCAGAGTTCGAAGGATACATGGACGATGCTTCCGAAGAATTCAAGGCACTGGAAAAGAAACTGAGCCACAACCTGGACCGCGACCTGGACCATTTCTCAAAAGATATCAAATCATTGATCTCAACAGAGATTGTTAAGCGCTATCATTACCAGAAGGGAGCAATTGCTCAGCAGCTTAAAAATGATGATGAGCTGGTAAAAGCTATTGAGTTACTCAAAAATACGGAAAAATATAAGGGCATCTTAAGCACAGTTAAGGCAAGTTCACCTCAGACCGCTTCAACTCAAACAAAGTAATGCCTACAAACTAAGATAGATTTAACCGGATACTAATCATTTTATAAGGTTAGGTCAATCCAAACATGTACAAGATTGAGAGTAAACATGTACAAGTTTACACCCAATCTTGTACATGTTTATTTTATACCCTCCTTTAAGAATTACTAACCTCCCTTTTCTTATTAAATAATTCCCGAGCAGCCTTGCAATAACTCATATTGAATTTATTCCGCTATTGCCAGCTAAGCACTTTACAGCCAAACAAACACACCTGATTATCAGCAATATATTTATTCCGGTGGTGTAGATGGTGTACATAAATCGTTCTTTTTTCGTTCTGAAAAATAAAATTCCGAGAATTCTGCAAATTGCGGATTTTTAAAAATTAATTTTCTGAAAGCTGAAAAAACTCTTTTTATGTACACCATCTACACCACTATCGGGCTTTCCTAGTTTAGTAAAGTATTGATTAATAAGCATGTATATTTTTATAGGTGGCAGATCCTATGTTTGCAATAAATATGCTGAAGTGAAAAAATAAGAAACATAAGCTAAGAGTATTTTTTATATTTGAGGTACCAAACTTAAACATTCAAATATTCAAAGCTTATGCGTACACAAAGTAACAAAGTAAATTTCAATGGAGAAAATATTTATGTTGGAATTGATGTTCATCTAAAGAGTTGGGCAGTGACAATCTACACAGAACATTTGCATCATAAGACTTTTAGTCAGCCACCGGTTCCCATATTATTATGGAAATATCTGGATGAAAATTTTCCTGGTGGTAATTACTATTCTGCTTATGAAGCCGGATTCTGTGGATTTCATATTCACTTTGAACTGGAAAAGTTGAATATAAAAAATATAGTAGTCAATCCCGCTGACATACCGACCAGTCAAAAGGAACATGTGCATAAGAATGATTCTTGCGATAGCAAGAAAATAGCCCGTTCTCTGAGAGCTAAAGAACTCACCGGAATACATATTCCATTGATTGAGACCTTAGAAAATCGTTCTTTAGTTCGTTCTCGAGAAATCTTGGTCAAGGATCTGGTTCGTTTCAAACAGCGAATAAAGTCTTTTCTTTATTTTTATGGGATAGCCTATCCTCCTGAATTTGAAAAGTCATCTTGTCATTGGTCAAAACGCTTTCTTAAATGGTTAAAAGAAATATCCCTAAATACGCAAAATGGAAATGAAGCATTATCCCTATTAATAAGAGAAGTAGAACAACAGCGCCTTCTTTTATTAGAAGTGAATAAGAAAATTCATAGCTTGGCTATTTCTGATAAATATATTAAAGAGATGGAATTAATAAGAAGTGTCCCCGGAATAGGCTTGATTACAGGACTTACTTTTCTATTGGAAATAGAAAATATAGAGCGTTTTTCTAACACGGACAAGCTAGCCTGTTTTGTAGGAATAATACCGACTTGTCATTCGAGTGGAGAAACTAGTAATAATGGAGAAATGACCTTTAGAGGGCAAATCCATTTAAAGAAAGGTCTGATTGAAAGTGCTTGGGTTGCTTCAAGAATAGATCCAGCTCTAACACATAGCTTTATTAAGCTTTGCAAAAGAATGGAACCCAATAAGGCAATCATACGAATTGCGAGAAAGTTGTTAAACAGAATATATTATACTCTAAAAAAGGAACATAAATACGAATATGGAATGGTTAAATAATAATACCCATATAAAATCTGTATAAAGAGTGACCGCTAGCCACTTCTTGCAGCTTTGCCTGCTTTGGCAGATTGCGGCCTCTTTCCTATTGAACTGAAAAGGATTATGTAGAAACTGAAAGAATCAGTTAGAACTACTTATAGAAGGTTGTTTTATATAGGAATTTACTAATTATTATTGAGACTAGAGAAACATGTATAATAGGTTTTTCTAGCCATATAGCGATATCTGTAACATAAAAAGAGGGGAAAATCATACAGACTGTCCCCTCAAAATGATGTTACAGCGTAACGCAGGAAGTTTATTGCTGGCAAGTTGCTCCTCAGCAGAGCTTGTTTCCTCTTCAACTTCCTGATTACAAAGCTAATAAAAAGTATAATAAATATTAATAATACTCTTATAATTTGGATTACAACATAGAAGCAGTGGCAGCAAAATAACACTTTTTCCGATTCTGAAAAATATATTTTGATAATTCCGCAAATTGCGGATTTTTAAAAATTTTATTTCTGGAAAGGTAAATAAGGCTTTTTTCCTGCCACTGCTACCACCTAATTAATTCAGCACAAACAAAATACCTTTGTCAAGGCAATAAAAATAAACCTTCGTTTTTATTTGCTGGAAATCATCTTTTCTAATTACTTTTGGCCGTACTTATTAAAAAAATAAAATATGAAATGAAAAATGCAACTTTACTTTTGTTATCATTTGTCCTGACTTTGTCAGGAAAAGCTGCCACTGCTAGTGATAGACTAGCGAAAAATAATAAAGCCTATCATTCTGCCTATTCCACCAGGAGTGACGAAAATAAAGAAACTTCTCCAGGTATAAGTAAAGCCGGACATGTCAATCCTATTTTGCCAGGATTTCATGCTGATCCCGAAGTTTTGTATTCACGCAAAACGGGTAAATATTACATTTACCCAACTACGGACGGAGTTGCAGGTTGGGGAGGACACTCTTTTAATGTATTCTCGTCTACAAATCTGAAAAAATGGAAAGATGAAGGCACTATTATTGATGTGAAAACCGATCAGGTAAAATGGGCCGATGGAAATGCATGGGCACCTTGCATTGAAGAAAAACGAATTAATGGAAAGTATAAATACTTCTTTTACTTTAGCGCTAACAGTAAAGAAGGAAAAGGGAAACAGATAGGTGTTGCCACATCTGATTCTCCTACCGGACCTTTTACAGATCTTGGACATCCAATTGTTACAACATCACCTGTTGGAAGAGGTCAACAGATAGATGTGGATGTATTTACCGATCCTAAATCTGGCAAGAGCTATCTGTATTGGGGGAATGGTTACATGGCCGTGGCTGAACTTAATGAAGATATGACATCGCTGAAAGAAGGTACCACCGTTGTACTGACTCCTAAAGGTGGAACTCTGGGTACTTATGCATTTCGCGAAGCATCTTATGTGTTTTATCGAAATGGATTGTATTATTTTCTTTGGTCGGTAGACGACACTGGCTCTCCTAACTATCACGTTGCGTATGGAACAAGCAGTTCACCTACCGGTCCTATAGAAGTAGCTAAAGATCCCATTGTTTTGATACAAGATGCAAAGAATGAAATCTATGGCTCTGCACACAATTCTATACTACAAATTCCGGGAAAAGATGAATGTTACATTGTTTATCACCGCATCAATAAGAATTACCTGAATAAAGAAGATGGACCGGGTTACCACCGTGAAGTTTGCATTGATAGGATGATGTTTAATGAAGACGGAACGATACGACGGGTAATACCGACTAATAATAGGAAATAAATATATTATTCAATAAAAAATGTTTGCTACTGGCAGCAATTGATTAAGACTGCTGTCAGTAGCAAACAAAAATAAGAGATACTAATATAATCCTGAATCTAATTATGTCATTTTACCATAACACATTTGTGTCCAACAACATAAACTCCGCGATTAAGTCCATCTAATGCATTTTTTCTTTGCACTTGTGAACGGAGCTTAACCCCTACCATTGAATAGACATCTACAAGTTCATTACTGTTATCATTATCAATAACAGGGATGCCGACTGAAGATTCACCATCATTACTCAAATAAATATCCTTGATTTTTATTGGAGAACTGCCATACGACCAAATGCCGATAATGTAAAGATGTGAAGGATCACATTTGAGATCTGGAGTTTTACTTTTCGATAAATTAGAAAGATCAATAGCCACTTTTAACTTGTCTCCAATCTCGTTCATATAGCAATCTGTCCAATAATCTGAAGTATCAAACAAACGAAAAGAAGCTCCACACGTTTGTTTTTCAGCCAATTCCACTACAAGATATTTATAGTTTGAAAGATTTAACCCATTTGCATATCGCCAACCACCAAATCCATATTGTCCTGTAGTAAGCGTTTTATTAGCTTCATCAAACAGGCCAGTCCCACAAATTGAAGAATTAAAAAGCTCACTTGTTAACGGGAACGTTTGGACATTCACTTGAAATTGACCACTTTGCGCATTTCCTAGCAAATCTTTACAGCTGAAATTAATCGTTGCTACACCATCAGCTTTCGCTATAATTTGCCCATTTACTATCGTGATAATATTAGATGACGGATTATTATAAATAGCTTTAGTTGTTACATCTTCGGTATGTCCATCCAAAAAATGTGCCGTAACTTTGAAATCCTTAGAGGTGCCAATCAATGCATTATATATATCTTTTTCCACAGATATACCATCTATTGTCATTTGATTTTTGGTGTAGCCTACAAAAGAATGATCATAGAAAGTATCTTCTGTAAATTGTTTTTCAGTACTAAACCAGTCAACATCAACATATCCACCAGTTTGGGATGTTGCATAATTAAAAATAGCAAATCTATTGCCTACAAAAACGGAAAGATTGTATTTCATGTTCAGCTCGTCACCAAACTTATTATAGGAAACATTATCTGTACTATAATAAAAGCTGGCCTTACTTGTACTGTAATTGGTTATTGCTCTCAAATAAATAATTGAATCGCATGTTATTGACTGAGAGAAATTAGTTTTATTTCCGGTATTCATCATTACAAGCTTCTTTGCTCCTCCCGAAACGGTTATTCCAATATAAGCATACGGATCCTGAAATACAGCTAAACCAGCGACATCACCCTCTTTCATATTCTGAACATCCATACGAATAGTACCGTAAGAATCTGTATTATTTGAATAATATCCAAGGATTCGTTGTGTTAATGTATTACGAGCTCTTTGTAATGAATCAACAACATTTACCGTTTGTAAACGAAGACGGCCTGCTTTTTCAACCAATGACCACTTTGAGTCGTCAGAATTGTGATTCCATTCCCATTGTGCACCTAATTTGTAATTACGAAAATTGTCATTGGTAGGTAATGCCTTCTTTATATAATCTTTTCCTACATTAGGCTTAGTATAAGTTGTAACACCGCTTCCATTTACACCTACAATAGGCCAATTATCGACCCAACTTACCGGTTGTAAACTTGGTAATCGTCCATAAGCTCCTTTATCGGCAAAGAGCATAGTCCACCATTCGCCGGTTTGCGTTTGTATCAAGGCTCCCTGGTGAATGCGGTCGCTATTAAATACTTCTTTTTCATCATACGGCCCGAAAATTGAAGATGAACGGAAAGCAACCTGAGTGGCATAATAACCTCCGGTTGTGGAATAAATATAATAATAACCATTGATTTTATACAGATGGCTTCCTTCTGTTGCGGAATTATCTATACCAGACGGTATGTTGCCGAATGTTATAGCCTGATCATTTATCACTTTAAAATTTGAATCAAGTTCGGCTATGTGTAACTTATTGATGCCATATACAATATAAATTTTGTCATTGTCATCAAAGAAAAGACCGGCATCATAGAAAGAAGATGACAATTTAGTCTTAGTCCATGGACCTTCAGGATTAGTGGCAGTTAGTAAATAGCTTCCTTCATCCAATGTATTAAAATGAAGGTAAAAAGTGCCTTTATGGTATTTCAGACTACTTGCCCACTGTCCGTGACCATAACGGTTACAGCCGTCTAAGTTATAACAAGCAGTCGATTCTATTTTATCCAATGGGTTACTGCAGTATTCCCAGTTTACCAAATCATACGATTTTAATATAGTAGCACCAGGGAAGTTATGCATGGTCGTTGTTGACATATAGTAAACATCACCCACTCTTATCACATCCGGATCTGGAAAATCACCAAAAATAACTGGATTACTAAATGTTCCGTTACCATTGTCGCTGCTTGAACTATTCACGAAATCTGGTCTCGGATAATTTTCTTGCGCATATTCCTGATACCAATGAAATGTAGGCCAAGGGCATGCTTCCGGATCGTTCAGAAAAGTGATATTATTAGCTGTAGGCGCATTTGTGGAATCAAATTTAGCCATCAGTTCAGGTCCTGTAAAAATAAGCCAACTTACGTTACCGGCATTATCCGTAATCTTTTTGAAATTGGCACCAAACCCATCTCCTCCTGCTGTACCAGTAATATCTTTACCCCATGAGGATTTATATTTTTCTGGTGCCCAGTCCATTTCTGTAATAACTATTGGTGCTAAATCGGCCACAGGTTTAACCTGGGTATCCCATCCTTTCTGAAAATTAGCATAACCTTGTCCGCTATTAAACCAACCTGGATACACATGTACTGCATAACCGATATTGTCGCCTTTAATAGGATTGACTGCGAATCCCTGATATAATGATTGATATCCTAAGCCTGGTATCCAAAGAATATTATCTGCACTGGCTCGTATTGTATCAACAATAGCCTGGAAATATGTTTTCAGGTTATCAAAATGACCTTGCGAACCTGCACCATAAGTACCGTCAGGACCAAGTATATTTACCGGCTCGTTCGCAAGTTCAAACATGATGTGTGGATTGTTTTTCAATTTGGGATGTTGAGCTACATATCCCCACACTTTTATAAGGTATTGATTGTACGCATCGCCAACAGCAATCTTCTCAGGACAAACACCAGGAGGGCGCATTATGACATACAATCCTTTCGATATAGCATATTCAGCCATAGGGATAAACACCTTGTCGAGTGCAGTTTTAAACCTATCAAAGTTGAATGCTGAGATATCATTTTCACCAGTGACAGATATACCAGGAGTATTGGACCAGTATGGGTCCATATGCATACGAATAAAATTCGCTTTCCACCCGGCAGCCATAATACCATTAATAAGACCTTTATTATAGCTAAGGCATCCTTCAACATCATAATTAGTCCAATATTTCCCCTGCTCGTTGAACCACGGAGAATAGGTCTGCGCAAAACCATGCAAATTTACTATATTACCATGCTGGTCTTTCAGATATTTACCTTCAACATGCAACTTAGGCATAGGCATTCCCTCCCACGCCAATATATTAATAGATATTGCCAACAAGAAAAAAAATAAAAGTTTTTTTTTTGCATTTTTCATTTAACCATCAAATTTAAAATTAACATTTATATATTGAGATAACTGATACAAATTTATGAACAATGCAATAAATAAAGTAATTAAAATAACAGCACCGAACTTTAGGACTCTGTTCGAAGTAACTCCTATTCAATAATTATTTTATAGTAGTTTGATAAAGGATGTGCTTTTCATAGTTTATAAACATCCAAACCTTTTGACACAAATTTAGTTAGTAATTATCCAAAGAGAACAACTTTATGTAACACGTGTTTTTTCACTGATTACATTCTTTAATTATATGTTACAAAAAGCTATGCTCATATTACATAGATCACACATAATTGATTATTTATAAGAAAAGAATAAGCAAGAACTACATGGAATGGGTGGAATGGATTGCGGGGAACAGCATTATAATACTGCTGTAGAAGAAGGAAACAATGGAATCGCTGACAGAAAAATATTATTCCAAATATACTAATAATCAGGGCCTGCTGAAAAAGGCCAGGCTACACTCAACATAGTATTGGTGTGGCTTGTTTTCTCAGCAGACCCTGATTATCAATCAAATAATTTATTAGTCTTTTTTTACTCTTTAGCCATATAATCCCCATTAGCCTTTATAAGTTCTATCAACTTTTCTACAGCTTCTTCTTCAGGGATATTTTTCTCAATGCATTCTTTCTTCTTATAAAGGCTCACCTTGCCACGGCCTGCACCAACATAACCATAGTCGGCATCTGCCATTTCACCGGGACCATTGACAATGCAGCCCATGATTCCAATCTTTAGGCCGGTCAGGTGATTAGTCGCAGCTTTTACACGGGCAATGGTTGATTGCAAGTCAAAAAGTGTTCTTCCGCAGCCCGGACAGGAGATATACTCCGTCTTACTGGTACGAATACGGCCTGCCTGTAAGATGCCAAATGAAGTAGCATCTACTACGGCATGGTTTACACTGCCTTGATTAAAGATAAAGAGTCCGTCACAGAAGCCATCAAAAATAAGAGCACCCATGTCTGCGGCTGATTTAATCTGTAAGTCTTCTGCCTCATTCTCTGTATAATACTGGAAAAAAACCACTGGATTCTGGCATCCTGCCGACATAAGTTGATGTACCAATGAACGATGCTCTCCTAATCGATTCTGGTGATTGCTTTGTGAAATGATAACGACGTTATTCATCGTCTTCAGGTCTTCTGCCAGCTCTTCAGTCAGAGCCATATATGGAAGGAAAAGAAAGTTCAGTGATGAATCCGATTTCTTTAGTTCTTCAATGCTGTTGAAGTTGAACGCCGGATAAGTGTTTTCTCTCCTATCCCACACATCTCCATCCAGAATATAACCAACACCCGACAAGAGATGCTGAGGAAGTTCACGTCCGGCATAGATATAATCGGGGGTGAACTGTGGATCATAATCTGTTTTACCATCCATCCGGTCGGCAAGAACCACCGGTAGATTCTCTCCTCCAATATTTTTCACGGCGAATGTCTTTCTACGAACTGGCGACAGATAATTAAAGCCTTCAGCTTCCACACCCGGAATATAAAGGTGATCGGCCCTGTTTACTACATAGTCCACCAGTTTTCTGGCTACTGGTATTTCGCATTCGGGATCTTCACTCAATGATACACGTATAGTATCGCCAATGCCATCAGACAAAAGAGCACCAATGCCCAAAGCCGATTTTATCCGTCCGTCTTCTCCATCTCCTGCTTCGGTAACACCAAGATGAAGAGGGAAATCCATTCCTTCCTTTTCCATCGTTGTCACTAAAAGTCGTACGGTTCTTACCATTACTACTGTATTAGAAGCTTTAATAGAAATAACAACGGCTGTAAAATTCTCCTCCACACAAATACGCAGGAATTCCATGCACGATTCAACGATTCCTTCGGGAGTATCTCCGTAACGGCTCATAATACGATCGGACAGTGAGCCATGGTTTACCCCAATACGAATAACAGTATAATTTTCTTTGCAGATATTCAGGAAAGGAACAAAACGCTCCCGAATTTTCTGTAATTCCTGAGCATATTCTTCGTCGGTATACTCAAACTTCTTGAAAGTACGAGCAGCATCAACATAATTACCGGGGTTGATTCTCACTTTCTCGGCATAACAGGCTGCCACATCGGCTACTTTAGGATTGAAGTGAACATCGGCAACCAAAGGAACCATGTATCCGGATTGACGAAGCGCAACATTTATATTCATCAAATTTTCCGCTTCTTTGATTCCCTGAGTAGTGAGCCGCACATATTCTCCTCCGGCATCAACAATTCTTTTTGCCTGAGCCACACTTGCTTCCGTATCCTGTGTGGAAGTGTTTGTCATTGACTGTATACGGATAGGATTCTCTCCTCCCAGTGGAGTTCCTCCGATATTTACAACAGATGATTTACGACGGGAATAATTAAAATAGTCCATTCTCTGATTAGGATTAATAGACAACATGCTGGCAGAAACCATCTAACTAGTTTCTGCCAGCATGTAAGTCATTGCATTAAATTAATTAGTTTTAAACTGGTACTTTACCTCTTTCAACTCTTCATTGGCCTTTACAATCTTCTTCTTTAAGCCTTCTTTATATGCCGAGAACTTCACTTCCAGGTCTTTATCTGAGAGTGAGAGAATCTGAACTGCAAGAATAGCAGAATTCAAGGAAGCATTGATTCCAACAGTTGCCACTGGTATTCCCGGAGGCATTTGAACAATAGCCAGCAAAGCATCCATTCCCTCCAGAGTAGACTTTATGGGAACACCTATCACAGGCAAAGTTGTAGATGCTGCAATTACACCTGGAAGATGGGCAGCCATACCTGCTGCGGCAATAATAATTTTTATACCACGCTCTTTTGCATTCTTGGAAAACTCTTCCACTGCTTCGGGAGTACGGTGTGCGGATAGGGCGTTTATTTCGAAAGGAACTTCCATGTCATTAAGAAATGCAGCTGCTTTGTCCATAACCGGCAGATCCGAGGTACTGCCCATAATAATACTTACTACTGGAGTCATAATTTTTATTTATTCATTAATTAGTTTACGATATGCTGGCGCATCAAGTAAAGTGTCTAATTCTGAAAGATCAGACGGTTTTACTTTCACAATCCACCCTTCACCATATGGATCAGAGTTTACCAACTCGGGATTATCTTCTAAAGAAGTATTGATCTCAAGGATCTCACCAGAGACAGGAAGAAATAGGTCAGAAATAGTTTTCACTACCTCTATTGTTCCAAAGACTTCTCCTAATGCCAAGGTTTCACCCACACTAGGTATATCAACAAACACAATATCACCCAACTGGTCTTGTGCATAATCTGTTATACCTACATAGGCAAATTCTCCTTCTAAACGAACCCATTCGTGTTCGCTGGTGTACTTTAAATTTTCAGGAAAGTTCATAAGTTATGTTTTTATAGTTTTATAATTAAAGAAACAATATTCCAAAAACAGCACAAAGGAAACCGACTGAGAAGCCGGTTAAGACTTCTAACAATGTATGATGACGGAGTAAAATACGGGCAGAGCCCAATCCTCCGGCAATTAATATAAACAAGCATAGCCAGTATATGGGATTATAATTAAACATAAAGCTAAAAGCAATTAGCCCGCCTACTACACCTCCCATAGCAGTCATATGTTCACTAATCTTCCATTTTAAGTTTATAATAATACAAATAATTATGGCCAACAAGGATGCTATAATGATTCCAGTCATATAACGAGGTAAATTCATTCTTACCATCATAATCAGACAAGCTACGTAACAAATGATTGTAAGTACATAGGGAACAAAACGTTTTCTTCTATCCATAAATACGCCAATGCCCCAACCATTGATTTTCCTGAAAAAGAAAATAGCAAGAGTAGGTAATAGAATGGTAAAAGCATAAACAACTCCCAAAACAACAAACCGATAAGTTAATGGAAGCATGTTCAAATAAGAAAAAAAGAACAATACCACAAATGCTAAAAAAGGCACGATAAAGGGATTAAATATTGCAGATATAATGCGTGCAGTTTTATTTATATTACTTTTCTTCATTTTCATTTATTAATTTCATGTCACTTTCTAAGTCTTGCCACAGGAATATTAAGCTGCTGTCTGTATTTAGCAACTGTACGTCGGGCAATAGGGAAACCTTCTTTATTGAGAATTTCGGTTAATTCATCATCAGTTAAAGGCTTCTTTTTATTTTCATTATCTATATGATCCTTCAATATTCTTCTTATCTCTCTGGATGACATTTCTTCACCATCTTCCGTTGTAAAGCCTTCACCAAAGAAATATTTAAGAGAAAATATCCCATAGTTAGTTTGAACATATTTACTATTGCTAACGCGGGAGATTGTTGAAATATCCAAGCCTGTGCGATCGGCCACATCTTTTAAAATCATTGGCCTTAGCAATGATTCATCACCTTCAAGAAAAAAAGAATGTTGCAAGTCAATAATAGCCTGCATTGTAGTAACAAGAGTATTTTGTCTTTGCTTAACAGCTTCTATAAAACCCTGAGCAGCATCCATCTTTTGCTTCAGGAAAAGCATCGCATTCTTAGAATCTTTCGATTGATTTGCTTTGTTTTTTGTATGCTCCTCAAGCATCTCCGAAAAGCCACGGTTCATACGTAATTCCGGTACATTCCTATTATTTAGGTTTAAAGTTATGGTTCCATCGTCATAGGTATCCACAATAAAGTCGGGCACTATCTGCTGAAGATTTCGCCCGATGGTTTCTCCCAGAGAACTACCCGGGCGAGGATTCAGCTTGGTTATTTCCTGAAGTGCTTCATTGAACTTTTCTTCTGAAAGATTTAGTCGTTGCATAATCTTATCCCAATGCTTGCGGGTAAAATCATCGTAACACCTGTCTATGATGTTAAACTCCGTTTGTCTTATGGGAGAGTCATCTTTCCGTTTTATCTGTATCAGCAAGCATTCCTGTAAAGATCTGGCTCCAATACCGGCAGGATCAAAATCCTGAATAATTTTAAGAACTTCCTCTAGTGCTGATTCACTTGCCTCAACACCGGCATAAATTGCCAGTTCGTCGGAGATATTATACAGACTTTTTCTCAACAGTCCGTCATCATCGAGGGAGCCAATAAGATACTCAGCCAACTCTTGCTGTTGATCGGTCAGATTCAGTTCTCCCAGTTGTTCTTTAAGAATCTCATAAAACGAAGTAACCTCGGAGAACGGTATATCTTCCGCCCGCCCTTCTCTTGAACGACTGCTTTCCTGGAGTTTATAGTCCGGAATATCATCTTCAGTGAGATAATCTCCCAGAGAATAATCCTCACTCGAACTAATCAGAGAGTCTTCATCCAAGTCATTCTTATCTAAAGAATCCTCGGCAGCACCTTCTTCCTGTCCTTCTTCGAGAGCCGGATTTTCGAGAATTTCGGCACGGATACGATCTTCCAGTTCTACCGCCGGTAATTCTAGCAATTTAACGACCAGAATTTGCTGTGGAGAAAGCGTCTGAATCTGTTGTTGTGATTGTATCTGATGAGAACCTTGAGCCATTCTTAAATTAATTAAACCTTTAATGCGCTACAAATTTAATGAATAGTTCGATATAGAGTACCATTCCATGATTATTTGTTTCTTGCAAACAGGCAAAAAGACATAATATTTATATAAAGATTTAATACTTAAAACTACTACCACCAAGGAACTCTCTTAAAAGAGAAGTAGGTGGAATCTCTTTATCCTGTATAGGCACAAAATATTTTATGAACTTCAACAATCGATAAGCCTCTGCATATTCCGGACAATTTCGTGGAACACTTGTTAATATGGGCTCTACATAACGTCGCAACACAGCCAGTTCAAATAATAAAGCTGAATTAAACATTACATCAGCATTTTCCTGATAGGGGAAAATCCATTTATCTTCTCCGGCCCGCACACTTGACCAGCGGGATATTGTTTCTCTGGCAGAATATCCCCGATAATTATTATCCCTGATAATGCGACGAAGCAAACGATTATCTGTGGTTGGTATCCAGTTATGATCGTCCAAAGAAATGGTTGTCAATGCAGAAACATAGATTTTGAACTTTTTCTCGGGAGGAATCAGAGGCGTTAATTCAGGATTCAGTGCATGAATGCCCTCCAAAATAAGAATAGTGCTCCCATCAATCTTAAGCTTATTACCCCGGAATTCTTTTCTCCCCATAGCAAAATTAAAGGATGGGATTTCTACTTCTTCTCCTCTGAGCAAAGCCTGTAAATGAGCATTAAAAAGCTTCAGATCAAGAGCATAAAGAGACTCGTAATCATAATTTCCTTTTTCATCCAATGGCGTTTCTTCCCTGTCTACAAAATAATTATCCAGTGAAATGGAATAAGGCTTAAGGCCATTTGTCATTAGCTGAACTGAAAGGCGTTTACAAAATGTTGTTTTGCCTGAAGAAGAAGGACCCGAGATCAGCACTAGCCTAACCCGGCCACCGTTTTCTCCTCGTTCATAAATGGTATCGGCTATCCGAGCAATTTTTTTCTCTTGCAAAGCCTCGGCAACATTAATAATATCAGTAGCATTTCCTTCATTGCAAGCCACATTGAAATCGCCTACATTATTCATATCCATAATGTCGCTCCATCTCAGATACTCTTTGAACACATCAAGCATCTTTTCTTGCTTCACCACTTCTTCCAGCACATTAGGATTCTCCTTACTAGGAATACGAAGGAGCAACCCGCCATAGTAATTTACCACATCAAACAATTTGATATCGCCAGTACGAGGAAGCAAACTTCCATAATAATAATCAATATGATTTCCTAAAGTATAATAGTATGTGTATATTGATCCAGAAGTCTCAAGTAACTTAACTTTATCCATCATATTATGCTCTGTAAACAACTTGACAGCTTCAGAGATGTGGCATTCAATCCTATGAAAAGAAATATTTTCATTAATAATCTCCTGCATCCTTTTTTTGATTAACGCCACATCTTCTGATGTTACAGGACGTCCAATGAGAAGATTACAAAAATAACCTTTTGAAACAGGATGTTCAAGGCGGATAGTTCCTTGAGGAAAGACTTCATCAACGGCCTTACACAAGACAAAGCACAATGAACGAACATAGGTTCGCATACCCGACAAATCTCTTATATCCAGAAATTCAACATCTTTATTATTATAAACACGAAAGTTCAAACCTTCTGCCCTATTATTTACTTTGGCACTTACTACCGGATACGGAAAATCTAAATTAAATCCTTTAAAGATCTGAAAAAGCGAGATACCTATCGGAAAATCTTTGTAGGCACCATTATTCTGACAATATATTCGTACTGTTTCTATCATACTTTTGTTTTTAAATCAACTTGTAGTAAGGCTATTTTATGCAATACAACAAGATACTTTATTTTACAGGTTCAAAATCTTCTTTCCCTACACCACAGTTAGGACAAGTCCAATTGTCCGGAAGATCTTCAAACGCAGTTCCTGGTTCTATTCCAGTATCGGGATCCCCCTTTTTCGGATCGTAAATATAATCACAAACAAGGCAAATGTACTTCTTCATAATTTTAATAATTTTACGTTTACGGTCAAAGATAAAAATAAAATAGAGAAAAAGCCTGAGACTATACTTTTTCTTTTTCCGATAAAAGTTTCATAAGTTCTTCCATTCCTTCCGATGCCACCTTACGTATCACATGAATTTTATGACCATTGCTATTCACGTTTACCTCATTAGGATCGATAAGATATACAGGAATACGGGAAGAGACATAATTAAGTAGTCCCGCAGCCGGATACACATTCATAGAGGTACCTATAATCAGAAAAATATCAGCCTGCTCAACATATTGGATTGCTTCTTCAATCTTAGGAACAGCTTCGCCAAACCAAACTATATAAGGACGATATTGCGAACCATCAGGAGCCAAATCTCCTATCTTTATCTCGTACTCTTCCGGGGAAAGTTTCTTTATATATCTTGGGTCATTAGGAGCATACGAGGAACAAACTTTGGTTAATTCACCGTGAAGATGAATTACTTTTGAACTTCCTGCCCGTTCGTGAAGATTATCAATATTTTGTGTAACAACAGTCACATTGAACTCTTTTTCTAGTTCTGCAATAAGCTCATGTCCTTTATTTGGCTCAACATCAAGCAATTGCCTGCGACGCTCATTATAAAAATTTATGACTAATCCGGGATTGGCAGCATATCCCTGAGGAGTTGCAACTTCTTCTACCGGGTATTTATCCCACAAACCACCAGCACCTCTAAATGTACTTACACCGCTTTCGGCACTCATGCCTGCACCAGACAAAACGACCATTTTTTTCATAAAAGCTTCCTCCTATTTAAACGTTATTACAAAAATAAGAAAAAATAAGGCATAAAAGAAGATTCATTCAAATAAAACTCTTATTTTTGTGTGCTTTTTGTAAGCTACTGATTGTTAGTCTGCTTTAAAACAGAAAGCCATTTGATAACACTTATAATTTAAGAATGGATAAATTTAGTTATGCTATCGGCTTAGGTATAGGCCAAAACCTTTTGAGCATGGGTGCTCAGAACATCAATATTGACGACTTCGCAAATGCAATCAAATCAGTTCTGAATGGAGAAGAACCAGAAATAAGCCATACCGAATCACGAGAAATTGTGAACAAGTATTTTGCAGAACTTGAAGAGAAAATGAATTCAACTAATATAGAAAAAGGAGTAACATTCCTCGAAGAAAACAAAAAGAAAGAAAATGTAATTACATTATCCAGTGGATTGCAATATGAAATTCTTTCTGTAGGAACAGGAAAACTTGCAAAAGCAACTGATCAGGTAAAATGCCATTACGAAGGTACATTAATTGACGGTACCCTGTTTGATAGCTCTGTAAAAAGAGGTGAACCTGCAATCTTTGGTGTTAACCAGGTTATTCCAGGATGGGTTGAAGCACTTCAATTAATGCCTGAAGGTTCTAAATGGAGACTTTACATTCCTTCCGACTTAGCTTACGGAGCACGTGGTGCCGGAGAGATGATCCCTCCTCACAGCACATTAATCTTTGACGTAGAATTAATTCAAGTTTTATAATAAACATTTAAAAGTAAAATGAAAAAAGTTAGTATTTTTATGGCTATTGCTGCAGCAGCAACTCTTGCTTCATGTACAGGAAAAAGCCCAAAAGCAAACCTTAAGACAGACATCGACTCATTATCTTATTCTATTGGTATGAGCCAGACTCAAGGTCTGAAAGATTATTTAGTGCAGAGAGTACAGATGGACACTACCTACATGGACGAGTTTATCAAAGGTTTAAACGAAGGTGCAAAGAAAACAAGCAAGAAAGAAGAAGCTTACTTTGCAGGTCTTCAGATCGGCCAACAGATCAAGAGCCAAATGATCAAGGGTGTTAACAAAGAATTGTTTGGTGCAGATTCAACTAAAACAATCAGTGTTGATAACTTCATGGCTGGTTTCATTGCTGGTACTTTGAACAAGGGTCAGAAGATGACAATGAAACAGGCACAAGAATATACTCAAAAGAACATGGAAGCTATCAAAGGCAAATCAATGGAAAAAGCTTACGGAGCAAACAAGAAAGCTGGAGAAACTTTCCTTGCAGCCAACAAGTCTAAAGCCGGAGTAGTTACTTTGCCAAGCGGACTTCAGTACAAAATTGTAAAAGCTGGAAATGGACCTCTTCCTTCTGATACTTCTAAAGTGAAAGTAAACTACAAAGGAACTTTGATTGATGGTACAGAATTTGATAGCTCTTACACACGTAAAGAACCAGCTACATTTGTTGCTAACCAAGTAATCAAAGGATGGACAGAAGCATTGAAATTAATGCCTGTTGGTTCTAAATGGACTATCTATGTTCCTCAGGAATTGGCTTACGGTTCAAGAGAAGCTGGTAAAATTAAACCTTTCTCTGCTTTAGTATTCGAAGTTGAATTACTTGAGATCGTTAAGTAAATAACATAAGCAAAAAGTTAAAAGGGATGTTCTTACCGAACATCCCTTTTTCTATTATATATCTATAAAAATGAATAATTAGAAACTAAGAAATGATTTATTTTGGATAAATGATAGGTAAATTAAAATATTTCTCTATATTTGCTTACTTTTTGATAAAAACAAGAACTTATAAACATTTATATGGAAAAGATAGACAATCTTGACAGACAGATTCTGGAGATAATCTCGCAGAATGCCCGTATCCCTTTTAAAGATGTTGCTGCAGAATGCGGTGTTTCTCGTGCAGCCATTCATCAACGTGTACAACGATTG
Source organism: uncultured Bacteroides sp. (assembly GCF_963678845.1). NCBI lineage: Bacteria > Pseudomonadati > Bacteroidota > Bacteroidia > Bacteroidales > Bacteroidaceae > Bacteroides > uncultured Bacteroides sp. Next base: position 283,315 of record NZ_OY787468.1, read on the forward strand.
ATAGATCTGGGTGTAATTGTCGGCTCAGGATATCATGTTAATGCTAAAAGCTTAGGCTACAGGACTTGTACTTATGTAGGGATTAAGTTAGAAAAAGGTTCTATGTACAAGAATGTAGTAGCTCAATTAGAGAAAATACCGGAAGTTGTAGAATGTCATTTCACCACAGGTCCTTACACAATGCTTACCAAAGTATATGCATGCGATAATGAGCACCTTATGGAACTCTTAAATTCAAAAATGCAGGAAATTCCAGGTGTTACTGCTACTGAAACTTTAATTTCTCTGGAGCAAAGCATTAAAAAGGAAATTCCAATCAGATTAGATAAGCACCTGGGTGATGATTGATTTCTTAAATTGTTATCATCTTACAGGACTGGTTATCGGTATCTGTACCTTTCTCATAATAGGTATCTTTCATCCTATTGTGGTTAAAGCAGAATATTATTGGGGAACAAAATGCTGGTGGATATTCCTTGTATTAGGGATTGCAGGTGTTATAGCCTCATTCTCCACAGAAGACATTTTTATTTCTTCTTTATTAGGAGTATTTGCTTTCTCATCCTTTTGGACTATCAAAGAAGTTTTTGAGCAGGAAGAAAGGGTTAAGAAGGGATGGTTTCCGAAGAACCCCAAACGAACATATAAGTTTTAATAAGGGTGCCTTTACGGCATCCTTTCTTTTTTCTTAAATATATTCTGCACAAGTCTGTTCGCCATTTAATGCTCTTAAAGCGTTAAAAGCCAATGCTTCCATCTCATCCTCTCCAGGAAAGATGTTTATGGGCGCAAGAAAGCTTATATATTCATTTAGCTTATTCACGCAATAGTTACTGTAGGCAATTCCACCGGTCAGCACAATTGAATCGACCTTTCCATGTAAAGTAGCACACATGCCACCAATTTCTTTTGCAATATTATAAATCATAGCTTCAAGAATCAATTCAGCCTTTTTATCTCCTTCTTCAATTCTTTTGATCACAATCTGCACATCGGTTGTTCCCAGATAAGCTACTAATCCACCTTTTCCCCTGATCATTTTAATAATTTCATCCTCGGTATACTTACCGCTAAAACAAAGTTCAACCAATTGTCTTGCCGGAAGGGTACCGGCACGCTCGGGAGAAAAAGATCCGCTGCCATCAAGCGCATTATTTACATCTATAACCCTACCTAGTTTATGAGCAGCCACCGAAATTCCTCCTCCTAAATGAGCAACCACTAAATTCAGTTCTTCATATTTTTTATTAACGCTTTTTGCATACTTACGGGCAATAGCTTTATGATTAAGCGCATGAAAAACAGACAAGCGAGGAATCAGAGGAGAACCGGATATTCTTGCCACATCTTCCAATTCATCTACCACAACAGGATCGGCAATATAAGCTTTACATCCTGGAATGAGTAAAGAGATATCCTGAGCAAGAAGTCCGCCAAGATTACAGGCATGTTGCATGAGGGCATTCCGAAGATCATTCTTCATCAGCTCATTCACTTCATACACTCCGCTGGAGATTGGTTTAAGCAATCCACCACGACCTACGATAGCTGCAAATCCGGCAAAGAGATTTTCTCTCTTAAGCTCATCAATAATCAGATCTCTCCGATAATCATACTGCGAAAGAATTGTAGGAAAAGAAGAAAGATCTTCAGGAGAGTGGCAGAATGTTTTCACGAACAAACGATTTTCATTCTCATACACGGCTATCTTTGTTGAAGTAGAGCCCGGATTTATAGCAAGGATTTTCATACATCGTTATTGTTACAGGTTAAACATGCCATTGCAATACTGTAATATTTTGAAAGCCCGCAGTCACTTCTGGAAGGAAGTACAACAGGACAGACTGGTCCTTGCAGCAATCCGGCCATATTCGCTCTTGAAAAAAGAGAAACGCCTTTATAGAAAGCATTTGCCGACTCAATATTGGGAAATATCAACACGTCGGCCTGACCGTTAATTGGAGAAACAATGCCTTTTATATCACCACTTGCCTGTTCGCAGGAAGTTCTTACATCAAGAGGGCCGTCAATAATTGCATTACCAAACTCTCCCGCATCAGCTAGTTCCACAATGTTCACATAATCAAGTGAGTGAGGAAATTTGGCACTCACCTTCTCGGTACAGTGAATCAAAGAGATTCTGGGTTGTTCAATGCCAAAGCTGTGACATGTATCAATAGCATACCAGATCATTTCTATGCGTTGTTGCAGGGTGGGGCGGGGAATCACTGCTGCATCTGAGAAAAACAACAGCTTATCATACGTAGGAATCTGCATTACCGATAAATGAGTCAGCACTTTTCCAGGAGGCAACAGCCCTTTCTCCTTATCCAAAATTGCATGCAAAAGATTATCTGTATTGATTATTCCTTTCATCAGAATATCAGCACCGCCTGCGCGTACAATCCGAACTGCTTCACGCGCTGCCTCATCAGAGTCTTCAATGTGAATAGTCTTCACGAATTCTGGATATTTCTTCAAAGTCTGGTATTTCTCAAGGATAGAAGAATCTCCAATCATAAGAAATTCTGCAATCCCTTCCTCTAATGCTCTTGCTATTGCATATTCTGTATTTGGATCATTAGCGCAAACCACGGCAATTCGCCTGCGCCTTTTCAACGTCATCAAGTGAGCAGTTAACTGATCAAAACTTTTTATTGGTTCCATACTCTGTGATTTTTAGCAAATATGCAAAAAAAGAATGACTCAACCGCCTTAAAACCTGAGTAATTATCAAAAAGAAAGCAACAATTAATCATTTAGCTAATTCAAAGCGTCTATACTATCAATTTAACGTATCTAGTAGGCTAATATCTTTCAAAAGTATACATTTTAAAAGAAGCCTAAACTTGTTTGAATTTAACTGTAGGTTATATTGAAGTAAGCTCTACGGCTATTTTAAATAAGCCCTACTTTAATTAATAAAACAATAAGGATTGACAACCTTAACCTTCACTGTTTATTGGCTTAGTATAACCTAAATTCAAATTTTAATGTAAATTTGCAAAAAAAGTAAATATATGAGAGAGTATCAGTTTCCTCCTTCTCTCCAGGTTGGAGATAAGGTAACAATAATATCCCCTGCTGGAAAAATCGATAAAGGTTTTCTGAAGGGAGCAAAAAAAGTACTGGAATCATGGGGATTAGAAGTTGCTATCTCAAAATATGCAGCCGGAGAATCAGGAAGGTTTTCGGGTTCTGTAAAGCAACGAGCTACTGATCTTCAGTTGGCAATGGACGATAAACAAACAAAGGTAATTCTTTGCAGTAGGGGCGGTTACGGAGCAATTCACCTCGTTGATCAGATCAATTTCGATAAGTTCAGAGAGAATCCTAAATGGCTATTGGGTTACAGTGACGTAACCCTGCTTCACGAACTGTTCCAATACAATGGTTTCGCATCTATTCATTCTCTCATGGCAAGACATCTATCAGTTGAACCAAAAGATGATCCATGTGCTTTAAAGCTCAGGAATATACTGTTCGGAGAGTTGCCTTCTTATCAGTCTACAAAACACAAGCTGAATATAAATGGAACAGCCAAAGGCATTCTTCGGGGCGGAAATCTTTCTGTGCTCAACGGATTAAGGGGAACGCCCTACGATTTTCCAGCAGAAGGAACCATCCTATTTATTGAAGACATAGGAGAACGCCCGTATCACATTGACAGGATGATGAATAATCTTAAACTGGGAGGAGTTCTGGAAAAAATTTCAGGATTAATAGTGGGTCAGTTTACCGAATACGAAGAAGATTTATCTATAGGCAAGGAGGTGTACGAAATGATTGCCGACATGGTGGAACCTTACGGCTATCCCGTTTGCTTTGATTTCCCTGTAGGTCATGTGGTCAACAATGTTCCGCTGATTTGTGGCAGCGAAACAGAACTAACTGTAGATAATAAAGGTGTGAAATTAGTTTGCAAATAGTTACTCATCCGTATAATTTTGTGAAATCTCAGTAGAAAAAGAAATTATCTCCAGAAAGATTTGTACTTTTGGTCCGAGAAAACAAAGTAACATTGAAGAATGAAAAAGAATTATTTCATACTTGTTTCAGCTGCTATGCTGATTGCCTGTGCTTCATGCGGAATTAATAGTAATAAATCGGCCACTCAACAAACAGAAGAAACGGCGATTGTTAAGGCTCCCGACTTTGACGCAGATAGTGCTTATGACTATGTAAAAGCACAAGTTGACTTTGGTCCACGCGTGCCCAATACCAAGCAGCACGTAGCCTGCGGAGAATATCTAGCTAGGAAGCTGGCTTCATTTGGTGCAAAGGTTACCGATCAATATGCAGATTTGATGGCTTATGACGGCACTATACTGAAAGCTCGCAACATAATAGGTTCTTTCAATCCTGAAACAAAGAAACGAGTGCTTCTATTTGCCCACTGGGATACACGTCCATGGGCAGATAATGATAAAGATGAATCAAAGCATCATACTCCGATTCTGGGAGCTAATGACGGCGCAAGTGGCGTTGGCGTATTACTCGAGATGGCACGTTTAATGGGGCAAAAGAATCCATCAATAGGTGTAGACATTATCTTCTTTGATGCAGAAGATTACGGTACTCCTCAATTCTATAAAGGTAAGGATAAAGAAGATAGCTGGTGTTTAGGAACACAATACTGGGCCCATAATCCTCATGTGGAAGGGTATAATGCCCGCTTTGGCATTCTTTTTGATATGGTTGGAGGCAAAGGTGCAACCTTCTATCGTCAGCCAGCAGATGAATCTGCTAATTCTGTAGTAAAGAAGGTCTGGGATAAGGCCAACACATTGGGTTACGGCAGCTATTTTATCAATGAAGACGGAGGAGGCATAACAGACGATCATATATTTGTGAACCGTATTGCCAAAATACCAAGCATCGATATCATTCCTACCGACCGTAGCAGCGAACAAGGAGGCTTTGGCTACTTCTGGCACACAATGGACGATAATATGAATGTTATAGACAGATCAACGCTCAAAGCGGTAGGACAAACTGCTTTAGATGTGGTATATAATGAGAAATAAATTAGGAAAGACTAACAGATATGACAATAAATGAATTGCAAGAACAGGTAATCGAAGAATTCAGCGATTTCGATGACTGGATGGACAGGTATCAATTACTGATAGATTTAGGAAATGAACAGGAACCTCTTGAAGAACAATATAAAACAGAGCAGAATCTTATTGAGGGTTGCCAAAGTAGGGTATGGCTCCAGGCCGATAAAATTGATGGAAAACTTGTATTCAGGGCAGAAAGCGATGCACTCATCGTTAAAGGAATCATTGCCCTGCTTATAAAAGTAGTGTCCGGACATACACCTGACGAGATTTTAGAAAACGAGCTTTATTTTATAGATAAAATAGGATTGAAGGAACATCTTTCTCCTACAAGGAGTAACGGTTTGTTGTCAATGGTAAAACAAATGAGAATGTACGCACTGGCATTTAAAGCAAAAGGAGGAAATTAAAAATTCCTCCTTTGTTCTTTTATCAATATAATCAGGAATAAAAGAAACAGAAAACCTGTAGCAGCCACTACAATAAGCCCCCACTCAAAATTCCAGGTAAAGAAAGAAGCTCCAAAGAGTAATGTAGCAAGTACAAAAGAGATTACATCTCTCTTAACCCTACTTTTTTGCTTTAAGCGTTCATGAATTTTTTCCTCATCTATGAGCAAATCGCACCCTACAGAGCGAATAAGCATCCGCATAGTCTCTGGCGTAATTGCACTAGAGTCATATTCCACTTTCATCAACATATTTGAGTTATTTACAGTAACGCTTAAGACTCCTATCTGGGATCTGATAATGCGCTTAAGCCAATCGACTTTGTCTTTGTGCTTTATATTTTCTATTAGAAATACACTTCTTGCTATTGCATCCATATTCAATGATAATTACAATACAATTAATATATCAGAGCCTCTAAATTAGGTAATTATTAATAGATATACTATTTTTCGAGATAAATAATAAAAAATAAATTACTATTTAACAAAACCGTATTTTAATCAGCTAACTCTTTGAAAACAAACTATTAATAATGTTGTTCATTTTCTAAGGTTTCTAAATGGCTGTTACTTATTAACAAGAAAAAGATAACTAAACAGAATAGAATAAGTAGCTAATCCCCTATTTTATAGTTATTTAATATTCTTTCAGCCTCTACCTGATCCTTATAAAGCTGAGTCTTTAATTCCTCAATTCCATTGAACTTAACCTCAGAGCGAATGTGCTTAACAAAATACACACGGATAGTTCTGCCATAAATATAATGAGAGAAATTCAAGATATTTACTTCTATAGTCCGGTTTGTTCCATTATTTACTGTCGGGCGGTGACCAATATTAATCATTCCAATATAATCTGTATCATCAACAGATACACGGACAGCATAGACTCCATTAGGAGGGATTATTTTATCCGGATCTACGCTTAAATTTGCTGTAGGAAAACCAATGGTACGACCAATCTTATGCCCGGTCACAACAACACCATCTAAGTAGTAGTTATAGCCCAGATAATAATTCACTTTATCAAAGTTGCCTGATAAAAGAGCTGTACGGATAACAGAAGAACTAATCTTATAACCTTCTATTGTAAGCGCTTTCGCATGAATTACCTCCATACCAATCTGTTTCCCATACTGAAAATAGTCATTGAATCCCTCACTGCGATTATGACCAAAACGATGGTCGTAACCTATAATCAATGAATCTATATGAAATTGTTCCTTTAATACCTGAGACATAAAATCATGAGCAGTCAAGGCTGATAACTCGGCAGTAAAATTGAGAAGAAAACAATAGTCCACTCCCGTTTGGCTCAATAATTCTTCCTTTTCTTTGAGCGTAGTCAGTAATTCTAAATTATAATTTTGATCTATAACCTTGCGAGGATGCACCGGAAAAGTTATTAACGCAGCACGAAGACCTTTACTTGCAGCTACAGCTTTAACTTGTTCTATGAGATAACGATGTCCCATATGTACCCCATCAAAAAATCCTATTGTTGCTACACATGGTTCAATTGCATAATCTTTTGGATTGCAAATGATCTTCATCTTTTCATTATTTAAAGATATGCCCCCAGTCTTCCTGATCTTTGGGGGTATAAGTATGAATACCAAGTGACTCAGCCACCTTGCAATTTGCTGGAGAGTCATCTATAAAAAAAGTTTCTTCTGGTCTAATTCCAGTCTCTGCCAAAACCGTCTCAAAGATCTCTTTAGAGGGCTTAAGCTGATGTAACTGATAAGAAAGGAAAATCTTCTCAAAAAAGTCCTCCACGCGAAGACTTTTATAAGAGAAATAACGTTCACAAGACATCTCCCAATGTATTTGGTTCGTATTGCTTAACAAGTAAACATTATAGCTTTCACGAAGCTTCAATAAAAGGTCTAGTTTATAAGGTGGAACACTTATCAGAAAACTATTCCACGCATCGTCAATCTGCCTGTCGGTAATATCTTTCCCGATAGTCATTCTCAGTTCCTCGTGAAATTCATCTGTTGTAATATCTCCATTCTCCAACTTCATTAGAAGCCCCCGTTGATAATACGGATTCAGCATTTCTTCAATGCAATCAACGCCAATAGACTTAAAAGAATCAATACAGCGAGAACGATCCAAATCAACAAGTACTCCTCCAAAATCTATAATAAGGTTCTTTATCAGATTATTCATTTTCTAATGACTCTTCTTACGTTTGAAAAAACGAATAATCTCGCCTGCCCACAATACGATGGATGTCAAACCAATAATCACAAGCCATGTTTGCCATTCAAGAGGTTCAGTTCGGAAAACTTTTCCACCAAACTGAACAATAAGGAACTGCCCTCCAATAATGAAAAGCAAGACAAGCTCTAATCCGAAGGATTTTGAAAGGCCTTTAAAGGCTGAATCACTGGTTCCAAAAACTCTGGTATTAAACAAATTCCAGAATTGCAACATCACGAAAGTAGTAAAGAATAACGTTAGGTTATGAACGGTCATTATACCATCATCACCTGTATAATAAGTAATCATTCCCAATAGAAGGATCAAAAAGACCATACCTACACCAAGAATGTTATAGCGCATCTGTTTAGTGATAATAAAGTCTGTACCCTTACGTGGTTTTTCTTTCATAACAGAATCACTGGGAGGAATAGAAGCTAAAGCCAATGCAGCAAAAGTATCCATTATAAGATTCACCCAAAGCATTTGTGTAACCGTCAATGGTAATTGTGTTCCTACAAATGATCCAAGCAGAACAATTAATAATGCTACAAAATTTATAGTCATCTGGAAAACAATGAAGCGTTGAATGTTCTTATACAATGAACGTCCCCACATCACCGCTGTACTGATACTATTAAAAGAGTCATCAAGCAGCGTTATATCACTAGCCTCCTTTGCTACAGAAGTTCCTGTACCCATAGAAAGTCCCACTTGTGCATGATTCAGTGCCGGAGCATCATTTGTTCCATCACCTGTTACGGCCACAACAGCACCTTTTTGTTGCAAGAGTTGCACCAACCTTTGCTTATCAGTAGGGCGGGCACGAGACATTATCTTCAAATCCAATACACGACCCAACAGTTCCTCATCACTAAGTTCTGCAAAGCCTGCACCTGTAATATGATTCCAGTCCGTATCAGCATCTGTCCATAATCCAATCTGACGGGCAATTTCTTTTGCAGTTCCCGGAGTATCACCGGTAACAATCTTCACATCAATTCCGGCAGACTGACATTTTTCTACAGCAGCAGGTACATCCAAACGAATAGGATCTGATATGGCAACAACACCAATGAAGTTAAGATCATTACCTGCAGCCAAATCAACACAATCACCCTGGATATCTGCATCCACTATCTTGTAGGCAAATCCTAAAGTACGCATCGCCATGTTCTGATAAGCCAATAATTGCGCTTCAACAGTTGCACGGTATTCTGAGGTACTAACAGACTTATCTCCCAAAATAACTTTTTTACATTTTCCTAATACAATTTCAGGAGCACCTTTCACATAAAGAATCTTCTTACCTAAAAGAGATGACTTTACCAATGTGGCCATAAACTTACGTTCAGTAGAGAATGTAAGCTGGTCATATACCTTTGCATTTTCTCTTAACTCAAGGTAATTCACATTCTGAGAATCGAGCCATAGTAACAATGCAACCTCTGTTGGATTACCCACACCTTTGGGTTTCTCATTTTCGTTTGCCTCTTCAAGAAATGCTGTAGAGTTTGTACAGATTCCTTCTTGTATCAATTTACTAATATCATCATCGGCCAATTTTCCACTTTCTTTCAATCCGTAGAATTTGGTTTCATGCACCTGCATTAAGTTCTGTGTAAGAGTTCCTGTCTTATCTGTGCAAATAACAGTTACCGCACCCATCGTTTCACAAGCGTGCATTTTACGAACCAGATTATTTGTAGAAAGCATACGGCGCATATTCAATGCCAGACTAAGAGTTACGCTCATAGGCAAACCTTCGGGTACAGCTACCACAATTAATGTAACAGCCATCATGAAATATTTAAGTACAATCTGGAAAATTGCTACATAAGCCTGCCAATTATCTACCTCACTTGAATCTAAACCATAAGCCGCAAATGCGATCACACTTACCAACACAAAAGAGAAAACTCCTATCAATGACCAGAACCAGGACGGACGCCTGTTTATAGCCAGAGAATATTTATGAGGCATCCACATTTTTATTGAGGCGATCATCAGACCTAAAATAGCTGCAATAGAAAAAACCTTGGCACCTATAAGTTTATCGAAAAGAGTACCCTGATATTCAACAGAACTAATGAACAACACATCCTTAATAAAGAAAACAAGGAAAGTAGCCATTGCAACTGAGAATCCTACAGTACCAATAAATTGTGCAAGTTTACTCAACTGCACATTAAGCGGAGTAGGTTCTTCACTTTGTTCAGTAGATTGTTTTGCAACCTTTCCAATTTCTGTGGCATCACCAACACGCAGTACCTTCATTATTCCGTGTCCATCAACCACTGTTGTGCCACGCATTACGATATTTGAAGCATAAGTAGCTTCTTCATCAAAATGCAATTCATCAGTTGTTTTTTCTACAACCGGCTCTCCAGTCAGGTTTGACTCGTTAATCTGCATTGAAATAGCCTCAATCAGTTCTCCGTCTGCGGGTACTTCTTCACCAGTTTCAAGCATTATAATATCACCTACAACTATATCTTTACGCGGAACCTCACGAACTTTACCATTGCGAAGTACTTTTACAGCAGTTTCTTCATTTACTGCATTCAGCAGATCAAACTTCTTACTAGCATCATATTCAAAATAGAAACCAATACCGGTTGCCAGGAAAATGGCAAAGAAGATACCGATTGTTTCGGCATACTCATGTTCAATAAGAGAGATAAGCAATGAAAACATTGCAGCAATAAGTAATACGCGTATTACAGGATCATCAAATTTTTCGAAGTAAAGTTTCCAAAGAGACATGCGCTTTGGAGGCGTTAATAAGTTTATTCCATTTTTCTCACGACTGTCAATAACTTGTTGGTCGTTAAGTCCAATATGGTAATAATCATTCTTTGTTTCAGCCATATAAGTTTAATTTCGTTATTTTAGTTTTTTGTCGTAATCACCAGACTGTAATATTTCAACGCCCTTTCTTATACTTTCATTTGCAGTGTTCATTACGTGATAATACTCATTCATATCCCATAAATCACGTGCAATAAGAGCTTTTAGCTGAGTTTTCAATAAGGGCTCCGAAGTCTTCAACTGTTCCTTATTAAGTGGCACTTTTGTTTCATTGCCCATAGCAACTAAATCATCCATTAAAGAACTATTTATCAAAAACTTATCATTAAAATCACCAAATGTTTTATATTTATCAAGTAACTCTTTGCGGTGATTCTCAACATATTTAAGTGTAACTTTCAAGACAATTCCTTTAGCCACTAGATTACGGTGGTAATCAGTATAAAGAGCGGTGTCAACAGGTACAAAGAAATCGGGCATAATTCCACCACCACCATAAACAATTCTTTCAAATTTCTTCGTTTTGCATTTGAGTGAATCTGGGAAATGAATACTGTCTGAGTTCATCATTTCTCCTTTATTATAGCGGTTTATCAAATCCATATTGTATTTTTCAATACTTTCATAAGGCTTTTGAATGCATCTCCCGGCAGGAGTGTAATAACGAGCAACAGTTAAACGAATCATCGAGCCATCAGGTAAATCAATTGGTCGTTGTACCAACCCCTTTCCAAAAGAACGACGCCCTACAATTAGCCCTCTGTCCCAGTCTTGAATTGCACCCGACAGGATTTCACTTGCAGATGCTGAGAATTCATTAACCAATACAACCAACCGGCCCTTTTGAAAGGTACCAGTTCCTTTGGCAAAGAACTCACTTCGAGGAGCACGCTGACCTTCAGTATACACAATTAATTCTTTTTCTCCTAGGAATTCATTTGCCAGATCAATAGCAGCATTCAGATATCCACCACCATTATCCTGCAAATCAAGAATTAAATCTTTCATGCCTTTTGCTTTCAGTTCCTTGAGTGCTTTAGCAAATTCTTCAGCAGTAGTAGATGCGAAACGACTGACTCTTATATATCCTATTTTATCCTGAATCATATAAGAAGCATCCAGACTATAAAGAGGAATGCGATCACGCTTAACTTTAAAATGAAGTAAATCTTTAACGCCTCTTCTTAATACCTTTAAATTGACAATTGATCCTTTCGGGCCTTTAAGGCGGCGCATAACCTCATCGGTACTCATTTTCACCCCCGCAATAGCAGTATCATTAACAGCAACGATACGGTCACCTGCAAGAATACCGATTTTCTCCGAAGGACCACCGGAAACGGGTTGAATTACCAGTAAGGTATCTTCAGACATATTAAACTGCACTCCTATTCCCTCAAAATTACCTTGCAAAGGTTCATTAAGCTTTTTCACTTCGTCCGGATTGGCATACGTTGAATGAGGATCAAGGGTAGATAACATCTTAACAATAGCATCTTCTACTAATTTGTCTTCATTCACTTTATCAACATAAAGATTATTGATAGCAAACTCTGCCATATGTAATTTACGGGAAGCAACGGTTCCGTAGTTCTGAGCCTGCGCACTAACAGAAAGCAAGCATATAAAAGAAACGAATATTTTTTTCATTCGATAATTATTTCGGATCAGATAACCATTCCTTCAGGAATAAAGCAACTGATATCTTTGTTATATTGCAAAAGTTCTCTCACAATAGTGGAACTCACACAAGTCAGTTCCGGCTCTGTAAATAGTAATATTGTCTCAATTCCAGCCAATTTTCTATTAACATCAGCAATGGTTTCTTCGTATTCAAAATCTTTCACCGTACGGATACCACGGACAATGAACTTTGCATCAACAAACTGAGCAAAATCAATTGTCAGGGAATTATAAGGCAGCACCTTTATTCTCGGTTCATCCTTATACAGATTTTGGATCATCTCCACACGTTTTTCTATTGGGAAATAGGTTTTCTTGTTTTCATTAATACCTATACTGATTACTATTTCATCCATAAAGGTTAAAGCACGCTTTACCACTGAATAATGGCCGATAGTAAAAGGATCAAATGTTCCGGGAAATATGGCTCTTCTCATAATTTTAAGCTACATCTTCTTCAATAACCAGGTTATCTATAATAAAGTTCTGGCGTTCCATGGTATTCTTTCCCATGTAGAACTCTAAAAGTCCTTTTACCAAATCATTTCTTCTCAGAGACACTTGTTCCAGGCGTATGTCTTTTCCAATAAAATGCCTGAATTCATCCGGAGAGATCTCTCCTAGCCCTTTGAATCGGGTAATCTCAGGATTGGGAGAAAGTTTATTGATAGCACTTATTCTCTCCTCATCCGAATAGCAATAAATAGTCTCTTTCTTATTTCTTACACGGAAAAGAGGAGTCTGCAAAATATAGACATGCCCCTTCTTTATCAGATCGGGGAAAAACTGCAGAAAGAAAGTGATCAGCAACAAACGGATGTGCATACCATCCACATCGGCATCAGTAGAAACAATCACTTTGTTATAACGCAGTCCTTCAATTCCATCTTCAATATTGAGTGCAGCCTGAAGCAGATTAAACTCTTCATTCTCATAAACCACCTTCTTAGTTAGCCCAAAAGAGTTAAGCGGTTTACCACGTAGACTAAACACTGCCTGAGTATTCACATCACGACTTTTAGTGATAGATCCACTAGCAGAATCTCCCTCGGTAATAAAGATGGAGGAATCTTCCGGATTCTTTCCTTTCAAATCATTTAAGTGGACACGACAATCGCGTAACTTCCGATTGTGCAGGTTGGCTTTCTTTGCACGTTCACGGGCCAACTTGGTAACACCCGCAATAGCCTTCCGTTCTTTCTCAGAGTCTTGTATTTTCTGAAGTAAGATTTCTGAAGTTTCATGATTGATGTGTAGATAATTATCCAGTTCTCGTTTTACAAAATCACCGATAAACTTACCTACAGAAGGTCCATCCGGGCCAATATCCTTAGAACCTAGTTTTGTTTTTGTCTGAGACTCAAACACAGGCTCTTCCACCTTTATGCTGATAGCTCCCACCATGCCAGAACGAATGTCGGCATAATCGAAGTTCTTGGAATAATACTCCTTAATAGTCTTTGCTACTGCTTCACGAAAAGCGGCAAGATGAGTTCCGCCCTGAGTGGTATGCTGTCCGTTAACAAAAGAATAATATTCTTCACCGTATTGATCACTATGAGTAAGCACCAGCTCTATATCTTCTCCTTTCAAATGAATAATAGGATAAAGCGGATCAGTGGTCATATTCTCATTTAGCAAGTCGACCAATCCATTTCTTGAATTGAACTTCTTCCCGTTAAATACAATAGTCAGGCCAGAGTTCAGGAATACGTAATTCTTCAGCAACGGTTCAATGTGTTCCTTTTCGTAGTGATAATCTTTGAAGATTGTCTCATCCGGAATGAACTCTGTTAATGTACCATTATCATGTTCTGTCTCTGCTATTGGGAAATCATTGATAATTGTACCTCTTTCAAACTCGGCAGTTTTCTCCTCTCCTTCTCTGAAACTAGATATACGAAAGAAGGAAGAAAGCGCATTTACAGCCTTTATACCAACACCGTTTAATCCAACAGACTTTTTGAAAGCCTTAGAGTCATATTTACCTCCGGTATTCATCTTTGAAGAAACATCGATCACCTTTCCTAAAGGGATACCACGTCCATGGTCACGTACCGTAACCTTTCCGTCGGCAACCGTAACCTCGATCGTTTTACCAAATCCCATCATGTACTCATCAATAGAATTATCCATCGCCTCTTTCAGAAGCACATAAATTCCATCATCAGAATGAGATCCATCACCTAGCTTACCGATATACATACCAGGCCTACGGCGAATATGCTCTTTCCAATCAAGGGTCCGAATATTTTCCTCTGTATATTCTACGACCTGGATTTTTTCTTCTATTCTTTCTTCCATAATTATAAATCTGCCAATAGCTTATATACTACAAATCTATTTTCTTTATAAATGCACGACGGCGTTTATGTTGAACTGTTTCAAAGTATTCCCACTGAGCCTGAACCTTACCATTCAACTCCAATTCAGGATTGCTTTCCGCAAATATACAACCTTCTTTTTGGTAAACTGGAATTAAATCGGAAAATAATAAGGCATTAACCCCTTTGTTTTGATACTCTGGCTTTACTGCAATCAAAAGAAGATCAATAACTTTTCTTTTTCCAAAGAATAGGGCTTTTATTAAATGGAACCAGCCAAAAGGCAATAATCTTCCATGAGCTTTTTGTAATGCAACAGACAAAGATGGCATAGTAATACCGGCTGCAATTAACTTGCCTTCCTGATCAACGACAAGAGGAACCATTTTTAAATCGACAATAGGAAGATAAATCTTCATATAATGTTCAATTTGTTTTTGAGAAAGCGCAGAATAGCCATATAGTGGACTATAAGCCTCGTTCAACAAATCGAAGATAGCCTGTCCGTAATCTTTAGCTAATTTTTTGCTCGAGGTATATTTTAAAACTCTAAGATTATACTTTCTTTGAATCAAATCAGAAATGCGCTGGTGTTTTTCAGGTACACCTGTCTCTGGAATATAAATCTGAAACTCCACCCAGTCGGCATCTTTCTCGTAGCCAAATTTCTGCATGTGTTCAGGATAGTAAGGATAATTATAAATTGTGGCCATGGTGCTCAACTGGTCAAAACCTTCAACCAGCATACCTTCTGCATCAAAATCTGTGAATCCTAATGGTCCCTGAATGTTTTCCATTCCATGTTCCTTGCCATATTTTTCCACCGTTTTAAGCAATGCCTCGGAAACCTCTATATCATCAATAAAATCAATCCATCCAAAGCGTACATCTTTTTTATTCCAGGTTTTGTTTGCCTTATGATTAATAATGGCCGCTACTCTGCCTACCAGTTTATCATCTTTATATGCTAAAAAATACTCTGCCTCACAAAATTCAAAAGCCGGATTTTTATGCTTATTAAATGTATTAAGCATATCATCATAAAGATCGGGAACAGAATAGGCATTGCCTTTATATAACTCTTTGTTGAATTGAATAAACTTTTTAAGTTCTTTTTTATTAGATACTTGTTTTATTATTATAGCCATAGGTTGTATAAATGTTAAGAATGCAAAGATACTCTTTTTCAATAAAAAACATAAATCCCACCTTATTAATCTAATTTAAAGGTCTCCTTTTATCACAATTATTGGTATATATCAAGGTTAGGACTTATGACATTTTACAAGTACCTTCTGTTCATCCATCAAAGTAGTTGCAAAAAGATAAGTATCACCCCCATCGGAAAGCTTCAGCCTCTTACGAAGTTCCGCCACCGAAGAAGGGAAATTACGGACAGTAATATTTGCTTGTTTTATAGCTTCCAAGTTCACTTTAAGTTCCTTTTTATTCAGACTAAAGACTGCTTCACACTCAAACTTCCTTCCCGGAAAATCTGCAATCAGCTGGTCTGAGGTATACAGATGACTATTTGAATGTAGCTTTTTCAACTTATAACTGTTTGCCATGCTCTTATAAGCTCCAGCCTTGAGAATAGACGCATTAGGTTCATAAAGAAAACGGCCTACTGTTTGTGTATATTCACAACCCTGCTGTTCCTGTTCCTTATCGAATGAGTAAGTCTGAATTTCTCCATTCTTAAGAATATTCACGCAGTGAATCAGTATTTTATTATCTACACTCTCTTTACGAAGAATCACAAGAAGCTCCTTACATTCATTAGCTACAGATACTACATACACTTCTCTGGCAAAAGGCAAATCGTGTAATGCCAAAGAGAGATCTAACATAGGAGAAAGTTTTATCAACACCTGGCCGGCTTTACTTACAAGCAATTCAGATATCTCCGCAACATTTGGCTCGCAATCAGCTATAGCGACCACCTTTCCGCCTTGTTCATTTCTTCTTGCAGGATCAAGAAACAGCCAGTCTACCTTTTCCACCTGAGAAAGATACTCTACACCGTCTCCGTTCACCACATCAATATGCTCCAAACCCAATAAAGGGAAGTTAAGAGAAGCTATTTCACACAGTTCTTGCTGACGTTCCACATAAACTGCCCGTTGAAAGTTTGCAGAAAGGAAAGCACAATCAATCCCCATCCCTCCGGTCATATCCACTAAAGTATTCCCTTTAATAAGAGCCGATTTATATCTTGCAGTAGCTTCCGAAGAACATTGTTCCAAAGAAAGATGCCTTGGGTAAATCAATCCATCAGTGTTTCCCCAAGAAGGAATTTTATCCATCGCTATTCTTCTGCCAACTATCTGAGTAATAACAAAGGGCATATCTACATCAGGATATTTTTTTGCCTGAAAAGCAAGCTTTGAAGGATCATCAGTTACATGCTCTTTGATAAATTCAGTTGTTGCGTCGGTAAGTTTCATCTGATTATTAATAAGGGATTTTTATTTAAAAGACAAGAACCGTAAATATTTAATTTTGAGAAAAAGATAATTCAGCAACAAGGGTATAACCAAACCCACAATTGAGTAATATATCCAAAACACTTCATTATGATATGAAATCACAGGGTGACATGCAATCATTAAAGGATCATAGCCATAATATGCTATCTTTATAAAACTTACAATTTTAAAACTTATAAAATGAAATACTATAATAGGCATTGTGTTATCACCTAAATACAGAAGACCTTTTTTTATATATACAAAAATAATATTCTCACTAATAACATTATCAAACCAGGATGAGAATTTATATGTCATAATCCACCCTACGATAGCTGGAATAAATGTTCCCAGGTATAGCTTCAATTTAGGATTTGTACTTAGAGAAGTGGGATTAAAATAAGAGATCAGACAAACTATAATGAAAGAAGATATCAATATAAGATTATCATATTTCAGTTTGCCATCCATTCTGGAATTACGGAATAGAAAACCAACGCCTATATAAAACAGTCCGTAGATTTCCCTTATCCCTCCCTGGGGTATATATGGCAGATTAATCCTCATATATGACATTACAAATCCGGTTGCAAATGCCATAAAGCAAATTATTAAAGCTGTATTTATATGTTTCAGATGAAATAGTTTATCTATGACATAGAACAACAAGCAAAAGACTATACTAGCAACAAATAATGAACGTAAAAACCAGAATGTTCCTAAAATAGCAGGCTCATAACTTCCCATAGTAGTTAGTATATGAAACGCTTTATCTAAAATAATCTTATAACTATATAAAGTAGTACCTCCAAACCTAGCGTTCAGTATGTTTGCCTTAAACAGCAAATTGTGTAAAAGAAGAAAAATAAAGCTCCATTTAACGAATGGTATATATAAACCTTTGAACCTCTTTTTTATAAATGAAATTTTATTGTCCAGGTTCTTTGTTGAGAAGAAATAGCCTGAAGCAATAAAAAACAAAGGCATATGAAAGGCATAAATAAACCTGCCAACAAAAGAAGGACTACCAGCATGACCAATAACCATTAGAATTATACCAATAGCCTTACAAATAGAAATAGTATTGTTTCTCATCATTAGTCCTCCTTTAATATGTGAGACTTACAGAATAAAAAAGCCGTTACGAAAAATATTCATAACGGCTTAATTTTTGAAGGTGGGCCATCTTGGGCTTGAACCAAGGACCTCCAGATTATGAGTCTGTTGCTCTAACCAACTGAGCTAAAAGCCCATGCGTCCATTTGTTGGATGCGGGTACAAAAGTAGAAAGTTTTCGTGAATTATGCAAGTCTTTCAATGAAAAAATAGAGAAATTATATACCTTTGCCCTGCAAATAACAAATAATTTATTTGCAACATGAGAAAAGACTACCAATATTTGCTGCTTGATTTAGACGGAACAATAACCGATCCTATGATTGGAATCACCCGTTCCGTGGAATATGCCTTGTCTTACTTTAATATAAAAGTAAACCGTCTGGAAGAACTTTGTCCCTTCATTGGCCCTCCTCTTATTGATTCATTTAAAGAGTTCTATAATTTCACAGATGAACAGGCACAAATCGCTTTGAAGAAATATAGAGAATACTTTTCCGCAAAAGGAATTTTCGAGAATATTGTTTATGATGGCATTGAAGAATTCTTCCAAATTCAAATAAGTCAAGGAAGAAAGCTAATGCTTGCCACCTCAAAGCCTGAACCATTTGCTAAAAAGATCCTTGAGCATTTCAAACTGGATCACTACTTTTCTTTCGTTGGCGGAGCTACTTTAGATGGAACCCGCTCTACCAAGGCGGATGTAATCAGATATGTGCTCGAGGAAAACCATATTACTGATTTATCAGTCACAATAATGATTGGTGATCGCAAGCATGATATAGAAGGAGCTAAGAATAATGGTATAGATTCTATCGGAGTATTATATGGTTATGGCGATAAAGCTGAACTGGGAAATGCTGGTGCTGATTATATTGTTGAATGTATTAATGAACTCACCTGGTTGCTTTCATAAAAGCAGATTAATAATTATTTAACATCCTGTTTTTTCAAAAAAAATACAATCTTTATTTACCATGGATAACCTTTAGTACCTTCCCATCCTTTTTCTGTATTTCTATATAAGGAACTCCTCCTTGATAATCTTTAGGAAGCGTTCCTTCAATAATCCATACGCCATTCTTTAGCTCTATACAATATGGTCTGCTGCTATAAATCTTCTGCCCATAAATAGAAAACAATATTACCTCAGCCATTTTCATTGCAGTTTCTTCATTGGGAACTATATCTCTTTTCACAAGATTGCTTGGTCCAATATTTCTCGATCGAAATTCAGCATAGGCAGAATCAACTTTTACCCAATCCTTAGCAATTGATATACTATTTTCTTTTTGATAAACTTCCTTGCAGTTCTTCTTACAAGAAATTAATGTTGCTAAAACAAGCAAAACGGCACATGTGTATTTCATATCAGTCTATTTTAATTTGACAAATATATAAACAAATTGATTATAAATAAAAAAATCGCCTTTTAACACATACTTTTGAAAATATAGAATACATTATAAATCCATTGCTCAATGATTCAACAATTATTCACCAATGGATTTTATTTATTGAGGTTTGGATTTATTTTATTGGCGGGCAATTTATAGAAGGGATTAAAGATAATTGTTAACGAATGTTTTCAATCAAAGACAAAGAGCCTTATTTTGACGAAATAAATGCTTATAAAGGGGCATTAAAGAAGTATAATACACTGAGCAACAGCAATAAAACACTTTTTAACTCATGTTGACTACCAAAAACAGAAAAACAAAAGGTTATTTTTTGTATATCCGTTTTACTTTTTAAGATAACCACCTAAAAATCAAGCGCGGAAAAATTAAAACCACCCCCTATAATAACAAAAAACAGAGGGTGTTTTTCCGCGCCTATTCTGAGCCACCTAATAATTGAATCGGCTACCTTATAACTTCTTCAAGCCTTTCAGCTCTTTTGCATCCTTTGCTTCGATAATGCTAATAGCATAACCTCCACCGGGAGCAGCCTTCAGTGTTGTTTTAGATTTATTAGTTACCACTACTTTCTTAATGGTATAGGCTGAAGGATTCTTTTCGTAATGAGCATCGGCTGCATCACTATAAATTGTTGCAATGTACTTTTTACCCGGTTCAAGGAAGCTGAATGACAAGTTGGATACATGTCCATTCTCATCACTTGTATTTCCTACAAACCAGTTATTTGTTCCTTTTGCTTTACGGGCTACTGTGATATAGTCTCCCGGTTCTGCTTCCAGATATTTACTATCATCCCAATCAACAGCTACGTCTTTAATAAACTGGAATGCATCCAGATACTTATTATAACTTTCAGGAAGATCTGCAGCCATTTGCAGTGGACTATACATTGTTACATAAAGCGCCAACTGGCGAACAAGTGTACTGTGAACAAATGAATGCTTGCCTGAAAGGAAGCTTATCTTTGTATCCAGAATGCCGGGAGTGTAATCCATAGGGCCACCCATCAGACGGGTGAATGGAAGGATTGTGGTATGATCGGGATTGTTCCCTCCAAAAGCTTCGTATTCTGTTCCGCGGGCTGATTCATTGCCAATAAGATTAGGATATGTACGGCAAAGTCCGGTTGGACGAACAGCTTCATGACCATTTACCATAATTTTATACTCCGCAGCCTTAGTTACAGCATACAGATAATGGTTTACCATCCACTGACCATAATGATATTCTCCGCGAGGGATGATGTTGCCTACATAGCCACTCTTCACTGCATTATAACCATTGTCCACCATAAACTGATAAGCCTTGTCAAGGTGACGTTCATAGTTACGAACCGAAGCAGAAGTTTCGTGATGCATCATCATCTTTACTCCTTTGCTGGCAGCATAGCGGTGCAATTCCTGCACATCGAAATCGGGATATGGAGTAACAAAATCAAAAACATAATCTTTTGTCTTTCCAAACCAGTCTTCCCAGCCTTCGTTCCATCCTTCTACCAGTACAGCATCAAAACCATGCTTTGCGGCAAAATCGATGTATTCTTTCACATGTGCAGTGTTAGCTCCATGTTTGCCATTAGGAGTTGTCCTTGAATAATCTGTAATGCCTAGTTTCACAGCAGGCAGATCATTATATGCCCAGGTACTTTTCCCGGTAATCATTTCCCACCACACACCAACATACTTAACCGGTTTAATCCATGAAGTATCTGCATACTTGCAAGGATCGTTCAGGTTCAAGATTGTTTTAGAAGCTAATATATCACGTGCATCATCGCTAACAATGATGGTACGCCATGGCGACTGACAAGGAGTTTGCAAATATCCTTTGTCGCCAATAGCATCGGGGGTAAGCCATGACTCAAAAATCATATTTTTATCATCCAGATTCAGGTGCATGCAAGAGTAATCTACCAAAGCAGCTTCGTGAATATTGATATAAAGTCCGTCTTTGCTCTTCATCATCAGCGGCGTTTGCACTCCTGTTGGCGAGAATGGAGTTTGAGAAGAATTTGGGGTAGTGGCCGCTTTCATCTTTCCACGAATTTCAGATAAATCAGAAATCACTGTACTATATTCCTGCGTATCATAATCTCCGGGCAACCAGAAGGCTTTATGATCTCCTGCCATGGCAAACTGTGTCTTCTCTTCTTTAATCACAAAATAATTGAAATTCTTCTGCAAAGGAAACTCATAACGAAATCCCAATCCGTCATTAAACAAGCGGAAACGGATCACAATATAACGATCAGCTGAAGGCTGAGTCAATGTTACAGCAAGCTCATTGTAGTTATTGCGAATGGTTTTCAATTCACCCCAAACTGGCTTCCAGGTTTCATCAAAAGTGCTTGTTCCCACTTTTGTTAAGGTAAAGTCTTTCAAAAGACTAGGCGCATCCTTCAGCTCCAGTCCCAATTTACTTTCTTTAATAACCGGCTTATTCTTATAAGTCAGTTGATAAGTAGGTATCCCTTCTTTAACAACAAAGTTCAACTCCAGATTTCCATTTGGAGACTTTATTGATTCTGCCTTTGCCATCAAAACCGAGCAGATTAAGAACAGAAATAAGAATGCTTTTCTCATTGTGTAGTTTATTTATTGATATTTAATTTACTTTATTCTGAGCAGTTAAAGGAACTGTAATGTTTGCATTCTTTGTCCACGGTGAAGAAAAAGATCCTTTATCTGTTATTACTATCACTTTATAATAGCGGGAACCCAACTTCCAACTTCCAGATTCACGTTTAATTGTTGTTTTTACAAAAGCACCTGCTTGCTTTGCCGTAAAACCCGAAACCAGATAATCTCCTTTTTTATACTGAAAACCATCTCCGGCATCCTCGTAAAGTTTTCCTCTGGCCTCTCCTTTTTTATCCGGAACAACAACCAAAGTCAATGAATCGAGTTTATATTGAGTGGTATTCTGAATAATTTTACCCATAGGAATAATTGCTCCGCCTCTAACTTTTACATCGGGTTGATATTTATCGGTTTCACTGTGCTCTCCAACAATAGAAGCTGTGCGCCAGATACCCTTCGGCAATCTGGGATTAACCGCCCATTTAGGAACAATCAGTAAATCATTCCCAACCAAAAATACCTGATCCTCTTTTCGCAAGGTTGTATCTTTTACATCTGCAAAGAAAACTGGTCGCATCACTGGCATTCCTGTTTCAGAGGCTTCCTTGAACAAGGTATAGAAATAAGGCAACAGTCTGTATCTTCTGTTTAGTGCCGTGCGCGACACATTCTCAATTTCTGTTCCAAATGCCCAAGGTTCCTTGCTTTTTGTTTCGTTGCTTGCATGTCCTCTCATAAATGGAAAGAAGGCATCAGTTGCAATCCACTGCCCAAAAAGTTCAGGAGTAGTGTTTTTTGTAAAGCCACCCATATCCGGGCCACTGAATGGTTGCCCCGACAAGCCTAAGTTGAGCGACATTGGAACGGACAACTTCATATATTCCTCCGTAGAAGAGTTGTCTCCTGTCCAGGTTGCTCCGTAACGATGACTCCCCAAATAACCGGAACGAGATAAGATGAATGGTCTTTTATCGGGATTCGTTTTCAGGATTCCCTCTCTTGAAGCTCTGATCATAAGCGTTCCATAAACATTGTGATAACGAAGGTGAGAATCCGCAGCTAACTCGCCACCGCCTCTGTGGTGATTATCTTCAGGCATAGTTCCATCCGGGCCGTCAAATACAGAAGGTTCATTCATGTCATTCCACACTCCATCAACGCCTTTCGCCATATAGTCTTTATAAAGGTCGCCCCACCAAGCTCTTGTCTCCGGCCGTGTAAAATCAGGGAAAGCACATTTACCGGGCCATACATTTCCATTAAATTCTTTGCCATCTTTGCTCTGCACCCAATGATTTCCCTGACTTCCGGAATCATAGACAAAGTATCCTTTCTCTGCTTTTACTCCGGGATCAATCATCCAGATAGACTTAAAACCTTTATTATGCAGATAATCGTTTACTTCCTTTGGATTAGGTATTTTCTCTTTATCAAAAGTGAAAACCTTGAAGTGATCCATATAATCAATATCCATCCAAATAACATCACAAGGAAGTTTCTTTATCCGGAAAGTATCTGCCACACTTTTAATGCGGGTATCGGGCACGTAAGAGAAACGGCATTGCTGATAGCCCAAAGACCAGAGTGGCGGCAAAGCCATCTTACCAACTAAACCGGCCAATACTTTAATTACTTCCTGGGGTGAATTTCTTTTAATCACAATTACACGGAAAGCCGGGCCATCGGAGATGAAACGGATACTATCCGTAAGATCTACTCGTTGCTTCCATGTGTTATCGGCAATCACACCAAAGGCAGTACCATCACTGTTTACTCCCAGTACCCACGGATGCGACTGGTAAAGTCGCTTACCATCATCTTTCCGGAATTCATAATTATCAGTATTCCAAAGCGTAACATTCTTACCATTTCTAATTAACGATCCGGCATTTTCTCCGGTACCATATAAGCAAGTTCCCTTTGCAACAGGTAAAGTTGCATAAGTTTTGCCATCTTTTGAGTAAAATCGAGGCCTTAAATCCCAGCTTCCGGGAATATTACCAACAGCAATTGGCTCCTTTAGCAAAGCAAATGAAGGTTTATGTGCCGCCGCATTATAATTTATCGGATAAAAAACCGACACATTCTTACCGATAAGCTTATCAGGCTGGCCGGCATGAATGAAACCTATAGAACTTATTGTCAGCAGACAAACAAGAAGATATTTCTTCATCATAATTATTACAAATAATAATGCATTCTCAATAGCATTGATTGATTAACTCTTTATTAAGTGCAAAACAAACAATTTATAATGGAAATAAGCCTATTTATGGTAAAAAACCAAATAAGCTGACAGCGCAAACGTTTTCATTAAACAAACTTCTTCCTGTTTTACTTAAATAAGGGGATTTCTGTTATATAAAAATCCTTAAAGAATAACTTATACTTCACTTTTTATTTGTTTATTTGCACCAAATTAGGGTGAAGTGTGGCCTTGCGAAAGCTTGGTTACCCAAGATGGTAATAAACAAATGAATAAACTCACGATAAACGCTTGTCCTCTTTGTGGTGGAACACACCTTGATAAAAAGATGACCTGCACTGATTTTTATGCTTCCGGAGAGCAATTCGACCTGCTTCAGTGCAAAGATTGCGGTTTCCATTTTACACAGGGATTCCCGGTGGAAAAAGAAATTGGTAAATACTACGAAACGCCGGATTATATATCTCACAGCGATACGAAGAAAGGGATGATGAACGAGCTTTACCACCTGGTGCGGATGCGGATGCTTCAAAATAAAGCAAAACTGATTAATCACACTACAGGAAAAAGCTCTGGTAAGATTCTGGATATCGGAACAGGAACAGGATATTTCTCTCATACCATGCAGTGCAAAGGATGGTCTGTTGAAGCCATTGAGAAAAGTGCACAAGCACGTGCGTTTGCAAAAAAGAATTTCAATCTTGATGTAAAAGATGAATCGGGACTAAATAATTTTTCGGCTGGTTCTTTTGATGCTATCACCTTGTGGCACGTAATGGAGCACTTAGAGCACTTGGATGAGACATGGGAAAGACTTCATGAACTATTAGCAGACAACGGATATTTGATAGTTGCAGTACCGAATTGTTCTTCTTATGACGGACAAAAATACAAAGAGTTCTGGGCTGCCTATGACGTTCCCCGCCATTTATGGCACTTTACTCCAGACACAATACAGAAGTTGGGTAACAAACATCACTTTACGCTAGTTAATTATCTCCCTATGCCTTTTGACGCCTTTTATGTGTCAATGCTGAGTGAGAAATATAAAAAGAGTTCATTCAGCTTTCTAAGAGGAATGTACACGGGTGCTATTGCCTGGTTCCATTCTTTAGGCAATAAAGAGAAAAGTAGTTCTATAATTTATGTATTCAGAAAAAATGGTTATGAAGAGTAAACATAAAAAAAATACTATACCATATTTCGATATTCAAAGTATAACATCCAGCATCAGTACTATGCTTGTGTTACTTCTGCTAGGATTAGTTGTGTTCTTTGTTCTTTCGGCAAATAATCTTTCGGTTTATGTGCGTGAGAATATCAACTTTTCTATTCTTATCAGTGATGATATGCCTGAACCGGACATTCTCAATATGCAAAAGGAACTGAACAGAGAGCCTTTTGTCAAACAGTCAACTTACATTTCCAAAGAACAGGCACTTAGAGAACAAAGTGTAGCAATGGGTACTGACCCTGAAGAATTTTTAGGATACAATCCTTTTACCGCCTCTCTTGAGGTGAAACTGAACTCTGCCTATGCTAATTCAGACAGCATCGCTAAGATTGAGAAAAAGATAAAAAGGAATACGAATATTAAAGAAATACTATATCAAAAAGATCTGATTGATTCTGTAAACAAGAATATACGTAACATCAGTCTGGTATTACTTTGTCTTGCAGGGCTACTTACTCTGATCTCTTTTGCACTGATTAACAACACAATCCGTTTGACTATACATTCTAAAAGATTTCTGATTCATACCATGAAACTGGTTGGAGCCAGCTGGGGATTTATCCGAAAACCTTTTCTTATACGGAATATCTGGATTGGAGTGATTTCTGCTATTGCAGCTGATGCTTTATTGATGGGGGGAGCTTATACATTAGTAACGTACGAACCGGAAATGATTTCCATCGTGACGCCAAATGTTATGCTTATTGTTTCAGCATCTGTATTGCTTTTCGGGATCATTATCACATTCTTATGTGCTTATCTTTCTATAAACAGATACTTAAAAATGAAAGCTAGCACCCTCTATTACATTTAAACGAATAAAATATTAAAAAATAAGGATATGGACAAAAAGAAATTTGCCTTTGGTAAGACCAACTTTATCTTACTGGCAGTAGGAATGCTTGTTGTTATTTTGGGTTTCATATTAATGACAGGCTCTTCAACAACTGAAACAACTTTCCAACCGGATATTTTCAGTGTGCGTAGAATAAAAGTAGCTCCTGTAGTTTGTTTCTTCGGATTCATTTTTATGATCTATGGAGTTATTCGTAAACCAAAAGCTGAGTAATAGAAATGGGAGATTTAACATTATTGCAAACTATTCTTATTGCTATAGTTGAAGGACTAACTGAATTTCTGCCAGTATCTTCTACCGGACACATGATTATTGCACAAAGTATGCTGGGAGTACAAAGTACTGAGTTTGTAAAGGCATTTACAGTCATTATTCAGTTTGGAGCAATTCTATCCGTAGTGGTTCTTTATTGGAATCGTTTTTTTAAACTTAATAAGTGCAAAGTCTTTGATAAAGAAGCGGCAGCCGATAAACCTTTTCTAGGAAAAGTTGTTGTTTATCTCAAAAGATTTATATATAAGTTTGATTTCTACTGGAAGCTCTTAGTTGCATTTATTCCTGCAGCTGTAATCGGTTTCATTTTTAGCAATAAAATTGATGAACTACTGGAAAGCGTAGAGGTAGTTGCAGTGATGCTGGTAATTGGTGGAGTATTCATGCTTTTTGTTGATAAGATATTTACCAAAGTAGATGAAAGCAAAGGCATGACTGAAAAAAAAGCATTGAGCATTGGTTTTTTCCAATGTGTTGCCATGATACCAGGTGTATCTCGTTCAATGGCTACAATTGTGGGTGGTATGGCACAAAAGATGTCAAGAAAAACCGCTGCTGAGTTTTCTTTCTTCCTAGCTGTCCCTACTATGTTTGCAGCTACAGCATACAAGTTATACAAACTTGTTGCAGTACCAGGCGGAGTTAATGTTTTAAGTCAGAACATCGGAGCTTTAGTTATAGGAAATGTTGTGGCTTTCATTGTCGCACTACTTGCTATCAAATTCTTTATCAGCTTTGTGACCAAATACGGATTCAAAGCATTTGGTTATTACCGTATCATTGTGGGAGGAATCATCTTAGTGATGTTATTATTAGGACATAATTTAGAAGTCGTTTAATGAACTTTATTGAAGGAGAAGTATTATACTTCAACAAGCCACTAACGTGGACTTCTTTTAATCTCGTGGCAAAGGTAAAATATCCTCTGCTGAGAAAACTTAGAATAAAAAAACTTAAAGTAGGACATGCCGGAACTCTTGATCCGCTGGCTACAGGTGTAATGATTATATGCACGGGTAAAGCAACCAAGCGAATCGAAGAATTTCAGTATCAAACAAAAGAATACATTGCCACAATAGAGCTGGGAGCAACAACTCCTTCCTATGATCTGGAAAAAGAGATTGATGCTACTTACCCCACGGAACATATTACCCGTGAACTGGTAGAAGATACTCTGAAGAAATTTATCGGAAGTATTGAACAGATTCCTCCAGCCTTCTCAGCCTGTAAAATAGATGGCGAAAGGGCTTACGAACTGGCCAGAGCCGGAAAAGAGGTAGAACTGAAACCGAAGACTTTAGTTATTGATGAAATTGAATTACTGGAGTGTAATTTACCTGCAATAAAGATTCGGGTGGTATGCAGCAAAGGCACATATATACGTGCTTTGGCAAGAGATATTGGAGAGGCGCTGAACAGCGGTGCTCACCTCACCGGACTAATCCGCACTCGTGTGGGAGATGTCAAACTGGAACATTGCATGGAAATAGAGAATTTCGTGGAATGGCTCGAAAAACAAGAAATAGAAGTAAACTAACGTAAAGAAAAGAAAATATGAAACTATCACAATTTAAATTTAAGCTTCCTGAGGATAAAATCGCATTGCACCCTGCAAGGTACAGAGATGAATCCCGTTTGATGGTTCTTCATAAGAAGACTGGTGAAATTGAACATAGAGAGTTTAAAAATCTCTTAGATTATTTTGATGATAAGGATGTTTTTATATTCAATGATACAAAGGTATTCCCTGCCCGTCTTTACGGAAACAAGGAAAAAACCGGTGCACGCATTGAAGTATTCTTATTACGTGAGTTGAACGAAGAACTTCGTTTATGGGACGTATTAGTTGATCCTGCTCGTAAAATCAGAATTGGTAATAAACTATATTTTGGTGACGACGATTCAATGGTTGCCGAAGTTATTGACAACACTACTTCGCGCGGACGTACTTTGCGTTTCCTTTATGACGGACCTCATGAGGAATTCAAGAAAGCACTTTATGCTCTTGGTGAGACTCCACTGCCTCATACCATTGTTAACCGCCCCGTTGAACCTGAAGACGAAGAAAGATTCCAATCAATCTTTGCTAAGCATGAAGGAGCTGTTACAGCACCAACAGCAAGTCTTCACTTTAGCCGCGAATTAATGAAGCGTATGGAGATTAAAGGAATAGACTTTGCATTTGTAACCATGCATGCCGGCCTTGGTAACTTCCGCGATATTGATGTGGAAGACCTTACCAAACACAAAATGGATTCAGAGCAAATGTTTGTTTCTGAACAAGCTGTTAAGATAGTTAATGAAGCTAAAGATGCAAACAGAAATATCTGCGCTGTAGGTACTACTGTGATGAGAGCCATTGAAAGTACTGTAAGTACTGACGGACACCTGAAGACTTTTGAAGGATGGACTAATAAATTTATTTTCCCTCCTTATGAATTCACTGTGGCCAATTCAATGATTTCCAATTTCCACATGCCTCTTTCCACATTGCTTATGATTGTTGCTGCATTCGGAGGATATGATTTGGTTATGGATGCTTATCAGGTAGCATTAAAAGAAGGTTATCGCTTCGGTACTTACGGAGATGCAATGTTGATTTTAGATTAATAAGGTAAAACTATGGCATTGGTTTATTTCGGTTTAGGCACAAATTTGGGCGATAAAGAAAGAAACCTGTCCTTGGCTATAGATAAAATAAAAGAGCGGATTGGGAAAATTGTTTCCCAATCCGCTTTTCATTCTTCTGAACCCTGGGGATTTGAATCTACCAATTCGTTTCTCAACGCGGTTATTTGCGTGGAAACCTCGCTTTCTCCATTTCAACTTCTGGAAGAGACACAATTGATAGAAAAACAAATTGGTAGAAGCAAAAAATCGGTTAGTAGAATCTATAAAGACAGGCTGATTGACATTGATACGCTTCTCTATGATGACTTGATACTGCATACTGAAAAGCTGGATATCCCTCATCCTCTGATGGCTGAGCGTCCTTTTGTAATGAAGCCACTCTGCGAAATTGCACCTGAACTTGTTATTCCGGGAACAGGTAAAACTGTTCAAATGATCTGTGATGATTTATCTTTATGAGTCTTAATTTCTTTTAAATTATTTGATCTAAAAGAACAGAACTCAGGAATTTAGCTATATCTTTGCACCATCTTAAAATGTGGAAAGATTTGGGCAGCTTGCAACCACAGTAAAAAATGCTAAATAATAGCTTATTTAACGCGTTTCTACCTTCCAAATCCATCCCCCATTCAGGAAATTTATATAGTATAAACAGACGAATTAACAATCCGTCAACTAAAACTTTATTTATACATGGGATATTTATTCACATCCGAATCGGTGTCTGAAGGACACCCCGACAAAGTAGCCGATCAAATATCGGATGCTGTGCTTGATGAACTATTGGCTTACGATCCAAGTTCTAAAGTAGCTTGCGAAACTCTCGTTACCACCGGACAGGTAGTACTTGCGGGTGAAGTGAAATCTGAAGCGTATGTAGACCTACAAGAAGTTGCTCGTGGCGTAATCAACAAGATTGGTTATACCAAAGGTGAGTATATGTTCGAAGGAAACTCATGCGGTGTATTTTCTGCCATTCACGAACAGTCTGCCGACATTAACCGTGGTGTAGAACGCGAGGACCCTATGAATCAGGGTGCCGGTGATCAGGGAATGATGTTTGGTTATGCAACCAACGAAACAGAAAATTACATGCCATTGTCTCTTGACCTTGCGCATAAAATACTATACATTCTGGCTAAAATCAGAAGAGAAGGCAAGGTAATGACTTATCTTCGCCCGGATGCTAAAAGCCAGGTTACAATAGAATACGATGATAACGGAAAACCTGTGCGTATTGACACTATTGTAGTATCTACCCAGCACGATGATTTCGTTAAACCAGTTAATGAATCAGCAGAAGCTCAGTTAAAAGCTGACGAAGAGATGCTGGCTATCATCCGCGAAGATGTAATCAAAGTATTAATGCCTAGAGTATTTGCATCAATTCATAATAAAAAGATATTGGACCTATTCAACGGTGCTATTACTTATCACGTTAATCCTACAGGAAAGTTCGTTATTGGCGGACCTCACGGAGATACAGGATTAACAGGACGTAAGATTATCGTTGATACTTATGGCGGTAAAGGTGCTCACGGTGGTGGTGCTTTTTCAGGAAAAGACCCTAGTAAAGTAGACCGTAGTGCAGCTTATGCAGCACGTCACATTGCAAAGAACCTTGTTGCTGCCGGAGTAGCTGACGAGATTCTTGTTCAGATATCTTATGCTATCGGTGTGGCTCGTCCTATCAACATCTATGTAGATACCTACAACCGCAGCAATGTGAACATTACTGACGGTGAAATTGCAAAGAAAATTGATAAGATATTCGATCTTCGTCCAAAAGCTATTGAAGACCGCTTAAAGCTTCGTAATCCTATCTATTCAGAAACTGCTGCTTACGGGCACATGGGACGTACTCCTAAGGTAGTTACCAAGAGCTTCCACTCACGTTATCTTGAAGATAAGACAGTGGAAGTTGAGCTATTTACTTGGGAAAAGCTTGATTACATTGATATAGTAAAAGAAGAATTCGGCTTGTAATAGTCATTCTACCTACAAATACAGAGCCTGTGCAGTTCCTTTAAAAGGGAATTGCACAGGCTCTTTTCTTTTCTAAAAGTACCGCCCATTTCCAACTATAAAGTAATCTCCCCTCCTAAAGCAATACATAAATGTAGGAAATAACAAAACTACAAATGCCTCATATATCATTAAAACACTAATAATTAAGCAATTACATTTTATGGCACGGCCTTTGTATTCTTATTCTACAAATAGATAAGGGTTAATACTCATTTAAACAAAGAAGAAGATGATTCTAAGCGCAAGAAACACGATTAAAGGTAAGATTATAGAGATTGTTCCGGGCATTGTTACCGCAAAGGTTAAACTGGACATTGGTGGAGGTAATACAATTGTCTCGGTAATTACAGTAGACAGCGTGGGAGAACTTAATCTCAAAGTGGGAGATGAAGCATACGCTATATTCAAATCCACCGAAGTTATGATTGGCATTTAATTTCATAGCCGCATGGATCATTCAAAATTCTCAGTAGATGCCATTGTAACCATTTATAGGGATAACGAAATTTTCATTGGCCCAAATCAGTATCGGCTATTGAAACAGATCTTAGCAGACGGGTCCATTAATGCAGCGGCAAAGAATTTGAAGATGTCTTACCAGCATGCCTGGCATCTTATTGATAAGATAAACCGCCTTTCGCCTATTCCAGTAGTGATAAGGCAGAAGGGAGGGAAAGACGGAGGAGGTTGCAGTCTAAGTCCATACGGAATGCAAGTTCTTGAAAGCTATGCCATGCGGGAAATTGAAATTATTAAGTTACTAGAACAAACTAACAGCGAACTGGAAAGCTGTTTTTTTTAGAGAAGCGATATTCTTTAGGGTGGATATCGCTTCTCTTTAAGAAAGCGTTATTCTCTGTATTTGATAACGAATATTTAATTAAAAAGTTAGTATTATGAGGGTATTAGGTAAAAGGTTTTTAGGTGTAGCATTTGTTGCAACTGTCTGTGCGTGTAAAATGAATGCACAGACTGTAAGTATTGATGGCGAATTCAGGCCAAGAGCAGAGTATAGAGATGGTTTCGGATCCCCTTTGTCGGATAGTAATGATCCCGGCGTTTTTACCTATCAGCGCACTCGCCTGGGAGCATCTTTCTCTTCTGCAATTTTAAAGACACAGTTCACTGTTCAGGACACCCGTTCTTTTGGTAAAACTGCACCTAATTCAGAGACTGCTACATTGGGAGTTTTTGAAGCATGGTCGGAGTTTCTGCTAATGCCTGGAGGTTCTCTTAAAGTAGGACGTCAGGTATTGGCGTATGACGATAACCGTTTGTTCTCGGCTTCCAACTGGAGCAATACAGGCAATTCACACGATCTGGCTCTATTTAAGTACAATGTGGACGATTTTCAGGCTCATTTAGGTTTTGCTTATAACAATTCTTCCGCCATTTCCTCTGAGGCTGTTTATGCAAATGCAGCTAAATACCGATACATGGGACTGCTTTGGTTATCCAAAGGCTTGGCAAAAGGTCTGACTCTTTCCGCCATTGCCGTGGACGAAGGTATGCAGCCCACTACCGATGCAACGAAATACGGAACAAAGGTTAACATGAACCACGGATACACATTTGGTGGTAACCTGAAATACAGCAGCGAAGTATGTCCGTTCTCTGCACTGGGAACTGTTTACTTTCAGGCAGGGAAGAACCAAACGGGCGACGACATGAGCGGTAGTATGGCTGCTATAAAGTTGAACTATAAAATATCGCCCGTCTTCACAACCAGTTTAGGAACAGATTATCTGTCGGGAGATGATAATAGTACAGACGGCAAACAGAAGAATTTCAGGAAACTGTATGGTGCAAACCACAGCTTTAATGGTTCCATGGAATACTGGTCAACGCCTCTTACCCAGGGTTTGCTTGATTACTACGGCAGTGTAAATGCTAAAGTAAGCAAGAAGAGTAGCTTTGAAGGTGTGTTTCACGTTTTCAACACCAGC
Source organism: uncultured Bacteroides sp. (assembly GCF_963678845.1). NCBI lineage: Bacteria > Pseudomonadati > Bacteroidota > Bacteroidia > Bacteroidales > Bacteroidaceae > Bacteroides > uncultured Bacteroides sp. The sequence goes on from NZ_OY787468.1 coordinate 316,616, forward strand.
AAGGACATGACAAACAAAGGAACAAACATTGGCAAGTCATTGGGTTCGGAATTGGATATTTGCTTTAACTACAAACTTAATGAATGGACAAACTTACAAGCCGGTTGGAGTACTTACTTTGCCAATGACAATACTCGTATAGCAAAGGGCATGACCGCTGATACCAAAACCCGTTTTCCACAGTGGGGATATGTGATGCTTACCGTCTCTCCTTCTTATCTGAAATCTATTTTTACCGATAAATAAAATATAAAACTCAATCTCATGAAAAGAACGATTATATCTGTGGCACTGATACTGGTATGTATCCTTGCACAAGCTCAGAAAGTAAATGTGGCAGCAGCAGCCAACCTCCGTTATGTGCTGGAAGAAATTAAAGTACAGTACGAAAAAGAACATCCCAAGGCTAAGATCAATATCACTTTCGGAAGTTCGGGCACATTGGTTCAGCAGATTCTTAACGGCGCATCCTTCGACTTTTTTATGGCTGCCGACAATGAATTTCCTTTGAAGCTGAAAGCAAAAGGAGTTGCATGGGGAGCCATGAAGACTTATGCCTATGGAAAACTGGCCATATACAGCACTTCGCTGGATGTTACTAAAGGACTTTCGGTATTGAAAGACCCTGCCATAAAGAAAATATCTATTGCCAAACCAGAGACTGCGCCTTACGGAGAGCGCTCATTTGAGTTACTTAAAAAGATTGGTCTTTATGAATCACTGAAATCGAAGATTGTGATTGGCGATAATATCTCGCAGGCTGCACAATTTGCCTTTACCGGTAATGCAGAAATTGGCTTTGTAGCTCTCTCGCTTGCCCTGGCTCCGGAGATGAAAGGGCAAGGAACATATTACATTGTGGACCAAAAGCTGTATACTCCGGTAGAACAGGCTTGCATTCTTATTAAGACTGCAGTAAGAAATACCGAAACAAGCAAATTCATGGCCTATGTTCTATCGCCAAGAACCAAAGTTTATTGGGAAAAGTATGGATACTCAGTTCCTCGTTAAAGGAACTTTAGAGTAATGTCCCGGTATATATTTTCAGAAGAGTGTACGCTATATAAAATTATAGTGTACACTTAAATTATAAAACGTGTAGTCCTTATTTGTATTTGCCGTACATTAATAATAGAAGTATCCGGATTGTTTTACCTTAACTCCGCCCGCACTTTATTTAAACTATCTAATTGAATATACATAATATGAACGATGATTTTCTACAAACCCTTCTGCTTACCGGAAAACTGGCTACAATAACCACCATTATACTACTTATCATTGGCTTGCCGCTGAGTTATTGGCTGGCATATAAGCATTTCCGGTTCAAACCTCTGATAGAGGCCCTAATCAGTATACCGTTTGTATTACCCCCCACTGTGCTGGGCTTTTATATGCTGGTTGCCTATAGTCCGCAAAATGCTTTTGGTCATTTTCTGGAACATACGCTTAACCTGCGTCTAGCTTTCAGCTTTGAGGGAATATTAGTGGCAAGCGTTCTTTTTAGTCTGCCGTTTATGGTTCAGCCTTTACAGAATGGCTTTGAAAGTATTCCGCGAAGTTACAGGGAAGCATCCTACACGCTTGGGAAATCTTTCTTCACCACCTTCACAAGGGTTCTTATCCCCAACATAAAGCCTTCCATTATCACAGCTGTTGCCATGACCTTTGCCCACTGCATCGGGGAGTTTGGCGTGGTAATTATGGTGGGAGGAAACATGCCAGGCGAAACAAGAGTAGCATCCATTGCCATTTACGACGAAGTGCAATCCCTCAATTACGACACGGCAAACAAATATTCATTCGTATTATTTATCATTTCAATGCTGATACTGACTGTAATATACAGTATAAACGGCAACAAGAAAACACTTTAAAGAGCCATGCTAAAGATTGATATAGAACGTCCGATGCTTACTTCAGAGGGAAAGAAAACATTGCAAGTCTGCTCGGAGATAGAAGATAGGGAATTACTTTGCCTCTTTGGGCATTCCGGTTCTGGAAAAACAACCTTATTACGGATACTTGCCGGGCTTACCACTCCCTCTAAAGGGCGTATAGTATACAATGATACCGTTTGGTTCGACTCCGAAAAGAAAATAAACCTTTCTCCTCAACTCCGTAACGTGGGATATATGTTCCAGGACTACGCTCTTTTTCCCAATATGAGTGTGGAAAGTAACATCTGTTTTGCACAAAAGAAAAAAGATACAGAAGCCATAGAAGAGCTATTGGAACTGTTCGATCTGCTTGCATTGAGAAAGCAAAAGCCTACACAACTATCCGGTGGGCAAAGGCAAAGAGTGGCATTGGCCAGAGCATTAGCGGCCAAGCCCAATCTTTTGCTGCTCGACGAGCCATTGTCTGCCCTTGATTTTGAAATGCGCACCGCCCTACAACACGAAATCCGCAAAGCACACCTGCTGCTAAACACAATTACTATACTTGTAAGTCACGATATAAACGAAGTCTGCGCCTTGGCTTCATCGGTGATGACCATAAAGAACGGGAAGATATTGGCACAAGGGCACCCAAAAGAAATTTTTGGTGAGGGAACCTTTCAAAGTTACTCACAATTTCTTGGCGAGATTGCTGCACTCAGTGAGCTTTTTCTTGGATAATAATCCTACATTTTGGTATATTTACCTACATTTATGTAACAATAAGTGCCCCTCCCAGAACCTAGTTATGGTAACTCATCAATTATTATTATTTATTTTTACTGTATTTACATAGCTGTTATTCAATCAATTATAAGTAAGTACACTGACTCGTTTCAAAAACAACATTTTACTTTGGCACGCTTTCTGTTTATAATCTTATAGGTTTTAAATAATTAATAAAGGTAATAAGATTATGAGAAAGATTGCAATTTATGGAAAAGGCGGAATTGGTAAAAGTACCACAACGCAAAATACTGTAGCCGGTTTGGCTGAGATGGGTAAAAAGGTAATGGTTGTAGGTTGTGATCCTAAAGCAGATTCCACTCGTTTGCTGTTACACGGTCTTGCACAAAAAACAGTTCTCGATACTCTTCGTGACGAAGGCGAAGATATTGATCTGGATGATGTAATGAAACCAGGATTTAATGCTACCAGCTGTGTAGAATCAGGCGGCCCGGAACCGGGAGTAGGTTGTGCAGGACGTGGTATCATTACTTCTATCAACTTACTTGAGCAGCTTGGTGCTTACGATGACGACAAACACCTTGATTATGTATTCTATGATGTACTTGGCGACGTAGTTTGTGGTGGTTTCGCCATGCCAATACGTGATGGCAAAGCAGAAGAGGTTTACATTGTTTGCTCAGGAGAAATGATGGCTATGTACGCAGCAAACAATATCTGCAAGTCTATTGCCAAATTCGGTAAAGTAGGAACTGTTCGTTTAGGAGGTATTATTTGCAACTCTCGTAAGGTAGACAATGAAGCAAACATGATTGAAGAGTTTGCCTCAAAACTTGGAACCCAAATGATTCACTTCGTTCCCCGCGACAACATGGTTCAACATGCCGAGATTAATCGTAAAACAGTTATTGACCACGCACCGGAACATGCTCAGGCCGACGAGTACCGTTCTTTAGCAAAGAAAATAAACGATAATAAAATGTTTGTTATCCCTACCCCACTTTCTATGCCTGAATTGGAAGAGTTATTGGTTGGCTTTGGTATTATGAACTAATAAATAAAGGAGGATATTTATATGTATTTATTAAGAGCTATTGTTCGCCCAGAGAAGTCATCCGTAGTAATGAAAGCATTATTCGATGCAGGTTTCCCCGCAGTAACAAAACTATCAGTGTTCGGTCGCGGTAAACAGCGCGGTCTTAAAGTAGGAAATGTTACTTACGACGAATTGCCCAAAGACCTTTTAATGATTGTAATTCCTGAAAAAGATAAGGATTTTGTTATTGAAACAATCATGGAAGCTGCTCGTTCAGGAGAAAAAGGACAGTTTGGTGACGGAAAGATATTCGTCACTCCGGTAGAAGAAACCTACACCATCTCTAGTGGTAGAAAAGAAGTATAAATCAAACGAGACAAGGAATTATGAAACTAATATTAGCAATGATTCGTATTGCCAAGATGAGTGACACAAAAATCGCTCTTTCGGAAGCAGGATTGCCGTCGTTCACCGCCATGCCTGTTCTGGGACGCGGTAAAGGACACGGCGATCTGGAGAAGGCGGCTTACGTAGATCCTGAACATCATGAACTGATCTCGGAGATGCCTCGTCTGAAATCCAAAAGAATGATTACGCTTGTGGTTACTGACGAGAAGAAAGATCTGGCTGTAGAAACAATCATCAAGGCAAATCAAACAGGAAAAAGTGGTGATGGGAAAATTTTTGTAATTGATACTGTTGGTTCTGTTCGTGTACGTACAGGAGAATCAGGTGACGAAACATTAGATTAAAGGAGGTTACTGCTATGATAAAAGATACAGAAAAGGATATTAACCTCGCTGAATTTAAAGAAGAGGTACTGGCGGCCTATCCTAAAAAGGTTGCAAAGAAAAGAGCAAAAGGAATTGTATATAATGATCCTGACGAGATTCCTCAGATTCAGGCCAATGTACGTACCATTCCCGGAATTATTACTCAAAGAGGATGTACCTATGCCGGATGTAAAGGTGTGGTTCTGGGCCCAACAAGAGATATTGTAAATATCACTCACGGACCAATCGGTTGTGGATTTTATTCATGGCTAACCCGTCGTAACCAGACTCGCCCTGACGAACAGGCTCCTGAGAACTTTATTCCTTATGCTTTCTCTACAGATATGCAGGATTCCAACATTGTATTTGGAGGGGAAGAAAAGCTAAAGCAGGCTATTCGTGAAGCATACGAACTATTTCACCCGAAAGCTATCGCCATTTTCTCTACTTGCCCGGTAGGATTGATTGGAGATGATGTGCACCGTGTGGCTCGTCATATGACTGAAGAGCTAGAAGGCAAAGTAAACATCTTCGGATTCTCATGCGAAGGATACCGTGGAGTATCACAGTCGGCCGGTCATCACATTGCAAACAATGGTTTATACAAAAACCTTATTGGCAATGACGATTCTGTAGATGGTAAATACAAATTCAGAATAAACGTTTTAGGTGAATATAACATTGGCGGCGACGCTTTTGCCATTGAGACTTTAATGGATAAGTGTGGCATCGAGCTTGTAGCAACAATGTCCGGCAACTCCACAAAGAAACAATTTGAAACTGCGCATACTGCCGATTTAAGTCTGGTTATGTGCCACCGGTCAATAAACTATGTGGCTGAGATGCTTGAAACATCTTTCGGTATTCCCTGGATGAAGGCAAACTTTATTGGTGCGGAAGCCACAGCGAAAACACTCCGTAAGGTTGGAAAGTATTTTGGTGATCAGGAATTAATTGACCGTATAGAGAAAGTGATTGCGGAAGAGATGATCTCCGTGAAAGAGGCTCAGGAAAAAGCATTGGAAAAGACCAACGGCAAACTAGCCATGCTCTTTGTTGGAGGTTCACGAGCTCATCATTATCAGGAACTATTCAATGAATTGGGAATGAAGACAATCTCTGCCGGATACGAATTTGGTCACAGAGACGACTACGAAGGTCGAAGTGTTATTCCTTCTATCCAGATTGATGCAGATAGTCGTAATATTGAACAGATTACGGTTAAAGAAGATGCTACCCGCTTTAAACCACGTAAAACCGAAGAGGAATTAAAAGCACTGGAAAAAGAAGGACTGGAATTCAACGGTTACGAAGGTATGATGGCAGAAATGAAGAAAGGAACTCTTGTTATTGATGACTTAAGTCATTATGAGATGGAGAAACTTATCGAGATGTATCATCCGGATATCTTCTGTGCCGGTATAAAAGAAAAGTTCTGCGTGCAAAAAATGGGTATACCATTGAAACAGTTGCATAACTACGATTACGGTGGTCCGTACGCAGCTTTTGAAGGAGCAATCAACTTCTACAAGGATATTGAGCAAATAGCTTGTTGCAGCATTTGGAAAGAAATGAAAGCTCCCTGGGAGAAAGAGGATATCGTCGAAGCAGAATATGTTTATTAACCTGCAAAAACAAAAAGAATTATGTTATTAAAGCACACTACAGATAAAGAAATAGACAGAAAGGCCTTGACCATTAACCCCGCCAAAACCTGTCAACCTATTGGAGCAATGTTTGCAGCTTTAGGAATTCATGGATGCTTGCCCCACAGTCACGGCTCGCAAGGCTGCTGTTCCTATCACCGGAGTACATTAACCCGCCATTTTAAGGAGCCGGTTGTAGCTGCAACCAGTTCTTTCTCGGAAGGTTCTTCAGTATTCGGTGGATCTGCCAACTTACTTCAGGCAATAGAAACAATGTTTACCGTCTATAAACCGGAAGTAATTGCTGTTCACACTACTTGCTTATCTGAAACAATTGGTGATGACTTGAATCAGATTGTTTCCAAAGCCAATGAAGACGGACTTGTTCCCGAAGGTAAATTTGTAATCTATTGCAATACTCCATCGTATGTTGGAACACATATCACCGGATATTCTAATCAGGTTGCAGCAATGGTAAAGTTCTTCTCTACTGCTACACCTAAAAAGAAAAATGTGGTAAACTTAGTTGCCGGATGGATGGAACCATCGGATATGCGCGAAATCAAACGCCTTGCTAAGGTTATGGAGGCTAGAACAATTATGTTCCCCGATATGACTGGCGTGCTTGATACTCCACTCAACGGGAAATATGTAATGTATCCCAAGGGAGGAACAACAATTCCTGAACTGAGAGCCACCGGAGACAGTAAGTTTACAATCGGCCTGGGACAATATTGTACGGAAGATGCCTGCATCAAACTGGAAAACAAATGTAAAGTTAAGTTCGAAGTAACAGATATTCCTATCGGACTGAAAGCAACTGACCGTTTTCTTATGTCGCTTAGCCGTCATGCTAATCTTCCTATTCCAGATAGCATCACTGAAGAACGCGGTCAGTTAATTGACATGATAGCCGACAATGCCAAGTATCTTTATGGTAAACGCGTAGCATTATGGGGAGATCCAGATACTTTGATTCCACTCACCGAATTCCTGGTAAGCCTGGATATGAAACCGGTTTATATTGTAAGTGGAACTCCGGGAAAACCATTCGATGAGCGTCTGACTGGAATATTGAAAGATATTCCTGAAGCGAAATTTATGAGCGGTGAGCGTGCAGATATGTTCCGTCTTCACCAATGGATTAAACAAGAAGGGGTTGATTTGCTTATAGGTAACACTTATGGCAAGTACATTGCCAGAGATGAAGATATTCCATTCATCCGTTTTGGGTTCCCAATCGCTGACCGTGCAGGGCACAACTACTTCCCTAAAACAGGATATGTTGGTGCTACAAACTTAGTTATCCAGATTTTAAATGCCTTCATGGAACATCAGGATCGTACCTGCCCCGAAGAAAAGGTGGAATTCCAAATGTAAAATTAAGAAAGAGAGTTGTTTATGAAAATGCTTCTGCATCTTTGGGAATACTTTTTACTTCTCAAAATGCCGAAGCTTTTTTATTGAAAAAGGGTTGTAATCCTACATAAATGTAAGATTACTCTCTTCCCCCTACTTCTGGGTAACCCCAATATCCCATTCTCGTTTTTTATTTAGTCCGTAAATACCTGAAGTTGAATGCATAGAGCAATTATATTGCTTGGTTTAGTTCTTTGGCATGGTTTTGGTATAATTATAAATATAATGAAGGAGCAAACAACATGGATTACATTTTAAAAGAAAGAGAAAAGCAAGTTGCATTTGCTGGAATCAATGCAGCAACAATAGAATGCAATAAAGAAAGTTTGGCTGGCTCGGTCAGCCAAAGAGCTTGCGTTTTTTGCGGCTCAAGAGTAGTTCTCTATCCTATAGCAGATGCTTTACATCTTATCCACGGTCCTATTGGATGCGCCGCATATACCTGGGACATACGAGGTTCTCTTTCATCAGGACCGGAACTGCACAGACTTAGCTTTTCTACAGACTTACAAGAAAGAGACGTTATCTTCGGAGGAATTGATAAATTGAATGCAGCGATGGAAGAATTGATTGATCTCCATCATCCAAAAGCTGCCTTTATTTATACTACTTGTATTGTAGGAGTTATTGGGGATGATGTGGAATCAGCCTGCAAACAGATGGCTATCCGTAAAGGCATTCCCGTTATCCCTGTTCAGGCACCAGGCTTTCAGGGATCTAAAAAAGACGGATACAAAGTAGCCTGTGAAGCACTCTTCCAGTTGGTAGGAACTATTAATAAGCCAACACCTAAGTACAGCATAAATATTCTCGGTGATTTTAATCTTGCCGGAGAGCTGTGGATTTTGCTTGAATACTATAAAAAGATGGGAGTTCATGTAAATGCAACAATCACCGGCGATGGAAGAGTTGAAGATATCTGTAACGCCCACAATGCAGCGTTAAACGTTGTTCAGTGTTCCGGCTCCATGAATTATCTTGCCCAGATGATGAAAAAGGAGTATGGTATTCCAAGCATGAGGGTTTCCTATTTTGGCATTGAAGATATGAGTGATGCGCTTTACGATGTTGCTTCTTTTTTCAAAAGCGAAGAGATGATGGCTAAAGCCAAAGAGTTAGTCCGCGAAGAATTTACCCGACTAATGCCACAACTTAAGTGGTATAAAGAAAGATTGCAAGGAAAGAAGGCGGCAATCTATGTGGGCGGTGCTTTCAAGGCTATCTCATTAATAAAAGCTCTTCGGTTAATTGGGGTTCAGACTGTTATTGTAGGATCGCAAACAGGAACCACTGAAGATTATGAATTAATTAAAAAGCTATGTGATGAAGGTACAATCATTGTTGATGACTCCAATCCTGTTGAACTATCTCATTTCGTAAAAGAAAAACATGCTGATATCTTTATCGGAGGGGTAAAGGAACGCCCCATCGCACATAAGATAGGCCTCGGATTCTGTGATCATAATCACGAAAGGAAAGAAGCACTGGCCGGATATGAAGGAATGATGAATTTTGCACGTGAGATTTATGCTACAGCAATGAGTCCTGTATGGCAATTTACTAAATAAACAATAAAATATGGAGAAGCAATATATATCAACCCGTAACGCATGTAAACTATGTGCTCCGCTAGGTGCATCGGTAGCACTTAAAGGTATTGAAGGATGTGTACCGCTTATCCACGGTTCTCAAGGATGTGCAACATATATCCGCCGTTATATGATTAGTCACTACAAAGAGCCGGTAGATATTGCTTCATCAAACTTCAGCGAAGCTGCTACCGTCTATGGGGGCAGTCGGAACTTTATCACCGGAATCAATAACATTATAAAGCAATATAATCCTAAAGTTATTGGCATTGCCTCTACCTGTCTGAGTGAAACGATTGGTGAGGACTTACCCGGATTAATAAGGGATTATAAGGAGGCAAATAAAGATAAAGAATTACCCACATTTATCAATGTATCTACAGCAAGTTATTGCGGTAGCCACATTGACGGTTTTCATAATACTTTGCTGGCAGCAGTCCGCTCTTTAGCCTCGGATAAGGTTAAGGGAGATTATATTAACATATTTCCCGGATTCATTTCTCCGGCAGATATCCGTTATTTAAAAGAAGTTCTCGATGATTTCGATCTCAATTATATTCTTTTTCCTGATTATTCCGAGACTCTTGATAATGAACATTGGAAAGATTACCAACTGATTCCTCAGGGAGGAACTCCAGTGAGTGATATCATCCGTACCGGAGGAGCTTGTGCCACCATTGAATTGGGCAATGTATTCAATAAAGGAGCAGTAAGGAGTAATTCAGGCAGAATTCAGACTGCCGGAGAATGGCTGGAAGCTGCTTTCGGAGTAAAGAACTATCAGATAGGAATGCCTATTGGCATTAAATCTGCCGACAGTTTCTTCAAAGTGTTATCAGAAATCAGCAAAAAAGAGATTCCTGAGAAGCACCGGAAAGAACGGGGACGCTTAATTGATGCTTATGTAGATGCACATAAATATGTTTTTGGTAAACGAGCCCTTATCTTTGGAGAAGAAGATCTTGTGATAAGTCTAGCCGGCTTTTTAAAGGAAATAGGTATTGAGCCTTCTCTCATTGGTTCGGGAGGAAACAGTGGCTTACTAAAACACGAAATAGAAAAATTATATACTGACTCAGAAACTCCAATAAGTGTGTTAAGTGGTTCCGATTTTGAATCAATGCGCGAAAAAGCAGAAGAGATTACCCCAGATATCTTAATTGGAAACAGTAAAGGGTATTACATTGCCCGTGAACGTAAGATTCCATTAGTCAGACTAGGCTTTCCTATTCACGACCGTTTCGGAGCAGCTCGCCTGCACCATATCGGATATCGGGGAACTCAGGTACTATTTGACCTCATTGTGAATGCATTAATAGAATATAAACAAGAAAACTCCCCTGTAGGGTATAAATACATTTAGATATGGAAACGACAGAAAAAAAACAAGCCCATCCCTGCTTTGATGAAAGTGTAAAACACACTCATGCCAGAGTACATTTACCTGTAGCACCAAAATGCAATATACAATGCAACTATTGCAATCGGAAATATGATTGTGTAAATGAAAGCCGTCCGGGAGTTACATCATCTGTTCTTGCTCCATTTCAAGCTATTGATTACCTAAAGGCGCTGGATGAACGGATAGAAAACTTATCTGTAATTGGCATTGCAGGTCCGGGTGATCCTTTTGCCAATCCTGAAGAGACATTGAGTACCATGCGTCGCGTTAAGGAACAATTTCCTGAAAAAATATTTTGCCTCTCTACCAATGGTTTGGATTTAGAACCTTACATAGATGAAATAGCAGAACTGGGTGTTAGTCATGTCACCATTACAATGAATGCCATCGACCCAACAATCACTGGAAAAATATATAAATGGGTTCGCTATAATAAACATGTATACAGAGGCGTTGAAGGAGCAAAAATATTACTTGAAAGACAATTGAGATGCATTCCTTTACTGAAAGCAAAAGGAATTACTGTCAAGATTAACAGTATCATTATACCGGGCATCAATGAGGATCACATTCCGGAAGTTGCCCGCAAATGTTCTGAACTAGGAGCGGATGTAATTAACTGCATACCACTTATTCCAACTGCCGAAACAGAATTTGCCAACTATCCTAAACCCGATACAAAGATGATCTTTAAGACAAGAACTTTGGCTTCAGAGCACCTGAAACTAATGAGCCATTGCGCTCGTTGCAGAGCTGATGCTGCAGGTTTGCTCGGTCAGGATCTGAAAGATACTCATACTTTATTAAAAGAGTACTCTTCTCGTCCGGAGTTTGATTTAAGTGGTCGTCCTTATGTTGCTGTAGCCACCCATGAAGGGTTACTGGTTAACCAACATTTAGGAGAAGCAACTTCGCTGTACATATTTAAGCAATCTCCTAAAGGTTTTCAACTTGTTGAGGAACGTAAAACACCAATACCAGGAGCAGGAGACCAAAGATGGGTAGACATGGCCCGAACATTGAATGATTGTAGAGCACTACTTGTATCCGGAATAGGAGAAAATCCCAAAATGATACTAAATTCCTGCAAGGTACACGTAATAGAAATGACTGGATTAATAGATGACGGACTGGATGGCGTATACAACGATAAGCCTATCAGGAGCATAGCCAAGCCTGATGCTTTTAAATGCGGCAGCGGATGCAAAGGAAACGCACAAGGATGTGCATAATTATATTAAAACAAAAATAAATCAAGAACAAAATGAAAAAGCCAGCTTATCACATTTTAGTGTGTAATTCTTATCGGGTAGCAGGAGAAGCTCAAGGCGCCTGTAATAAAAAAGGTGCAGCCGGATTACTGCAATACCTAAGTGAAGAAGCATCAGATAGAGGATTGGATGTAGCCGTTTCTACAACAGCTTGTCTGAATGTATGCTCTCAGGGACCAGTAATGGTTATTCATCCCAATAATTATTGGTATGGAGGCGTTGATAGCGAAGATGTAATTGACGAAATACTTGATTCCCTGGAAAATGATGAACCATGTGCCAAATACCTGATATCTGACTAAATAATGAAAGCAATTAAGAAACCATATTTTATTGACACCACATTACGTGACGGTGAACAGGCCCCAGGTGTAGTCTTTTCTTTAGATGAAAAGATAAAGGTCTGTTCGCTGCTTGATCAGGCTGGCATTCCCGAACTTGAAATTGGCACACCGGCCATTGGCATTAGGGAGGCTCAGGAAATTAATTTAATTTGCCAGCAAGAATTCAAATTCAAGACTTTAGCATGGTGCAGAGCCAATAAGTATGATATTCTTTTAGCTGCAAAAAGTGGTACAAATGGAGTTCATTTATCATTTCCTGTTTCTAAAATTCTTCAGGAAGCAATGGGAAAAGATGAACACTGGGTGTTACAGAACTTACAGGAAATGTATGATTTTGCATCATCCAAATTTGAATATGTAACCATTGGTGCCCAGGATGCCTCAAGAGCCAATTTATCTTTCTTGAAAGAATTCATCGGACTTGCTGCTTTTCTGGGAACTTCACGGGTTCGAATAGCTGATACTGTAGGCACATTAAATCCCATTTCGTGCTTTAAATTAATAAAATCAATTCGTGCCACTTATCAGGATTTGCCATTAGAAATACATACACACAATGATTTAGGAATGGCAACAGCCAATACTGTATCAGCATATTTAGCCGGAGCCGAATGTCTCAGCGTTACTGTTAACGGACTAGGTGAACGCGCTGGCAATGCTGCTTTAGAAGAAGTTGCAATGGCCTTGGAAATGAGTGAAAAAATTGATTGCAGGCTAGATTCTACTCTTTATTCTGAACTTTCAAGCTATGTTTCCGAGATATCAAATAGAACCTTACCCGAAAGCAAGCCTATTACAGGAAGCCTCGTTTTATCTCATGAATCAGGCATACACACTCAATGCTTACAAAAAGACAGAAAAACCTATCAATTAATAGAAGCTTCCAAAATTGGTAAATTAGAACAAGATTTCATTATAGGCAAGCACAGCGGTAAATCAACAATCAGATTTTATCTGCAAAAAGAAAATTTACCTGTTGATGAAGTTATCTGCGACATCTTATTAATTAAAATAAAAGAAGAAGCTAGCAAAAAAAAGAGCTTCCTTAGTGAAAAAGATTTTTATCAGATTTATTGGGACATAAGAAAAAAAGAGAAATATTATGGAAGAAAAGAATATGCAGGAACCAATCATTCCTGATGAGGAGATGTTGTTATTTGCCAATAGTTCTCTGTCGTATGCAAACAGCTACTTATCCACTCTGGAAAAGAACCTGAGCAAAAAAGAGCATTTCAACAATGATCTTCTTTATAACATAGCTGTAATGGCATTCGAGAAATACTTTGTCAGTTTACTTGCCCGTTATAACTGGGCTGCCACACACCATATGCCGGTTGCTCTTTACAGAGAAGCAGAGCAATTTGATAATGAATTGACTGAATCAATGAAAGCTACATCTATTTTAGTAGGGAAGTTTGAGAGGATTTGTTCACTGGATGACTTCGGCTACCGAACTCCAGAAATAGAAGAGATACATAGCATGGTAGAAGGTATGAAGGAAATAAAAAAATTAGTTGAAAAGCGAATGTCAGAGGTTAATGAAATAAGCTGAACCAAGCCTCCGCTTGCTTAATTTTATCCGCGTCTTCATATGACTGGCATTTAAAAAGCATAATATTAATAGCTTCTTCAAATTCTTCCTCAGTAAAAGACAAGAATTGATTCTGGAGAAAAGCCAGTAATTCTTGTTTTGTTTTACACTTGTAACATTCCGCTCTCAATGACTTATCACCATCAACTTGGGCGATAAAGGTTATTGCATTTCTTATTGACATACTATTCTAGTTTATATATTACTATTTTTCATCACAATCTGTGGAGCACACAGAACATTCTCCACCACAGGTCTGGATATCAGAAAAAGACGAGACAAAATCATAAGTTTGCAGCTTGTCCCCATTAAACAGATTGATATTATCCATTAGATTAATTCCTTCAGATTGGTATACACGAAATCCTTTATTCACCAAGACCTGTAATGCCATGGGGTGAATATGCTTTGTGATTATGCTATCCACTTCCTGAGAAATCAATGCCGGCAATAATTCCCCCATATTACAAGCTAAGTCGGATGTACGCATCCAGAAAAAGTTTCCAGAAGCTTCATTATAAAGGCAAAGAGAACCGGTTGAGTTAAACCCGTTCGCGATATCATATTTATGCTCATTATTATCTATTACAGGAATTGCTATTTTCATTCGTCTATTGTTTTTGTCCAGAAATACATATTCGGAGTGCATTCTTTAAATCCTAAACTTCTGTAAAGGTTCTGAGCAACTTTGTTATCCTCGCGTACTTCAAGAGATATTTTACAGTATTTTTTAAACTCAGAAATATGAATGAGCTCTTCCAATAGCAGCCGCCCTAATCCTTTGCCTCTATACTCATCATAAATAATCAGATCATGAAGATTTATATATGGCTTTACTTTAAAAGTAGAAAAATTGATGAAGCAAGTAGCCAGTCCTACTATATTCTGATTATATATTACAAATAAAACAAAAGAAGATGGATGATTAGCCAGTCCGTCTACCAAGTGCAACTGCTGTATTTTATTAAGAGGTTCAGATTCACCCATAGCATCACTCATATAATGATTAAGTAAACTAACCAAAGCATTTAGATGCATTGGATTTTCATAATCGCAATACTCAAATTCTATCATTTTCATTAATCATTTTAGTTTTAAATCGTTTAGGATCAATCTCATATTTCTTTATTCGAATGCCCATCATACGTTCGGTGATACCTAATTGATCAGCTGCTTTTGCCATGTTTCCCTTACAGGTAATCAATGTATCCATTATAATTTGCTTTTCTAACTTGCCCAGAATTATTTCCAAAGTACCGTTTTGTCCGGTCTCACTTGTTGCAGCCGTTTGCAAAGTTGGCGGTAAGTTAGTTGTTCTAATAACACTATCAACACTCAAAATGCAAGCTCTTTCCATACAATTCTCGAGTTCCCGGATATTACCAGGCCAATGATATACCATTAATGTATCAATAGCCATAGCCGTAATTCTTTTTATATTCTTTCCAAGGCGCTTATTAAATTTCTCTATAAAGAAGTCTACCAAAACTGGTATATCATTAATCCTTTCCCGTAAAGCCGGAATGTAAATGGGAAAAACATTAATTCTATAATAAAGGTCCTCACGAAATTCCCCTTTATCTATCAAATCTTCTAAATTACGGTTTGTTGCACAGATAATGCGCACATCCACTTTTATAGGTTTCGTACTACCTAAACGTTCAACTTCTCTTTCTTGCAATACCCGTAACAACTTCACTTGGGTGGATGCGGGAATCTCACCAAATTCATCTAAAAAGATAGTTCCTCCATCTGCTGCCTCGAAGCGTCCAATTCTTTGAGCGCTTGCACCTGTAAAAGCCCCTTTCTCATGTCCAAAGAGTTCACTTTCAATAAGACTTTCGGGTAAAGCGGCGCAATTAACTTTAATGAATGCCTTATTTTTCCGAGGACTATTATAATGTATGGCATCTGCAATAAGCTCTTTTCCAACACCGCTCTCTCCTCTTATTAATACCGTTGCATCAGTTGCTGCCACACTATCAATGAGAGCAAAGACCTCATTCATTTTTCCGGAATTTCCTTTAATATAATCCGGCATAATTCTATTTCGAAGTTCTCCTTTTAATTTTTTATTCTCATTTAGCAATTGTTCCATCTCCTCGGCATATTCTTGTCGGCGACGAATAGTTCTGCCAATCATGGAGGCAACAATCTTTAATAAACGAGCATCTTCATTAAATGAAATATTTCTCAAATAGGCTTTATGAAAACTAAGAGTTCCTATAATCTCAGCTTTGTAGCGAATAGGGGTGCAAATAAACGACACATCCACATCATTGATTGATGTGGGGGCATGCGTAAGATTTAAGAAGATATCCGAATCTGCAATTCTAGGAATCAGAATAGTTTCTCCATTTTTAATGACCTGACCAATTATACCCTCGCCTACCTTATAAATAGCATTATTTTTATCCTCTTCCGTAATTCCATATGAACCTTCTATAAAAATATTAGAGCTTTCTCTGTTCAATACTGTTAGTATAATTCTTTCAGCATGCAGATGTTCGCACAGAAGCTTAATTACATCATCCAGGTTAACCTCTTTATAGCTAAGCATGTTACTAAGTTTTAGCAATAAATTAAGTTCTCTGACACCATAGCACTCGCCTTCTCCAAACTTACATAATAATAGCTTATCCATGATTATATATAATTAATGATTCTAATTTAATTAAAACAGAGTTATTATGATCACAAATATAACTATTTTATTTTCATTTTGAAATATTATTAATCACTTTATAAACAATTAAGGCAGTTATAATAATATCACGACTTGTTCAGGTACTTTTTAATTCAATTTTCATAAATAATAGCCTTAAACTTACAAGTTGTTTATGTTCCAAACTGCATCTTATAAACTTGAACTAAAATATTACGTAAACAATTAAATTTATAAATAATCCCAAAAACTTAATACCACAATCATTCACCATTAAATAAAATCCATTGGAGAATAAATGAAAATCATTGGAGAATAATCTGAAAGAAATTGCTTAATAGTTTTAGAAAACACAACCGGACATGTCTTCTTCCATTTTATCAAATTCCAAGCAAAAATAAAAAGTTACCCTCACTCCCTCACTCTTTATTTTAAAGCCTTTAATATAAGTATATTAACTACAACAAAATCATATTTATCCCTCACTTACCCTCACCTTTTTGAGGGCATCCCTCACTAATTGAAGCTTTTTTAACACGATATTGCATTCAAATGTAATGGATGAAGAAGATTTACTCTGCTTTAAATCTGTTGTTAATATCTAAACGATAAAAATAGTTTATGCTTTTCTTGTGTATCGAACTGAGGTTAATTATTAATTAATATTATAACAACCATAAAACAAAAAGAAATGATTAATTTTGCGGCGAAATGTAAAAACAGACTACAAGGATGAATAACATTAATTCAGTATGCGTATATAGTGCCTCAAGCACAAAAATTGATCAGACATATTTCAATGCAGCAACTATATTAGGTCAGCTTTTAGCAAAAAAAGAGATTCGTCTGATAAACGGTGCGGGAAGTATTGGATTAATGAGAGCTGTAGCTGATGCATCATTGCAGGCCGGAGGAAAGGTTACCGGTGTAATACCTCGCTTTATGGTAGAACAAGACTGGCACCACAAAGGACTCACTAAGTTAGTGGAAGTAGATTCCATGCACGAAAGGAAGCAGCTAATGGCCGATCTTTCAGATGGTGTAATAGCTTTGCCCGGAGGATGTGGAACATTGGAAGAGCTTCTTGAGATTATTACATGGAAACAACTAGGCCTTTACTTTAATCCGATTGTTATTCTCAATGTGAATAATTTCTTTGATCCGCTGCTAGCTCAACTAAACGATGCTGTGGAACAAAACTTTATGCGACCACAACATGCCGCAATATGGAGTGTGGCCAAAACTCCTGAAGAAGCTATTGATTTACTCTTCACCACCCCAAAATGGGATAAAGAAATCCGTAAGTTTGCAGCCATATGATAGTTGAATTAAACGATAGTATCCAGAGTCAGGTTAAAAGTCAGGTTAAAACACAGAATCAGATCAAGGCTCAGGTTCCTGCAAAAAATCAGAATCAGGTTCCAACAAAGACTCAAGGTCAAGGCAGTAGCCAAATTCCGGTTAAGTTGCAGAACTCTGTTAAAAATCAAACTCAGACAAATACCCAGGGATACGCAAAAACTCAGTCTCCGGTAAAGACTCAGATTCAGACACAGGCTAAGACACAAGTACAAGCTAAAACTTTGAATCCGGTGCAGACCAAAGTTCAGAACCAGATTCAGACTAAAGCTCAAAATCAGGTTCCGGCGAATACCCAGATTCCACAGAAAATGCAACCCCTGATGCCGGTTCAAGCAACCGATAGCCTTCAAAAGGCACAGGCTGTGAATGACAGCATTCAGAAAGCTAAAAAAGATTCTATAGAATCAACCCAAATACCCCTATTCTATAAAGAGCAGTTTATTCCGGGAGATTCAATAAAATGGACATCTTTGGGGCATAAGCCAGCTGGATTTGATGGTATATCCGTGCCTTATCGCCTACGAACGGATGATGGCATTACCGGACTTCTATTGTTTTGCTTTATCCTTACAGCTTACGTATTTGCATATGGGAAAAAGGCCATGATAGAGCAGGCTAAAAGTCTTTTCAGCAGAAAAGAACAGAATGATTTTTTTGGAAAGGCTACAGCTTCAGATCTTCGTCACCGTATAATGCTCCGGTTGCAGGCATGCATTCTGATGGGAATTTTTATCTTTGGTTATTTTAATGATTATAACCCTTTCACGTTTAATCAGAAATCCATTTATTGGATATTAGGCATTTACATAGGAATATGCATTGTATTTTATTCTTTAAAATGGATGTTATATAGTTTTTTAGGATGGGTTTTCTTTAATAAAAGTATAACATCTGCTTGGTTGGAGTCCTATTCAACGATCATAAACTACCTTGGAATTTGTTATTTTCCACTCGTATTATTGATGGTATTTTATGATTTACAACCATCAATTATCCTTATAATTGGTCTTATTCTTATAATTTTTGCTAAAATACTGATGTTCTACAAATGGTTAAAGTTTTTTTTGAACAATTTGCATGGTCTTTTATATTTAATTGTGTACTTTTGTGCGCTTGAAATATTGCCTTGCTTCCTTTTGGTTCAAGGACTTTTACAAACAAATATCATATTGCAATTAAAACTTTAGGATTTTGAAAATAAAGAAAGTACTCGTATCGCAACCTAAACCAACCTCAGAAAAGTCTCCTTATTATGACATAGCTGAGAGATATGGTGTAAAGATTGAATTTCGCCCTTTTATTAAGGTTGAAAGTTTATCTTCCAAAGAGTTTAGGCAACAAAAAGTGTCTATTTTAGACCACACTGCAGTGATATTTACGTCACGCCATGCAATAGATCACTTTTTTCTCCTTTGTCAAGAGCTTCGTGTGACAATTCCTGAAACAATGAAATATTTTTGTATCACAGAGGCCGTTGCTCTTTACATACAGAAATATGTGCAGTATCGCAAACGCAAAATCTTTTTCGGCGCAACTGGAAAAATTGACGATCTTATACCAACGCTTATTAAGCACAATACCGAGAAGTTTTTTGTTCCGATGTCCGATGTGCACAATGACGAATTAAAGAACCTTCTTGATAAAAATAACATTGTTAATACTGAAGCTGTAATGTATCGTACAGTAAGCAATGACTTCCAGGAAGGAGAAGAATTTGATTACGATATGCTGGTATTTTTCAGCCCTTCAGGGATCTCTTCATTAATAAAGAACTTCCCTGACTTTGACCAAAAAGACATAAAAATTGGATGTTTCGGCCCAACAACAGCAAAAGCTGTTCGTGATGCTGGCTTACGCCTTGATTTGGAAGCACCGAGCGTAAAAGCTCCTTCTATGACGGCGGCTCTTGATTTGTTTATCAAAGAAACAAATAAGGGAGATAAAAAATAACTTCAATAATTAATTAATATTCAAGTCCGAGAGTTTTGTATTCACAAAGTTGTAACTTTGCGAATCAAAACTCTCGGACTTTTTATAAGCTCAACATGAATATACTCACTAACGGACTATGCAAGGCTGAACGTTTAAACAGCAAAAGCACAATTGAAGAATTGTTTTCAGGAAACTCGAAATCATTCTCCATGTATCCTTTACGAGTTGTATTTATGTCTATGGAGAAAAAAGAGAACGCATTAGCATCTATTATGATCAGCGTTCCAAAAAAACGGTTTAAGCGAGCCGTGAAGAGAAACAAAGTAAAAAGACAGATAAGAGAAGGCTATAGAAAAAACAAACATGAGCTTCTGAACATTCTAAATGAAAAAGAACAAGGACTTGCTATTGCCTTTATTTATTTAAGCAACGAAATTCTCCCTACAGACTTAATAGAAAAGGCTATTAAACAGATTCTGGAAAAAATAAAAGAAAAGATACAATGAAAAAGATTCTTTCATACATTCTTTTGCTACCTATCTATTTCTACAGGGCTTGCATATCTCCCATGACCCCTGCTTCCTGCCGTTTTATGCCTACCTGTTCCGAATACGCTCTGGAAGCAATTAAAAAACACGGCCCTTTTAAAGGACTCTATCTGGCAACAAAAAGAATTCTACGTTGCCATCCATGGGGAGGCTCCGGCTTCGACCCCGTTCCATAATCCTTTACCAATGGATATTTTAGATATACATACTCACCATCTGAAAGAAAATATTTCGCAATACATTTATAATTGCGCCCCTACAGCTTTCTCTCCTCAGGAAGGCGGATATTATTCCGTGGGAATTCACCCTTGGAATATTAATTCAACAGCAGAAAGTGAATATGAACACCTTAAAAAGATTGCTTCCCATCCACAGATTATCGCTATTGGTGAAGCCGGACTAGATAAAATGATTTCCACGGATTTATCTTTTCAGTTAGAAATCTTTAGGCTACAAATTGAACTGGCAGAAACTCTAAACAAACCACTTATCATTCATTCTGTAAGAACTTCGAATGAAATTATTCAGTTAAAGAAGGAATTTTGTCCTAAATCGCCCTGGATAATTCATGGGTTCAGAGGAAAGAAAGAACTGGCCGACCAACTAACCGCGCAGAACATCTATCTCTCATTTGGAGAAAGGTATCAGGAAAGCGCCATTAAAAGTATTCCTTTAAACCGCCTTCTACTCGAAACTGATGAAAGTGGGAAAGAAATACTCCTGATATATAAATCGGTAGCTCAGATCCATTCACTTACAACCGAGCAGCTAGTGGCACAAGTGCAACAAAATGTCTCTCAGCTCTTTTTTAACCGATAAGTGTTGCTTGTTCGAATAAAGTGTCGTACTTTTGTATTCATAAACATTTAATAATAGAATCATTCGATGAATTTTGTAGAAGAATTAAAATGGCGTGGAATGGTGCATGATATGATGCCCGGCACAGAGGAATTACTGGAAAAGGAACAAGTTACCGCTTACCTGGGAATTGACCCAACTGCCGATTCGTTGCACATTGGTCACTTATGTGGAGTAATGATGTTGCGACATTTTCAACGTTGCGGGCACAAGCCGTTAGCATTGATTGGTGGAGCTACAGGCATGATTGGCGACCCATCCGGAAAGTCCGCTGAAAGAAATCTACTGAATGAAGAGACTTTGCGCCATAATCAGGAATGCATTAAGACTCAGTTATCAAAGTTCCTGGATTTTGATTCCAATGCATCTAATGCAGCCGAGCTTGTGAATAATTACGACTGGATGAAAAACTTTTCTTTTCTTGATTTTGCAAGAGAGATAGGAAAGCACATCACAGTTAATTATATGATGTCAAAAGATTCTGTAAAGAAGAGATTAAGCAGCGAATCAAGTGCCGGTATGTCTTTCACAGAATTTACTTACCAATTATTGCAAGGGTATGACTTCCTTCATTTATTCGAAGCCAAAGGTTGCAAACTGCAGATGGGTGGTTCCGATCAATGGGGTAACATTACCACCGGAACAGAATTAATCCGCCGCAAAAAAGGAGGAGAAGCATTTGCATTAACTTGTCCGCTTATAACCAAAGCAGATGGCGGTAAGTTTGGAAAAACAGAATCCGGTAATGTTTGGCTGGATCCTAAATATACCTCACCTTACAAGTTCTATCAGTTCTGGTTGAATGTAAGTGATGATGATGCCGCAAAGTACATTAAGATATTCACTGCCCTTGATAAAGAGGAAATTGATTCATTAATAGCAGAGCACACCGAAGCTCCTCACCTGCGTGTTCTTCAAAAGCGTTTAGCTAAAGAAGTAACTATCATGGTTCACTCTGAAGAAGACTATAATGCAGCAGTTGATGCTTCTAACATCCTTTTTGGCAATGCAACTTCTGATGCTTTAAAGAAACTGGACGAAGACACTCTTTTAGCCGTTTTTGAAGGCGTTCCTCAGTTTGAGATTTCTAAAGACGCCCTTACTGAAGGTGTAAAAGCAGTAGACTTGTTTACAGAGAATGCAGCAATATTTGCATCTAAAGGAGAAATGCGTAAGCTGGTTCAGGGAGGTGGAGTTTCACTGAACAAAGAAAAGCTGGCAGCCTTCGATGAATTGATCAAAGCAGACAGCCTACTGGACAACAAGTATTTACTTGTTCAAAAGGGGAAAAAGAACTATTACCTGATTATTGCAAAATAAAAAATATCTTAAAAAGTTTGGAAGATACAGCCTATTCAGCTATCTTTGCATCGCTTTTTAAGGAAAGCAATTAAGTTTGTCTCATGGTGTAATGGTAGCACTACAGTTTTTGGTTCTGTCAGTCCAAGTTCGAATCTTGGTGAGACAACAGAAAAGAATCTTGATTATCAATTGGTAATCGAGATTTTTTTTCGCCCTTATTTTAAGTAGAATCTCCCTCCTATTCGTATCTGTTTGCAACCAAAAGTCAATTTTTATATGAATTGGAACAAATTTACCATGTAATTAGACGAAAATTCCCCCATAAATAACTAATTCTTTTAGTAATTTTGCAATGTAGCAATTTATATCAACTTTTTAAAATCGACATAAAAGATGAAAACAAATTATGAGATTCGTTATGCTGCGCATCCTGAAGATGCAAAAAGCTATGACACCAAAAGAATTCGCAGAGATTTTCTGATTGAAAAAGTATTTACTCCAAATGAAGTAAATATGGTATATTCAATGTACGACCGCATGGTTGTGGGTGGTGCAATGCCTTGTGGTGAAGTGCTCAAACTAGAAGCAATTGACCCTTTAAAACAACCAATTTTCCTTCGCAACCGTGAAATCGGTATGTACAACGTAGGCGGTCCTGGTATCGTAAAAGTTGGAGATGCTCAGTTTGAACTGGAATTCAAAGAAGCACTTTATTTAGGTTCTGGTGATCGTGAAGTTACCTTTGAAAGTAAAGACGCAAAGAACCCAGCTAAATTCTACTTTAACTCATTGACTGCTCACAGAAACTATCCTGATAAGAAAGTTACTAAGAAAGAAGCTGTCGTTGCAGAAATGGGATCTCTTGAAGGTTCTAACCACCGTAACATCAACAAAATGATTGTTAATCAGGTATTGCCAACTTGCCAGATTCAAATGGGTATGACCGAACTTGCTCCGGGTAGCGTATGGAACACTATGCCGGCTCACGTTCACTCTCGCCGCATGGAAGCTTACTTCTATTTTGAAGTACCGGAAGATCAGGCTGTCTGCCACTTCATGGGTGAAGTAGACGAAACTCGTCACATCTGGATGAAGGGAGATCAGGCTGTACTTTCTCCTGAATGGTCAATCCACTCTGCCGCTGCAACACACAACTATACATTCATCTGGGGAATGGGTGGTGAGAACCTTGATTATGGTGATCAGGACTTCTCTAAAATTACTGACTTAAAATAAGAACTTATAAAACGATAAGACAATGGTAAATTTTTCATTAGAAGGTAAAATTGCACTTGTAACTGGTGCTTCTTACGGAATTGGTTTTGCATTGGCTACTGGCTTCTCAAAAGCAGGTGCTACAATTGTATTCAATGACATCAATCAGGAATTAGTTAACAAAGGTCTTGCTGCATACGAAGCAGAAGGTATCAAAGCACACGGTTATGTATGTGATGTTACTGACGAAGATCAGGTTAATGCTTTGGTTGCTCAGATTGAGAAAGAAGTTGGCGTTATAGATATCCTTGTAAACAACGCTGGTATCATCAAACGTATCCCAATGATTGAAATGAGTGCAAAAGATTTCCGTCAGGTTATCGATATCGACTTGAATGGCCCATTCATCGTATCAAAGGCAGTTCTTCCATCAATGATCAAGAAAGGTCATGGTAAGATTATCAATATCTGTTCTATGATGAGTGAACTTGGTCGCGAAACTGTATCTGCTTATGCAGCTGCTAAGGGCGGTTTGAAGATGTTGACTCGTAACATCGCTTCTGAATACGGCGAATTCAACATCCAATGTAATGGTATCGGCCCGGGTTATATCGCAACTCCACAAACTGCTCCTTTGAGAGAAACTCAGGCTGACGGTTCTCGTCATCCTTTCGATTCTTTCATTATTGCTAAAACTCCTGCTGCTCGTTGGGGAACTCCTGAAGATTTGATGGGACCAGCTGTATTCCTTGCATCTGATGCATCTGACTTCGTAAACGGACACGTTCTTTACGTAGACGGTGGTATTCTGGCTTATATTGGTAAACAACCTAAGTAATTAATAATACAACCTATGTGCCGGTGTGCCTCCATTAGGAGATTCATCGGCACATTCGTTTTTACCATAGTAATAAGATGAAAAAGATATTCTATTTATTATTAGCAGCACTTCCCGCAGTTACTTGCTTCGGCAAGAATGTGAATGTAACAGTTACTAATTCTTCATCAATAGGAAGAGATAAAGAAATAGTAGAAGTTTCAATGAGCAAGGTAAATGCCAAACTAAACCTGGCAAAAAATGCTCAGATAGTAGTTCTGGACAAGAAAGGAAAACAGGTTCCCTACCAGATTACTTACGACAAGAAATTAGTCTTCCCTACAACTGTTAAAGCAAAATCTACAGCAATATACACTATCAAGGCTGGAACTCCGGAGAAGTTTACTGTATTGGCTACCGGAAAACAGTATCCTGAACGCGTAGACGACGTGGCATGGGAGAATGATCGCATTGCATTCCGCACTTACGGTCCGGCATTACAGGCTACTGGCGAACAAGCTTTCGGTTATGATATCTGGGTAAAAAGGGGTGAAGGTCTTGTTGTAGAAAACAGATACGCAACAGAACTAGATAAAGAGACCAATGCCAAGATTAAGAGCCTGGCTCAAACTGATCCTGCTGCATCAAAAGCTTTAAGAGAAAAAACTTCCTACCACTTTGATCACGGCAACGGACTGGATTACTACAAGGTTGGCCCTACTTTGGGTGCAGGAACATCTGCTTTCTTAGTAGACAATAAACTGGTATATCCATATTGTTATGCCACTCAGGAGGTATTAGACAACGGTCCTTTACGTTTCACCGTGAAGCTTGTGTACAAACCACTTAATATCAAAGGCAACTCTGTTATTGAAACACGTATCGTTTCACTTGATGCCGGCTCACAGCTAAACAAAGCTCAGATATCTTTCAGCAACCTGAAAGAATCTCTGCCACTTGTTACAGGTATTGTTATTCATACCGGAAGTAAAGACTACAGCATGTCTGCAAAGAAAGGATATACAGCTTACGCAGATCCTAACGATCCGGTGAACGGACAAATCTATGTCGCTACTGTTTTCCCGTCAACAGTGAAGGAAGCAAAAGTGATGCCTTTCACAGGAGACGAAGCTGTAAAAATTAAAGATGGAGCAGACGGACACGTGGCTGCCATCAGCAATTACATTCCAGGCACCAAGTTTACTTATTACTTCGGCGCAGGCTGGAGCAAATGGGGTTTCAAAACTTCTGCCGACTGGTACAAATATGTTGAAGAGTACGCACAGAAAGTTCGCACTCCTTTAACTGCAACAGTCAAATAAAGCATACTGATTTATAATGCAGGAAAGCTGTTCTGAATACTCAGGGCAGCTTTTTTTATTTTCAGGCGGGAACATTCCGAATATCCCCTGAATACTTTTTGGCGAGCTGCGCAGGTCATTTCATCGAGCTGCACAACTCGGATATGGTGAGTTGCGCAGGTCGCCAGTTCGAGCTGCGCAGGTCGATGAAAATATAAAAGCAGAGATCAAAAAAGATCCCTGCTCATTTACAGAAACAGCCTCGGGAGATTGAAAACGTTCAGATTGCTTTTATAAAAAAGCAGCAGGAACAGCTTAAATGAAAAGAATTAGTTTTCCGGCAATATAGCCTTCAGATTCCGCATCAAACCGTCATATTTTGCACGTTTTACGGCACTGCCTTTAAAAAGAGTACGGTATTGCTCAATAGTTAAGCTAGCCCAATCTTGCCTTTTCATAGAAAGAAAAGCTTCGGAAGGTTCAAGTTCGGGCGTTTTTTGAGGAGTAGCGAAGCGATTCCAGGGACAACATTTCTGGCAATCATCACAACCATATAGATGACTGCCCATCTCAGCAGCATATTCTGCCTGTATTTCGTTTTTATTCTCAATAGTAAGGTAAGAGATGCAGCGATTAGAATTAAGGCAGAACGGCTTCTCTAAAGCTTTTGTAGGACATACATCCAAACATCGTTTGCAATTGCCACATTTGCTCTTCATAGGAGAGTCATAATCCATCTCAATATCTACAAGAATTTCTCCCAGAAAAAAGTAGGAACCCGCATGAGGAATAATAAGCTGAGTGTTCTTTCCAATCCACCCAAGCCCAGCTTGCCAGGCCCAGTATCGGTCGAGTATGGGAGCTGTATCACAGAAAACTCTGCCATTAACCGGCTGCAACTGTTCATTGATATAATTGAAAAGAGAGGTTAACTTTGCTTTCATCACCTCGTGGTAATCTTGCCCATAGGCATAGTAGGCAAACTGCAACTGATCTTCTTTAAGTTTACGTGAAGGGTAGTAATTGAGGGCAACTGAAATCACACTCTTAGTTCCTTCAACCAATAAACGTGGATCACACCGTTTATCAAGATGATTGGCCATATAGCTCATCCCGGCCTGATTGCCTTCTGCAAGCCACTGCTCAAGATGAATCTTATTCTCCCCTACAAAGTCCGCACGGGCTATGCCACAAGCAGAAAAGCCGAGGCGTAATGCTTCGGCTTTTATCTGTTGGGAAAGTGTTTCTTTATTCATTATAATAACTTAAACTGATAGCCTTGCTCTAATAACCATTCAATGGAGCGAGGTAAGGCGTATTTCATGTTTTGTTCAGACTTTAGTGAGTCATGAAAAGTAATTATGGAACCGTTACGCACATAATGTTTTACCTTTTCAAAGACCTGCGCACCATTCAGCTTATTGCTATAATCGCGGGTCACCAAATCCCACATTACAATCTTGTACTTCTTCCTGAGAACATAATATTGATCAGGTCTCATGTGACCATGCGGCGGGCGAAAAAGATCTGATTTAATCAGTTCATTTGCTTTATCCGTATTGGCCAGGTAGTTCTTCGTTAAGTACTCAAATCCCCGAATATGATTAAAAGTATGATTCCCCACACGGTGACCGCGTTCAAGAATCATTTTAAACTCTTCAGGGTGTTTGCGTATATTATCTCCCACCAAAAAGAAGGTTGCCTTAATCCCGTACTTATCAAGTAAATCGAGTACCCAAGGAGTAATCTCGGGAATGGGTCCGTCATCGAACGTCAGGTAAACTGCTTTCTCATTAGGATCCATTCTCCAAATTGCCCCCGGGTAAAGTGCCCTTAACACTTTAGGGGGTTGTTCAATAAACATATCTTGTATCTGTTCTTATTTATGAGCTCCACCTGTTCTCATTGAGTATGAAGCATACAAGGCCTCAAATCTCTTAGAGAATTGTGCAAATAATAACGAATTGTTTGCCTTAAGCAATTTATTGGTTTCGTCCAGAATGTATAAGTTATAGACACAATCCTGATTACTTGTAGCTAGTCTTGAATCGTCCAGACTGAGATACCATCTGGCATATTCATAAGACTTATTTGACAAGTCAGTCAGAACTTTTTCTGCTTTCTGTTTCTGGCCAACCGCAAAGTAAGCTTTTGCTATATCCATTGATCCACTTTGATAATCGTGAGGAACACAGTTGGTAGGAATAGACTTCATACCGTAATCAAGCAACTTCATAACTTTGTCATTCTTTCCTTCATTAACTAATTGAAGAGCCAGTTGAGCAATTATCCGGCGATGTGAATAACACATTCTCATTATGTTTTCATCCAGATAAACCTTTGGATTATCCATGCCACCCCATTTGAACTTATGCATAATATTATCATACATCTTTTCGCTGTCCATACGACCGCCAACTTTAGCTGTATTGAACGGAGTTATACGATAAGCCAAACCTTCCTGACAGAAGTTATTTCCAAAGCAAAGATGATTTTCTGTACCAACAGATATTGCCATATAGATAGGACGCGTCCAGTTACACTGAGCAACCATTTCAAGCATCATCAGTTCTGCCTTGCTAATACCTTTTTTACCCTTCAAAGAAAGAGTCATATAATCAGGAATAACTCCGTGAAGTGAATCAGGAATCATCATGCCCGAACGTTTGATTGCTGCCTTATCAAGTTTGATAACAATACTATCTGTAGGAATAATCTTCAGTTCTTCCTTGTCTGAACGTACCCAATACTTAAGGATATTCTTCAATTCAAAAGGATTTTCACCAAAGTTCTTTTTCGCTTCTGCCGGATCGCTCTTATAAAGTGCAAGGATGGTTTCCTTCACTTCAGGACGTATCTGAACATATTCATTGGCACCTGTAACGTATTCCAAACGGTTCCATGTAATAGGAACAGCAGGAGAATCATAAGCCTGACGCTTCATCTGGTCAATATACCAGTCGGTCTGCAAATAGCTAAGATTACATACACGCATATCTGTACGGAATCCTTCTGTTTCCTGATTATACCACAATGGGAAAGTATCATTATCACCATTTGTGTAAATAATTGGATTACCTTTTTTCTGGCAAGAATTCAAATAGTTCTGACCAATGTCACGGCAAGTATAACGACCAGAACGATCATGATCATCCCAAGTTTGACCGGCCATTTGAATAGGAACAAGCAAACAAGCCAAAGAGGCAAGCACCGCAGCAGGCAGTTCACCCATTTTCTTACTAAGCAGTTTTATTATTCCGGCAACCCCCATACCAATCCAGATGGCAAATGCATAGAACGACCCCGCATAAGCATAGTCTCGCTCACGAGGCTGACTCGGCGTTTGATTCAGATATAGAACAATTGCAATACCTGTCATGAAGAAAAGGAAGAAGACTACCCAAAATCCTTGTATACCTTTCTGCCCTCGGTAAGCCTGGAACAAAAGTCCGATAATTCCCAGCAGCAAAGGCAAGCAATAAAATACATTATGCCCTTTGTTATTTGCCAGTTCAGAAGGTAACAGAGTTTGATCACCCACCAATAAATTATCTATAAATGAAATACCGGTTACCCAGTTACCATGTTCAATTTCTCCGGATCCCTGAATATCATTCTGTCTTCCGGCAAAGTTCCACATAAAATAGCGCCAATACATAAAGTTCATCTGATAAGAGAAGAAGAACTTTATATTTTCAAGTTGGGTAGGCATATTAACCGTAACCATCTCTCCGCACTGATCATAAGGAACATCATACCCTTCTATGTTCATCCATCGTTTATACTGTCCCTCATGCGCACTACTATACATACGTGGGAAGAGCATATTTTGAGCATAAACATAGTCCTGTTGATTACCGGTTGATATATAACTATCTTTCTCATTCGGAGACTTTTTCTCTTTTCTAATATAGATAGGAGCGCCTTCATTTACTACTGGAGTACAGTACCCGTCTTTAGTTTCCAGTTTTACCTTGGAAGAATATGCAGGACCATATAATAAAGGTGTAGAACCATATTGCTCACGTCCGAGATAGCTCCCCAATGTGAAGATATCTTCAGGAGAGTTCTGATCCATTGGTGTATTGGCAGTGGAACGAATAACAATCAATGCATAAGATGAATAACCAATCATAATCATCATAATGCAAAGCAGAGAAGTATTCAAAGTACGTGCGCTAATCTGATATTTCTGATTAATGAATTTGGCAAACAAATAGATAGCCAAAATTGCTAAAACCACTAAACCGATTACGACGCAAGTTCCACCATGACCGTAGAAAGGAATACCCAAAAGAGCTACGGTAAGCAAGAAAGATAACTTCATTCTTGTTTTACTCTTTTCTACATAAGATTCATAAATACCCCAGATAATTACTGCAGCCAGAATAATCATATAAATAATCAACCCGGTGTTAAATGGTAATCCCAAGTTATTTACAAACAATAGTTCAAACCATCCTCCTACTTTTACAAAACCCGGAACAATGCCATAAAGCACTATAGCAACTAAAACCATTGAACCTAATAATGCAAGTAAAGAGCCTTTTGCATTGGCATTTGGATTCTTTTTAAAATAATAAACCAGTACAATCGCAGGTATACATAACAAATTAAGTAAGTGTACACCAATAGAAAGTCCAATGAGATATGCAATCAGAACCAACCAACGGTCTGAATGAGACTCATCAGCCACATCTTCCCATTTTAAAATCAACCAGAATACTACTGCAGTGAACAAAGAAGAGAAAGCATATACTTCACCTTCCACCGCACTAAACCAAAATGTATCTGAGAATGTATAGACCAAAGCTCCTACAAGTCCACTACCCATAATTGTGATAAGCTTGCCAAGCGTTATTTCCTGACCTTCTTTTATCACAAGTTTTCTAGTTAAATGAGTAATTGTCCAGAAAAGGAACATAATACAAGCTCCACTCATCAGGGCCGACATAGTATTTACCATGCGTGCCACCATAGATGGATCATTTACAAAATGAGTAAAGAAATTAGCTGTCAACATAAAAAATGGTGCGCCAGGAGGATGTCCTACTTCCAGTTTATAACTTGAAGTAATAAACTCACCACAATCCCAAAAACTGGCTGTGGGCTCAATTGTCATACAATAGACAACGGCTGCAATAGCAAACGCGAACCACCCCATCAGGTTGTTCACCAACTTGTACTGTTTCATTAAATATATGTTTATATTGTTACATATGCGCGGCAAAGATAGAAAACTTTAATTAAACGCATGCATGTAACGCTTGTTTTCAGTCTTTTAGAGAATCAAAAAACGTCCTTATTTTTATTTTTTAAATAAAATTTATATTAATAATTTTACTTTATATCTTCGTGATGATGATTCCTGATAATACGATGAGGTAGCTCTCCGTGCCCCAACAGTTCAATAGGGCATTCAAATTTAGCTTCCAACCACTCGGCAGACACTTCTGAGTCTGGGTGATAATCGAGCGTTTCATTCACGCAAGCTATTGACTTCACGTTACTTACTACCGTACCAATGTCATGAGAAACGAGTATTATTGCCCGTTCTTTATTTATTTCCGAAAGGATTTCATAAAGTCTGCTCTCAAAACGTTGATCAATATATGTGTTAGGCTCATCAAGAATCACAACCTCTGGATTAGAAACAATGGCTCGTCCCAGTAATGCGCGCTGAAGTTGCCCGCCTGAAAGCTGACCTATAGCCTTTTTTTCAAGTCCCTGTAATCCCATACGACTTATAATATCAGCCACTTGAGCATGATGTTCATCTGAGAAGCTTTTTATAAATGACTTTTTGCGACTCAACCCCGAGAGAACAACATCGTAAACAGATATAGGAAACTTTTTATCAATCGCATTGTACTGAGGCAGATATCCCATAGATATATTATCTACAGGTTTCCCTTCACTATAAAAGCGAATTTCACCGCTATTGGGTTTTAGTAAACCAAGGATAAGCTTTATTAATGTAGTTTTTCCTCCACCATTAGGGCCAATAACTCCAAGAAAGTCGTGCTTATATACACTTAGATTTACATCGCGCAGCACAATGTTACCATCATAACCAGCTGACAAATGATTTATTTCAATAATTCTATTCATCGTTTCAGGGCTTGGGCTATATGGATCATTTCTCCTTTCCAATCATAAGAAAGAGGATTTATGCTCACAATCTTTGTTCCTGTCTCTTTTGCTATTAGTTCAGCATTGTTCTTATCAAATTCCTGCTGTACAAAGATCACCCGCACACCTTCTTTCTTGCATGTTTGTATCAGTTCTTTCAGGTGAGCAGGCGAAGGCTCTTTCCCTTCTTCTTCAATGCAAATTTGATGCAATCCATAATCACGGGCAAAATATGAAAGAGCCGGATGATAGATCATAAAGGATTTATCTGCATTTTTTAAAATGACTTTAAGTGTATCATCTAAGTTCTTTATCTCTTGCTTCAATTTATTACATCTTTGAATATAGTATATCTCGTTGGCTTTATCCAAAGAGCAAAGCGCTTTGCAAGTGTTATTAGCTATAATCTGTACATTTATAGGAGAATTCCAGATATGAGGATCAATTCCTTTCAAAGAATGATTGCTTCCTTCATTATCACCGTGGTGATGATGATGACTATCCAATATTAAATTAATACCGGCAGATGTATCGAAAACAAGCATATGTGGAGCGTTTTCCTTTAAACGCTCAAACCAAGTGAGTTCAAAGCCAATATATCCTATGCGAAAGTAAGCCTCACTTTTATCGAGAGAAACCAATTGCGAAGGTATCGGATCATAGCTTTCAGGACTTGAACCTTTGGGAACCATACTTACTACAGAAAACTTATCTCCGGCTATCTGCTCAGTAAAATAGCGCTGTGGCTCAATGGTTACAGTTAGTATCTTTTTGTTTTGTTCTTTCTTATTAGTACATCCAATAAAGGCTATACTGACTAATAAAGAGAGCATTATGAATATCTTTCTCATAAAATCATTTTAATTCTGTAATGTGCAAAAGTAATTATAATAATTGATAGTAACATGAAAAACCTTACCTTTGTTGGGAAAACAAAAGGGTCCAATTAATAATGGAAACAAAGCAACAATCACTATCATCTGAAATAGAATTAACAGCCGACGGAAGCCATACTCTTTTTGTTCCGTCCATGAATGAACATTATCATTCTGTTAACGGGGCAAAAACTGAAGCGGAACATATATACATTAACTATGGATTAAGGGAAAGCTGTGCATCTACTCTTCATGTACTGGAAATTGGCTTTGGAACGGGTTTGAACGCATTCCTCACATTAATTGAAGCGCAAAAACTTCAAAAAAAGACTATCTACACTAGTCTTGAACTTTACCCTTTACCACTTGAGAAAGTTCAGAAACTAAATTATCCGGATGTTATCTACCCTGAATTTGCAAGTCTTTATTATAACTTGCATCGGGCAACATGGAATGAGCCATGCGAAATAACTCCTGATTTCTCTCTGCTTAAAGTAAATATTGATTTTACCCACATCCCTCATCCAAATGAATCGGCTAAATGGAGCCTTGGAAAATCAGGCAATCAGTTCGTATCTTATGATGTGGTTTATTTTGATGCTTTTGCACCGGAGAAACAACCAGAGATGTGGAACCAGGAACTATTTGATGCCATCTATGCCTCCATGAGTCACAAGGGTATATTAACCACTTATTGCGCCAAAGGAGTTATAAGAAGAATGCTTCAGTCTTCTGGATTTACGGTAGAAAGGTTACCTGGACCTCCGGGAAAAAGAGAAGTATTAAGGGCTATCAAATTGTAATATCGGTTAGCCAAAATATTGTGAATATAATGCTGCAATACCGTGAGCAGCAAATACCGTAAAATAAGCTATGATTATATAGCGGATTAACTTTCCTACAAACATTGAAGTGGCGGTAAGAATAACGTTGCTACGCATAAAACCTAATGTCATTGCTATAATTTCACCAAACGTAGGCAGAAAGCCAAAAAAGCCCATCAATGCACCTTTACCCTGCAGAAATTTTTGCATCTTTTCAATCTTTGCATGCTTCACTTTAAAATATTTTTCCGCCCATTCTACTTTTCCTAAATAGCCAATGTAATAACAGCTCATTCCTCCAACTGTATTCCCTAAAGAAGCCCATAATACAGAATAATAAGGATCAAGCCCCATTTTAATTAATACAACAAGTACTATCTCGGAAGCAAAAGGCACAATACTTCCTGCAAGCGCTGCAGAAATAAAAAGCCCGGGATATCCCCACTCTATAAAAAGCTGTTGAATTGTTGACATCATAGCATCCACAAATTATATGCAAGAAGCGCGAGCAATCCTGCTAATGAAAAAATAAAAAATATATTAGAGCTACGACTGTGCGTCAAAGCAAAAAAGTGTCCTGCAAGAAAACTAAAGCAAACTAATAGGAATGGAAATATTACCATAAAGTGCTGTCCCTGCAAGATAAGCAGCACAAGCAAACAGGTTCCCAACAATGAGAAAAAGTTTATATATGCCCTGGAACGTATTTTATCCTGCCAGCCATTAATCAAGCTATGAGCCACTGAGACAATAAATACAATAAGAATATAGCTAATAGTAGCAATTTGCCAGCCTTTCAGCGCAAGAATATTTATCGGAACAAAATTTAAAAGCTCTTGAAAAGGACGATAAAGCATTTCCATGTTATTGAAAGAAAATGCATATCCAAATAAGAACCAAAAAGGAACCGACAGACCTATCAGCCCTGCGAAAAAACTTTTAGAATTCAATGATTGGAAATTATAAGCTCCTATCAGATAAAGAGGAGCCAGAAATAACACCTGAGGAATCATTAAACTACTTAGTCCTAAAAATAGCCAGGAATAAAAGATAACACCCGAAGGTTGCGCATGCTGATATGATTGAAATAGAAAATAAATGGAACCTACCATGCAAAGTGCAGTAACAGAACCCATCTGCAATGAATAGAGTTCTGGACAAGCAGAAATTACAATAAAGTAAAACGAAGTCTGAATGGAAGCTCTAAGGCGTATAATGGCAAAAGAATTATTCAGTTCTATCAATAAATAGCCAATAAATGCATGCAAAAATAGATTTATTAATAGACTAAATGATTTCCCAAGAAAAAAGGGGGCTAACAACTGCCATACAAGAGATGAAGATTGAGAAAACACAGCCACCGGCTTTATTAAATAAACTCCAAGCCAAATAATAACAGACAATAACATTACTACAGGCAAAACAAATTTGCCTGTAGTAATTCTTTGCTGTATACGCTTCTTTATCATCATAATTTATAAATCGAATCCGATATCAGAACGAAAATATTTCTTTTCAAAATCAACTATTTTAGATGCTGAGAAAGATTGAGCCAGCGCTTCGTCTTTTGAGTTACCATAAGAGCTAATAGCCAAAACACGACCACCATTGGTTACAACCTGTCCATCTTTCAGGGTTGTTCCCGCATGGAATACAATACTACCCTTTACCTTATCAAGTCCACTGATTGGGTATCCTTTATCATAGTGTTCGGGGTATCCTCCGGAAACCAGCATTACACTGACTGCAGAACGAGGGTCTTCTTCCAAAACTTTTTCATTCAAATTTCCGGCAGCTACACCTTCAAACAGCTCAACCAAGTCACTCTTCACACGAAGCATCACAGATTCTGTTTCAGGATCTCCCATACGAACATTATATTCTATAACCACTGGTTCACCCTTAACTTTGATCAATCCTAAGAATATAAATCCTTTATAATCGATTCCTTCTTTAGCTAATCCTTCAACAGTTGGACGGATAATACGTTCATCAACTTTCTTCATCCATGCTGCATCGGCAAATGGAACTGGAGAGACAGATCCCATACCTCCGGTATTTAGCCCAGTATCACCTTCACCAATACGTTTATAATCTTTAGCAACTGGTAATACTTTGTAATTCTTTCCATCAGAAAGGACAAAGACAGAGCATTCAATTCCACTCAAAAACTCTTCGATAACAACAGTTGCACTGGCATCACCAAACATTCCGCTCAGCATTTCCTGCAGTTCTTTCTTTGCTTCTTCTAATGTTGGTAAGATTAAAACCCCCTTACCGGCACAAAGTCCGTCAGCTTTCAATACATATGGAGACTCTAATGTTTCAAGGAAATCAAGCCCTTCCTGCAAGTTTGCAGCTGTTATGCTTTTATAACCAGCTGTTGGAATGCCATGACGCATCATAAATGCTTTAGCAAATTCTTTGCTTCCTTCCAGTGTTGCTCCCTTTTGTGAAGGTCCAATCACTGGTATTTTATTTAATTCCGGATCTTTCTGAAAATAATCATAAATTCCTTTTACTAATGGGTCTTCCGGGCCAACTACAACCATATCTACACCCTTATCAAGAACAAAAGCTTTGATAGAAGAAAAATCATCCGCTTTTATCTCTACATTTTCTCCTACATTGCCAGTACCTGCATTTCCCGGAGCAATATACAATTTTTCTATCTTTGGGCTCTGCGCTATCTTCCATGCTAATGCATGCTCTCTTCCACCCGAACCTAGTAGTAATAATTTCATAGTTCTATTGCATTATTTATTTAAGAAACTCATCAAAGTATTGAGTCATTTTGTTACTTAAGTGCACACGATCTTTACCTACAACACCATGTTCATGCCCTGGATAGATAAATAAATCAGGGTATTTACCTGCTTCAACGCAAGCTTTCATGAAAGAATAAGTATGTTGTGGAACGCATGTAGGATCAACTCCTCCGTGAATAACAAGCAGATGCCCTTTGAGGTTTCCAGCCTTTAGTCTCATATTGGATTCTTTATAACCTTCCGGATTACTTTCAGGTGTATCCATATAACGTTCGCCATACATCACTTCATAGTAGCTCCAGTCAATAACCGGCCCACCGGCTACTCCCACTTTGAATACATCAGGATAACGAAGCATAAGATTTGTTGTCATAAATCCACCAAAGCTCCATCCATGCACACCAATACGATTGGCATCCACAAAAGAAAGACTTTTCAGGAACTCTACACCCTTAATCTGATCTTTAGCTTCTGTCACACCTAACTGACGGAAAGTAACTTGCTCAAAATTAAGTCCGCGATTCTCACTTCCACGATTATCTACGCTGAACATTACGTATCCTTTACTTGCCATATATATTTCCCATCCTCGGGCACCACCCAGCCATGTATTATTTACAACTTGCGCATGAGGGCCACCGTATACATAAACAACAGTAGGATATTTCTTTGCCGGATCAAAATCAACTGGTTTAATCAAACGGTAATAAAGATCAGTTACACCATCTTCGGCCTTGATTGTACCCATCTCAATGGTGGGTGTGTTATATCCTTCATAAGGATTGCTTGCAGTAAGCAGGTTATTAGCCTTTCCTTTATTTACATCAATCAGGTCTATGCAACGGGGAGCCGTTGTTGAAGAATATCTGTCAATAACATATTTACCAGAAGTGGAAAGTAATGTAGTATGAGTTCCTGCAACCTGAGTAACCCGTGTACGTTTGCCTGTTTTTAAATTTACCTTATATAATTGAACTTCTAGTGGACTAACCTCTGTAGATGAGATATAAATATTATCCCCTTTTCCATCAAAACCAAGAACTTCTTTTACCAACCAGTTACCTTTAGTTATCTGTTTGATGAGTTTGCCATCTATACTATATAAATATAGATGATTAAATCCATCTCGTTGACTTTGATAAATAAATTTCGTATTATCTCCTTTGAGAAATAATATAGGATGTTGAGGTTCCACATATTTTGGATTGCTTTCTTCTATGAGCATCTTTTCTTTTTCACCTCTCTCCACATTATAACTAAAAAGCTGTGAGTGATTCTGGTCACGGTTCAACTCTATAAAATAAAGGCTTTTCTCATCCGGGCCCCATGCTATATTGGTAAAATAACGATCTTTGGGATTCCCTGCATTAAGATAGACTGTTTTCCCGGTAGCCATATTATAAACGCCGATAGTAACTTCATGACTGCTCATTCCTGCCATTGGATATTTTCCTGGCTTTTCCGTAGCAATACGAGTATCTATATCAACAAAAGGATAATCGGCAACCATACGTTCGTCCATTCTATAGAATGCTAAATAGTTTCCCTTTGGAGACCAATACGTTCCTTTTAAAATACCAAATTCGTTACGATGTACACTCTGTCCGCATACAACTCCTTTGGGTTCATTTGTTATCTGTATATTTTGCCCTTTTGAATCGGCAATATATAGATTATTATCAATGGTATAAGCTACTGAACCATTCTCTTTGCAATAATCATTATTTGCAGCCCTCTCTTTTACATTAATAATCTTCGTTATTTGATGCACACCAAAATCATAAAAAACACTTTTCTGGGGAATTTCAATCTTCATGATTTTCTTCTCAGCAAAAGGAAAAGAAACAGAATAGAAATGATGAATTTGTCCCAGTTTTTGCTCTTTCAAAGAGTTATTTACCTGCTCAAGAGTTACAACTGTAGTCTCCTTATATTTATTGACAGGATTAATTGATACAACCTTATCAATATCCGGTTTCATGCAGATATCTCCCCACCATTGCAATCCATAAATATTCTCGGGAGTATGTTGTGCATAAGTAGCACCTCCCGGAATCAAATCATCAATGGAAAATGTCTTAAGATTCTTAGCTTCTGCACCTCCAAATAATAGCAAAGCTGCACCAAATGCCATCATTAACTTTTTCATTATTTTTCTACTTCTCCTTTTTTGAACTCCTTGTATTTCCCTCCGAAAATCTGATATTTTCTGAATTCACATTCCAAAGCTCCATTGAAAAGTGGTATCTTGCGAGATGGCTTCAACCCAATTTGGTCAAAACATTCTTCTCTGTAACTTAATATCCATGCATCCTGATCAGTGAAAGCATGTTTAAGACGTTCTCCAATCATTTGATATAAACCAAGTAAATCACGGGTAGAAATTCGTTCACCGTAAGGAGGATTCATAACAATTATTGCATCTTCTTTTGGTTTCTCAAACTGCTGAAAAGGTTGTAGTTTTAAAATGATTTCTTTAGATAATCCTGCCGCCTTTACATTACGGATTGCAATCTCATTTGCCTGAGGGTTATTATCAAAACCAAATATTCTATGAGTAAATTCACGTTCCTGAGAATCATCATTATAGATGTTATCAAACATTTCCTGATCAAAGTCTTTCCATCTTTCGAATGCAAATTCTTTTCTGAATACACCCGGCGCAATGTTACGAGCTATCAATGCTGCTTCAATAGGAATTGTTCCTGAGCCACACATTGGATCAATTAAATCACATTGCCCATGCCAACCGGTCATCAAAATCATACCGGCAGCAAGAACTTCATTCAGCGGAGCTTCAACAGCTTCCTGACGGTATCCTCTACGATGAAGAGATTCACCGGAAGAGTCTAAAGATAGAGTACATCTGTTCTGCGCAATATGAATGTTCAAAAGAACATCAGGTTTATTGATACGCACAGACGGACGTTTGCCATTCAACTCCTTAAAATAATCGACGATAGCATCTTTAACTTTATAGGCTACAAACTTAGAATGACGGAATTCATCACTAAATACAACAGCATCCACAGCAAAAGTTTTATCAACATCAAGATAATCTTCCCACTTAATTTTTTTGATCTGGGAATACACTTCGTCGGCATCTTTCGCATTAAATTGTTTGATAGGTTTCAAAATACGAATTGCTGTACGCAAACAAAAGTTTGCACGATACATCATTTCCTTATCACCGGTAAAAGATACCATTCGTCTGCCTATCTGTATATTATCAGCTCCAAGGTTAGTTAATTCTTCTGCTAAAACCTCTTCCAATCCTTGGAAAGTTTTTGCTATGAGTTCAAATTGCATATATATTATTTAAAATTATTTCTTTGCTTTTGTTTGTACAATTCTTGCACCTGCAGGCACATCTTCAGTAACCCATATATTTCCGCCTACGGTAGCACCTTTTCCAATAGTGATGCGTCCAAGAATAGTAGCATTAGAATAGACAATTACATCGTCTTCCAGGATTGGATGACGCAAGATTCCTTTTATAGGATTCCCCTCTTCGTCAAGAGGAAAACTTTTGGCTCCAAGCGTTACACCCTGATAGAGCTTCACATTCTTGCCAATAATACTGGTTGCACCGATTACCACACCTGTTCCATGATCAATAGTGAAATGAGTTCCTATTTCTGCAGCAGGATGGATATCAATACCTGTTTCAGAATGTGCCATTTCTGTAATGATGCGAGGAATCAACGGCACATCAAGCTTTACCAATTCATGCGCGATTCTATAATTTGTGATTGCTTTAATAGCAGGATAACAGCAAATCACTTCTCCAAAACTTTGTGCAGCCGGATCTCCATTATATGCAGCTTCCACATCTGTAGCCAATATACGGCGCAATTGAGGGAACTTACCAATAAGCTGAGCAGCAAGTTTTGCAGCTTTTTCATGTTTCACTTCCGTATCCTCTTCACACTCTTCAGAGGAACTAAAACAAAGACCTGCCATAATTTGCTTTGTCAGCAAACCAAATAGCTTTTCTATATTTACTCCTATGTGATAATTGATTGTACGGCTGTTTATCGTTGAGTTTCCGAAATAACCAGGAAAAAGAATTGCTCGTGAAAGCTCAATAATATCTTGCAGTATTTTAGCCGAAGGCAGTGGTTCTCCGTCTTTATGCTGGTGCATTAAACCTTTATATGATTCGCTTTCCGAAAGCTCATCAACAGTTTGTGTCAGAATGTGAGTGAAATTCATTGGGCTCATAAGTCAATCCCTACTATTTAAACTGCACAAAGGTAGGAATTATTGCCAATAATACAATGGATTAGCTCTTAAATCTTCTGATTTATAAGAGTTGATTGTTTTTTGAAGCATGAATATCCAGCTAAAATTCACCGGCTACTTAAAAATAGAGTTGTGTGAAAGATTATTTCTCTGTTTATGAGGATTGGCTAAAGAATTAAATTAGTAATTCCATCCAGCGACTTTGCAAACAAGCAAGAACAGAAAAAGCCGATAACCAAATGCCTTAAGAAGGTTATTGATTACCGACTTTCATTTTGTATACATTATTCACAGTGTGTGACAAATATAGATTAAATAGTTCTTTTATATGTCTCTGCATAAAATTTAGCACCCCCATCTACAAAGGGTTTCAGAAGAGACACCCTTTGCACCCCCCTAAAAACAACCTTTTGTTTTTCTGTTTTTAGAAGAAAAAGTGATCAAAAAAGCAAAGATGTCTTAAATAACTGATATTCTTTTCATTAGATCAACATGAAGATCAAATTCAGCTTCTACATTATCAAAACTACACACGCCTAATTGTACATATATTTTATGATTATACAAGCATTCCTTTTAATGTTGCAGAGCTTGCATCGTTAATTGTAACCTTGACAAAGTCACCAATCTTATGGCCTCCCTTATCAAAAACCACCACACGATTTTGTTCTGTTCTACCAAAAAGCTGTTCACGCGAGCGTTTGGAAACGCCTTCTACCAAGACCTCGTAGGTTTTACCAATACAACGTTTATTACTTTCAGCAGATAATTTATTTTGTAATTCGATGATTTCACTCAAACGAGCCACTTTTACCTCTTCAGGCACATTATCTTCTAAATGTTTAGATGCGTAAGTTCCCGGTCTTTCTGAGTATTTAAACATAAATGCAGAATCGTATCCACAAGCTCTCATAAGAGACAGAGATTCCTGATGATCTTCATCTGTTTCGGAGTGGAATCCAGAGAATATGTCAGTAGACAATCCACAATCAGGAATAATTCGTTTGATGGCAGCTACTCTTTCAAGATACCATTCGCGGGTATACTTTCGGTTCATTAAATTCAGGATTCTTGAACTTCCACTTTGAACAGGCAAATGAATATGCTTACACACATTTGGAACCTGAGCAATCACTTCCAGAGTTTCATCACTCATATCTTTCGGATGAGAAGTTGTGAAACGAACACGTATGCCAGGAACAGCTTCGGCAACTGTGCGAAGTAAAGCAGGGAAAGTAATTTCCTTACCATCTTTTTCAAAGCAGTACGAGTTCACATTTTGTCCCAAAAGAGTAACTTCCTTATACCCCTTTAATGCTAAATCATTTACTTCATTAAGAATGCTTTCCACATCCCTACTGCGCTCACGACCACGGGTGTAAGGCACAATGCAGTAAGTACAGAAATTATTGCATCCTCGCATAATAGAAACAAAACCGGAAATATGATTTCCACAAATACGGGAAGGGATTACATCGCGATAGGTTTCTGTAGTAGAAAGTTCTACATTCATAGCTTTCTCACCAGCTTCTACAGAGGCAACCAATTCCGGTAAAGTAAGATAAGCATCCGGTCCTACAACAAGATCAACATGATGATTTTCAATCAGATCATCTTTCACCCTTTCGGCCATACATCCCAGTACACCAACAATCAGGTTTTTCTTTTTCCTCTTTAACGAATAAAAGAACTCCAGACGATTCAAAATCTTCTGTTCCGCATTGTCTCGGATTGAGCAGGTATTCATAAACACAGCATCAGCCTCGTCCAAGGTTTCACACGCAGAATACCCAGCCATCTTCATAACCGATGCAATTACTTCACTATCTGCCACGTTCATCTGACAGCCGTACGTTTCGATAAACAATTTCTTGTTTTCCAAAGCAGTTGCAGATTTAAAGTCTACTCCTGTTAATTCATCCATAATCTTTTAATTTTAAATTCGGATTGCAAAGATAGATGTTCTTTACTAAATTAGCGGTGAATTGCATCAAAAAAAGCGCATAAACTTACATTTTATAAGAATTCAATATAATTATTGTTAAGTATGCATTCTTTCTATTTCAAATAGTTACAGTCTATAAATATTGGTTCTACTAAATTACACCAAGAGGCAGCGAATGATAATACTTTGTTAAGGTTTAGGTTAAATAATACCAAGGGGAAGTGTAAAGGCACCCTTTTTTCGTACAGATTGCTATTTTCTATCAATTTAAATTCATATCTTTGGCAGACAATTTATTAGCTAACCCATGAAAGATACTCTTCAATATATAATTGTTATTATTGCTGTTATTGTAGCTATAATAAACAAGATTCGAAATCAAGAAAAAGCTGATGGAAATCCAAAAAACAAAAAACCTGTTTTAGATCCAACAGAAAATAAAAAGACAAGCTCACTTCCCGGAGATTGGGAAAAATGGTTTAAGGAAAGCGAAGAAGAAGTTCAGCCAGTAAAGCAAGAACCTGTCGTTGTGTCCATTCACCCCCAAACAATCCATTCAGATCTGAATAGAAAAAATAAGTCAGTAGTGGAAACAAATAACAAAGAGCAAATCAAAGCTCAAAATATAGATGAGCATTCAGATTACGAACCGGAGATTCAACTCAACTCGATAGAAGAGGTGCGCAAGGCAATAATCTATTCAGAGATAATCCAAAGAAAATACTAAAAAAAAGAAATTAATTTTAATTCGAAATTATACTATTTGAAAACTATGTCATTAAAGTTTATTACCGCAGAAGAAGCTGCAAGCTTCGTTAAAGATGGAGATAATGTTGGTTTCAGTGGATTTACACCAGCAGGAGCTCCCAAAGTTATCCCACCCGCATTGGCAGAAAGAGCAATAGCTGAACACGCCAAAGGCAATCCTTTCAAGATTGGAGTACTTACCGGAGCATCCTCAGGAGATTCTCTTGACGGCGCACTAACTCGTGCTAATGCCATCAGATTCCGTGCACCCTACCAAACGAACAAGTCTATGAGAACTGCCATTAATAATGGTCAGGTTGAATATCAGGACCTTCATCTTTCTGAAATGGCACAACAGGTTCGCTATGGTTTCATGGGAAAAGTAAATGTAGCCATTATTGAAGCTTGCGAAGTGACTCAGGACGGCAAAATATATCTGACCACCGCTGGTGGAAATGTTCCTACGTTCTGCCGCCTGGCCGATAAAATTATTATTGAGCTAAACAGCCATCACAGCAAAGGCTTAATGGGAATGCATGATATGTATGAACCTTTAGATCCTCCTTACAGAAGAGAGATAGCTGTTTATACTCCTTCAACCCGCATTGGCCTTCCATACGTACAAGTTGATCCGGCAAAAATAGTGGGAATTGTTGAAACTAACACCCCTGACGAAGCACGTGGATTTGTAGATGCTGACGAAATAACTACTCAGATTGGTGCTAATGTAGCATCCTTCCTGGCACGTGAACTGAAATCCGGCCGCATACCTTCTACTTTCCTTCCACTTCAGTCGGGTGTAGGTAATGTAGCTAACGCTGTGTTAGGAGCTTTGGGACAAGATAAGGATGTTCCCG
Source organism: uncultured Bacteroides sp. (assembly GCF_963678845.1). Taxonomy (NCBI): domain Bacteria; kingdom Pseudomonadati; phylum Bacteroidota; class Bacteroidia; order Bacteroidales; family Bacteroidaceae; genus Bacteroides; species uncultured Bacteroides sp. Next base: position 360,707 of record NZ_OY787468.1, read on the forward strand.
CATTTGAGATGTATACAGAAGTTATTCAGGATTCTGTTATTGATTTAATGTTGCAAGGAAGAATCAAGTTCGGAAGCTGCTGTTCCTTGACTGTTACTGACGAATGCCTTCAAACTATTTATAATAATATAGATTTCTTCAAGGACAAAATTGTTATGCGTCCGGCTGAGATTTCAAATAATCCTGAAGTTATCCGCCGATTAGGAGTGATAAGCATCAACACAGCTATTGAAGCGGATATTTATGGTAATATAAACTCTACTCACATTAGCGGAGTAAAGATGATGAATGGTATTGGAGGTTCGGGGGACTTTACCCGCAACGCCTACATGTCAATATTTACTTGTCCATCTGTTGCTAAGGGAGGAAATATCAGCGCTATTGTTCCGATGGTATCTCACCAGGATCACAGCGAACATTCCGTAAATATTCTTATTACTGAACTAGGAGTAGCCGATCTTAGAGGTAAAAGTCCTGTTCAGAAAGCACAGACTATCATTGAAAACTGTGTACACCCTGATTACAAACAACTTCTTTGGGATTATATCAAATTAGCTGGTACAGGACATACTCCTCACCGCATTGATGCAGCTCTTGCTTTCCATGCTGCATTAGCAAAGACCGGAGATATGAAAAATGTAAACTGGGCTGATTACGAAAAATAAAAAGAAAATTATATTAAAAAAGGCTGCTTATCATAATAATGAATAAAGTAGCCTTTTTTCTTTTTAATCAGAGATTTTATCTATAAAAATTCATCATGAGAGCAGAGTTAGCTTATTCGCAAAGCAATTCACACACTTCATCTTGAAATGCTCTTGCCTTTGCACTCTCCATTACGTTCTGGTTTATAATTGAAAAAGCGATAAGATGTCCGTTAGATGCATTAGCATAACCGGCCAATGAGCTAACGCCTGTTACTGATCCAGTTTTGGCATGCACGTTTTTATACGTTTTACCTTGCTTCATCCGCCCACCGAGTGTACCATCAACGCCTGCAATGGGAAGAGCCGGATATAGCTCATTAAATATCTGCTTTTGTGAATAGGCATATTTCAGGTAAGCAACCAGAAGTTCCGGTGACACGTAATTATATAGAGAAACTCCGCAACCGTCCACAATATTATAATCTTTAGGATTAAATCCCAGTTCTGAGATAACCCGTTGGATAACTTTCACGCCCTCTTCACGGCTTAAGTGTTTCTTCCCGGATTCTTTAGAGGCAGTATTATAGAGAATTGCTTCTGCAGAAAGGTTATCACTATTCTTCATTGCCCGTTGCAATACCAGACTAAATGGATGGGAAAGACAAGCAAGGAAAACGGCGGATGAATCTTTAGGAAGTTCTCCATACATATAATCAGTAAACAGAATGCCTTTCTCCTTAGCCCTTTCTGTAAAGGTGTGCATAAAGAAATCGGCTGAATTTGCAACTGTGATCCGTTCACGCTTTGTTGTCTCTACATTCCCCGTTACCAGAATATCATTCTTATTATTCATCCAGTCACGGGTAACATCAAGGCTTTTCACTCCCGTATTATTGCTGACAGTCTGGTTTTTCAGGTTGTAATAGGACGAAGCCGGTACACAAACAAGCTCTGCCTGCGAACCTTTCTTGCCCGGAGTTGCATATATTTCCACATATCCCTTCTGAAACATTAACGGAGAAATCTTTGGCTGAAAATAATAGGGCGCGTCATCCCATGACCAACCTGCACCCCAATAAAGCGAATCTGTCATTGAAACATCTGCAATTAGTTTTCCTGATACTTTTTTTATGCCCGACTGACAAAGCATCCTCACCAGTCCATTCATGCTGGGATCAATAAACTCAGAATCGAGCCCGCCTAGCACATACAGATCTCCATTTAAAGTTCCGTTTTGTATCTCACCAGTATGGTAAAGAGAGGTTGAGAAATGGTGGTGTGGACCAAGAACAGAGAGCCCGGTAATTACTGTTATAAGCTTTTGAACGGAAGCCGGACGATAGAGTTTAGTATTCTGATAAGTATAAAGCGGCTTATTATCCGTAAGATCGTACACGGAAATACCAACTTCAGACGTTTTCAGAATCTCCTCTTCCATAAGTTTGTCCAGCTTCTCCTTAATTCCCGGCTGAGCAACTAAAGTTATGGGACATAAAATGATAAAGAATAATATGGAAAAAGTTTGTTTCATTATAAGGCCTCCCGAAATATTTCACCTACCGTAGGATGAGGAAAAACAATACGCTTCCATTCCCCGGTTTTTAATCCCAGTTCCACAGCCATCACAGCAATGGTTATAATCTCTGAAGCCGGATTTCCATAGACATGAACACCAAGGATTGAATCGTCCTCGCCAACCAGCATCTTACATAAACCATTGACTCCTTCATTTTCGGCAACAAATCTTCCGGAAAAAGCCATTGGAAGTTTTATCGTTTTATAAGCAACTCCTTCCGAAAGCAGACTTTCTTCAGTCTGTCCCACTCCGGCTATTTCAGGATTGGTATAAACCACACCCGGTATTGCTTTGTAACTCATTCTATCTTCATTGCCAAGAATATGATGAACAGCAACCTCGGCTTCACGAACGGCAGTATGTGCAAGAAGAGAAAAGCCTGTGAGATCGCCACACACATAAACTCCTTCGCGAGAAGATTGCATGTGTTCGTCTACTTTTATGCATCTGCGTTCTGTTCTCTCCAGAGAAAGATTTTCCAAACCGAAACCTTCGGTCACCGGTCGGCGACCAACGCTCATCAACAGCTTTTCGGCTACAAGAGTTCCACTGCCTTCACTGTTTTCAAATGAAATAACTGTTCCTTGCTCTGCATTTTCAAAAGCTGTGACTTTGGTACTCAACATAAACTTAATTCCTTTTTTGGCATAATCAGTTCTAAGTAATGCGGAGAGTTCCTTGTCCATTCCACCAAGTATCTCGTCGAGCATCTCAATAACTGTAACTTCTACTCCAAGGCTATTGAAGAAAGAAGCAAACTCCATTCCGATAACTCCACCACCGATAACGACCAATGAGGAAGGAAGATCTTTGTTGGCTAATGCATCGCGATGAGTCCAGTAAGAGATATGATCTACACCCGGGATGGGAGGAACAAAAGTTTCGGAACCGGTACAAATAATCAGCTTATCGCATTCATAATTTTCACCGTTACATTGCACGGCATTCTTATTGACTATGGTGCCTTGCCCTGCTATTATGATAACATTATTACTTGTCAACTTAGACTTTACACCCAGCACAAGTTTACGCACCACTTTGGATTTACGGGCTATAATCTTTGGAAGATCAAAAGAAACCTCAGGAACCGTAACTGCATATTTTGAAGCATGGCGTGCATAATCATATACTTTTGCGGAATAAAGCAAAGTCTTGGTAGGAATACAACCTTCGTTCAGACATACTCCACCTAAGTTTTGCTTTTCAAAAAGAGCCACACTTAATCCAGCCTTTCCTGCAGCTTCGGCAGCCGTATATCCGGCAGGCCCTCCTCCTATAATAATTACATCATATTTCATAGCTTTGTCAATAAATAGGTTTATTCTTTATTCTTTCAATAACTCTAATAATTCCGTTTGCCTATCTGGAAGCAAAGAATAGTATCTGTTATCGTGTTTAATCAATATGAACTTTGTTACAGCTATCCCGGCAATCTTCAACATAAACATTTCGTCAATTAAAGCTATTTCGTCAATAGGAATAACTTTCTTTCTGGAAAACCTTCCCTTGGAAATAATAAGAGTGTGATCAGGAGTTACTGTATAAACCGTATAAATTATCTTATCAATCATATAAACCAGAAACAAAATATATAAGCCCCCGAAAATAAAGTTTCTACCCATAAAAATAACAACTAACATTGCCAGTAACAAAATGATATACAGATAATGATACCAGACTATCCGTGCATGATATATTCTATTCATATTGTAAACTATTGAGGCCGCAATTTACTAAATTTATTAATTATTGAGCGGGAAAAGTACAATTAAAAAAGTTATTTTGTAGCTTTGTATTCTCTAAACATATACAGTTATGATTAAGAAGTTTGATTTCTTAGTAATCGGTTCAGGTATTGCCGGTATGAGTTTTGCCCTTAAAGTGGCACACAAAGGTAAGGTCGCACTTGTTTGTAAGACCACATTGGAAGAAGCAAACACCTATTTTGCACAAGGAGGGGTTGCTTCCGTAACAAACACACTAGTAGATAATTTCGAGAAACATATTGAAGACACAATGATTGCCGGCGATTGGATCAGCAATCGAGCGGCTGTTGAAAAAGTGGTTAGAGAGGCTCCGGCTCAGATAAAGGAACTGATTAGCTGGGGAGTGAACTTTGATAAAACTGAAAAGGGAGATTTTGATCTTCACCGTGAAGGCGGTCACTCTGAATTCCGTATACTTCACCACAAAGACAACACAGGTGCAGAAATTCAGGATAGCCTTATTCAGGCTGTGCAACAACATCCCAACATTACGGTTTTCGAAAATCATTTTGCTATTGAAATTCTTACGCAGCACCATTTGGGAGTAACGGTTACCCGCCAGACTCCAGACATTAAATGCTACGGAGCTTATATATTAGATCAAAAAACAGGTAAGGTAGATACATATCTGGCCAAAGTTACTTTAATGGCTACCGGCGGTGTAGGAGCTGTTTATCAAACTACAACCAATCCATTGGTGGCAACCGGAGACGGTATTGCAATGGTTTACCGAGCAAAAGGAACGGTAAAAGAGATGGAGTTCATCCAATTCCACCCAACTGCTCTTTATCACCCGGGAGATCGCCCTTCATTCCTCATTACTGAAGCGATGAGAGGCTACGGAGGGGTACTTCGTACCATGGACGGAAAAGAGTTTATGCAGAAATATGACGAACGCCTGTCCCTTGCCCCGCGTGATATCGTGGCAAGAGCCATCGACAACGAGATGAAAAACCGTGGAGATGACCATGTTTATCTGGATGTTACTCATAAAGACCCGGAAGAAACCAAGAAACATTTCCCCAATATATACGAAAAGTGCCTCAGTCTGGGCATTGACATTACCAAAGATTATATTCCTGTTGCTCCGGCAGCTCACTACTTATGTGGTGGTATCAAGGTAGATCTTGATGCTTGTTCATCAATTGACAGACTTTATGCCGTTGGAGAATGTTCATGCACTGGCTTACATGGTGGAAACCGTCTTGCATCAAACTCACTTATTGAAGCTGTTGTATATGCCGATGCCGCAGCAAAACACAGTCTGAACGTTATTGATCAGTATACCTATAATGAGGAAATTCCTGAATGGAACGACGAAGGAACCCGTTCACCGGAAGAGATGGTACTTATTACTCAAAGCGCCAAGGAAGTGGGCCAGATTATGAGCACCTATGTGGGTATTGTTCGTTCTGATCTCCGTTTGAAACGTGCATGGGACCGCCTTGATATTATTTATGAGGAGACTGAAAGCTTGTTCAAACGTTCAAAAGCATCAAAAGAAATATGTGAGCTCAGAAACATGGTAAATACAGGTTATCTTATCATGCGACAGGCTATGGAACGCAAAGAGAGCCGTGGTTTGCATTACACCATAGATTATCCTCACGCAAAGAAATAAGTTTGCGGGGATAAACTGGATTTGTAAAAGCCTAAAGATGGATTATAAAAAGCAATAACCTTGCATTCTGAAAGATTGGAGGAATTTTGCAAATAACCGGTGAATAATAAATAAATCCTTGTACAAAACAATTAATTGTTTTGTACAAAAGATTGTTTTCTTTTGTACAAGAATCTAATAATATGCCCCGGAACATTAACAAACGCGTCCTTATATCTGTGACAAACGACCTTATTACTGACCAAAGGGTTGGTAAAGTTTCGGCATCGTTGCAAAAGAACGGATATGATGTACTCTTGATTGGCTGTATAAAAAAGGGCCACACTCCATTAAAAAGACCTTATCAGACCTACCGCTTTAACCTGTTTTTCAAAAAAAGATTTATTTTTTATCTGGAGTATAACCTTCGCTTGCTGTTTGTACTGTTCTTTAAGCGCAAAAACATACTGCTTTGTAACGACACTGATGCCTTGCCAGCCAATTTCATAGTTAGTAAGCTGTGCAGAGTTCCCTTGATTTTCGATGCACACGAGCTCTTCCCCGAATTACCCGAACTGGTAAAACGTCCCCACATAAAGAAAATATGGGAAAAGATTGAGGATATCATCTTCCCTCACCTGAAATATTCCTATACTGTTTGCGAATCCATAGCAGAACATTACAAGAAGAAATATGGGATTACAATGGGTATTGTCCGCAACATTCCCAATAAAACAGATAACAACACTACGATAAATAACAATCAAAGGAAAGCGTTGAAAGCTCTGCCTTCGCTTGAAGGAAAAAAGTTACTGTTATACCAAGGAGCTGTGAACGTGGGGCGCGGTTTGGAATGGATAATCAATGCCATGCCCTATGTCAGCAATTGCGTGCTTTGCATCTGTGGAGACGGAGATTTATTAAAAAACATTCAGACTCTTGCTAAGGAAAAGCAACTGGAAGACAGAATTATTTTCACCGGAAGACTTCCTTTTGAGGAACTTAATCAATATACTGCATTAGCCGATCTGGGATTTATTCTCCTGGAAAATATGGGATTAAGCTACTACTACTCTTTACCCAACCGAGTATTCGATTACATGAAGTACGGAGTGCCTGTTCTGGCATCAAACTTCCCCGAGATTGCACGTATAGTAGAGCCTTATCATACAGGCAAACTAATATCTCACTACGAACCTGAATATCTGGCTAAGATAATTCTTGAAATGCTTACAGAATGGGAAGATAAATCTACTTATAAACAACGTTTAAATGAATTATCCAAAGAGTATTGCTGGGAAAACGAAGAACAAGTATTACTGGAAATTGTGAGAAGAGCAAAATAAAAAAAGAAATATTGCTGTCCGGTAAAACTTTTTAGATCAAAAAAATAAAGGGATGAGTTCTGTACCCAACCCTTTATATAATCAAATTTTTAATCAATAATTCTCTTTCTTTACTTCAAAATGAGCTTGGGGATGCAAACAAGCTGGACAAACTTCGGGAGCTTCCTTGCCAACATGGATATATCCACAATTACGACATTGCCATACCACTTCATCTTCTTTTGCAAAAACAGAAGCAGTCTCAATATTCTTTACGAAAGAACTATATCTTTCATCATGAGCTTTTTCAGCAACGGCAATGTTACGATACATGGCTGCAATTTCGTAGAAACCCTCTTTTTCGGCAATATCAGCAAATTCCGGATAAAGTGAAGACCATTCTTCATGTTCTCCAGCAGCTGCGGCTTGCAAGTTATCTATAGTTCTGCCTATTACTCCGGCAGGAAAGCTGGTGGTTATTTCTACCATTCCTCCTTCCAGATACTTAAACATACGTTTAGCATGTTCCTTTTCCTGATCAGCTGTCTCGGTAAAGATCGCTGCAATCTGTTCAAATCCTTCTTTCTTTGCCGCACTTGCAAAATAAGTGTAGCGCATTCTTGCCTGAGATTCACCAGCAAAAGAATGCATTAAATTTTTCTCTGTTTGAGTTCCTTTAATACTTTTAGTCATAATATTATTATTAAAGATAATGAAACGATATTCAGAATTCTTAGTTAAAACACAAATATACATTTTTTGTTCGATAACTAAATTTTTCTATAATATAGAATGCTATTAAAAGTCAAATAAAAAGTTTACTCATTCAAAAATTATGTTTCATAACACCTCTATTCACATTTTTTATGTACTTTTGCAATCTCTTACTTAATTAGTTAACTATTTAGCGAAATTAACTATACATATCATATATAAATGAAAACGTTTGAATTCAAACCAAAGCTTTATTCTTCTTTGAGAAACTACTCTAAGGAAACATTCCTTTCAGATTTGATGGCTGGAATTATTGTCGGCATCGTAGCACTCCCCTTAGCCATTGCTTTTGGTATTGCCTCTGGTGTTTCACCTGAAAAAGGTATTATCACAGCAATTATTGCCGGTTTTATAATTTCATTTTTAGGCGGAAGTAAAGTTCAGATTGGTGGACCTACCGGAGCTTTCATTGTTATTGTCTACGGAATTATCCAGCATTACGGAGAACAAGGACTGATTGTTGCTACCCTTATGGCTGGAGTATTGCTGATTGCTCTGGGAGTATTTAAATTAGGAACAATTATCAAGTACATTCCTTATCCCATCGTAGTAGGCTTTACCAGCGGTATTGCGGTGACTATTTTCACAACACAGATAAAAGATTTATTTGGATTGAGTATGCACATTGTTCCCGCCGACTTTATTTCAAAGTGGATAGCATACTTCCAAAACTTTTCAACAGTTAGTTTATGGCCTACCGTTATAGGTTTACTAAGTATTCTTATAATAATCTATACACCAAAAATTTCTAAAAAGATTCCTGGTTCACTAGTTGCCATTATTCTGTTAACGGTTCTGGCTTATATATTGAGAACGTATGCCGGAATTACCTCAATTGAAACTATTGGAGATCGTTTTACTATAAATGCATCATTACCTAAAGCAGAAGTTCCGGCTATGTCATGGGAAGTAATGAAAGGACTTTTTCCAGCTGCAATGACTATTGCTATATTGGGTGCCATTGAATCATTACTCTCTGCCACTGTTGCTGATGGTGTAACTGGCGATAAACATAACTCCAATCAGGAATTGATTGCTCAGGGTGCTGCCAATTTAATTACTCCTTTATTTGGAGGTATTCCTGCAACTGGAGCTATTGCCCGAACAATGACAAATATCAATAACGGAGGAAAGAGTCCGGTAGCCGGTATAATTCACGCAGTGGTACTTTTTCTTATTTTAATTTGCTTAGGTCCTCTTACAAAACATATTCCTATGGCTTGTCTTGCCGGGGTACTGGTTATAGTATCCTATAATATGAGTGAATGGAGAACCTTCCGGTCATTAATGAGATATCCAAAATCGGATATTGCCGTATTATTAATCACTTTCTTCCTTACAGTTATATTCGACTTAACTGTTGCAATAGAAGTAGGTATTGTTATCGCCTGTCTTCTCTTTATGAGGCGTGTTGCAGAGACCACAAACTTATCTGTTATTACTGAAGAGATTGACCCAAATGCCGATATAGATATTGCAATAAATGAAGAACCACTTAAGATTCCTGAAGGAGTTGAGGTTTATGAAATTGAAGGTCCTTTTTTCTTTGGTATAGCCAATAAGTTTGAAGAACAAATGGTACAACTTGATGATCATCCTAAAATTCGTATTATCAGAATGCGTAAGGTTCCTTTTATTGATTCTACCGGCATTCATAATCTGACAAGCCTTTGCCGGATGTCGAAAAAATCAAATGTTCAGATCATTCTTTCAGGTGTAAATGAGAAAGTACACGGGGTTCTTGAAAAATCAGGCTTTAATGATCTATTAGGAAAAGATAATATCTGCAGTCACATTAATATTGCTTTAGCACGGGCAGAAGAAATTATAAGTAAATAATAACCGTACCTAAGCAAATATAACCCGATAGCTTACATAAAGGTGTACAATAAATATATGTTTATTATACACCTTTATAATTTTTACTCTGCTACTTTATTTAAAAAGCTCTAGTTTTATTCTTAAACTATTAAAGATATTTTAGCTTAGTATGAAGCAGTGGCAGAGATACCATTCGCCTCAATCATCTCAAGAATGCGGTTCAGTTCCTGATGCGTTGCCTTAAGAAGATGTTTATCTGGTGTATCGCGGTCAATCGTATAAATCATCACTTGAGAAGGAGCTATTGACTTAACTGTTTCAAGCCAGGGAAGCACATATTCATCTCCTGTGTTATCAACACTTTCTCCATAGCAAGTTCCCTTCATAAACATAGTCTGAATAATTACGTGCCCTTTAAATGCTTTCAGACGGTCTGTAATTTCATCTAACTTATAATTCCCCGCCGGACGGTCCACCATCTTAATATACTCTTCATTGACTGTATCCAGTTTTAATATGTTGTTATCAACCTTCATCAATGCATCAAATACCTTTGGGCGATTAATAAAAGTAGAATTACTAAGTACGCTTACCTTGGCTTTCGGGAAATAATAATCACGCAATGCTATAGTATCATCAATAATTTCAGAAAAATGTGGATGAGCAGTAGGTTCACCATTTCCGGCAAAGGTAAGTACATCGGGTACCGGACCATTTATCTGCATATCTTTCAATTTATTTTCCAATTCGGTACGCACTTCTTCCCGGGTAGGTAACGACAAACCAGAACGATGCTCTGCATTTAATCCACATTCACAGTAAATGCAATCGAAAGAACAAACCTTCCCGTCGGAAGGTAAAAGATTAATTCCTAAAGAAACACCGAGACGGCGAGAATGAACAGGGCCAAAAATCGGTGAAGGAAAAAGAACAGTAGACATGATATTTGTTTTTAAAAATTGCCACAAATATAACAGTTACAGATGGGAAACAGACTAATTTTTATTTAAAACTTCCAGCGTAACTGTATATTAAGATCTGTTTTAGTATCGCCGTTAATTGTTTCCAATCCAGAACCAATAACGTTTCGATCTGTATATCGGGTTTGTCCAAACTTTGCCATTATCATCAAATTCCTGTTAAAATCATACCGTGAATTAAAGGCAAAGCGCACTCCCTTCCCATAGAAAGAGGGCATGGAAAAGGCATAAAGCAGACCATGTTCATAAGAAGATATACGAGCAGCATAATCATCTGTATCAAACATACCATAATAAATATCGAAACGAAGCGGAAGACTTTTAAATTTGTATGAGAAGTTATTCAGAAGCATAAATCCGTGTTCAGCTTTTACTCCTTCTGGATTAATCCAAACCCAATCGGCAGTGATCTTAAAAGAAAGATTTTCCTGCAATAAATAACCTATCTGATAATGAACTTTCTGCTGAATATAAGGACGCACCCCTTTTACGTCCGATCCTTCTGGAGTATAATTCTTATCCTTTGACTTATACCTATACCTGAAAAGCATGGTAAGATTTGTTTTAGGCATATAAGTGGCTTGAAAAAGACCATCAAATCCTGATGAAGGCCGATCCACTCCATATTTCAACCAAGGAAAATGAAAGAAATCAGCATAAGCAAACAGTTTCCAATACTTAATTGGTTTAGCTTCAATGCCTAAATAACATCCGTTTTCATTTTGTACACTGCTTCCTTCGGAAACAGAACGAGCATACAACGCACGGTAATCTTTTGTATAATACCGTTGCAAAAAAAGAAGCTGATAGCCGGCTATCGGAGAAAAACTAATGGTGTTGAGAGTAGCTATACCTCCGCCTTTTCCAGCAGCCGTTTCACCAAATAAATATAGTTTATTCCATCTATATTTATAATCAACACCTAAATTATAAAACTCCTTTCCTTTGAGATTATAATAATTGTAAGGCTTTGATTCAGGAATATAGTTTTTATCAAAAAAGTAATAAACACCGGTGAAACCCATTTTAAGATTATGATAGGAATAACCTATATTCCCTCCAATTAACTGAATGCTAGCAACATTTTCCCGCTCAATTTCACGTGGAATACGATGCAAACCATCACGTTTGATGGAAGTAAGCACACCATCAGTTACTATTCCGTCTAAATTCCTGTGTGAATAAAAACCGGTAAAAGTAAAATCCTTATCTTTATAAGTAGCGGCTGCTCCTTGAAAGTAATTATACTCATCCGTAGAGGAGTGTTTTTTTATTCCTGTGGATTTATATCCCATTGTGGCAATGGTGGAACTCTTGCCTAAAGTATAGTCACTGCTAAGAACCAATCCTTGTCCAAAACTCATTCGGTAATTTCCTAAAGCCAAAGTCTTGATTTTACCTAAATCATGTGCCAGAAAATAGAATGAATAGTAATCGTATCCATACTTATTAACCGCTCTCATAAAAGGTTCTCCACAGTCTTTTTCTGCCGTTATACCACAGTATAACAGATCTTTATAATGAAATCCATATCTAATGGAATTATAGTATGAACTACCTATGAACTGCTTATTAACATCAGCGGTTAATAAACTATCTGAGTGCTGACGATAACCTTCTTTACGATATAAGGGAACATCAAAACGAGTAATAAACTCATGCTCTCCATACTTCCAAATATCTTTCCATCGTGGTAAAGTACTTTTCTTTTCAGCTTCTCCAACATAAATAAAAGGAAGCAAATACTGAATAGTCTGCCTGTCGAAATCCTCAACCAATTGAAGTTCATAAATAGTTTTTATAGGGCCGGAAACATATAAATAATAAAGTAAATGTTCAATTTGTAAATCCGTTAAAAAAGGGAATCGTTCCAATTGTTCCTTAGTTATTATGTTTAGATTCAAAGGATTTTCCTTTAGATAATCCAGATCTTCCAGGTTATTCGTCCAGTCCTTTTCTTCCTCATCACTGTCTGACGATAATTGTTCTGTCAGATCTTCCCATTCTGAAGGTGTATCAGTCTGTGCAAAAAGAGGAGTATGGAATAAAAATAAAATAAAACAAATAGAGAAGGCTTTTCTTCGTAACTTCATTCTCTAAAAATTAAATTGTAATGCACAGCAAGAATTAAAACCCAGAGTAGGATGACTGCTGAAAGCCAGATTAATAATGAAAGGATTAATGTTCAATCCTATTCCAAAGCTTGGTGTAAAAGGCTTTTTCCACATTCCTGCCCGAACAGAAAACTCTTTAATTGGGGTGTATTCCATACCAAATTTATAAATTACAGGAAGAGCAAAATCCTTTTCAATTTCAGCTGTTAATAAAAACACATCTTCCGGTTGATAACTTATACCCATAGTAAGCACATTAGGAAGTTGAGTACTCTCCTCTCCCATTTGAATCTCCGTTCTCAAAGGATTTGTTATCAGAAAAGAAAGATTAAGATTATCTGCAGGATGCATTAACAGTCCTACATCACCAGTAAAATTACCTGCATCAGGCTCTTTATCTGAATAATGTATTCCTAAATAATTCATTCTAACCCCTAAACTGATTATTTGAGATAGCTTTTTATAAAAATTCAGACTTAGTAACGTCTCATTATATGCATCAAAGCCATATCGGGAGATATACGCCCCTGCATTTAAATACTGATTTGGGTAATTTACTATTCCTGCGAAAGATGATAATTCTTTAATTCCATATCTGTTCATATACTCTAATGAAAAAGAACGGCAAGAGAGGAAACCATAAGATGCAGGATTTGTAAACCCCGGTAATACCGATGAAGTATTTCCCATTGAATAGGCACGGGAATTAATAAATTTATCAGAATCAAAAGCTTTACAAGTATTAAACGGAACAAATATAAAAATTAATAAAAGAGCGCTTAATGAGATGTATTTCATAAATTAATTTTAAGGTTACTATAAAAAATATATAACAGGCGCCGAAGGTAAGTTAAAAAATATCATCCTGCAAGTATGGACAAAAAATATTATCTGAAAATGATACGGATTTAAATTTAATGCACTAATTTTGTAGCTGTGAAAAGAGAATATAAAATAGTATTATTTATATGTTTTGCACTATTTAGTTTTTCCATAGGAAAAGCTCAGAAATTGCAAACCAAGCCTGACGTACAGTGGGTTGAAGCCTGCGTATATCAAGGAGATACCATACCTTTTGTACAACTACGGAACATATATATTTATCCTCCGCTAAAATTCAAAACTCAAAAAGAATGGCAAGATTACTATCGGTTAGTTTATAATGTGAAAAAAATTGTTCCTCTTTCTATTATGATTCATAATACCATCATAGAAACATACGAATATATCCAAACACTGCCTAATGAAAAAGCAAAAAAAGCCCATTTAAAAAGAGTGGAAAAAGGATTGAAAGATCAATATACAGCCCAACTCAAAAGACTTTCTTATACACAAGGCAAACTACTCATAAAACTGATTGACAGAGAATGCAATCAATCCTCTTATGAAATAATTAAAGTTTTTATGGGTAGTTTCCGTGCAGGATTTTATCAGACTTTTGCAAGTTTGTTTGGAGTAAGTCTTAAAAAAGAATATAATGCAGGAAAAGATGACTCTTTAACAGAAAGAGTGATTACTTTAGCCGAAAACGGTCAGATTTAGTTTCTTAAAAAAATCCCATATTACAATTCCAGTTGTAACAGATACGTTTAAAGAATGCTTTGTTCCATATTGTGGAATTTCAATGCAACCATCGCTGTTGTTAATAACTTCCTGTTGCACCCCCTTTACTTCATTCCCCATTATAATAGCATACTTTTTAGTAGTATCTAATTGTAATTCATTTAATAAGATACTACCTTCAGCTTGCTCTATAGAATATACTATATATCCTTCAGTCTTTAACTTATCAACAGCATCCAGTGTATTTTTAAAGTATTTCCAATCAACAGTATATTCTGCACCAAGGGCAGTTTTATGCAATTCCGGATGCGGTGGTGTAGCAGTTATTCCACATAAATAAATAGATTCTATCCTAAAAGCATCTGAAGTACGGAATACAGACCCTATATTATGCAGACTTCTTATCTCATCTAAAACAACTATTAGAGGTAATTTCTTAGCTTCTTTAAATTCTTCAGCATTTATACGGTTAAGCTCAGTTATTTTTAATTTGCGCATACTGATTATTATTTATTTCGATGCAAAGATAATAACAATTCACAATACACTGTTCATAACCGTTTAAAACCTGTCAAAACATAGAGTAAACATTTCTATAAATAATATTAGGATATTTGATAAAAACATTTATGCTCTATACAATATGAACATTCCAAATAAGTTAACTAAAAGTTTATATACCTATTTAAACATCTTTTTGCTCTGATAGTAGAAGCAATTTCTTATAAAGTTCTTAACTTTGCAACATATTAACAAGCTGTTCATTATAATAAGAAATTCTATATATATATCTAATAATCAATACTTGAAATTAATTTTAGTCTGTTTATAATCTCGTAAGAACTTTATTAATGAGACTAACAACTTTAAAAACAAGTAAATAATGATTTATTTACCAACACTATTAACAGGCTATTATATCTATTATTAGATTTTTAAATAAGCAATAGAAAATAAAATATAAATAATATGATTAAAGAAGAATGGTTGAAAAAAGGATTTGTAGATGAACCTATTGACAAAGCAATAGATATTAAATCTGCTATTGATTCTTTGAAGAAAGAAAAGAATGCTGTGATTCTGGCTCACTATTACCAAACAGGCGATATACAAGATATAGCTGATTATGTAGGAGATAGTTTAGCTCTTGCTCAATGGGCTGCAAAAACGGAAGCTGATATAATTGTTCTTTGTGGTGTTCATTTCATGGGAGAAACAGCTAAAATTCTTTGTCCAGACAAAATGGTTCTGGTACCTGATTTAAATGCTGGTTGTTCATTGGCTGATAGCTGTCCGGCTGATAAGTTTGCACAGTTTGTGAATGAGCATCCTGACCATACTGTTATTTCTTACGTTAATACTACAGCTGCTGTTAAAGCTGTAACCGATATAGTAGTTACTTCTACTAATGCAAAACAGATTGTTGATAGTTTCCCTAAAGATGAAAAGCTAATTTTTGGTCCAGACAGAAATCTGGGCAATTATATCAATTCTATCACAGGCAGAAGTATGTTATTATGGGATGGTGCTTGTCATGTTCATGAACAGTTTTCTGTTGAAAAGATTGTTGAGCTGAAGAAGCAGTATCCTGATGCTGTTATTCTTGCCCATCCTGAATGCAAAGGTGCTGTATTAAAAGTTGCAGACTTCGTAGGATCAACTGCTGCTATATTAAAATTTGCTGTTAAATCGGATAAAAAGAACTTCATTGTGGCTACTGAGTCTGGAGTTATTCATGAGATGAAGAAACAATGCCCTGAAAAGACCTTTATCCCTGCTCCTCCCAACGATAGTACCTGTGCATGCAACGAGTGTAACTTCATGCGCTTAAACTCGCTAGAAAAGCTTTATAATTGCTTAAAATATGAATGGCCAACTATTGAGGTAGATGAAGCTATCGCAAAAGAAGCAGTTAAACCAATAAAAAAGATGCTTGATATATCTGAAAAATTAGGTTTGTAACTTTCAGTATATTCTTTAAATGAGCAAAGCTCTGTTGATATTAACATGTTATCAACAGAGCTTTGCTCATTTATTAAAGGATGGATTATTTTATAACTAATATTTTGGTAGCAATACCTTCTTTTCCTTCCGAATCGGCGGCTAGAACAAGATATATGCCCGATGCAACTCTTTTACCTTTTGAATTTGCTCCATTCCATGTGAATTGTCCGCCTACTGAAGTTCCTGCATAAATAAGGTTTCCATTAATATCAGTGATCTTAACGTCGCTATCACGTATTAAACCAGTTACGGTAATTACACCAGTATAATCTGGTTTAACAGGATTAGGATATGCATGAGCGCTTTCTGAGAAGCTATTTCCTCCTTCTGTGGCATCACTCATATAAGATATTAACCCTTGATCTGTCCCAATATATAATTCACCGGTATTTGGGTTTATAACCAAAGACTGAATTTTATTAGATAATAAAGGACTGTTACTTGTTGAAAAGTGATGAATTGTCTCTAATCCATCCTCACTTAATAAAAATATTCCGTTATTTTCTGTTCCTATCCATTTTCGGTTAGCACCATCAATACAAATTGCATTTATCTTTTCGTTATCTAAAAGAAAATCTGCCAAATTAGTTCCATCGTTACGAGGTACTTTTATTTGGATACAATAAAAATCATCATCGAAAATTTTTGTGGGATTATTAATAACTATAGGACCTTTTTCTGTTCCTATCCATATTGCACCGTTTTTATCCTCAGCAATAGATAGTATATTTAACTTTCCTAAGTTAGTTCCATCCTGATTAACAAAGGATCCAATGAACTTAGTTTTATCATCTGTGGTATCTTCTAATGTTCCATTTGTATTAAAACAAAATACTCCTGGTTCATATCTCATGGAAGTAACCCAGGCCCATCCTCTTTTATCGAATATAATTCTTTCAAATGTAGGTTTTCCACTTAGTTCAGGATGATTAAAACTAATCCAGGTTCCATCATCTTTTAAAACATTAATAATGTTATCAACATAAGAATTAACCATCCACAAATTATGATTTTTATCATATTGCAATCCGTTTGTTCTTACATAGTTTAACCGATAAGATTCATTAGGTAAAATAGATTTGAGTGTACTATTATTTATGCTGTATAGCTTAACGAATTTCTTGTCTTTGAATTCATATACTCCTTCTCCTCCTGAGGTAGCAAAGTGATGTTCTGAATCATTAGGATCCTGAATAACTGAAGTTATATCTTTATAATCTAACCCGGTAATGTCTTTTATCCCTTTTTCCTGAAAACTAGACCAGTTATTATCTTCAAGCATCATGATGGTTCCCGGATTATTTAATCTGATATAATTCATCCCTCCGCCGCATATAAGAAGACGATTATTGGTAAATGTCATGTAATAAGGAAGGTTTCTTTTTGGGCTGTCCGGGGTAATGGAAGATATGCTTTTTTCCAGTTTATCGTTATTTAATTTGTATCCGTTTAATCCTTTTTCGCCATTACTTCCCCAATAATAATTATCATTTTTAGAATATGATAAATGGCTGAAACTATCTTCTAAATTCATATATTTAAAAGAGTTGTAATGATCAAAAATTACAATTGAATTAGCATTACCTGAAATTAATTTCTCATCAAATAAATCAGCAAATGCATAGTCTCCGTTTATTAACTTAGTAAAAGTACTGGAACTATAATTATATTGATAAATACCCTGATTTAATTGATTGCCAATAAGTTTATTTTCAAATAGAAAAAGCTGATTAAATACCGTTTCACTAAATTGTATCCAGCTATTATTATCTAATAAATTATCTGTTGTTTTTCCTGAATATACTCCTTTTTCAGTGGCTGCATAGAGTACATTATCTTTGATGACAGAAGCGTATACTTTTTTATTTAAGACGTAAGTATTAGTAATTTCTTTCTTTTTTAAATTAAGAATAAGTATGCCGAAGTTAGTTGAAAGATATGCGTAATCCCCTGAAATATTTATGCTATTAATTGTTTTATCCTGACTTATGATTTTATTCATAAAATCGGGAATATTATATATATTGTCATTTATAAGAAGATCAATATTTGAATTCTTATATATAATAATAAGAGTGTTGTGTGAATTACTATATTTTATATAGCTGATATTATTATCACTTAAAATATTGACTTTGCTAAAAAGACGGATACTTTGATCTTCTTTGTTATATGAAAATAAAGCTCCGTCACTTAATGCATATATCAGATTTCCTGCTGGTGCAGTCTGGGTAACATTATTGTATGCCAAATGGGCTTGCCACTCTCCTATTGCCATTTGAGCAAAAGCAGAGTGTGTTATTAAAAATAAGAGAAAACTATAAATTAGTTTTTTCATAGTCATATTCTTTTAAGAAGTCGCATAGCTTATTTATAGCTAACGCACGATGACTAATTTTATTTTTTATTTCGTTTCCTAATTCTGCAAATGTTTTATCAAACCCTTCGGGAACAAAGATGGGATCATATCCAAAGCCTGAATTTCCACGTTTTTCTTTTATGATGTTTCCTTTAATTATTCCTTCAAACAGATATTTTTTATCGTCTATAATCAATGAAACGGCTGTACGGAATTGTGCTTTTCTGTTTTCTATTCCTTCGAGATTTTTCAGCACTTTAAGCATATTTGCTTCAGAGCTTTTATCAGTTCCTGCATATCTGGCAGAATAAACTCCCGGTTCGTTATTAATTGCTTCTATTTCTAGTCCGGTATCATCAGCAAAACAGTTTAATCCATAATTTTCATGGATATATTGTGCTTTAAGAATTGCATTTCCTTCTAAAGTATTTGCAGTTTCTGGTATATCAACATCACAATTAATATCTTTCAGACTAAGTATCTCTATTTTGTCATTTAATATGCTTGATACTTCTTCTAATTTATGCTTATTATTTGTGGCAAAAACAAGTTTATTTTTCATTGAATTTTCTATAAATTATAAAAAAAATATTTCATCCCTCACCCCTCACTAATTTTGCTAAAACTATTTGCCGGTATTATTTTTAGAGAGTGAGGGATGCTTTTTATCCCCCACTTATCTATCACTTTTAGAGGTGATCCCTCACTAAATAAGTTTTATTTTACCTTTATTGTATCAAAACCTTCTCCGTAAACTCCAATAACCGAACTTTGAGAAACAAAAGCATTAGGATCAATATCTTTTACCAAACGAAATATCTCTATTGACTGACTCTTTTTAGCCAATACAACAAGTACTTTAACAGAATTCTTGCTGTACCATCCTTGTCCATCTAAAACGGTAACCCCTCTATGGGTATCTTTAGTAATTCTTTCGGCTATCTCTTCATATTGTTTTGAAAAAATAAAGAACTGAACAGATTGTCTGGCACTATTTACAATTAAGTCTAATACATAACTGATAACCACTAGTGTAGTAAATCCAAATACAATTCTTTTCCAATCATGAAATACAAAGTAGCATGAAGAGATAATAACAATATCACAATACAAAATCATTCTTCCAAAAGTAACGTCTCTGTACTTATGAACAATTGCCGCTATAATATCAGTTCCACCTGTACTACCATTATTTACAAAAACAATACCTAGTCCCATACCACATAAGGTTGCACCAATCACACAAGCCATAAAGTCCTGTCCTGGTCCAAGAATCTGCAGATTTCCTACCATTTGTTGAAATTGCCATAGGAAGTATGTAAGGGCAAATATTCCGAATAGAGTCTTTATACTGAACTTAGGTCCAAGAATTTTAAGCGCAAACGTAAGTAGGAATGCATTTATAACAAAATAAGTGATTTGAATTTGTACTCCTGTTGCATAATAAACAATTGCAGCAATACCAGTTACACCACCTGTAGTAATTTGATAAGGCAACAGAAATGCTGCCCAACCCATTGCATAACACATCAGACCTAAGATTATAAAAAAGTAATCTCTTAATTCTCTTAGAATATCTGTTTTATTTAGTTTTCCCATTCTGTTATTATCGATTAAACTACAATATTTACAATTTTCTTAGGAACAATAATTACTTTCTTTATTGGTTTGCCATCAATCCATTTAATAGCACTTTCTGTTCCTAAAACAGTTTCCTGAATGGTGTTATTGTCAGCATCAGCTGCAAATTCCATATTAAAGCGAGCTTTACCGTTGAAGGAAATAGTGTAGTTTACAACATCTTCTTTCAGATAATCTTCATTGAATGCTGGCCATTGAGCATCGCAAACTGAAGTTGTGTTACCCAAAGCAGCCCATAACTCTTCACTGATATGAGGAGCGAACGGAGCCAAAAGAACTATTAGATGACTTAGTATCTCTTTCTTGTTACATTTCAGTGTAGAAAGTTCATTTACACAAATCATAAATGCACTTACTGAAGTGTTATAAGAGAATTGTTCAATATCACCGGATACTTTCTTTATCAGTTTATGAAGAGATTTAAGTTCTTCTTTTGTTGCTGGTTCGTCATTAACAATGTATTCTCCTACTTTGTTGTAGAATAAAGCCCAGAACTTGCGGATAAAACGATGAACACCGTCGATACCGTTAGTATCCCATGGTTTTGATTGCTCAACAGGGCCGAGGAACATTTCATACATTCTCAATGTATCTGCACCATATTTCTCAACAATCATATCAGGATTAACCACGTTGAACATAGATTTACTCATCTTCTCAACTGCCCATCCACAGATGTATTTACCATCCTCTAGAATAAACTCAGCAGTTTTGTATTCAGGCAACCAGTTTTTAAAGGCTTCCAGATCAAGAATGTCGTTGCTTACAATATTTACGTCCACATGTAGCGGAGTTACTTCGTATTGATCTTTCAGATTCAGCGAAACAAATTTATTTGTATTCTTTATACGATATACAAAATTACTTCTTCCCTGAATCATTCCCTGATTAATCAGTTTTTGGAATGGCTCTTCTTTGATAGATACACCTACATCGTGAAGGAATTTATTCCAGAAACGAGAATAGATCAAGTGACCTGTTGCATGTTCTGTTCCACCCACATAAAGGTCTACGTTTTGCCAGTAAGCATTTGCCTTTGTAGAAACTAAAGCTTCTGTATTATGCGGATCCATGTAGCGCAGATAGTATGCACTTGATCCGGCAAATCCTGGCATAGTATTCAGTTCAAGCTGGTAACCTTCTTCTGTTTTCCAGTTCTTTGCACGGCCAAGAGGTGGTTCACCTGTTTCGGTTGGAAGGAACTTATCAACTTCAGGAAGTTCAAGTGGAAGCTTGCTTTCATCAAGCATATAAGGCATTCCATCCTTGTAATACACAGGGAATGGCTCGCCCCAATAGCGCTGACGGGAGAAGATAGCGTCGCGAAGACGGAAGTTCACCTTCACCTTTCCCAGGTTTGTTTCCTTGATATATATTTTTGTTTTGGCAATTGCCTCTTTTATAGTCAGTCCGTTTAATACTAAACCGCCTTCAACTGCATCTTCCTTGCGCGGTGAATTCATCATGATTCCTTCTTTTGCATCGAAGCTTTCTTCAGAAACATCGCATCCTTCAATTAACGGACGAATTTCCAAACCGAAATGTTTTGCAAAAGCATAGTCACGGCTATCGTGAGCAGGCACAGCCATGATGGCTCCTGTTCCGTATCCTGCCAATACATAATCGCTGATCCACACTGGGATAGCTTCTCTTGTCAAAGGATTAATAGCATACGATCCTGAGAATACGCCGGTTACTCTACGGTCTGCTATACGTTCACGTTCGGTTCTTTTCTTTGTAGCATCAAGATAAGCCTGAACTTCAGCTTTCTGGTCGGCAGTAGTCAGTTGAGCTACCAGTTCGCTTTCAGGAGCCAATACCATGAAAGTAACTCCGAAGATAGTATCCGCACGAGTGGTAAAGATGGTAAATTCAAGATCGGAATCTTTCACGTTGAATTTCATTTCAGCACCCTCACTCCTACCAATCCAGTTCTTTTGAGTCTCTTTCAGTGAATCTGTCCAGTTTAAAGTTTCCAGTCCGTCAAGCAAACGTTGTGCATAAGCTGAAACACGAAGACACCACTGGCGCATCACTTTTTGAATTACTGGATGACCGCCGCGTTCTGAAACACCATCAACCACTTCATCATTGGCTAATACGGTTCCAAGTGCCGGACACCAGTTAACCATTGTATCGCCTAAGTAAGCAATCCGGTAGTTTAATAATATTGTTTGCTGTTCTTTTTCGTTTTTAGCTTTCCACTCTTCTGCAGTAAATGAAAGTTCTTCTCCGCAAGCGGCGCTTAGTCCTTCAGTTCCTGTTGCCTCAAATCTTTTGATAAGATCGGCAATTGGAGTTGCTTTCTTTGCATCTTTATCGTAATAATGACTGAACATTTGCTGGAAAGCCCACTGAGTCCACTTGTAGTAATCAGGTTCGCAAGTGCGTACTTCCCTACTCCAGTCAAATGAAAATCCTATTTTATCTAATTGTTCGCGGTAGCGATTAATATTGTTTACGGTAGTTATTGCAGGGTGCTGACCGGTTTGGATGGCATATTGTTCGGCTGGCAGACCGTAAGCGTCATATCCCATTGGGTTAAGAACATTAAAGCCTTGCAGACGTTTGTAACGGGCATAGATATCAGAAGCAATGTATCCTAGTGGATGGCCAACGTGCAGTCCTGCGCCCGATGGATAAGGAAACATATTGAGTACATAAAATTTCTTTTTTGATTCGTCTTCCGTTACCTGATAGGTTTTCTCTTCAACCCATCTTTTTTGCCATTTTTTCTCAATCTCCCTGAAATTATATTCCATAGCGATATTCTTTTATCTTAGTATGTTAATTAATTACGTATTATATACTTTAAGTGGACAAAGATAATGAAAGATAAGCTTATTTGGCATTTCTTTCGGCAATTTCTTGATGGTTTTAGAGTTTATCCTCAGTGGCTTTTTAATCTTATTAGAAT
This sequence comes from uncultured Bacteroides sp., assembly GCF_963678845.1. Classification (NCBI taxonomy): domain Bacteria; kingdom Pseudomonadati; phylum Bacteroidota; class Bacteroidia; order Bacteroidales; family Bacteroidaceae; genus Bacteroides; species uncultured Bacteroides sp. The sequence continues at coordinate 383,794 of NZ_OY787468.1, forward strand.
GGTTTTAATGTTCTTGTACAGAAGAATGTAATCTTCTGTACAAAACATTGTTTTCTTTTGTACAGAAGATTACATTCTTCTGTACAAGATGTTTTTAAGCATTCAAATATTTTTAGAAAATTGTTATAAATATAAAAATAAATTATATCTTTGTAATAATCCAAATACCTTGATATTATGAAAACAGTAACCCTTTATCTTGGTAAGAAATACAGGCTATTCTGGGTAGTCGTACTTCTATTATCATGTGTTCTTCTATTCGCTATTATTGAAGAATACCTTATTATGATTTATCTATATTTTTTCTTGTTGTTTCCACTCTTGTTTTATGGGTTTTCAAAGGGGATAGGGAAGATAGCTCTTAAAGATGATATGATACATATTTTCAATCTTTTTGCTCTTACAAAAGCTAAAGTTCCATTGAATGACCTCAAAGGATTTGAATTTATGCGAGATTACTATTTTTGTGTCAAAAAGGGTAGGGGAAGATATCTGGGAATAAGTGGTCCTACTGTTATTATATTTCATTATAAGTCCGGTGAAAGAAAAGCATTCTCTTTATTTGGTTTTCATCACATAATGGTTATACTTAACTACTTGAAAGATAATAATATTCCATTTATGAATTACAAACCTGTAACTTCAACAGGTTCAAAGGTGAAGGTTTCCACATATCAAAAGTCGGGTATGCAGGAATTCGCTACAGTAGTCTTACCAATTATTGTTCTCGCTTTTATTTTGGCATTTACAGTTTATCTTTATATTACTGAATATAGTGATCAGTTGTTTCATGTTTTACTTTGTTTTTTGCCTTTTATGTTGTATTTCATCTATACATATTGGGAAAGAATGTATTACATTAAAATTAAAGATGAATCATTTACAATACGTAATTTGATAGGAAGAAAGAGCTGGGGATTCAATTATAGTGAAACTTTGAAAGTATCCTTCGGTTCTAGTCTTGGAAAAGGCACTTTTCTTTACATAGAGATACTCAATAAAGATTATAAGTATTATCAGTTTCCTTTAGATATGCTTCCAAAGAAGGATGTCAATGAAATTATAAAGATAATGAAAGAAAAGGGAGTAGATGCCACTTCAGAGTGTTGTTGATACTTACAAACATCAATAATTATACAACTTTACACTTTTGACATCTGCTTTTCTTCCTAAAAAGAACTATATTTGCGCTTATTATTCATTAAAAAAAGAGGAATTTACCGTGGCAAATGATATAGTTCTTACCCCCATGATGAAGCAGTTTCTAGACTTAAAGGCGAAACACCCCGATGCGGTGATGCTTTTTCGTTGCGGAGACTTTTATGAAACTTATTCCGACGATGCAGTAGTGGCTGCAGAAATACTTGGGATCACTTTAACTAAAAGAGCTAATGGACAAGGCAAATCTGTAGAGATGGCGGGCTTTCCCCATCATGCACTTGATACATACTTGCCCAAACTAATCAGAGCGGGCAAAAGAGTTGCTATCTGTGACCAGTTGGAAGATCCTAAAACGACTAAGAAACTTGTGAAACGGGGTATTACCGAACTGGTTACTCCTGGAGTTTCCATTAATGATAACGTTCTCAACTACAAAGAAAATAACTTCCTTGCGGCTGTTCATTTCGGTAAGAATGAATGCGGTATAGCTTTTCTTGATATCTCAACAGGAGAGTTCCTCACAGCTGAGGGGCCGTTCGATTATATTGATAAGCTTTTAAATAATTTTGCTCCTAAAGAAGTTCTTTTTGAACGGAGCAGGAGAGGGATGTTTGAAGGTAATTTTGGGAATAAATTCTTTACCTTCGAGCTGGAAGATTGGGTATTTACTGAATCCAGCGCCCGTGAACGACTTCTGAAACACTTTGAAACCAACAATCTTAAGGGCTTTGGTGTGGAGCATCTGAAGAACGGAATCATTGCTTCCGGAGCTATTCTTCAGTACCTGGATATGACTCAACACACACAGATAGGGCATATCACTTCACTTTCCCGCATTGAAGAAGACCGCTATGTGCGGTTAGATAAATATACTGTGCGTAGTCTGGAGTTGATATCCAGTATGAACGAAGGCGGCAAAAGTCTTCTAAATGTTATCGATAGGACTATCAGTCCTATGGGAGCCCGCATGTTAAAGCGTTGGATGGTCTTTCCGTTGAAGGACGAAAAGCCAATTAACGACCGCCTTAACGTAGTGGAATATTTCTTCCGTGAGCCGGAATTCAAGGAACTTATAGAAGAACAGCTTCATTTGATAGGCGATTTAGAGAGAATTATCTCGAAAGTAGCTGTAGGACGCGTTTCTCCTCGTGAAGTTGTGCAGCTGAAAGTGGCTTTGCAAGCCATTGAACCGATAAAAGAAGCTTGCCTGAATGCCGATAATCCGAGTCTGAATAGGATAGGAGACCAGTTAAATCTCTGTCTCTCCATCAGAGATAAAATAGACAAGGAGGTAAACAATGATCCTCCGCTGTTAATTAATAAAGGCGGCGTAATTAAAAACGGGGTGAATGCCGAATTGGATGAATTACGTAAAATAGCTTATTCAGGGAAAGACTATCTGTTGCAGATTCAACAACGGGAGAGTGAACTGACGGGCATTCCAAGTTTGAAGATTGCCTATAATAACGTATTTGGATACTTCATTGAAGTGAGAAATGCTCACAAGGATAAGGTTCCTCAGGAGTGGATTCGCAAACAAACATTGGTGAATGCCGAGCGTTATATCACTCAGGAGCTCAAGGAGTATGAAGAGAAAATATTGGGAGCAGAGGATAAAATTATGGTTATTGAGACCAGACTTTATAATGAATTGGTTCTTTCGCTAAGTGAATATATTCCGGCAATACAGATTAATGCTAATCAGATAGCACGCGTTGATTGTCTTCTATCATTTGCTAACGTTGCAGCGGAGAACAAATACATTCGTCCGGTGATTGAGGATAATGATGTGCTGGAGATAAAGCAGGGAAGACATCCGGTTATCGAGAAACAACTTCCCATTGGTGAGAAATATATTGCAAACGACGTTACAATAGATACCGAGCATCAGCAAATCATTATCATTACTGGTCCGAACATGGCTGGTAAATCGGCTTTGCTGCGCCAGACTGCCTTGATTACTCTACTGGCTCAGATAGGAAGTTTCGTTCCTGCCGAGAGTGCCCATATAGGCCTTGTAGATAAAATATTCACCCGAGTAGGAGCAAGCGATAACATCTCGGTGGGAGAGTCTACTTTCATGGTTGAAATGAACGAGGCGGCCGATATATTAAATAACATTTCACCGCGAAGTCTGGTTCTGTTTGATGAGCTGGGACGCGGAACTTCCACTTATGATGGTATATCTATTGCCTGGGCCATTGTGGAATATATCCATGAGCACCCCAAAGCAAGGGCAAGAACATTGTTTGCCACCCACTATCATGAGCTCAATGAAATGGAAAAGTCCTTCAAGCGAATTAAGAATTATAACGTTTCAGTGAAGGAAGTTGATAATAAAGTAATCTTCCTTCGTAAGCTCGAACGAGGTGGGAGTGAGCACTCCTTTGGTATCCATGTAGCAAAGATGGCGGGTATGCCAAAAAGTATAGTGAAACGATCTAATGATATACTTCTTAAACTGGAGTCTGATAACCGTAAGAAAGGAATTTCAGGCAAACATCTGTCCGAAGTCAGAGAGAACAGAGAAGGGATGCAGCTCAATTTCTTCCAGCTTGACGATCCAATCCTTTGCCAGATAAGGGATGAGATTCTGAATCTTGATGTGAATAATCTTACTCCTTTGGAGGCTTTGAATAAGCTGAATGATATTAAGAAGATTGTGAAAGGAAAATAAACCAAAGGCAAAAAACTTTTTTAAAGCAAGCACTCTCGCTAAAAAAAGTAATAGATATTATTAAAAACAAAAAGAGATTCTATCAAATTTGAAAGAATCTCTTTTTGTTTTGTTATTTCTTTACTGTAGCTTTAAATTCCTTATCGCCTGCTGGTGTAATCTGATCTTTTTCAAAGGTACTTCTATACCTTCCGTCAGGTAAATCGCGGAGAGAGAAGTTATTGCAACTCCTGGCAGCTACTACTTTATCGGTTGCAGCTGTTGTTATTGCCGAAGCAGCCATATCAACTAAAGCTCCTAAAAGACCTCCGCTACCTGAATTAATACTCAGGTCAACGGTTAATACGCCTTTTCTGTTAAAGAGAACCTCATTGTTTGCTGTAGATTTTAGCAGATACTCTATTTCTACCGTAATGGTGTTTCCTAGTGTAGACTTATCCCATCGGTTGATGATAGTGAAAAGTGCCGCGTCTGCTCCAAAAACTTCATGAAATTTACTAAGATTGCTCTCTAAGAACATTTCTGAATCATAGGCACTTTCGCTTTTAAGTGTCTCCATTGCCAGAAAAGGAGAGATAACATAATATCCTTTTTCGCATAATGGAACAGCCAAAGATGAGTAAAAATATTCTTTAGCTTCCACATTAACTGTACGGTTTATCGGAGGCATAATGAGAATGCTTGTAGGCTTTTCTTCATACATCTTGGGATAATTATCTCCACGAGTGAAGTTCTTTGTCTCTCCGCATGAGGTAAGTAGGAGAATGCACAGACTGAAATATATGATTTTTCTCATTTTTCTACCATTTTAATGATTCTTTCAATAAACACCTTTGATTCAGGATAAGTTGTAATCTCGTTTTTCAACATAGCTATTCCTTCTTCTTTTTTTCCTGTCTGAACAAGTAGGAAGCCATACTCGGCATAAGTTCCGGGAGGAACCACCTTACGAGTACTATTGCTTTGCAAAGCAATTAAATTCTCATAGGTTTTTAATAATGCTTGTGTACTTTCGGGCGTTTGTTTTTTGTAGTAGTTATACGAAGTCTTTTCGTAATCTTTCCATGAATAAAGCGCACTTTCCTGAGTTACACAAGAGCTTAGTGACAAGATACAGCAAGCCACACAGATTAGTTTTATTTTCATGGCAATTGTATTTTTTTAGTTTCCTGAGCAGAGACAAATATCTCTTTTTCATAAATCACATTACCATTGTAAGATACCTTTAGGCTTCTTTTCCCTTTTGCAATGGCATACGTATTTCCCTTTATAGTCCCTTTTTTCTCTTTAAGAACTTTGGCATTGAATGTTGTATGGTTGTCAATAGTTACCTGAACTTCTCCGTCGTAGCTCTCATTAGCTACAAATAATAGATAGGCCTGATCTGGTAATCCTCTTTCCTGGCTGTAACTTCCTACTTTACAGCTTGTGAAAAGCGCGCAAATGCACACTAATAACAGAGCAATATATTTTGTTTTCATCATTTTTTCTCCTCAATATAATAGTTAGTTAGATTTGTTTTATCAATACCACCTTCAATGAAGGTTACAACAGAGTATTCTGTTTGCGGAGTGTCGCCACCAACCATAGTGATAGATATTTCACCGACCTTCTTTCCTGGAAGTTCAATATTTAGCCCTGTTTGTGGGTTCTTAACCGTTTTTCCTTTTTCTTTTACTATAAATTTATCGCCGACTTCTAAGCCTTGGCTTTTCCCGCCAGAAATAAGAATAGCGTCATTGTCATAGGCCATAAAATAGGATTTCCATGGTCTGTCCATACAGTTATTTATTATGTTTTCAACCAGCTTTGAGATAGCCATTGAGATAGCTTTATCACTCAAAGTAGCGTCATAGTCGGCTCTTCCGCCTACTCCAAGAGTTTGTTTGGTTTTCTGTTCAGCAGTTCCTTTGGCTTCTTCCGAATAAATGATGAGTCCGGTAGAAACATCGACTAAGCGGATACTTACAGTTGCTTCTACAATTTGTGTTTTGCTGGTTGAGAAAACTTTAACATCGCCTATGTTTTTTCGTCCAAATTCTGTAATTGAACCAATAATCAGGTAGTCTGCACCAATATTCTGGTATGAATTCCCCGATTTAGACGATTCATTCAGCAACTGATTCAGATCATTCCGTTCCAGTAAAATGAATTTATCCGAAGCGGCCAGTTTAGCCGATAGAATGTCCAATGCTTGTTTTCCCATTGGATCGTTATCTTTGTCATAGAAGATTCCTTTGGCATATTGGGTTTCATTGGAGAATCTGGAAATGGCAACTTTCCTTTTAAGTGATTTTTCGGGATGCTTAATTGAAGATTCAGGTTCTACAACCGTTACCTTCCTTTGCGCATAAACTTCTGTTTGCATGAAAGCAAGCAGAAGAACTAAATAAATGACTTTTTTCATGATATTCTTTTTTTGATACTTTATAATTGTAATCAGCCGTAGCTTTACTTGCAACAAAAATATGTATTTTTTTAAATATAATGCTGTTGTTTAGTCTATTTATTTTATTTGGTTCCTGAAATAATTGCAAGAGAATAATCTTTATATAAATTGATAGAATGTTATTGAATATAGTCGATAATTATATTGAAAAATTCATAAAACATCTTCCACCTGCTACTAAAATGATCTAAAAGCCTTTAAATAGGGTGTTTTAGTCAGTAGCAGATGATTTTTATCTGCTACTAAATTGTGCTTTATCTGCTATTTTTAGAGGGATCTGCTACTAGTTTTTCATTCTGCAACATCAATATCAGGCATAATTAAGTTTCTCGAAATGATATATTGGCTTTTAGAAAAACAGAGTAGGAGGGTGTAAATAATAAAAATGCTCGGAAGGAGTAAATTTCTCCTTTTCGGGCATTATATAAAATTATAGCGTTATTCAGTTTTAATGGCTATCTGAATTTCTCAGCAACCTGTCTGTAAGTGGGAGTATCTATTCCTAGCTCTTCTCCTTTGGCAATAAATCCAAAGAGTAGGCCATCAACCTCCGATTCATGGCCTTTGCTGATATCTTTTTGCATGGATGCTGTGCTGGCCGGATCAAGCTTATCAACCACTTTGAGGTTATAGGTTACCAGGTCTTCCTGGAAGGTGATGCCAAGGGCTTTGCCAATAGCGGCACTTTCTCGTGATAAACCAATAAATGTATCTCTGTATTTTCCCTCTTTTTGCAGCTCTCCCATGGGAACATCATAGTATGCACCGGTGCAGGCCATGGCGGAGATGAACGACCATTTCACGAAAGTGTCGCGGTTTATATCCTCTGAAATAGGGGCTTTGATGCCACTTTCCTGAAGGTCTTTCTGCACTGCCAGAAGCTTTTCATAGGGAACATTGTCTTCTTTGCGGGCACCAAATACCAGGCGGAAGATGCTTCCCATCTGAGTAATCTCGCCCGGATAGGAAACGAATCCCACAATGTAGATGCATCCGTCGAGAACGGTCACGTTTTCAACCTTTCTTTTTATCTTGGGACCCGTGCCGTATACGTTGAGAATGGGTATTACAATTGTATCTTTGTGGGCAGCTCTTTCAATCAGTTCCGTCACAGAATCAATGGAATATCCTTTTACGCATACAAAGATCACGTCTGCTTTGTCTGAATAATCCTCAGAAGTACATGCATTTACGTGGACGGTTTGTTCGCCTTTCAGGCCGGACTTTAATTTCAATCCGTTATCCTGCATCGCTTTCAGGTGAGCTCCGCGGGCAATACAAGTCACATCATGACCTGCCAGGGCAAGGAATGCAGCGATACTTCCTCCCACGCCGCCGGTTCCTATAATGAGATACTTTGTCGCCATTTTATTTCCTATTGAATAGAAGAAAGGGCTGAAAACTCAGCTAATGTGAATTCAACCCTTTCAATTTTTATTTTTGATGTCTTAAAGCGGATGCTGACAATTTAATCAGTATAATTCCATTCCGCGTTGTTTCGTTTTTTATACGTTAAAGCGGAAGTGCATGATGTCACCGTCTTCCACAACATATTCTTTTCCTTCCACACCCAGTTTGCCTGCCTCTTTAATAGCAGCTTCCGAGCCATATTGAATGAAGTCATTGTATTTAATAACCTCTGCACGGATAAATCCTTTCTCGAAATCGGTGTGGATTACTCCGGCACACTGAGGTGCTTTGCTACCTCTCAGGTATGTCCAGGCACGAACTTCCTGTACGCCCACTGTGAAATAAGTCTCCAGATTCAACAATTTATAGGCAGTTTTAATAAGTCTGGCTACGCCCGATTCTGTTAGTCCAATCTCACCAAGGAACATTTCACGTTCTTCGTAAGTTTCAAACTCAGCAATTTCCGATTCTATCTTTGCAGCTACAACAAGTAACTCGGCATCTTCATCTTTAATCGCCTCACGAACCATTTCCACGTACTTATTTCCGCTAACAGCACTCGCTTCGTCTACGTTGCACACGTAAAGAACCGGCTTACTTGTGAGCAGGAACAGTTCTTTTGCTATCTTTATTTCATCTTTTGTATCGAATGTAACCGTACGGGCCGACTTACCTTGTTCCAAAGCCTCTTTGTATTTTGCAAGCACTTCATAAGTCATCTTTGCTACTTTATCGCCGCCTGTCTGAGCTTGTTTCTGTACTTTCTGAAGGCGACTGTCAATGGTGTCCAGATCTTTCAGCTGAAGTTCGTAATCAATGATTTCTTTGTCACGAATCGGGTTTACATTTCCGTCAACATGTACCACATTATCGTCATCGAAACAGCGAAGAACGTGAATAATAGCATCAGTTTCGCGGATGTTTGCAAGGAACTTATTTCCTAATCCTTCACCTTTGCTGGCACCTTTCACCAATCCGGCAATATCCACAATCTCCACAGTGGTAGGTACTACGCGATGAGGATGAACCAACTCGGCAAGTTTATTCAACCGTTCATCGGGAACGGTGATAACGCCCACGTTGGGTTCAATCGTACAAAAAGGGAAATTAGCAGACTGTGCCTTTGCGTTGGACAAGCAATTGAAAAGAGTCGATTTTCCCACGTTGGGAAGGCCGACGATACCACATTGTAAAGCCATTCTTTATATCGTTAATTTGTTTTTTATTCAAACTTTTTTCAGCTTGCAAAAGTACAAATTATTCGGGGGAATACAAAGGATTAAGTACTTACCTTGAGTATTAATAATATCTATAAAGAAAGATTTACCATTTGCCGGTTATATATTCCCCGTTTGATGTACATCAAACGTATGCTTAGATGTACATCAAAATGATACTTTGATATACATCATAATTATCTTTTGATATAGGTCAAAGAAAAAATATTCTTAATAACTTTGAACGTTTTCCCGGCATGTGTGTATGCTATTTCGGAACTGTTCCTCACTACTTAGTTTACACTTTAAAAAATGAATTTGAATATGAGAAAATTAAAGTATATCGTATTATTGATTGTCTGTTTTGTTTTTCAGACATCCTTTGCACAAACACCTCAGAAAGTAGTTTCTTTTGTACAAGTAGAGCATGATACCGGGTGGTATAAGCAGCAGGCAGAAGCATGGAAGAAGGTTCTTTCAATAGATAAGCACAATGAAGCTGCGTGGAAAAACTATTATCGGGCCACACGGTATGAGTTATTTAACGATGTTAATATGAAAGATTATAATTCTGCCAATGCTCGTTTGGAAAAGATTATGCAGGATATGAAGAAGGCAATACCTGATTCGTATACCTATAATGCACTGATGTATTATCATAACGGTAATGATTTGAGGAAAAGCTCGTACATCGTAAAGGCTATTGCAATGCGTCCCGATGAAGTGGACTTTTTTCCTGACTATGTATCCTTTGCATCATTGTCTCAGAACGATACACTTCTTATAAACACTTGTAAGAAATGGTATGAAAGCGGAAAATATTCAGCAGGATTGTTGAATTATGATTATAACGAGATGGCTGGAATGGAGAAAGATGGCATTATATTTGCCAATGGAGATAATTCAATCTACCCTAAATTACTGCTTCAATATGGCAAGAATCTGTTTAAGGATAAAAAATTAATCTGTCTTCCTTTCTTGTATGAGCAGACTTATCGGGAACGTGTTCTCAAAGAATTAGGGGTTCCTTCCTTTCCGGGAACGGACAAAGAACTGAGCGCAAAGTATCCGGCTAATAATCAATTGTCGTTAGAGATTGCAAAACATATAATTAAATACACTAATCGCCCGGTTTATTTCTCGGCTATGGGAGGGGGTGAGCTTGATTCATTTAAAGACAGCCTTTATTCTGAAGGGTTAGTGATGAAATATTCATCCAGACCATACGATAATCTGGCGGTAACAAAACGTAATTATGAGCAGACTTATCTTTTGGATTACTTCAAAGACAGTTTTACCCCCGACGGTTATAAAAGTGCTGTGGGGCATATTAACCTGAATTATGTAACAGGTTTCCGTTCACTTTTGGAATTCTATCGTGTAACAGGAGATTTGAACAACTATACTAAACTAAAAACTCAACTTCATGGCATTGTTGATAATTATTCTTTTGATAATAATGATAGTAAAAATGAGTACCTGAAATGCCTTGAACCAAGCGGGAAATGAGGATATTTCACTCATACAAACAAGATACGGACGAAGAATTGATGTGGCAGGTTGCCCGAAGCAACGCCAAAGCTTTCGAGGAACTCTACACACGCTACGCAAGGCGTATGCAAGGATTCTTTATCCGTATGCTTGGATATGATATTGCTAAAGCTGAGGACTTTACACAAGAACTCTTTCTTAAAGTTTATGAAAGCAGAGGTGCCTACGAAGAGGGAAGAACTTTCTCATCGTGGGCCTTCTCAATGGCCTATAATCTGTGTAAGAATGAATATCGTCATCGGGATATTGTAGAAAGTCACGAACAGGAACTGAACTATAACTCGGATGCTACCGAAGAACCAGCTTTCGAACAAATGTATGATCGGGCTGTCTTTGAAAATCAGCTGAGTCTTTCTCTTAATCAACTTCCAACGGATCAGTTGGCAGCCTTTACTCTTCGATACAATGAAGAGCTTTCCGTGCAGGAAATTGCCCGGGTACTCAATTGTCCGGAAGGAACGGTTAAGTCGAGATTACACTATGCTTTGCGTAGTCTTTCTCAATCATTATCAATTTATAATCCAATAAAACCATAGAATATGAAAGAAGATGATTTGAACAAATTGGAAGAATCCAAAGGTGTAAAGCAAATACTTGAAACATCTAAAGCTTTGTATGATAAGGATAAAGCTGGGAATGCTCCCCGTTCCTTCGATTCATTGATGAAACAAATAGATCAGCGCGGACAAACTTTCCGGAAGATGGTGATTTCTCCTTGGTGGCTTGTGGCTGCTTGCCTTATTGGATTATTAATTGGTTGGAATTTCCCGTTTGAAAATGCATCGAAAGATGATAAACTAGCGGTAAATGATACTGTGGTTGTTACTGAAAAGCATACCGATACAATCTATCAGCAGGTTCAGGTTGCGGTGAAAACACTGGAGAGAAAGGAGAGGAGGGTGGTAGTTTCCCCTCAAACAATCCAGGCACAAAAGGTGGTGGCTCCCGTTATGACAACCGAAATTCCACTTCCAGACCCGAGAAATAGTCGTCCGGCAACGGCAGGTCGCAGCTTGTCTCAGGAAGATTTTCCGGTTCATTTGCTTGTTTCGTTGTAGGGGAAAAGGAGGGAGCAGCTTTTTTAAATGGTACTTTGGGCGGTAACCGTGCTTTTATATTTTATATTTCACTTTTTTAAGTGGCTGCTATAGAGTGCTTTGGGCCTATTGTCAACGATTAATTTTCTGATAAAAGTGATACATAAACCAATAACAATGGGTGAATGATTATTTTTAGGAATAAGGTCATTCATCCATTGTTATTGGTCCAGAGCAGGAACCTGATATTCTATTTGTTTTTATCCCTTTTATAAAAATGAGGGTAAAGATCATTTTGCTAAAATGATCAGGTAAAATACTCGTTTTTACTCCTAATCTCTTGGAATATTATTAGCTGCTTTCTAAAGCATAATCTATAAATATATTTTAATTACTACTTTTTCAGAAATTTATCAAAGAACTCCAGTGTTTCTTTCTGCATTCCTTTGCTAAAGAAGTGAGGACCATCCCAAAACTTAGTTACAAGTTTATTATCGGCATTCTGGCTGTTCCACGTGGAATGAAGGTTTTTATAAGCATCTTTTACACCATTAACAGGAAATAACTTGTCACGCAATCCGTTAAAGAAAAGCATCGGTTTAGGACAAGCAAGGGAGGCCACATCGGGGTAATCCATATAATTGCGGATTCCCGGCACAAGCATGGACCAGGCACTGCCACCTTTATTCTGATTATTGGTCAAAGTCATCAGAGAATCGGTAGTGTTCATCCAGCAAATGGCGGCTCCCACCTTCACTTTATCTGTTGCAGCGGAAAGCATCCAGGCACGGTGAGCACCCATTGAGAAGCCAAGTGTACCAATTCTGGCGGAATCTACCTCGGGCAATGAGGCAAGAAAATCAACGCTTCTGATATCATCAAACGTGATAACGCCGCACCAGTTATATCCCATCTGCATTAAGTTGCAGGCAAGTGCCTGCTGTGCATCATAGTTTACACCTTCTTTTCGCCCTCTTTCACCCCAAAACAGGGCATCAATGGAGAGAACCACGTAGCCATGCGCCGCAAAATAATCGCCCACATAGACACTATCGTAACATTGCACCGCCCATTTATCGGCATCCGCCAATACTTTGGGCGATACACCAAAAGGTCTCACCATTTTTTCCTTGCCAATGGAGAACTTTGCGCCGTGATCATGCAACATCACAACGGCTGGGTAGGGACCTTTTCCTTTATTGGGAACCAACAAGTAGGCAGGAATGCGGTCGAATCCCGAGATGTTTAATGCAATCTTTCGCGCTTCATACCCGTTTCTCTGCTCTTTTTCCAGCACTTTCATGTCAAAAGGAGCTGTGGGAGGCGCAGGGTTCAGGCAGGAAAAAAGGACTTTTCGCCCTTCCTTTTTCCACTTATCGAAATCTTTTATAGGAGACTTTCCCCATGCCATAGGGTAGGTGAGTGTCTCTTTCATCTTTTGATAAGAAGAGGGCATATTCTTTTCTACTCCGTAAGGTTTATAATCTTGTGATTTAACCTGTTGAGCTGATAGTTGCAGGCTGAAAAACGAGCAAAAACAAAGCGTATAAAGTAATTTTTTCATGGTAAAATAGGGAATATATTAGTCTATTTTTTCAGTCTCAACCTGAAAGTCTGAATAAGTTTTAAAACTGAATGGCACAAATCTGAGCATGGAAAAATCTTCAGAATCGATTCCTCCCGGATAATAAAGTTCCCATCCTTTCATCCATGCATTATGTTTGAACTCGCTATCGGTTACAATCTCAATTTTCCCTTGAAGCATGGTTCCGGTAAACGATTCTGGTTTACAAAAATAGAGAGATGCCTTGGCATTATTTCCAATCTCCTTAATCTTTGCAGACGATGTGTTGGTGGTAAGATATACAGTAAATTGATTTGATTCCTCTGTATACATTGAAATAAGGTGCGGGTATTGTTTTTTATTCTTCAGGTTCAGCATGGCGCGTGTGGAAGGATACCCATTTTCATCTATTGTGGATAGATAAACAACCTCGGCAGATTCTATTACTCCGAGAATTTCTTTCAGTTTTTCTGCTAGTTCCATGATTAATTGTTTTTAAGGTGAAACAAACTATCTTGTTTAATCTATTGATATTCTTACTTATCTGCATAAGATATATCAGTAGATTAAACAAATTTACCCTTTTTTTATCTCAGGTTTATAGCTAATTTATCAGTGTGCTTCGAGCCAGTTTTTTCCCCATCCGCAGTCGGCTTTCAAGGGAACGTGCATCTTGTAGGCTCTTTCCATCTCTTCTATCACAATCTTTTCCACAAGCTCTTTTTCATTAAAAGGAACACTGAAGTTAAGTTCATCATGTACCTGAAGAATCATCTTGGCTTGTACATTTTCTTTCTTAAAGCGGTTATAAATATTTACCATTGCAACCTTGATAATATCGGCAGCGCTTCCCTGAATAGGAGCATTGATTGCATTTCTCTCGGCATATCCACGGACAACTGCATTCCTTGAATTGATATCTTGAAGGTATCTTTTTCTATGGAATATAGTCTCAACATAACCATTCTTTTTGGCTACTTCAATACTTTTATCCATGTATTCTTTTACTTTTGGGTAGGTCTCAAAGTAACCATCAATCAGCTCTTTGGCTTCTTTCCTGTCTACCGCCATTCTTTCCGCCAGTCCGAATACTGATATCCCGTATATGATACCAAAGTTTGCCGTTTTTGCTTTGCGGCGCATATCCTTTGTTACCTCAGAAATATCTATCTTATAGACCTTTGCAGCGGTTGCCGCATGAATATCATAGCCGGAAAGAAAGGCATCTATCATGTTTTTGTCCTCACTTAGATGAGCCATAATTCTCAGTTCAATCTGGGAGTAATCGGCAGAGAAGAAGGTGCATCCTTCATCCGGAATAAATGCTTTACGAATCTCTTTTCCGTCTTCATCGCGGATTGGTATGTTCTGCAAGTTTGGATTGCTGGAACTTAGTCGGCCGGTTGCAGTAACTGTCTGGTTAAATGATGTATGTATCTTTCCCGACTGAGGATTTATCAGTTGAGGAAGCGAGTCAATGTAAGTGCTCAACAGCTTTTTTAATCCGCGATATTCCAGAATTTTTTCAACAACAGGGTGTTTAGTGCGTAAGCTTTCAAGTACATCTTCCGAAGTAGAGTACTGCCCTGTTTTGGTTTTCTTCGCCTTTTCCACCACCTTCAGTTTTTCGAAGAGTACTTCGCCCACTTGTTTTGGTGAACTGATATTGAATTCCATGCCGGCCAATGAGAAAATGTCTTTCTCTATTTCGTTCATTCTGGCAGTGAAATCCTCAGATGTTTGTTTAAGTGCTTCGAGATCTAACTTCATTCCATTTCGTTCAATGTAAGCAAGAAGAACAAGCGGCATCTCTATATTATAGAACAAATCTTCAATACCATTTTCTTTTAATTCCTTCTCAAGAATATTTTTCAGCTTCAGAGTAACATCGGCATCTTCACAAGCATACTTGTAAACTTTCTCGGGGGAGAGGTCGCGCATGTTAAGTTGATTTTTTCCTTTTGCACCAATTAGCTCATCAATGTGAATTGTTTGGTAGTTGAGGTAAATCTCGGCAAGGTAATCCATCCCGTGCCTAAGCTCGGGTTGAAGAACGTAGTGCGCCACCATGGTATCGAAAAGTTTTCCTTTTACTTCGATGCCATAATTTTGGAGAACCAGCATATCGTACTTGATATTTTGGCCAACCTTGAGTGATTTCTCATTTTCAAAGACTGGGCGTAATTCATTAACAATTTTTAGTGCTTCCTCTCGTTGGGGAGGCACCGGAATGTAATACGCCTGGTTTTCGGCCACGCTGAAGCTCATCCCCACCAATTCTGCACTGATTGGATCGGTTCCGGTGGTTTCCGTGTCTAGACTGATGATGTTGTGTGTCATCATATTTTGAATAAAAATACGCCTTTTTTCTTCATTATCAATCAGTTGGTAGTCATAATCAAGTGTTTCTAACCCTGTGAGATTTGAGTATTTTTCCTCAACTTGTCCATCGGGCGTGAAAATTGCAAAGAGATCGCCTTGCTGAGGAATCACTTTTACCTGTTTTTTCTCCGTTTTAAAAATTCGCTCCATCAAGTTACGAAATTCCAAATCTTCGAAAATTTTCCTCAGTTCTTCCTCGTTCGGTTCTTCACGAACAAGTTCATCCATTTTCAATTCAATAGGAACATCAATTTTGATGGTCGCCAAAAATTTTGAGAAAGTGATCATCTCCTTGTTGGTTTCCACTTTTGTTTTCAGTGCACCTTTCAATTGCTCGGTATGCTCAAGCAAATTTTCTATACTGCCAAATTCGGCAATTAATTTTAGAGCTGTTTTTTCTCCTACACCCGGACAGCCAGGAATGTTATCCGAAGCATCACCCATGAGACCAAGCATGTCAATAACCTGAGCAGGGGAGGAGATGTCATATTTAGCTTTCACCTGTTCCACTCCCAAAACTTCGAATTCTTTGTCTCCGTATTTGGGGCGGTACATAAAAACATTATCACTTACCAACTGTCCGTAATCTTTATCGGGAGTCATCATGTAAGTTGTGATTCCTTGTTTGCCGGCTTCAGTGGCAAGGGTGCCAATTACATCATCGGCTTCGTAACCTGAAACCTCAAGAATAGGTATGCGGTATGCACGAATAATGTCCTTTATAATTGGTACGGAAAGACGAATAGCCTCAGGCGTTTCTTCGCGTTGGGCTTTATATTTCTCGTAAGCTTCGTGTCTGAAAGTTGGTCCGGAAGGGTCAAAAGCGACTCCAATATGTGTGGGATTTTCCTTTTTCAACAGCTCCTCAAGTGTATTTACAAAGCCTAATATTGCGGATGTATTAAAGCCTTTTGAGTTAATTCTTGGGCTTTTAATAAATGCGTAATATGCTCTGTATATGAGTGCATAAGCGTCTAAAAGGAACAATTTGTCTTTCTGATTCATAATAAATTGAATTTTTCTTTGGTAAAAGTACAAAAAAATACCATATTAATGGTTTTATTATTACTTTTGTGGCTAAATCGTATTTTGTATGGACAAATTATCTCAGATTAAGTCTCCTGTTATTTCAGATCTGGAGCAATTTAAAGAGCTCTTTAATAGTTCATTGGATAATTCAAACCCGCTGTTACAAGAGGTTCTTTCTCATATTAAGCAACGGGGAGGGAAGATGATGCGTCCTATTTTAGTGCTTCTTATTGCCCGTTTATTGGGAAAGGTTTCTCAGTCTACACTGCACTCTGCTGTATCTTTGGAGCTACTTCACACAGCCAGTTTGGTGCATGATGATGTGGTTGATGAAAGCTCGGAGCGCCGTGGACAAGCCTCTGTGAATGCTTTATATAACAATAAAGTGTCTATTTTGGTGGGCGATTATTTACTTGCTACGTGTCTTTTTCAAGCTGCTTATTCAGGTAATAATGAGATTATAAAGGTTGTTTCGCGTTTAGGACAGGACTTGTCTGAAGGAGAGCTTTTACAGCTTACCAATGTTAGTAATACTGAGATTACTGAGTCTGTGTACTTTGATGTTATCCGGAAAAAGACCGCTGCTTTGTTTGCTGCCTGCACTCATACCGCTGCATTAGCTGCAGGAGTTTCTCCAGAAACTGTAGAATTTGCCCATCTATTTGGTGAATATATTGGTATTTGCTTTCAGATTAAAGACGATATTTTTGATTATTACGAAGACACTGAGGTAGGCAAACCCACCGGAAATGATATGCGCGAAGGCAAATTAACGCTTCCTGCAATTTTTGCTATAAATACGGCTGAAAGCGAAGAAGGGAAGGAGCTTGCAGTGAAGATTAAATCGGGTGGTGCAACTGATGATGAGATAAAGCGCCTGATAGATTTCTCAAAGGAAAACGGAGGTATAGAATATGCTACTAAAGTGATGTTTGAATACCATGCAAAGGCGCTTCAATTACTCGAGGATTTTCCTGATTCAGACATTAAGCAATCACTCGTTTCCTATTTGGATTACGTGGTTGACCGAAAGAAATAAGGTAAATCTTGCTGGAAGTTAAGCCTTTCTTTCCTTTAATCTTTGAGATAAAGTGTAGACATTAACCAAAAAAAGCGTAGAGCTTACTTATATTAAGTGTAGACCTTTTGTCTGATCTTTCGCCTGTAACTGGCTTAATTGTATAGTTGTTTTTATTTAACTTTATATATAAAATCCCCTGAGTTTCTTCTTTTAATGGAAGATAATCAGGGGATTCCTTTTTGCTGGTTACTAATACTAGGCTTTAAAAAAGCTTTGTTTCTTTGGGTTTAGAAGAACTTTATATCTTCTCCTTTGATATCGGATAACAGTAGATTGGCAAGGCGGCTTGTTCCTAAACGGAAGAGCTCATTAGTTAGCCATTCTTTGCCCAGAACTTCTTTAACGATGCTGTAATATACAAGGGCATCATTTACGGTATTAAGGCCTCCAGCAGGCTTAAAACCTATTTTGTTGCCTGTTTCTTCGTAGTATTCCTTGATAGCTTGACACATTACATAAGCAGCCTCTGGCGTTGCGGCAGGTTGTTGTTTGCCGGTGGATGTTTTAATGAAATCGGCACCTGCATAGATGGATAAGATAGAGGCCTTTTTGATATTGGAAGCACTGCCCAGCGCTCCGGTTTCAAGAATAACTTTCAGGTGATTTTCCTTGCAAGTATCCTTTATTTCCTGAATTTCGTCGCACATTGTTTCATAGTCACCGCTGAGGAATTTACCAACAGAAATAACAATATCAATCTCATTTGCGCCTTCCATCAAAGCCATTGCGGTCTCGGCAATCTTAACTTCAATAAAGGTTTGTGAAGAAGGAAAGCCTGCGCTTACGGCAGCTATCTTAACGTTGTCAGCTTCTAAAGTGTCGCTCACAACTTGTGCCATATTAGGGTACACACAGATGGCGGCAACATTGTCAATGTCTCCGTATTCATCAGCAAACTTATTGACTTTCTCAGTGAATTTCATCACGCTTTCTTCATTGTCTGTAGTGTTAAGTGTAGTCAGATCAATGCAGTGAAAAAGGAATTTCTTTACGTCTTCAGTGTTGTTTTCAGGCACTCTTTTTTCGATTATTGCAGCAACTTTTGCCTTAATATCATCGTCGTTAATGTCAGTATTATACTTGCCTAAAGCTATTTCATACTTAGTTCTTTGTTCTTCGCTATTTTCCATTACTTGTCAGTTTAGGATTGTTTATATGTCTTTCGTTATCTCTTTTTGTTTTCTTTTCGAGGTTCTTTTTAAAAGCTTCTGTAAGGTCTACGCCAGTTTGGTTTGCCAGACAAAGAAGTACCCAAAGTACATCCGTCATTTCATCGGCCAGGTTGCATTCTTCCCCCTCTTTAAAAGACTGATCTCCGTATTTCCTGGCAATGACCCGCGCTAGTTCACCCACCTCTTCGGTTAGAATTGCCATGTTGGTCAACTCGCTAAAGTAGCGCACTCCGTATGTTTTTATCCAGCTATCGACCTCTTTTTGTGCTTCTTCCAGAGTCATTATTCCTTGTTTTTAGTGTCCATGCAGATTGTTACCGGACCGTTATTTAAAAGCTCCACTTTCATGTCGGCACCAAACTCACCGGTTCCCACTTCCTTTCCCAGAGCAATGCTTAATTCATTGCAGAAAGTCTCGTAAAGAGGCACGGAGATCTCGTGTTTTGCCGCCTTTATGTAGGAGGGGCGATTCCCTTTCTTGGTAGATGCATGAAGTGTGAACTGGCTGATAACAAGGATTTCTCCGTTCAAATCCAGCACAGATTTATTCATCACTCCGTTTTCATCGTCAAAAATCCTCAGATTAACGATTTTTTTGCATAGCCATTCTATGTCTTCTTGCCCATCGGCTTCCTCAATGCCCGCCAGTACCAGCAATCCTTCTTTAATAGCAGATTTACATGTCCCGTTAATTGTGACAGATGCATGGCTGACGCGTTGTATTACAGCTCTCATTTTATAAAATTTCTTGTTATCGCGAAAGGCAAAGTTAGTGATTCTAACTTTATTTTCGTAGGTTATCGAGGATATTTTTAGCTTTTGCTTCGCCAACAATGGTCGAAAGTTCTTCCAGAGAAGCTTCCTGGATGCGTTTTACACTCTTAAATTCTTTGAGTAATGCAGTTTTTGTCTTCTCGCCAATGCCTTTTATCTCATCCAAAGCCGACTTAGTTTGCCCTTTGCTGCGCTTATTACGGTGAAAAGTAATGCCAAAACGGTGAGCTTCATCACGTAAATGCTGGATAACTTTCAGGCTTTCCGAGTTCTTATCCAGGTAAAGAGGGTAGGGATCATCGGGAAAGAATATCTCTTCCAGCTTTTTGGCAATGCCAATTAACGTTACTCTTCCAAATAGATTAAGTTCATTAAAGATCTTCTGAGCTGAGCTTAGCTGCCCTTTACCACCGTCTACAATGACCAACTGGGGCAAAGGCTGCTTTTCGTCTAATAAACGCTTATATCGCCTGTAAACGATCTCTTCCATGGAAGCGAAGTCATTTGGTCCTTCCACTGTCTTAATATTGAAGTGGCGATAGTCTTTTTTCGACGGTTTTGCTTTCTTAAATACTACGCAGGAAGCAACTGGATAAGCTCCTTGAATATTGGAGTTATCGAAGCATTCTATGTGCATGGGAAGGTCTTTCAGATGAAAATCGCTCTGCATCTTTTTCATAATTCGAATACTTCGCTGTTCGGGATTCAGCTTTTCAGCCTGTTTTAACCGGTCTACCTTGTATTGCTTCACGTTCATCTGCGAAAGTTCAAGCAGTTTCTTTTTGTCTCCTCTCTGTGGAACGGTGAAAACAACGTTGTTGAGCTCTATATCCATCTCAAAAGGAACAATTATTTCCCGTGAAAGACTCTTATATCTTTCACGCATTTCTATAATGCCAAGAGATAGCAACTCTTCTGTAGTCTCGTTAAGACGTTTTTTGTACTCGAAAGTAAATGCCTGATTAATGCTTCCGTTGGTAATATGCAGGTAATTGATAAAGGCAGATTTCTCATCGTCGGCAATAGAGAACACATCAATGTTATGAAGAATAGAGCTTACAACCTCAGATTTTGCACGGTAATTCTCTATTAATTCAAATTTCTCCTTCAGTTTATGCGCTTCTTCAAACTTTAGCTCCATGGCTAAGTTCTGCATCCTTTGAAACAGTGTCTTGCTTATCTCCTGAGTGTTTCCTTTAAGGATCTCCTTAATTTCAGCAATATTCTTTAAATATTCATCGTGAGACATCAGACCCACACAGGGCCCGGCGCAATTTTTAATATGGTATTCCAGACAAACTTTGAATTTGCCTAAACGAATATTCTCGGGAGTAAGGTTTAAATGACAGGTTCGGATAGGATATAAGTGCTTTACAAGGTCTAGCAAAGCGTTCATTGACGGTGCGTGGCTGTAAGGGCCATAATAAGTAGAACCGTCACGGATTATTCTTCTTGTTTTATATATGCGTGGGAAATACTCATTGCTTATGCAGATAGAAGGATAAGTTTTATCATCCTTCAGCAGTACGTTGTAGCGTGGTTTGTATTTTTTTATAAGATTATTCTCCAGCAATAATGCATCTTCTTCGGTATTTACTACGATATAACGAATATCTGCAATCTTGCTAACCAGAATTCTAGTCTTTCCTGATTCGTGCTCTTTGCTAAAGTAGGAGTAAACCCTTCGCTTTAGGTTCTTAGCCTTTCCAACATAGATAATGGTACCTTCGGAGTTTAAATACTGATAAATTCCAGGTCCTTCAGGGAGATTTAATACAATTCCCTTTAAATAATCTGAAATATTTAGCTCCTGAGGTTCCATTATTTACATGTTTTAGCTTATTAAAGAACTAAAACGGCTTCAATGTTATCTTCTTCGCTGAAGATTGCACGTCCGTTCAACTCTTTTAATTCAATGATGAAATTTACATAAACAGCTTTTGGATTAAATCTCTTGGTTAATTTGATAGCTGCTTTCATTGTTCCACCAGTTGCTAAAAGATCATCGTGCAGTAATACTACGTCATCTTCCGTAATAGCATCTTTGTGAACCTGGATAGTATCTGTGCCGTATTCTTTATTATAACTTTCTTCCAAAGTTTCTGCAGGCAGTTTACCTGGTTTACGGATAGGAATAAATCCTGCTCCTAATCTTGCAGCTAAAATAGGTCCCATTATAAATCCTCGTGACTCTATACCTGCAACTTTAGTGATCCCTTTATCTTTATACATTTCATAAAGTTCGTCAGAAAGTTCCTTTAAACAATCGGGATCTTTAAATAGTGTAGTCTCATCTTTAAACTGAATTCCAGGTATAGGGAAATTGGGGACATTTCTAATGCTCTTAATGAGCTTTTCTTTGTTCATAGCCAGTATTTTAGTTGTTTCTTATTAATTTAATTGTTTCACGTGAAACGGAGCTCTTATTTTCTTAAAAGCACCAGTAATACGTTTATATCGCTTGGTGAGATGCCAGGTATTCTACTCGCTTGCGCTATCGTTTCTGGATCTATCTTAATTAGCTTTTGTCTCGCTTCTGTCGATATAGAATTTATAGTATTATAGTCGAGCTTGCCTTTTATCTTAATTGTTTCAAGGCGCTCTATTTTATTAGCAATTAATTTTTCACGATTAATATAACCTTCGTATTTGATAAGAATTTCTGCAGCCTCTTTTATTTCCTCTCTTCTATCTTTTATTTGATCTAATTTTTCTTTGAATGCAGGAATGAGTTCTGAGATATTTTCCAAAGTAATTTGAGGACGATTGATCAAATCAATTAGTTTACATCCTTGTTTAAGAGTAGAAGTTCCAAGATTTTCTAATGCATCATTGATAGGACCCACTTTTACAGACTGCGTTTTGGCAAACTCCATTATGCGGTTTATTTCAGTCCTTTTATCGATTAAAAGGGAATAACGGTCTCTTTTTGCTAATCCCAAATTATATGCTCTTTCTGTTAATCGCATATCTGCATCATCTTGTCGAAGCAATATTCGGTATTCCGCACGGGAAGTAAACATTCGGTAAGGCTCATCTACTCCTTTTGTAACTAAATCATCGATTAATACGCCAATATATGCTTCATTTCTACCTAGAACAAAAGGTTCTCCGTTGTGACAGTTCTGGTGTGCATTAATTCCTGCAATGATTCCTTGTCCGCCTGCTTCTTCATATCCGGTGGTTCCATTAACCTGCCCGGCGAAGAATAAGTTTTTAATAATCTTCGATTCCAACGTATGTTTTAATTGTGTTGGATCGAAATAATCATATTCAATGGCATATCCCGGCCTATATATCATTAGATCTTTAAATGCTGGAATCTTTTTCAAAGCTCTGATTTGAATATCTAATGGCAGTGAAGAGGAAAATCCATTTAAATAAAGTTCTTTTGTGGTTTCTCCTTCGGGTTCAAGAAACAGCTGATGCTGATTCTTATCTGGGAATGTGACGATTTTTGTTTCAATGCTTGGACAGTATCGTGGACCAATACTTTGAATTTGTCCGTTGAATAGGGGAGAATCAGCTAAACCATCTTTTAGTATCTGGTGAACTTCTTCGTTTGTATAGCAAGTCCAGCATTGTAATTGCTTTAAATGTCTTGTTCCTGTATTCATGTATGAGAACTTGTGAAAATCAGCTTCTCCGTCCTGAGTTCCCATTAAGTCATAGTTTACACTACGGCCGTCAATACGAACAGGAGTTCCCGTCTTCATTCTGTCAGACTTAACCCCATGTTGTACGATGGATTCGGTTAAAAGGTAAGAAGCAGGCTCGGCCATTCTTCCTCCTGAAAGTTTTGTTTTACCAATGTGCATCAATCCATTCAGGAAGGTTCCTGCAGTGAGCACTACAGTCTTTGCCCGGAATTCAACGTCGAGATAGGTCTTTAAACCTACAATTTCTCCGTTTTCAACGATTATTTCCTTAACAGTATCCTGCCAGATATAGAGGTTTGGAATGTTTTCCAGTATCTCTCTCCAGGTCCAGATAAACTTATTTCTGTCGCATTGAGCGCGTGGACTCCACATTGCCGGTCCTTTTGATCGGTTCAGCATACGGAATTGAATGGCTGTCTTGTCTGTAACCAGACCCATATAGCCACCCAAGGCATCAATCTCCCGGACTATTTGTCCTTTAGCGATACCACCTACGGCGGGATTACAGCTCATCTGAGCAATTTTATTCATGTCCATCGTGATAAGACACGTCTTTGATCCCAAATTTGCAGCAGCAGCTGCCGCCTCGCAACCGGCATGTCCTGCTCCGATAACAATTACATCATACTTAAAATCCATTGATTCAATCTATTTTACGCCGCAAATTTACGAAAAATACTTAGTATGTTTATTGTATGAATAGAAAAGAATTGGATTGTATCTTTTTAACGCAAAAAAAACGCTTTAAATCTGGATTCTCAGAATTGAGTCGCGATTGATTTGTAAATGGTGGCAGATGTACCCGAAATGGGGGAGATAAATAGATTTTAGTGGCAGATGATTTTGCATCTGCCACCTAATGAAAGGCCCTTCAATAAAGGCTTTTATATAAAATAGTAGCAGATGGCAGCAATCTTGTGAAAAAAGTGTGCAAGGATAAATAATCTGAAATTTTTAATCCTTTAATAAAGCTAGTGCCTTGTTTTCTGCAGCCTCCATAACTTCTCGCTCTCCTTCTCCCTTGTCATTAATGCCGCAAAGGTGAAGAATACCGTGTATGATTGTGCGATGAAGTTCTTCTTCATAAGTTGTATTAAACTGTTCGGAGTTGCTTTTGACTGTGTCCAGGCTTATGAAAATATCCCCAGATAGAATATTGTCTTCACAATAATCAAAAGTGATGATATCCGTGTAATAATCGTGTTGAAGGTATTCACGGTTAACTTCAAGAATTTTTTCATCAGAGCAAAAGATGTAAGCAATCTCTCCAATCTTTTTCTCATATGAATTAGCTACCGCTTTTATCCAAGCAGTATTCTCTCTTTTCTTAATGGCGGGCATTTTGACCCCGTCGGTCTGATAACTTATAGCCATAGATTTATTTAATAAAAGAATAAATAACAAACTGAAATAGCAACTATTACCCCAACTAGGTCGGCTATTAATCCACATGCCACTGCATGGCGTGTCTTTCTAATTCCTACACTACCAAAATATACAGCAAGAACGTAGAATGTAGTATCCGTAGATCCCTGGAAAATACACGAAAGGCGTCCGATAAAAGAGTCTGCGCCATAAGTTTTCATTGCATCGACCATTAATCCGCGGGCGCCACTTCCGCTTAAGGGTTTCATTAAAGCTGTAGGAAGTGCACCAACAAAACTAGTATCCAGGCCGCTGAGCTTTATCAGATATTCAATACCCTTGATAATTAAGTCCATGGTACCAGATGCTCTGAATACACCAACCCCAACAAGGATGGCTACTAAATAAGGGATAATTCTTACAGCCGTGGAGAATCCTTCTTTGGCACCTTCCACAAATGTTTCATATACATTTATTTTTTTTCTGATGCCTGATGCTATAAAGCAGAGGATGACAGAGAAAAGAAAGACATTAGCAAAAAGTGTTGAGTAAGTTCCTATCTGCTCTTTTGACATAGCACTGAACAGGCAGATAACCCCTCCAATAAATGCACTGATTATGCCTACGAAGGTGAATATAGCTTTGTTGAATAAGTTAATTCTCTGGAAAATGCTTACAGCTATTATTCCTGCTATTGCTGCGCAAAAGGTAGCAATCATAATTGGAACAAAAATATCTGTTGGTTGGGCAGCTCCTAGTTGGGCGCGATAAACCATAATACTTATAGGGATCAATGTTAACCCTGATGTATTAAGCACAAGAAACATAATCATAGGATTGCTTGCTGTTTTTTTATCCTTGTTCAGCTCTTGCAATTCTTTCATTGCTTTTAATCCCAAAGGAGTGGCAGCATTATCTAACCCTAGCATATTTGCTGATATATTCATAAAAATAGCGCCCATAGCCGGATGTCCTTTTGGTATATCCGGGAATAATTTGCAGAAAATCGGACTAAGCCAACGAGAAAGGCTTGCTATTAATCCTCCTTTTTCTCCAATTTTCATAATCCCTAGCCAGAGAGAGAGAATACCTGTTAGTCCCAATGAAATGTCGAATGCAGTTTTAGATGAACTGAAAGTAGAGTTCATTATTTCGCTAAATACCTGAGTATCTCCAAAAAAGATTAATCTTATCAAGGCTACGACGAACGCAATAACAAAGAAAGCAATCCAGATGTAATTCAATACCATAATGAGTGCATTTTAATATGTTTTGCAAAATTAGGAATATGTTTTTAGTTATTGCTGCTTTTTTTTCTGTTTTTATATACAAAGACTTGCAAAAAGACGAATCTTGTGTATAAAATGAACAGATAATCTATTCAGAGTTAACTTTTAGTATCAGGAATTTTAGCCTTTAGCTATGCATGAAGTGATAAATTGAAATCCAAGGGATAGAATGTTTGCCTGTTGAATGAATGAAGAAAAAGCTTTTTAAATAACAGGTCCTTAGATATTAATTGTCTGTAATTATCTGTTTACTATATTTATAGCATATTTGTTATAGCATTGGTAATTTTTATATATCATTATATAGTTACATGAATTTATATTCAATTTTTTCTTTCAATTTTATGTCTGATTTACCAAATAAGTTTTTAATCACTTTGTTTTATATGTTTTTTGTGTTTTAACTTTGAAATTTATTGTTATTCAAATTTATCTAATGGATAAGGTTTGATTAACAAATGTAAGCATAAAAAATATTACTTACTAAAATAAAGATTAACCAAATACACATGATTATTTACCTAATAAACATAAATTATTCCACATAGTACGTGCTTGCATTCATTGTGTTTTTTTTTATTTAATTATGAACTCTATCTTTGCGACATTAAACGGTATTCTAAAATTAATTTAATTTTAGAATAGAGGTTTAAAATATGATTTTTGCTATTTTTTTATGATATTGTATATTAATATTTGAAGGTCTAAAAATCAATATTATACCATTATATATATAATATAGCTCTTTATGTTTTTTTTTATAATATCAAATTTAGTGAATATAGAATGACTTATAGTACCCAATTTATATACATATTACGTACCTAGTTTTTCCTATTAAAAAAAATAAGATATAAATTCAACTACTGTTTGTTTTTACTCTATAAAAGTTATTTTAATATTTAATTAACACATATATTTCATAGTAATAAAGAATAAAATACTTAATTTATTAAATAGGATAATTCTATATCTTTAAATGATTATTGACTTTATATTTGTAAATCATGACTATATAATGTATTATATGATTGAATAAATTATAAAATAGTTCCTAGATCTTAAATATATATTCCTAAAACTTATATTCATGACTTTGATTGTAATATCGTATTAAAATCATCTATATATTAGCGGCTGATTATATTAAAATACATAATCAAATCTAAACATAAAATACATGCAGAGCATATTTAAGCAATTAGTAGCACAACTTGGTTTGTTAAAAGAAAGAGAATCTTTCCAAACAGAATCTGATATTATTGAAGCGATAAATCCTTCAATGATTGATTTGGATCAAGAAGTGCACATATATAAAGAGGTGCTTTATAATTTGGATTCTAAACAAATTTATCTGGATTCCTCTTTGTCACTTATAAAACTTAGTTCAGTAGTTGGAACAAATACTACTTACTTATCTAATTCTATTAATAAGTATTTTGGATGTAATTTTAAAACATTAATAAATAGGTATAGAATTGAATATTGTAAAAAACTGCTGGGAACGAATCCCATGTCTGTACCTATAAAGGAAATTGCAAAAAAATGTGGATTCTCTTCTGTTAGTGCATTTTATTCTTCTTTTAAAAAAATAACAGGAATTTCTCCTGTACAGTATAGAATATTGGTTATTTATAGGAATGAAACGAATAAAGAATTTGAAAAAGAGCTATAAATTTTAATTGAATGTAATTTAATTATAATTAATATGGAAGGGCGTCACATCGTTTTTAGTTGTGCACATCAAGTAAGGATGCCGACTACAAGAGGAATTTATGAGTTTATGAGAGATATTATAATGAAAAAATACACAAATATGTATTTTACTAATAGATTTTTAAATATAAAATTGTTTTAATTATGAGAAAAAAGTATTTTCTTTCTAGGTTGGCAATCTTTGGGTTACTAACTTTAGGCACAACTACTACTTTTGTAAGTTGTAGTAAAGATTACGATGGCGACATCGCTAATTTGCAAACTCAGATCACCGCAAATACAAAAGCGATCTCTGATATTCAGACTTTACTGAATAGCGGACAGTGGGTGAAGAGTGTTACTGCTGTAACTAATGGAGTTACCATAACCTTGGGAAATGGTACTGCATACACTATCACTAATGGTGCAACAGGTGCAACAGGTGCTGCTGGCGCAACAGGTGCTACAGGAAAAGCTGGTTCTGTAATTACTATTGGTACTAATGGTAATTGGTTTATTGATGGAGTTGATTCAGGTAAAACATCTAAAGGCGCAACAGGCGCAACAGGAGCTTATTACGTGCCTAATGCAGATGGTTACTGGCACAAAATTGATGGTACAACTGATACAGCAACTACTCAGAAATGGTTGCCAGAAGGTACTGTAACTGCAATTGTTCAAAATGGTTATGTAACTTTGAGTAATGTATCTGGAATTACAGGTGGAGTTGTTACTTTGCCTATGAACAATGGAGCTCTACGTAGCTTAGTATTTGTCCCTCAACTTTATGTTGATGGAGTTCCTGCAATGAACTTTTCTCCATTCTCTTATACTCCGATGACAAGTGATGCATCTGAAGCTGGTACTGCTAAATCGATAACTCCTGAAGTTATTGCTGAGTATAATCTCAATCCTTCTGGAGTTGCTGAAGGTCAAATAGACAAAGCTAATTTGGCATTTACTTATAAAAATGTTGATTTTGTATCAACTCGTTCTACTGAAATGAGCCCTACTGCAACATTTTCTAGCATTGCAAATGGAATTTTGAAAGTTAAGGTTAATGCTAAGAGCGAATACTTTGAAGCTCTAGGCAGTTCTAAGATAGATGTTATGGCTTTGAAAGTTCCATTAACTGACGCTGCTAAAGCTATTGAAAGTACTGCTCCTGATGCAATTACTTCAGACTATGCTACTGTTTATAAAGTAAACCAGTATCAGTCACAATTAGCTATTGCTAGTTCAAAAACTGTTAATCCATCACTTCGTACTCAAGCTATTGATTATCATTATCCGGTAACTTTTGCAGATGCGCAAAGTGGAGATGCTGATGCTCAGTTGGTTTATAATGACCAAACAGGTCTTGACCTTCCTTCTTTAGTTAAGTCTTGCTATGGTAATCATGGATCATTTGATAATGATAAGTATGGTTTGGCATTTCAATTTGATATGTTAGGATTTGATGGTACACCATTAGCATATCTTGTACCAAATCAACCAGATGGTACTGATCAAGAACAATTTGCTCATATTACAGCTAATAATAAACTTGTAGCCAAAGTATTTACTGTAGAATCTCAAAGATATGCAGCTGTTGACCGCACTCCTATTGTGCGAGTTAAATTAGTAGATACTAAAAATAACAATGCTGTTGTGAAAGTTGCTTATATTAAAGTTCTTATTATTAAGGAAGCTATTGATATGACAGCAATAAAGGCAGATATGCCAGCATTTGCTAGCTTCAAACAGGATTGTAATGTTCATGATCTTAATGTTACTGTTCAGCAAATGAATGAAAAAGTTTACAATGCTGCTAAACTTTCTAAGGAAGATTTCCATGCTCTTTATCACATCCTTCCTTCTACTGGAAATGGAACAGTAACTGAGGTCGCTAATCCTGGTGCATCAACTAGCAATATTTTGACATGGACTCTTCAAGAAGATGAAATTTGGAATGATGCTGATGGTGCATTTGCAGCTACAGTAACATATACAGCTAATACTGCTGGATCTCGTCCTGATGTTACAATTAATCTGTTAGCTACAGTAACAAGACCAACAATTACAATAGCCAATTCTGAGCTTATTGCCAATTATTGGGATGCTAACCTAACATATAGCAAGCTAAATGTTGCAGTTCCAACTTTAGGTGATGCAACTTCTGCTAATTGTACATTTGTAAATAACTTGAATGCTGCATTTACTACAAATGCAGATCAATCACTTAAGTTGAATATACCTTCAGATTACACAGCATATGCCGGTATGACATATCAATATTTCTTCAAGAGTCAAGTTAATACGAGACCGTTTGCAGGATATGCAATTTCTGTTTCTGATGATGGTAAGGCTTTGAATGCAACTAAGGGAGGTGTGACTAAAGAAGTAGCTCATATTACTGATTTTGTATCAAATACTGGTGATTTGATTGCTTATGCAGAGAATGATTTTGCTAAAGAAATATTGAATACAAATACTTTTGAAGCAACTCTATTTATCTCAGGTACAGTTTGTGAACATGCTGTAGCTATCGGTGGTAAGGGTACATTCCTTGTTAAATTCATCAGACCAGTAAATGTTGCTTCTGTAGCTGCTAAGAACTTTATCGACGGTGTAGACTTTGGTGCTACTGGATCAGTTCTTGACATTCTTGATGTTGTGAAATTAACTGATTGGAGAAATTATTCATTCGCTGACAATGCTAATTATTATGGCTATTATGGAGTTACAAGTATTACAGCTAATACTTCAGGAATAACTTGCAACATTGGTGGTGCAAATGCTACTCTTCCTTCTACAATAATAGTAGCTCAGGTTCCTCCTGTTGATCCAACTCATTATGGCACATTAACTTATAAGAATAATGGTACTGTAGTAACATCTGCATTTGATATGTATGTTCCAGTAACGGTAAGTTATAAGTGGGGTTCAATAACTCAAAGTGTAACTGTTCATGTTCAACCTACAGTTGCTCAATAATTATTGTTCAAAATCAAGTTAATTATTAACTAGATTCATAAAAAAGGGAGTAACAAATCTGTTACTCCCTTTTGCTTTTAAATTTAGATGAAAAAAGGAGGCTGCTGATTGCTGTTCACTTAAAGCAAGATGAAGTAGGTTTCTACTCGATAGTATTTGCTTTCCATTTCTATCAGAATGTGTAGCTTTATTTTGTATTTCATTTTATAATATTTGCAGAACTAAATTTTTATTTGTCTCATTTTAATATGCTTTCTAAAAACTTAAATAATTGATTAATAGTATTGTAAAAGTGCCTATTATAAAATCATTTTCATGTTTAAAATTGTTATATTTGTAGTACAAAGATGTTTTGTCAGCGTATTCTCTTAATAAACGATATATAGCGTATGGAAAAAAAAGTATTTTTCCTTTTAAAAGTTAAAACAAAAATAAAAGCAAGATGGATTGAGCATATAATAAAAACACAAATAGGAGTTAACCTGGCTATTGTAAATTATGATAAACGTGTAATCTTGATTGAATTTGATGCAAAGTTAATAACAATTCAATATATGCGCATGCTTGTTCGTTCGTTGGGGTGCGACTTGGTTCTTGATGATAAAGAGATACGGAATAGACAGAATCAACTTGGCAATTTCTTGGTTCTAAAGAAAAGGAAAACTATTTTTTTCTCTATTTTTCTTATTTCAATTTTAGGATTTATTTGCCCTTTCTATAATTGGTTATTGTTTGTTGTTTCGATTTTGATGTTTGTTTTATATTTGTCTTTGTTTATTTATGTGTCGAATAAACATTTTGTTCGTTCATTTAGGCTTATTGATCGTATTGGACTTCTGTTTTCCTTTTTGTTTATAGTTATTGGCGCGATAAGAATGTTTTATTTTAGTGACAGTAAAGTTGTATTTCTTTATTTCTTTATTTCAATTGTTATTATTCAATTGATATCTTTTTATCGATGGATAGAAGAAAAAAAAATAGCAGAAATAGATTTATTGTAATTTTTAAATTTAATCAGTATGAAAAGAAAATTTTTCCTTTTAGTAGTTTCCTGTTTTTGTATAGCAGGCTTTGCTCAATCACAGGAAAAAGTCCTTAAGCAATATGGCTTTTGGGATAATTGGTTCATACAGGGTCAGGCTGGAATTGGATATACAAATGGTGAACCTGATTTTGGTAAATTAATATCTCCTACAGCGGCCTTTTCGGTCGGAAAATATTTTTCACCCCAGGTTGGTTCACGTATCCAAATCGGTGGATGGGAAGCCAAGGCTGGCTGGAAATGGCAAAATATTGATTATAAATGGAATTATGGTGCTGTTTATTGGGATGCATTATTTAATTTAAATAATATTTTTGGTTGCTATAAGGAAAACCGGCCATTTAATTTAGTTGGAATTATGGGTGTTGGTTATAATCATGGTTTTAAAAATGACCCTTACGCATATAGGGCAACAGATAATGCGGTGGCTCGTTTAGGGTTGCAAGCTAATTTTCGTATGAATGAAGCTTGGGATTTTAATGTTGAAGTAAATGCTAATGCTGTAGATGATGCTTTTAATGCCAAATTGGGGTCGGTTACCGACTCTTATTTCAATGCTATGGTTGGCTTTACATATAAATTTAAAAATAGAGGGTTCGAACTGGTAAAGCCTTATGATGAAGCGCTAGTCAATTCTTTAAACAATGAAATTAATCAGCAAAGAGAAACTATAGAATCTTTAAAAGCTAATCCAAAGACCATTATTCAGAAAGAAACAGTAGTAGTAAAAGATACTGTATCGGTATTTAATACTCCGATTCTATTTAATATTGGGAAATCTTCAATTGATGTGAATCAGCAGATTTATGTTTATAACGTGGCTCAGTATTTAAAAGAGAATCCCAATGTAAAGGTTAACATAACAGGCTATGCCGATGCTAAAACTGGCTCAAAGGCATTTAACCAAGCAATTTCTTTAAAACGCGCAAAGGCTGTAGCTGCTGAGTTAACTAATAAGTATAATATTTCTTCCGATCGTATGAAAGTTGTGGAAGGAAAGGGTGACGCAGTTCAGCCGTATCCTACAAACAACTGGAATCGAGTGGTTATATGTGTTGCAGATTGAAATTTATAGTTAGGAGAGATCAGGCGTGATCTAAAAATGGTAAAGAAACTTATGCGAATAAGTTTCAAAAAGGGTATTTGGGTTTAGCAATAGCTTTCCAAATACCCTTTCTTTTTTTGAGATTTACTAAATGTCTTTTTCTTTTTGGAAAAGTCTAAAAATAGTATACTTTTGTCCTTGTTATGAAAGCAAAAGAAATACAAGCAGAGTTAGAAAAATATATTGATTTACAGAAACGAGAGTTTCTTCCATATTTCTTTAAAACAGGAAAAGGGCAGTATGGCGAAGGAGACCTGTTCCTGGGAATTGTTGTACCCAATATTCGTCTTGTAGCAAAGAAATTTAGAGGTGCGCCATTCGATGAAATCGCAATATTATTGGATTCAGAGTATCATGAATGCCGTATGTGTGCTCTCTTGATGCTGGTGGAACGCTTTAAGAAAAGCAATGATGAAGAGAGGGGTCGGATTTATCATTTCTATTTATCAAAGGCAAAAAGAGTGAACAATTGGGATTTAGTAGATCTTAGTGCACCCTATATTGTGGGCGAATATCTTAAATGCCGATCACGTGAGGATCTTTATAAGCTTGCATATAGTTCCATCCTTTGGGAGCAAAGGATAGCAGTTGTTGCGACTGCCACATTGATAAGAAATAACGATTTCATCGATGTTATTAAACTTTCAGAACAGCTTCTTCATCATCCACACGATTTAATGCATAAAGCAATAGGCTGGATGCTTCGTGAGATGGGTAAGCGAGATAAGGATCTTCTTGTGCAATTTTTGGATAAGTACAATACCGAAATGCCACGAACCATGTTGCGATATTCAATCGAAAAACTGACAGACGAGGAAAGAAAGCATTTTATGAAAAGGTAATTTATTTATTAATTTTTGTTTCCTTTGGATGATATATCTTTTATCTTTCATACCTTTGCCCTTTATTAACGTGAAGTATGGAAGAGAATTTTAATATACGAGAAAATCAGCTTACTAGCAAAGAGAGGGATTACGAGAACGCATTGCGTCCGTTAGACTTTGATAGTTTTAGTGGGCAAGATAAAGTTGTAGAGAATCTTCGTATATTTGTAAAAGCTGCTCGTTTAAGGGCAGAAGCTCTGGATCATGTGTTGCTTCACGGACCTCCCGGTTTGGGTAAAACAACTCTTTCCAACATTATTGCCAATGAACTTGGAGTGGGATTTAAAGTTACGTCTGGTCCGGTTCTTGATAAACCTGGTGATTTGGCGGGTGTTTTGACTAGTCTGGAGCCAAATGATGTCCTTTTCATCGATGAAATTCATAGATTGTCTCCTGTTGTGGAAGAGTATCTTTACTCTGCGATGGAAGATTACCGCATTGATATTATGATTGACAAGGGACCTTCGGCACGAAGTATTCAGATTGACTTAAGTCCTTTCACTTTAGTTGGCGCAACGACTCGTAGCGGACTTCTGACTGCACCTTTACGTGCTCGTTTTGGAATCAACCTTCATTTAGAATATTACGATGATGATGTATTGAGTGGCATTATTAAACGATCTGCAAAGATACTTGATGTTCCTTGTTCTTTACAGGCTGCTGGTGAAATAGCTTCCCGAAGTCGTGGAACTCCTCGTATAGCCAATGCATTATTGCGTAGGGTAAGAGATTTTGCACAAGTAAAAGGCTCTGGAAGCATTGATACGGAAATAGCAAATTATTCCCTTGAAGCTTTGAATATTGATAAGTATGGGCTCGATGAAATCGATAATAAAATACTTTGCACCATTATTGATAAGTTTAAAGGCGGTCCTGTGGGAATAACAACAATAGCCACGGCATTGGGTGAAGATCCGGGAACAATAGAGGAGGTCTATGAGCCATTCCTGATAAAAGAAGGATTTTTAAAGAGAACTCCCCGCGGAAGAGAAGTTACAGAGCTCGCTTATAAACACTTGGGTAGAAGCATCTATAATAGTCAGCAGACCCTTTTTAAAGATTAAGAATCTCTTTGGATAAAGTCTCATGGATTCTTAGTTCTAGAATGAACGAAACAGATAAAATATAAACAATCGAATAAGAATATGGCCGGATTAAAATCATTGGCAAAGGATACTGCAATTTATGGTATGAGCAGTATTATAGGTAGTTTCCTGAATTATTTATTGGTACCGCTTTATACGGCAAAGCTATCTGCTGCCTCCGGAGGATATGGAGTAATAACGAACATGTATTCCATTACAGCCCTTCTTCTTGTATTGCTAACTTATGGAATGGAAACTGGGTTTTTTCGTTTTGTTAATAAGCATGATGAGAACTCATCGGTTGTTTATTCCACAACGTTGATTTCAGTAGGAGCCAGCTCTTTGCTTTTTATCTTGTTCTGTTTCCTTTTTTTGCATCCGATAGCCAATCTGCTTGGATACTC
The DNA here is from genome assembly GCF_963678845.1 of uncultured Bacteroides sp. NCBI lineage: Bacteria > Pseudomonadati > Bacteroidota > Bacteroidia > Bacteroidales > Bacteroidaceae > Bacteroides > uncultured Bacteroides sp. The sequence continues at coordinate 418,802 of NZ_OY787468.1, forward strand.
AAATAATTCTAGTTTTATAGGCATGATGGCTATTGTGGTGGCATTAGATGCGTTTGAATGTATTCCTTTTGCTCACTTACGCTACAAGAAACGGCCTATTAAGTTTGCTACTATTAAATTCCTGTTTATAATTCCAAATATCTTGCTTAATATTTTCTTTTTTGTTTGTTGTCCCTGGTTGTTAGTTCATTTCCCAGCTTCTGTATCCTGGTTTTATGATCCAAGTTTTGGGGTTGGTTATGCTTTCCTGGCCAATTTGATTTGCACTTCAATACAATTTTTGGCCCTTATCAGTGAGTTAACAGGATTTAAATATGTATTTGATAAGGCTTTGTGGAAGAAAATGCTGGCTTATTCTTTTCCAATTTTGATTTTAGGAATAGCAGGGATACTTAATTTAGTAGTAGATAAGATTATATTCCCATTTCTTTTTACAAATCATACAGAAGCCCGTGTACAGCTTGGAATATATGGAGCTGCAAGCAAAGTAGCAATGGTGATGACCATGTTTACCCAAGCTTTCCGTTATGCTTATGAACCTTTTGTTTTTGGAAAAAATAAGGAAGAGGGTAGCAAGAAACTTTATGCGGATGCGATGAAATACTTTATTATTTTCTCGTTGATTGCTTTCCTTGGAGTTATGCTTTACCTTGATTTATTCCGCTATATTATTGCAGAAAGCTACTGGAGTGGATTAGGTGTAGTTTCAATAGTGATGATTGCAGCGATGCTTAATGGCATTTATTTCAATCTATCTTTCTGGTATAAATTAATTGATAAGACAATATGGGGAGCTTATTTCTCTGGGATTGGTTGTTTCTTAATTATCATTTTGAATGTTATTCTGGTGCCTGTTTATGGTTATATGGCCTGTGCATGGTCAAGCCTTATTGGGTATACAACTATTACCACTATTTCATATTTTGTTGGTCAAAAGAAATATCCAATTGATTATGACATGAAAACTATTGGAAAATATGTATTGCTTACTGCTATTATTTTTGGCATTAATCAATTTGTAAAAATTGACAATCTTTTCTTGCGTTTATTTTTTAAAACCATTTTATTCTCTATCTTTATTGCGTATATAATAAAGAAAGACTTTCCGTTGAAAGAGATACCCATTATTAATCGTTTTATTAAGAAATAGTTATAGACTTTATCTTCACATAGGTTTTGGGTATCAATTTCTTAGGTCTGTTAAATGGAAAAGATTCTAAAGAATAGACATACTTATGAAAAAGAACCTTCTAGCCTTTGTACTTTTTCTCCTTTCCTGCACTTCTTATGCAGATGAAGGAATGTGGATGCTTAGTCATTTAGACAAGAAAATAGCTCTTTTAATGCACCAACTAGGTCTGGAAATGCCTGCCGACAAGTTGTTTAGTGATCAGCATCCTTCTCTAAAGGATGCTATTATTAGTTTTGGGGGCTATTGCTCCGGAGTTGTTGTTTCAGATGACGGATTAGTTTTCACTAATCATCATTGTGGTTTCGATGCCATACAAAGCCACAGCTCAGTAGTTCACGACTATTTGAAAGATGGATTTGTTGCAAATAAAAGAGAAGATGAACTTTCCAATCCCGAGTTATTTGTTAGTTTCCTGGTACGTCAGGAAGATGTAACCTCAAGAATCCTGAAGGATATAACTCCTGGAATGAATGAGATGAAACGAGGATATATTATAGATTCTCTTCGTTATGCCATTGAGAATGAAGTTAAGGAAAAGGATTCTTTATTGAGAGGTGAGGTCAATACATATTATGGTGGCAATGAATTTTATCTTTCCGTTTATAAAGATTATAAAGACGTGCGTTTGGTCTTTGCACCGCCTTCTTCTGTAGGTAAATTTGGTGGTGATACTGATAACTGGGTGTGGCCCCGACATACAGGAGACTTCTCTGTTTTTCGGATTTACGCCGACAAAAATAACCAACCGGCTGCTTATTCCCCAAAAAATTGCCCATTTCATCCACTTTATGTACCTTCTGTTTCTCTTAAAGGATATCAGAAAGGCTCTTATTGCATGACTTTGGGTTATCCTGGTTCAACAGATCGTTACTTATCTTCTTTTGGCATTGAAGATCAAATGCATTCACAGAATCAATCTATGATTGATGTTCGCGGAGTGAAGCAGGCTATCTGGAAAAGAGCGATGGAATCGAGTGATTCTATTCGAATAATGTATTCCTCTAAATATGCGGTAAGTTCTAATTACTGGAAATTTAGTATTGGAGTAAATAAAGCTATAGGTGAGTTAAAGGTGCTGGAAAAAAGAAGAGCTCTGGAGTTGGATATGACTAAGTACATTGAAGCAAGTAGTGATCGCAAAAAGAAATATGGCCAATTGATCGACTCTCTGAGACTTAACTATCAAAAGTTAGGTGCTGCATCCCGTGCAATGGCTTATCTTTCTGAGAGCTTTGCAAATGCTTCGGATGTGCTTTCATTGTCTTTGCGGGCTGTAAACACAGACTTTTCCAGTGATTTTGTTGCCGGACAAGCATATAAAGAAACTTTAGCACGGGAATATGCGAATATTAACCTTTCCATCGACAAGGAAGTAATGGTTGCAATGCTGAAGCAATGCAGTGAGAAATTAGATACAGCTTATCTGCCCGGTGCTTACAAGCTCATCAATGAGAAGTATAAAGGCAATTTCAAGGCTTATGCTGACTATTTATATGCCAATTCAGAGATGACTACCCCAAAAGGATTAGAACGCATTTGCAGGAAGGATACAACGTTCAATATGTTTAATGACCCTGCAATTTCTTTTGCAGTGGATGTAATTGCCAAATTTGTAGACTTATCTCAGGAAACTGCTGACGTGAATAATGCTATTTCGCGCGATGAGAGGCTGTATAATGAGCTGCTCCGTGAGATGTATGAAGATAAGAATTTCTATCCTGATGCGAACGCTACAATGCGCCTGAGCTTTGGTATTGTTGAACCATATTCTGCTAGTAATTCTTCCAGCTCGGGTTTTTATACTACTACTGAAGGTATATTCGAGAAAGTAAAAAAATATAAGGGCGATGAGGATTTCTGGGTACAGCCAGCTTTGCTGGATTTGCTTTCGAAAAAGGATTTTGGGAAATATGCCGATGAAAAGGGTAAAATGAATGTCTGCTTTATTTCTAATAACGATATAACGGGAGGCAATTCCGGCAGTGCCATGTTTAATGGTAAAGGAGAACTTATCGGACTTGCTTTTGATGGTAACTGGGAGGGAATGAGTAGTAATCTGTCGTATGAAGAATCGTTGCAACGCTGTATAGGTGTAGATATTCGTTATGTGCTGTTTATGATTGATAAATACGGCAAAGCCCCTCATCTTATCAAAGAACTCAAGCTAAAGGAATAATTGTTTTTCTCGCTTTTTAATGTATTCTATCTCATTTAATAACCGTAGTTAAGCAAATGCGCCTTTAAGTATTGTTATTTAAATCTAGGCTTTATATATATTAGGTCTACGTCTTTTACAAGTAAAAACTAGTCTTTTTATTATTAAGCTGTAGACTATAATAAGAAAACTCCCTGAATAATTACTTTATTATTCAGGGAGTTTTGGTTTAGCATATTAGATTGAGCGAACTAATCTGGTCTATACTAAAAAAATAAGGCAGCCTGAAAAGCTGCCTTAAAGTATTTATTTTTTTGATTTGCGTCTTGCCCATCCTTCTTCATTGAAATCAGGCTTTTCGTCTCTATAAGTAGGTTTGCTGTCATCTCTTCTTTTAGGACCTCTGCTAGCAGCATATCCACGTTCCTCACGGCTTCTTCTTGGTGCGGCCGATGCTGGTCTGTCAGAATACTTTCTTGGAGCTCCTATGCGGCTTTCTCTATTTCCTCCACGGCTTTCTCTGCTTCCTCCACCACGATTCTCTTCGCCGGCTATCTCAACAGAGATTGAACGTCCATTCAGAGAGGTGCTGTTCAGTGTTTCCATTACAGATTTTGCTTGAGCATCTTCTATTTCAAAGAATGAGAAACTTTTTAGCAAGTCGATTTTTCCTATCTGTACACGTTTTTTCATGTTTTTGTTAATCAGTTCGATTAGCTGATTAGGATAGAAATTATCTGCTTTTCCAGCATTAATGAACATACGTGTAAATCCAGGTTCAGCTCTGTGGGCTCCTCTTTCTCTACCTTCGCCCATCTCACGTCTTGCTCCGCGTTCTCCTCGGCTACTTTCGCTTGTAGGAGCTTGAAGATCTTGCGCATCACGGTAGTATTCAAGGAAGCGGTTAAATTCAAGTGAAACCACTCGCTTGATAATATCTTCTTTCTCCAACCATTCCAATTTGCGGTAAATGTCTGGCATAAAGTCGGCTATTTCTTCTTCGTTAACCTTAACCTTTTCAATATCGTCAATAACCTTAATCAGTTGCTTTTCGCAAATCTGTTTTCCTGTAGGCATTTCTCCAATAATGAATTTCTTACCGATCTTTCTTTCTATATCACGCATCTTACCCTTTTCGCGTAAGTTGATGATGGAGATAGAAGTTCCGGTTTTTCCTGCACGACCTGTACGGCCGCTTCGGTGAGTATAAGATTCTGTTTCGTCAGGTAATCCGTAGTTGATAACGTGTGTCAGGTCGTCTACATCAAGTCCACGAGCAGCAACGTCTGTAGCTACAAGGATCTGAATGTTGCGTACACGGAATTTCTGCATCACAACGTCGCGTTGTTGCTGAGAAAGTTCTCCATGCAGAGAATCTGCACTATATCCATCCTGAATCAGTTTATCGGCAATTTCCTGTGTCTCTTTACGAGTACGGCAAAATACAATACCATAAATCTGAGGATAGTAATCGGCAATACGTTTTAGTGCCAGATATTTATCTTTAGCTTGAACGGTAAAATAGATATGTTTCACGTTTTTAGAACCTTCATTCTTTGTGCCAATGGTAATTTCCTTGGCATTGTTGAGGTAGTTCTTAGAAATACGTGCAATTTCAGGTGACATTGTTGCTGAGAACAGCAAAGTGTTACGGTCTTTTGGTACTTCAGCCAGAATAGAATTAATACTTTCTGTGAAGCCCATATTCAGCATTTCATCAGCTTCGTCCATAATGACGTTGCAAACCGTAGCTAGTTTCACGGTTTTTCTTTCCATCAAATCGAGCAGACGGCCCGGAGTGGCAACAATAATATGCACGCCATTCTTTAAACTTCTAATCTGACTTTCAATGGATGATCCTCCGTATACCGGAAGAATCTTTAACCCGTCCACGTATTTTGAGTAATCGTTAAGATCTCCTGCTATTTGCAGGCAAAGCTCACGTGTGGGGCAGAGGATAAGTGCTTGAGGCACTCTGTTACTAATATTAATACCTTGTATAATGGGCAGCCCAAATGCTGCTGTTTTACCTGTTCCTGTTTGTGCGAGAGCTACTACATCATTGCCTTCTCCCAGTAGATACGGTATTACTTCTTCTTGTACTGGCATGGGACTCACATATCCCATTTCTTCAATTGCTTTAAGTATCTCCGGGGAAACGCCTAACTCTTCAAATGTCTTCATTAATTTCTTTCTCTTATTTCAATTCGGGTGCAAAGATACGCATAAAGAATGGATAATTAGTTATATTGCTGTAAAAGAATGCTTTTCAGCGATATATTTCACTTAAACATCTATAAAAATATCATAAATTCCCTTTTATTTGTATTAGAACTTTATTTTTTAAGAATAAGTTCAAGCTTCTAATTTGCAGTCTACTGATATTTTTTTGCGAAGTCTTTCGATACGGAATTACTGAAACTCATGCATACTTCGGCTGAAAAGTCTTTTCCATATTGTACAATCTTGTCCCACATAGCTTCACTTATATTGCTAAGTTCATGATAGCCAATATTGTATTTTAATAATCCAAAAATGATTCCTGCGTTAAAGTTATCTCCGGCTCCAATTGTACTTACAGCTTTGATAGGCCCCACCTGATATTCTTTTGTTACTTGTTTGGTTCGCAGGCTTATTGAACTGTTTCCTGAGGTGAAAAGGAAATTAGGACAATAGAACTGTATCTTGTTTTTGTAGATTTTGTCAACATCATTCAGATTATACAAGTTGATAAAGTCTTCATCCGATCCTCTTACTATATCCGCATATTCAAGGTTTTCAATAAGAGCAGGTGCCAGTTTCATAGCTTCATACTTGTGTGTGCTACGAAAATTAGGATCATAATAAATAATTGCTTTGCGTTCTTTAGCGTAGTCCAGCAATTCTATCATCTTATCTCTAAGAACAGGATTCAGTGCATAGTAAGAGCCAAATATAAAAATATCATCTTCATTAATCTCAGGGAAAGCAATATCCAGTCTCTGTTTGGGGTAATCTTTATAGAAAAGATATTCCGCATCATTGTCTTCGTTCAGAAAGGCCAGTGAAACAGGAGATTTACCGTCAGGGAAAATGTTGATGTGCTGAGTGCTCACATTATTCTCTTCCATAAATCTTTTAATAATGTTTCCAACTCTATCATTTCCTATTTCGCTGATAAAGCAAACATTGACATTCATTCTGCCAAGTGATATAATTCCGTTGAATACTGAACCACCCGGAACTGCAGCCGAAGGTTGTTCATTCTGAAAGATAATGTCGAGAATAGTCTCGCCAATTCCAATTACTTTTCGCATATTTTTCTTGATTTCTCTCCTAAATATCCACCGTGGTGGCGTTTGGAGTATTCTGTAATGGTAAAGCCTGTTTGTTTCATTGTTTCTACAACCAGAATATCACCAATAACTGTCATAACGGTGGTCGAAGTTGTGGGAGTCATACCTAATGCACAAACTTCTTTAGGATTTCCGGTGCAAAGGCATACATCAGATTCGTGTGCCAAAGGACTATCCTGATTACCTGTAATGACGATAAACTTCAAATTTGGGTTAAGTATTCTAGAAAGCTGAGTAAGCTCTACAATTTCTCTTGTTTTGCCGGAGTTGGAGATTAACAATAATAGGTCGTTCTCCTGGAAGATTCCAAGGTCGCCGTGTTGCGCCTCGCTTGGGTGAAGAAAAACAGATGGAATTCCAGTAGAGCAAAAGGTTGTTGCAATGTTCATTGCTATTTGCCCTGCTTTTCCCATTCCGGTGGTTACTAATTTTCCTCTTTTTATGTGTATTTGCTCTACTATTAATTTTACAGCTTCTTCGTAAGCACCAGTTACCGGAATATTTTTTACGGCTTCAGCTTCTTTGTCTAATAAAGCTTTGATTGATTCAATCATGATTGTTGGGTTGTTTATTTAATAAGTTGGTTAATTCATTGAAAGTATTGGCCACATCGTAATAATGAGATAGTTTATGTCTGGTAAACTGTTTCTCTTCAAACATGCTTAGTATGGTCAACAATTCATTATAAAAACCGTTTATGTTATAAAATATTATCTTTTTTGAGTGATATCCGATAGATGCAGATGCCATTACATGAAAAATTTCATCAAGCGTTCCTATTCCTCCTGGCAAAGCGATTAAAACGTCCGATTCAGCAAGCATCAGGTCTTTTCGATCACTTAAATTCTTTGTGTGCAGAAATCTGTCGGGGAGAGAGCTTACTCTTTCATTTTCTTCAAGTTTGGCTGGTATCACGCCAATAATGTTTCCACCGCCTTGTTTAACAGTCAGTGCTACACATTCCATTAATCCCATATTAGCACCGCCATAAACCAATGTTTTGCCTTGTTCCCCCATCCATTTCCCCAATTCTTTGGTTTTTTGGAAATACACATCGTCAATTGTTTGCGAAGCGGAACAAAAGATTCCTATTTTATCCATATAAGAGTTTATCACGTTTAAAATACAAATATCTATATTTTTCTATAAACCACAATAAGTTTTATTGTATTTTTGCCTGATATAAAATTAAGAAACAAGAAAAGAATGCATTATAATCAACATACTTTACCTAACGGATTACGTATAATTCATGCACCATCATTGTCTAAAGTAGCTTATTGTGGATTTGCTGTAAATGCAGGAACACGAGATGAAACAGAGAATGAGCAAGGAATGGCCCACTTTGTGGAACATCTTAGCTTTAAAGGTACCGAGAAACGCAAGGCCTGGCACATTTTGAACCGGATGGAAAATGTAGGTGGCGATTTGAATGCCTATACTAATAAAGAGGAGACGGTTATTTATTCAGCCTTTCTTACAGAGCATTTTTCGCGGGCCGTGGATTTGCTGGCAGATATTGTGTTTCATTCTACCTTTCCTCAGCGTGAAATAGATAAGGAAGTTGAAGTAATTATTGACGAGATAAAATCCTATGACGATACTCCTTCAGAACTTATTTTTGATGACTTTGAGGATCTCATCTTTAAAAATCATCCGTTGGGCAGAAACATTTTGGGTAAACCTGAGCAATTGAAGAGTTTTACTACATCTGACGCATTAAACTTCATTTCTCGTTATTATCAGCCCACGAATATGGTTTTCTTTGTTTTAGGAAACTTTGATTTTAAGAAGGTAGTGCGGATAGTAGAAAAGTCAGTGGGGAGTGTTTCTTTTACTGAATATAATAATCTTCGTACTCCTCCGCCGATTTATGTTCCCGAACAACTAACAGTTCCTAAAGATACTCATCAGGCACATGTGATGATTGGGGGCAGGGGATATGATGCTTATAATGAAAAGCGCACTGCTCTTTATTTTCTAAATAACATTCTTGGCGGACCGGGAATGAATAGTAAACTCAATGTATCTCTTCGTGAAAGAAGAGCATTGGTATATAGCGTAGAGTCTAACCTCACTTCTTATACAGATACCGGAGTGTTTTGTATCTATTTTGGGACTGATCCTGCTGATGTGGATGCTTGTCTTAGACTTACTTATAAAGAACTGAAACATTTGCGTGACGTTAAGATGACCTCTTCTCAATTAAATGCGGCTAAGAAGCAACTGATTGGTCAGATTGGAGTTGCCTCAGATAATAATGAGAATAATGCGTTGGACATGGCTAAGTCTTTTCTTCATTACAATAAATATGACTCACCCGAATCCTTATTTCAAAGGATTGAAGCATTGACTGCTGAGGGTTTGCTGGAAGTGGCTAATGAGATGTTTGAAGAAGAAAAATTGTCTACGCTTATATACCGATAGTATTGCCTAAAAATAGCCCAATGGATTGCAATTTATTGGGCTATAAATGAAAGCCATTGGTGAATAAATAAAAATCATTGGCGAATCATTTATTTATACATTCTAAAAGAACTGTTTTTCTGCTTATCAGCTCAGATTTTAATAAATTACGAGTGTAAATAAAAGGTAATCAGTTGTTTGTATTGATATTCCGTTTTTGAATAATCTTCTCCCGAAAAAACAGAATTATAATAGAAGTTTTTAGGGGGGTAACAAGGGTACCTGCTCTGAAACCCTTTGGTAGCCGCGGTGCTAAATTTTATCCCGGGACATATAAAAGAAGTTTTCTTTAAAGTTTGTCACCACACTATAAAAAATATACACATCTAATGATCTGAATGCAGAATTAAATGTGTGCTAGTCTGATTCCGGCCAACTGATTATTCTTTATTTGTTTGCATCCCGCAACACAAGCAAACTCTCTGGTCCCATATTAAACAGCAAATCAATAATGCTCAGATTGGGCAGAAAGCCGTGGCGAGTTTCGAAAACCTGGTAATAGGGTTGAGCAACAAAACCTGGTTGTGGAGCCTTCTTGGGATGGATCAGATCTCTGAAATCTGTCTCTCCGGGAAGAAATGACTGTTTGTATTCAGAGGTGCGTTCCATGTTGGGATGAATATCTGTTAATTCACAGACAAGATTACACAAAGCTTCGTTGAAATCGTATAAAAAAGCATGTTTCTGTTCGTAGAAAGGAGCAAAATCATCTCTGTAATATTCAAAGAAAGGAGAGCTGCTGTAAGCCGATTCAATGGCTGTCCAATGAAGATGGCGCCAGTTACCGTGGTCGGAAATACGAATATCCTTCATGGGACACTTTAGCGTTTCCGGTTTCTCGGTGGGAATAGAGAGCGTTAGCGGACCATCTGCCGAAGCAATGGTGCAACGGTTGCGATAGGTTTGTTTGATGTAGTTGTCGTATTGCTCAATATATGCCTTTTCACAGCTGTAAAGCCTTGCATAATATTCCACCGGAGCCAGATATGCTGAACTTAGATAAATAGTTTGTTTCATTATTGTACAGATTGAAAGAATCGCTTCCAGCGGAAGCCACCAAAAAGTCCGGCTTCACTGTCTTTGGAGAACCAGATAAGCGATGCCTTGCCTATAATATGGTCTTTCGGAACAAATCCGAAAATACGCGAATCATTGATATTTATGGAATTGTTGGATACCATCCAGTAATAGTCTTTCGTAAATACGAAAGAGGATACTTTCTGACCGTTAACATATAACAGTGTATCATTTAGAATGAACGCTCTTTTGCCTTCGTGTTCGTTGATTGCATTTCTCAAAAAAGTAATATTCCAGCGTGTAACGTTGATGTTCCGACCTTTTCCGGGAACCACTAAAGAATGCACCTGCTCACATGTATCAGGGAGAATGGATTTTATCTGGAGATTCGGAATCTCTTGTCCCAGCAAGTAAATTTCATAGCGGCTGAAACTGCGGACATACCCTATTTTATTGTATCCAATAAGCTCATTCCTTTCCAGATCAAGCTTCTTAATTGTTTTTTCTATTGCGTTCTCTTTGTCTTTTGGATAGACATAGAGTTGTTTGTGATCGGGATTTACTTGAGCTCCCGGGCATATTAGTGAGTATTGAGAGCTCACCATTAATGTGTCACCAGGCAATCCCATGCAACGGCTAATAAACACTTCATGTCTGTCAGCCGGAATTTGGTGAGATTTGGTGAGAGGATTATTAAAGACCACAATGTCATTTTTGTGAAGAGGCTTTTCATTTATCCTCTTATAGCCAGATATTGTCATAAAAGGCACACGGAGTCCGTATGCCCATTTATTAATAATTATCTGATCACCTCGATACAAAGAATTTTCCATTCCCGATGAAGGAATGTAGCAAGAGCTAAAAGCAAAGAGTTGCAGGAGTATTACTCCCACAACTGCTATGGTTAATGCTTTTACCCAGAAAAGGAAATTCTTTGTTCCCGTTTTCATTATTTAATATTATCAACAAGCTTAAACAAACGATTCCATCGTATCTTCCCGCTAAACCATCCTCTGTCTTTGTCTAAGGATAACCATACGAGAATAGGCTTACCTACTACGTGGTCTTCCGGAACAAATCCCCAGTAACGGGAATCGGCAGAGTTATGACGATTGTCGCCCATCATCCAGTAATAATCCATTTTGAATGTATAACTGTTGGTCTGTTTTCCGTTGATGTAGATTTTTCCACCTTTAACTTCAAGGCTATTACCCTCATAAGCGCGGATAGGTCTTTCATAGATAGGGAGGTTCTCGGCGGTAAGCTTAATGGTTGCTCCTTTCTTTGGAATCCAGATCGGACCGTAGTTATTTCTGTCCCATTTGGTATATAGATTCAAAGGATAAAGCTGTCCGCTCTTATCTTCCGGTTCCATTTTTATCTTTGCAATCAGCTTTTTATTTCCTAAAAGAGCCTGATAAGCACTTTTAGTCAAAGGAAGATGATATACAGGGTTTAGCTTACCTTGGCTATTTGTACTTGTAAATCCCAGCCTAGATAATTCATTATCCATGTCGTTGGTCAGCAGAGCCTGATCATCAAGGCTAATACCAAGCTCGCGGAACAGATCATCAGGAATATAAGAACCAGTTGTCTGTACATAGTAATTCATTTGCATGTTTTCCGGATTCTTGGAAGGAACATTGTTTATGTATACCTGTCCATTAACTATTTTCAGGTTGTCGCCTGGCAATCCTATACAGCGCTTCACATAATTTTCGCGTCGGTCAACCGGACGTACCACAATATCTCCAAATTCAGTTTGGTTTGAAAGCACTAGTTTGCGTCCTTCAGCATAATAAAAATCAAAAGCAGTTTTTTGTTGTTCACGTGTCAAACTGTCCATGTCAACACTGGGACTGGTTCTTTTTGCAGCGTCATAGCAAAGTGTATAGAAATCTGTTACTTGCTGATATTTAATGGCTACAGTATCTCCTGCAGGGAAGTTAAATACTACAATGTCATTTCGTTCCACCTTCCCAAATCCTGGTGCACGTTTATAGCCCCATTGTGGAAATTCAATATAAGACTTGCAATTGAATACTGGCAAAGTATGCTGAGCCAGCGGCATTGAAAGAGGAGTATTAGGTACTCTGGGACCATAGCTCATTTTACTCACAAACAAGAAATCGCCTACAAGTAGAGATTTCTCTAATGAGGATGAAGGAATCTGATAATTTTGAAAGAAGTAGATATTAACAAAATACACTGCTACCAAAGCAAATACAATGGCATCAACCCAACTCATCACACTACGAATAGCCTTGTTTTTTGACGTTCTCCAGAAACCCCATGGGATAAATTTGGTAATGTATGCATCAAAGATGAGCGGCACAATAATTAGTCCCAGCCAACTGCTGACCCAAATCAGAAATAATAAGTATAATACAGTAACAATTCCACAGTTAACCCATTGTTTGCGCGTTGCTTGTCTCATAATCTGTGTTTTAGAATTTAAATAAATCGTTCATGCCCAGAAGACCTTGTTTGCCACAAGTAAACTCAGCAGCCAGAACAGCGCCAAGAGCAAACCCTTTCCGGTTTTTTGCATCGTGAGTAATAGATATGCTGTCGGCCTCCGACTCATAGCGAATAGTATGAATTCCAGGAACTTCTCCTTCACGAATAGAGTGAATAGGAAGTTCAGTAGTAGTTTTAGCTTCCTCTTTTACCCAGCTTTCTTTACGGTCCAGATTTTCAAGAATCTCTTCGGCAAGAGTGATAGCAGTGCCACTTGGAGCATCCAGTTTATGAATGTGGTGTGTTTCACTCATTGTAACATCATAGGCAGGAAACTGATTCATGATTTTAGCGAGATACTTGTTTACCGCAGAGAAAACGGCTACTCCGAGACTAAAGTTGGATGCCCAAAATAGAGTTTTGCCTCCTTTTTCGCATAATCCTTTTATCTCATCACCGTGTTCATCCATCCATCCTGTACTTCCTGAAACAACTTTTACTCCGGCATTAAATGCCTTTATATAGTTGTTATAAGCAACGGTTGGAGCAGTAAACTCAATTGCTACTTCTGCAGATTTGAATGCTTCAGAAGCGAAATCTTCCTGATTACTCAAGTCAATGATACTAACAATTTCATGTCCACGACTTAGAGCAATTTTCTCAATCTCTTTGCCCATCTTTCCATATCCTATCAATGCTATTTTCATTTGAATCTTTCTATTTTGTTTAAATTTATACGAAAATGAAGAATAATAATGATGCAAATATAATTAATTTACAGTTAAGTTATTACATTTGCTAGATATTTACAGCTCATTAACAATGGAACGACTACTGCATTATATCTGGAAGCACAAAATATTTCCTTTAAAACAACTCGAAACCACTACGGGAATGCGCGTTGAAGTGATTGATGCCGGGTTACTAAACTCTGATGCCGGTCCCGACTTTTTTAATGCTAAAGTAAAAATTAACGAAACCTTATGGATTGGGAATATTGAAATTCATACTAAAGCTTCTGATTGGTTCAGGCACGGACACAATAAAGATAAAGTGTATGATTCCGTAATTCTTCATGTGGCAGAAGATATTGATTGTGAGATTTTGAGGACTAATGGTGAGCAAATACCGCAAATGCAGCTAAGTTGTCCAATCTCTATTGAAAAGAATTATGAAACACTGCATCGAGCAGACATGCTTCCCCCTTGTTATGATATTATTCCCAAAATGTCTCAGTTTGCCATTCATTCCTGGCTTTCTGTTTTGCAGAGTGAACGTTTTGAGCATAAGGCAGAAGCTATTAGCACCCGTCTGAGACATTGCAACGGGAATTGGGAAGATGCCTTTTTTATTACTTTGTCACGCAATTTTGGATTTGGACTAAATGGAGATGCTTTTGAAAGATGGGCAAGCATGATCCCTTTCAGGGCAGTAGACAAACATCGTGATAGCTTGTTTAAAGTGGAAGCAATCTTTTTCGGACAGGCCGGATTATTGGAAGAGTCTTTGGATGATCCCTATTACTTACGTTTGCAAAAAGAATTTTCTTATCTGAAGCATCTTTTCCAATTGCCTGTGATGGATGCTTCACTTTGGCGTTTTTTGCGTTCGCGTCCTGGAAACTTCCCTCACATACGAATTGCTCAATTAGCCTCCCTTTATTCACGTGAATGGGGTGTCTTTTCAAAGCTCATGGAAGCGGAATCTGTTAAAAATATAATTGAAATATTGCAAACATCCACTTCCGATTACTGGGAGGAACATTATCAGTTTTATAATACTTCACCACGCAGAACTAAGAATCTAAGTGGGTCTTCTTTTAATCTTCTGATTATTAATACTATTGTTCCGTTTCTTTATGCTTATGGCAGGCATAAAGCTGATGAAGTTCTTTGTCAGCGGGCAAATAATTTGTTAGAGGAACTAAAAGCAGAAGATAATTATGTAACCCGAATGTGGAATGGAGTGGGACTTCCTGTAAATAATGCTGCTGATTCTCAGGCATTACTGGAACTTAAGAAGGAGTATTGTGATAAGAAAAAATGCCTCTATTGCCGCATAGGATTTGAATATTTGAAGCAGCCGAAATAATTTATCTCTTTTCGTTTGTCATATCAATTCTTCCTATATCTTTGTAGCTAAAATTATAAATATAATATAGCTCATACGAAGATGAAAAAGAACAGTTTGATAATCTGCCTTTTATTTCTTTCTTTGTTTACAAATGCCTTTCCTGCAAATGCAGTGTCCGGAGAGGAAGATTTCAGTATTTTCTTGAAAAAATTTACATCCAGTGCATCTTTTCAGTATTCCCGAATTAAGTTCCCGTTGAAAACAGACATAGTCCTTTCAATCGGAGATGGTGAAAATGAAAAAAGTTTTCCTTTTACAAAAAGAGAATGGCCTCTTTTGGACGATGAAGTATTTGTTGAGGAGCGCAATGAGGTAGAAGGAGAGGGCGTATATGTTTCTAAGTTCAAGGTAAAGGAGTCTGCTCATATCGAATTTGAAGCTGGTTATGAAGAATCGGAATTGGATCTTCGTGTTAGTTTTGATCTAATAAACGGCAAGTGGTTTCTTACCGATTGTTACACTGGATGGTATAATTTCAATGTGCTTGCCAGCGAATTAAATAAGACAGTGCTTGAGGTACAGACTGAAAACAAAGATTTTGTAAAACAACATCCCTAAAATATTAATTTATATTTAGGCTTATTATTTGTTGCTTTCCAATATTTATATTGTATTTTTGTGTGAATTTAGAAAATAATTTTAAATGCAACAGCTTAATATAAAAAAAATAGAAACAGAAGATGTTTCGGTTGATGGTCTTTCTGCCTTGATGGACCAGAAAAAGATTGAATTTAATGTGATAGGATGTGTCAACTGGAACAATTACTCCTATAAACCGGAGGTGAAATTCCGTGTTGCGCACTCGGACAATGCTATATTGATAAATTATCAGGTTGAAGAAGATTCGGTTCGTGCTGCTTATGGAGAAGATAGTGGTAATGTGTGGACTGATTCGTGTGTTGAGTTTTTTGTTATTCCGGCAAATGATGGGATATATTACAACATAGAGTCTAGTTGCATAGGTACTGTGCTTTTGGCGGCTGGAGAAAACAGGCATGCTCGTGAACGAGCATCTTCTGAGGTATTAGCAGGAATTCAGCGTTGGGCGAGCTTGGGGCGAGAGTCTTTTGAAGAACGTATAGGTAAGTGCTCATGGGAACTTTCATTGATAATACCATATACTGCCTTTTTTAAACATTCTATTAAGTCTCTTGATGGTGTTTCAATCAAAGGTAATTTTTACAAATGTGGTGATCAGTTAAAAACTCCTCATTTTCTTTCATGGAACCCAATTGAGACTGTTAAACCCGATTTTCATCGCTCTGAATTTTTTGGAGAACTATACTTTGAGTAGTGTTTTGGCATTAGCAGAGAGATAACACTCTGCAATTTTGTATATTTTATGCCAAAGTATGCTATTAAGTTGTAGATAACATTTATTTTTGCAACATGGTAATTTTGAGAAATCATAGATTGAAGCATACTTTTTTAAGTGCTTTGGGTGCTGGCGTTTTAACACTGGCAATGTATTCGTGTGCAAATATGGGAAATCCAAAAGGTGGTCCAATTGATGAAACCCCTCCTAAATTTGTTGGGAGCACACCTGTTATTGGAGCATTGAATAACAATAAACAAAAAATAGTTCTTGAATTTGATGAATTTATTAAGATAGAGAAGGCCTCTGAGAAAGTGATAGTTTCTCCTCCACAAGTGCAGGCTCCCGAGATTAAACAGAGTGGCAAAAAGGTCACGGTTAATCTTCTTGATTCTTTGAAATCGAATAGGACTTATACCATTGACTTCTCTGATGCCATTGTTGATAACAACGAAGGGAATCCATTAGGTAATTTCACATATACTTTTTCTACCGGAATGGCAATAGATACACTGGAAGTTTCCGGTTATGTGCTTGATGCCTCTAACCTGGAACCGGTAAAAGGAATATTGGTGGGGCTTCATTCCAACTTAGCAGATTCTGCTTTTACCAAGTTACCTTTTGACAGAGTTTCACGTACTGACAGTCGCGGACACTTTGTTATTAAGGGTATTGCTTCAGGTACATATCGTATATATGGATTACAAGATGCCAATCAGAACTTTGCTTTCGATCAGAAAAGTGAAGTGGTAGCAGTTTCCAGTACTCCCATATCCCCGCATTTTGAGTTCCTTACAAAACAAGATACTATCTGGAAAGATTCTATAAAGGTGGATACAATCAAAACAAAGCAATATACTCACTATTTGCCAGACAATATTGTGCTTCGCTCTTTTAAAGAGAATGCAAAATCTCAGTATTTGATAAAAAGCGAAAGGCTTACGCCTCATAAGTTTTCTTTTTATTTTGCGGCTCCGGCAAGTAAATTACCTAAGATTAAAGGGCTGAACTTTGATGAAAAGAACGCTTTCATTCTTGAAAAGTCTTTAAAGAACGATTCCATTAATTACTGGATAAAAGACTCTTTAGTTTATAAAAAGGATACGTTGAGTATGACATTGAATTATCTTTATACAGATACTCTGGGTAAGCTGGTTCCCAAGACAGATACTCTTAATTTGGCTGTGAAGAAAGTCAAGGGTGCAACAGTGGTTCCTAAAAAGAAAAAAGAGGGTGAACCAGAACCTACAAAGTTTCTTCAGATCAAGTCCTCGGCTTCTGCAACTATGGATGTATATAATAATATAAGACTTGAATTTGAAGAACCAATAGCTCGCTATGATAGCACTGCCATCCATCTTAAACAAAAGGTTGATTCATTGTGGAAAGATACTCCATTTGTATTCAGGCAAGATACGCTTCATCCCCTAAAGTATGAACTTCTGGCCGATTGGGAGCCAGAGAAAGAATATACGTTTAGTGTTGACTCTACGGCTTTTCATGGACTTTATGGATTGTTTACAAATAAGCTGGAGTCAAAGTTTAAAGTTCGCTCCCTTGATGAATATGCTACTTTATACATGAATGTATCAGGTGTAGATTCCACTGCTTTTGCCGAATTACTCGATGCACAGGATAAAGTTGTCAGAAGAGTAAAGTTAGTTGATCATAAAGCAAGCTTTTATTTTCTGAATCCCGGGAAATATTATGTTCGGTTAATCAATGATACAAATGGTAACGGAGTTTGGGATACTGGAGATTTTCAGAAAGGTATTCAGCCTGAAGAAGTTTTTTATTACCAACAAGAGTTAGAACTTAAGGCCCTTTGGGATGTTGAACAAGATTGGAATGTTCGGGCCGTATCTTTAGAAAAACAGAAACTGGATATACTTAAAAAACAAAAGCCAGATGAAGATAAGAAGAAAAAGAAGAACCAGAACCAGAACCAGAATAGCAATACTAATTCAGGGACTAGGAGAAGCTATTAAGTCTCGTTGCATTACGTTTTTACTTTTGTTGATGTTCATCAGCATAAGTCCTTCTGCTCATTCCCAATGTGAAGCAAATAATGATGCTTTTCAGTCGGGTGAACATGTTATGTATGATCTTTATTTTAACTGGAAATTTATTTGGACCAAAGCCGGACTAGCCAGCCTCACTACTAATGCCATGCATTATGGCGTGAAACCTGCATATCGGATAAATTTGCTGGCTTTTGGCAGTAAGACTGCCGACTTCTTTTTTAAGATGAGAGACACCTTGACTTGCATTGTTGGTGACCATATGCAGCCGTATTATTTCCGAAAAGGAGCTGAAGAAGGAGGTAAATATACAGTAGACGAGGTTTCCTTCTCATATAAAAATGGAGTTAGCTATGCAAAGCAGAAGCGAATCAAGAATAACGGAAATCCTAAATTTTCATCTGCAGAAGATAGCCGTTGCATGTATGATATGCTCAGCATTCTGGCTCAGGCACGTTCTTTTGATCCTGCAGACTATAAAGTTGGTCAGCATATCAAGTTTCAGATGGCCACAGGCTTAAAAATTGAAGAGCAAACGCTTATTTATAGAGGAAAGCAGGTCACAGAAGTTCAGAATGATGTAAAATATCGAACCTTGGTTTTCTCTTTAGTAGAATATAAAAAAGGGAAAGAGAAGGAGGTGATAACCTTCTATATTACTGATGACAAGAATCATTTGCCTGTACGTCTTGATTTGTTTCTGAATTTTGGCTCTGCAAAGGCTTTTCTTAAAAGTGTAAAGAACAATAAGCACCCGCTGACATCAATCGTTACAGGTTAAAGGGAAGTTTGTTGTCTTTGCGGTACATTGTAGCTTCAAGGTCGGCAATCAATTCTCCTTTCTGGTTCGTAATGTCTACATGATAGTGGCCAGTGCGCTTATGTAAGAACCTTTCTGTCGCTTCGGCAAAAAGAGTGTCTCCGGGGCTACTTGTACGAAAGAAATTGATAGATGAAGTAAGAGACAAGGCTAAGTTTCCATGAGAATTAGCAGCTGCAGCTAAAGCTAGGTCTGCTAATGTAAAGATGGCTCCACCTTGCGTTGTATTTCCTGCATTCAGGTGTTGTTCAGTAATAGGCATCATCACTTTCCCGTATCCGGGTTTAATTTCCATAAGCGTGATTCCTGCCTGTGCGGCGAAACGGTCGTCTTTAAAGAAATCTTCTGCAGTCATTATAGATTGTTTATATAGAAAGAGTGAAAAACGTATTCACATTTTCCACTCTTCATTGCTTTTATTAATATTATTTATTGAGTTTCCACTCAAAGCCTTCTTTGGTATCTTTAATTTCAAATCCTAATGCTGTAAGCTCATTACGAATTTTATCTGCAGTAGCCCAATCTTTATTTGCTTTAGCCTGAATACGTAATTCAAGTAACATGTCTACCACCTTGTTGTAAGTCTCGGTATTACTTTGAGCAGCACCGACTTCTTCTTTCAGTCCAAGAATATCAAACATAAATAGATGGAATACATCCTTCAGTTCTTCAAGTTCTTCCTTTAAAAGATATGTGTCGCCAGCCAAAGCTCGATTGATAATCTTAGCTGTATCAAAAAGATGTGAAATTACAATAGGCGAGTTAAGATCATCATTCATTGCTTCGTAACATTTTGCACGAAGAGAATAAACCTCAACCTTATTGACAGAGAGCTCTTTGTCATCTTTAGGAACTATCTTATCTAGATTAGCTACAGCTTCCATTAAACGTTGAAGTCCCTTTTCTGAAGCGACCAGTGCTTCGCTGCTGAAGTCCACAGTGCTGCGGTAATGAGCCTGAAGAATAAAGAAGCGGATGGTCATGGCACTGAATGGCTGTGTAAGCAGTGGGTGAGACCCATTGAAGAACTCTTCCAATGTAATAAAGTTCCCCAAAGACTTACCCATCTTTGTACCGTTGATGGTAATCATATTGTTGTGCATCCAGTAGTGAACAGTCTCTTTTCCCAGAGCAGCAACCGACTGTGCAATTTCACATTCATGATGAGGGAACAGTAAATCCATACCTCCACCGTGAATATCAAATTCTTCGCCCAGGTATTTTGTTCCCATAGCCGAGCATTCCAGATGCCAGCCGGGGAAGCCTTCACTCCATTCAGAGTGCCAGTGCATGATATGTTCCGGAGATGCTTTTTTCCATAAAGCAAAATCGGCAGAGTTACGTTTCTCGCTTTGTCCGTCAAGGTCGCGTGTTGTGCTTAGTAGTTCTTCCACATTTCTACCCGAAAGCTTTCCGTAACGGTGGTCCTTGCTATACTTTTCAATATCAAAGTATACTGAACCTTCGCTTTCGTATGCGTAGCCAGCTTCTAATATCTTGCGAACAAATTCCATTTGTTCAATAATGTGTCCTGAAGCCTGAGGCTCAATACTTGGAGGAAGAACATTCAGTGCTTCCATTGCGTGATGGTAACGAGTCAGATAATACTGAACAACTTCCATTGGCTCCAGCTGTTCAAGGCGGGCTTTCTTCGCAATCTTATCTTCTCCTTCATCGGCATCATGTTCCAAATGGCCCACGTCAGTGATATTACGAACGTAACGCACTTTGTAGCCTAAATGCTTGAGGTAGCGGAATAATAAATCAAAAGTAATGGCCGGGCGTGCATGGCCTAAATGTGCATCACCATATACTGTAGGTCCGCAAACATACATTCCTACATGAGGTTCGTTCAGAGGAACAAAAAGTTCCTTCTTCCTATTTAATGTGTTGTAAATCGTTAGTTTATGTTCCATAACTCATTATATTTTGAAAATACAAAGGTACAATAAATTATTTGCAGCTCATTCTATTTGATTACGTAATTTGGGGATTTTATTTTCACTTTTGATGAAATTAAGGACTTTTAGAAAAGAAATTGTTCCTATCTGGCCTTTTTTTTATTAAATCCTTATGTGTAATTGAAAAGATGGGTTAATTTTGCAATCTGATTTAGTTTAAAACATGGCAGACGATTCTTTATTTCTATTAGACATAGACAGCGTGCTTCGAACAAAAGCTCCGGGGAAATTCAAATATATTCCGAAGTTTTTTATTTCTTATCTGAAGAAAATTGCTCATCAGGAAGAACTGAATGTATTTCTGAAAGATTCCAAAGATAAGGTGGGAGTTGATTTTCTAGAGGCCTCGATGGATTTTCTGGATGCCAAAATAGAAGTAAGAGGAACCGAAAATTTTCCTGAAGAAGGATTTTGCACTTTCGTCTCCAATCATCCGCTGGGTGGGCTTGACGGAGTGGCAGTAGGTTATGTTCTTGGAAAGCATTACAACGGAAAGATTAAGTATCTGGTAAATGATCTCCTGATGAATCTTCGTAATCTTGCTCCGCTTTGCATTCCGGTAAATAAAACAGGATCGCAGGCAAAGAACTTTCCGGCTATGGTTGAAGCGGGATTTAGATCAGATAATCACCTGTTAATGTTTCCTGCCGGAATATGTTCTCGCCGTCATAACGGTGTGATCAAAGATCTTAACTGGAAAAAAACATTCATTGTTAAGAGTGTTCAGTCACAACGGGATGTTGTTCCGATGTATTTTGAAGGACATAATTCCGGTTTTTTCTATAATCTGGCTAACATCAGAAAGCTTTTAGGAATTAAGATAAATATTGAAATGCTCTATCTGGTAAATGAGATGTTTAAAAATAGGCATAAAACATTTACGCTGACAATAGGAAAACCAATTCCCTGGCAAACTTTTGATAGAACAAAGTCGCCGGCAGAGTGGGCTGATTATGTGAAAGAAATTGTTTATAAGCTGAACACGCAAAAAGTACAAAACACAAAATAATGGAAGATATAATAAAGCCAATTAGTAAAGAGATTCTGAAAGCGGAACTGACTGATGATAAGCGCTTAAGGATGACTAATAAAAGTAATAATTATATTTATATCATTACACATCAGGATTCTCCTAATGTAATGCTTGAAATAGGACGCTTACGAGAGATTGCTTTCCGTGCAGCCGGAGGAGGTTCCGGCTTGTCGACTGACCTCGATGAATATGATACAATGGAGAATCCGTATAAGCAATTAATTGTTTGGAATCCTGAGGCTGAAGAGATACTTGGAGGCTACCGCTATATACTTGGAACAGATGTTAACTTCGATGAAAAGGGACATCCTATATTGGCAACATCTCACATGTTTGATTTCTCGGAAAAGTTCATTAAAGAATATCTTCCTACAACCATTGAGCTGGGACGCTCGTTTGTTACACTCGAGTATCAGTCTACCAGAGCCGGTTCAAAAGGGCTGTTTGCATTAGATAACTTATGGGATGGGCTTGGGGCTTTAACGGTAATAATGCCAACAGTAAAGTTCTTTTTTGGAAAGGTAACCATGTATCCTAGCTTCCATCGTCATGGACGGGATATGATTCTTTATTTCCTTAAAAAACACTTTGGCGATAAGGACAACCTGATAACTCCGATGAAACCACTGAAACTGGAATCTGACGAGGGTGAACTTGCTGCAATCTTTGACAAAGATACTTTCAAGGAAGACTATAAAACTTTGAATACCGAGGTTCGTAAGTTGGGATATAACATTCCTCCGCTGGTGAATGCCTACATGAGCCTTTCTCCCACAATGAAAATGTTTGGAACAGCCATCAATTATGGCTTTGGTGATGTAGAAGAAACCGGTATCCTGATTGCTGTGGATGAGATTCTGGAAGATAAGCGTATTCGTCACATTGATTCTTTTGCTAAAAAGGATCCCCTAAATTGCGTGATTACCTCTGGTGCAAATAAGATTATTTTTAAAGCAGATTAATTTCCGCTAAAAAACATAACGGAAAAAAGGAGAGGGAAACCTTCCTTTTTTTATACCCTTGTACAAAAGAAAACAATCTTTTGTACAGAACAATGAATTCTTTTGTACAGAAGAATTAATTGTTCTGTACAAGGTAAAATAAAAGTATAAAGTCTTATTATTATTTCCCGGAATTAGCCTGATAAAATACCCCGTAGACAAACAGTTTCACCTGTTCTATGTTATAATGTGTTCGTGATTTTTTGTCTTTTCGTCCCTGTTTCTGAATAAACAACAGCCTTTGATCGCTTTTTTGATGAGATTTTAGTGATAATCAATAGGTTTACTCATTAATAATTAGTGTCTTTGCATGATTAGATGATAATTTTACGTATTTTTGCGCGATTATTTTTAAGGATATAAAAGGATGAAGCAACAACACAAAGTGCCCTTTGGGATTATGGGCATATTTATGGCTATCGGGATAGTTTACGGAGATATTGGTACATCTCCTTTGTATGTAATGAAAGCTATCATTAATGGAGCGCCTGCCGGATTACGCTCAAGCCCGGATTATATTATCGGGGCTATTTCATGTATAATCTGGACTCTGACACTGCAAACTACAGTAAAGTATGTAATTGTGACTCTTCGTGCCGATAACAAGGGTGAAGGAGGTATTTTGTCGCTGTTTGCCTTAATACGTAAGAAGTATAGATGGACATACGTTATTGCTACTATCGGAGCAGCCACGTTATTGGCCGATGGCGTTATTACTCCCGCCATTACAGTGCTTTCTGCTATTGAAGGATTGAATGTACTGGTTCCTGCCATTCCGGCCATTCCAGTTTCATTGGCCATTATTGTAGCTATCTTTCTTATTCAGCCTTTAGGAACGGCACGTCTGGGAAAACCCTTTGGAAGAATAATGTTTCTGTGGTTTGCCATGATTGGTATTTTAGGATTCCTCGCCTTTGTTCATTATCCAATGGTTATAAAAGCGTTTAACCCTGTTTATGCCATTAAAGTATTGGTTACTTCTCCTGATGCCTTTATTATTTTAGGAGCAGTTTTTCTTTGTACAACCGGTGCGGAAGCTCTTTATTCAGACCTCGGACACTGTGGGTTGCATAACATTCGTGTATCCTGGGTGTACGTAAAGGCAACATTGATTTTAAACTATCTGGGACAGGGTGCATGGATCATTGCTCATCCGGCTCAGGTTGCAACAGATATTAATCCTTTCTTTGCTATTATGCCGGGTTGGTTCTCATTCATTGGTGTTGCAATGGCTACATTGGCTGCAATTATTGCCAGTCAGGCATTAATTAGCGGTTCATTCACAATTATCAGTGAAGCTATTTCGCTGGATTTGTGGCCAAACATTAAAATTAAATATCCTACTGAAATTAAAGGGCAGATGTTTATCCCTCAGGTAAACTATGTGCTTATGATTTTATGCTCACTTATTGTATTAGCATTTGGTTCATCATCCAATATGGAAGCCGCTTATGGTCTTTCCATCACTATTACAATGCTGATGACCACTCTGTTGCTCTTTATGTATTTCCAGTTCAAGAATGTGCCACTGTTTGTCAGTATTCCGTTAACTTCGTTCTTTATCACGATAGAGAGCAGTTTCTTTATTGCAAACATGTTCAAGTTTGCCCATGGCGGTTGGGCAACCCTACTTATAGCCGGCTTCATTTTTGGCGTAATGTATGTTTGGTATAATGGTCGACGTATCAAGAATCACTGCTCTACTTACGAACCCATTTCCCCAATTATTGATTGTCTTCAGGAAATCAGTGTGGATGAGTCAATTCCAAAATTTGCCACCCATCTGGTTTATGTAACCCGAGCTAAATATCCTACTGATATGGAAAGTAAAATTTACTATTCACTCGTCAATAAACAACCTAAACGGGCTGACACCTATTGGTTTGTTTATCTACACCGCAGTGATGAACCATATCATTTTAAATATGATGTAACAACCTATGTTCCCCAGAAAATGTTCAGACTTGATATCTATTCAGGGTTTAAGCAAGGTGCGCACATGGATAAGTTTGTTCACCTTATTTGCAAAGAGATGGAAGAGAGTGGGCAGGTTGACTTATTAAGCCGTTATCCGTCTTTGAGAGAAAGAAATATTGAAGGAGATTTCAGGTTTGTTGTTGTAGAAAGAATTGCCCGTAATCTGGCTCTCTCTCCAATAAAGAAATCACTTTTGTTAATATATTATTTGATAAAGAAGTGCTCTACTTCCGATACCCAGATTCTGGATCTGGACCCATCTGTTGTAACACTGGAATACGTTCCTTTAAAATCTTCACAAGGACTATAATAGGGAGAAAACTATTCAAAATATATAATTCAGCTTTTGATAGCTAACACAAAGAGGATGTCTGAAAAGACATCCTCTTTGTGTTAGTGGCATTTATACCGCTGGCAAACTGTTCCCTTTTATTTTCCGGTAAAGATCCAGTGCATAAACATCTGTCATGCCCGAAATATAATCAAGTACTGCTTGTATCTTGCCGTAAAGAGTAGGTGCCTTTACATTATACTGGCTCGACATCCGGTTAATCAATAGCTGTGAATAAGCCTTTTCCGGTGAGCTTACCGCGTCAATCAATAAATCAATCAAAGTACTTATCACATGGAAGCCGGCCAGCTCAATATCCAGAACATCTCCCGAACGGTAGATCTTTTTTAGTGAGATAGCTTCGCAATGCTTATATGCCTCTCTTGGCAGTTCGGAAATATTCTTTATCAGACTCTTTTCAAAAGTCCCAGCCAGAATTGCCTCTTCATTCTCAATGAATACACGAGTACATTCTTTGATCAGTAAACCAATTACCGACGACCGGAGATAAGCAATCTGTTCATTGGTGTCGCTCACAATCTTCATTGTCTCATAGATATGAGCCCGGCGGCTTTCTCCAAAATATCCAATAAGTAATTCCTTTGTTTCCTCGGTAGTTAGTATTTTTAATTTGTGTGCATCTTCAATGTCCATCATCTGGTAGCAGATGTCGTCTGCTGCCTCTACCAGATAAACCAGCGGATGACGGGCAAACTGAAGAGGATTTTCACTCACGCAAATCATTCCAAGCTCAGTGGCTATTCGTTTGAAATCTTCTTCTTCGGTGATGAAAAAACCGAATTTGGATTTCTTTCCGGCCAAAAGCGATGAAAAGGGGTATTTTACAATAGAAGCCAACGTTGAATAGGTCATAACAAATCCACCTTTCCGTCTTCCTTCAAACTGATGAGTCAGTAGCCGGAAAGCATTTGCATTTCCTTCAAAGTGGATAATATCCTCCCATTCATTGACCTCCAGCTTGTCTTTCAGGCTTATTCCGTTTCCTTCAGAAAAGTACGTTGAAATGGCCTTTTCTCCTGAATGCCCAAAGGGAGGATTGCCAAGATCGTGTGCCATACAGGCAGCTGAAACAATGGCCCCAATCTCAGAAAGAAAAGAGTCCTGCAGCTCCGGGTGTTTGGAAAGGAGTCCTTTAGCCACATCATTTCCCAATGAACGCCCCACACACGAAACTTCCAGACTATGTGTAAGCCGGTTGTGAACAAAAATACTTCCCGGAAGAGGGAAAACTTGTGTCTTATTTTGCAGGCGACGGAAAGGAGCAGAAAAAACCAATCGGTCATAATCCCGTTGAAATTCTGAACGGTTTTCTTCCCGATACTGGTGGAACTCTTCCATTCCAAAACGCTTAGCTGAAATTAAATCTCTCCAGTTCATTTTTTGTATACTATTTATTTACTACAAAAGTATAAAAAAGCCTTTAATAAAGCAGTTAATTGATACGAAATACGTATTTTCGCAATTTAATTAGTAAAGCACCGATTATGAAAATACAAATTATAAATAAGTCAAAGCACCAGCTTCCTGCCTACGAAACAGAATTGTCAGCAGGAATGGATATTCGTGCCAATATATCTGAACCAATTACACTTAAACCTTTGGCCCGCTGTCTTGTCCCTACCGGACTTTACATTGCTTTGCCCGAAGGATACGAAGCTCAGATTCGTCCTCGTAGCGGATTGGCCATAAAGAAAGGTGTTACTGTACTTAATTCTCCCGGCACCATTGATGCTGACTATAGGGGAGAAGTCTGTATCATTCTGGTGAACCTGTCTTCCGATGATTTTGTCATTGAAGATGGCGAGCGTGTGGCGCAGATGATTATTGCTCGTCATGAACAAGCTCAATGGGAACAAGTGGAAGTTCTTGATGAAACGGAACGTGGAGCCGGTGGATTTGGCCATACAGGAAAGAAATAAGAATCGTTTTAATTATTAAAGCATAGATATGGTTGCAATATTTGATTTTTCTCAAAGATACAGGCTAAAGCCCATCACTGCAGGTTTAGCTCCATGGCACATAGGAACACTGTCCGCTTTGCTAATGTTCTCTTCCTGCGGATCGTCTACTAAGGTGGCTCAGCAGGTAAAAGAACCATCTCCGGTGATAGTTGCAACTCAGTTGTCTTCTGATTTACAACGAAAATATGATTACTATTTTCTGGAAGCAACCCGGCAGAAAGCCAAAGGCGAACTTGATGCGGCATTTGAGCTTTATCAGCACTGTCTGACTATTGATCCTAATGCAGCTTCTTCCTTGTCTGAAATCTCGCAGTTCTATTTCTTTTTGAAGCAACCGGAAAAAGGACTTGTATGCATGGAAAAGGCCGTGGAGAATGCTCCTGATAATTATTGGTATAATCAGAATCTGGCAACCGTTTATCAGCAACAAGGGAAAGCAGATAAGGCTATTGATGCTTTTGAAAAGATGTCTGCTCAGTTCCCCGAACGTCAGGAACCACTTATGGCCCTGATTGATTTGTATAATCAGGCAAAGAACTATGCTAAGGCGATTAAAACGCTTGATCGTTTTGAACTTATGAATGGAAAAACAGAGCAAATCAGTATGGAGAAGTTCCGTATGTATTTGCTGATGGAAGATAATAAAAAGGCCTTTAATGAGATTGAAAGCCTTGCCAAAGAATATCCTAACGATATGCGCTATTTGTGTGTGTTGGGAGATGTTTATTTAAATAATGGGAAGCCGAAAGAGGCATACGAAACTTACCAGAAAGTGCTTGCCGTTGAACCCGGAAATGCACAAGTCCTTGTATCTCTGGCAAATTACTATGAGCAGACAGGGCAAAACGATCAGTATGAACAACAGATTGATTCTGTGCTGCTTAGTAAAAAAGTGGAGAGTGATGTAAAGACGGACATTATGCGCCAGATGATTGTTCACTCCCAGCAATCAGGAAAAGACAGTACCCGTATTATTCCTCTATTCAAGAAGATGATGGAAATTGAACAGGAAGATGCACAGATACCAATGCTTTATGTTCAGTATCTGCTGGCTAAAGGCATGGACAAAGAAGCGGAACCGGTTTTGAAGCAAGTGATTGAGCTTGACCCTGAAAATACTCCTGCTCGTTTGCAATTGCTGAGCTATGCAATAAAGAAGAATGATTTTCAGGGAGCAATAAAGATTTGTGAACCTGCTATAGAGATTACTCCTGATGCACTTGAGTTTTATTATTATCTCGGACTTTCTTACTATCAGGCAGAACGAGTTGACGATGCACTGTCTGTTTTCAAGAAAGGAGTAGCTCACGTTAATGATAAAAGTGATAAAAAGATTGTTTCCGATTTTTATAGCATGATGGGAGATATCTATCACACAAAAGAACAAGGAGCAATGGCCTATGCTGCTTATGATTCGGCATTGGTTTATAATCCAGATAATGCAGGGGCACTTAATAACTACGCTTATTATCTTTCCGTGGAAAAGAAAGACCTGGACAAGGCTGAAGAGATGAGTTACCGAACCATAAAAGCTGAACCGGACAATAATACATACCTGGATACTTACGCTTGGATTCTTTTTATAAAAGGAAAATATTCCGAGGCAAAGGTTTATATGGATGATGCCATGAAAAAAGGTGGTGATAAAAGTGATGTAGTGACAGAGCATTGCGGAGACGTTTATTACATGGTTGGTGAAAAGGCCGAGGCGTTGAAATACTGGATTAAATCTCGTGAAATGGGGAATAAATCGGTGATATTGAAGAAAAAGATTGAACAAAAGAAATATATTGCAGAATGAGAAATAGTGATTTAGTGTGCCGCTGTAAGAATATGGCCGCATTTGGATTCGGCTTTATCTTTTTAGTTTTATTTTTGTCCGCTTGTAAATCCGGACAAACCATAAGTAAGCCGGTTGTTCCAGTGGCAACCGAGGACTTAAATTATTTGGGAAGCGTTACTAATAATACTCCTGTAATAAGGAATCTTTCTTCAAAAATGAAATTGACAGTCAGTTCCAACGGAAAAGATATTTCTGTCAATGGCACATTGCGTATGAAGAAAGATGAAGTAATACAGTTGTCTATTACTCCATTTCTGGGAATTGAAGCCGGAAGAGTAGAGTTTACACCCACAAAGGTATTGATTATAGATAGAATTAATAAGCAGTATGTAGAAGAACCTATTTCTGAATTGTCAGCAATGGCAAACACAGATATGGACTTTTTTACTTTGCAGGCTCTTTTTACAAATGCGCTTTTCTTGCCAGGTAATAAGGAGCTGAATAACAAATTACTATCTCAATTTACCGTTCATTCCAGTGTAGACAATAAGACTATGGAAATTAAGAAGAAATCAAAAGAGTTCTTATATAGTTTTTCTGCTACTCCAAATACGGGACAGCTTGTGGAAAGCTCTATCTCAACGCTTTCGGCTCCATATCAGCTGAACTGGAAGTATGCCGATTTCCAGCCATTTGGATCGAAAAGTTTTCCATCCAGAATGGATATCTCCTTCGAAGGAGGAAAGAAACCATTTTCTGCAGAGATAGACCTTTCCAAATTAACCGAGAATGGAGATTGGGAATCTTCCACAAATGTCTCGGCAAAATATAAAAAGATGGATTTTAACGAATTATTAAAAGTGTTATTAGGATTATGAAACGTTTCTTACTCTTATTGATAAGTATCCTGATAGCAACAACCTTTTCTGCACAGACAAACAGAAAAATTAAAGAACTTCAAAGCAAACGTGGCTCTATCCAGAAAGAGATATCCAAAAAAGAGTTTCTTTTAAAGTCTACAAAGAAAGATGTGGGTAGCCAGTTACGGGGGTTAAACACCCTTACCGGCCAGATTGAAGAAAGAAAAAGATACATTACGGTCATTGGAAACGATGTGCAGACTATTGATCAGGAGGTAGGATCTCTTTCTCAGCAATTGCGCAATCTGGAACTTGATTTGATTGACAAGAAAAAGAAATATGAATCTTCGGTGAAGTATCTCTATAAGAATAAATCTGTTGAAGAAAAGCTGATGTTCATTCTTTCGTCAAATTCATTGAGCCAGACCTATCGCCGCCTTCGTTATGTAAAAGAGTATGGAACCTATCAACGCATACAAGGAGAGGAAATCCTTAAAAGACAAGCACAGATAGGCCGAAAGAAATCTGAAATGGAAGAGGTGAAGAGCGCTAAGGAAAATCTGCTTACTGAAGGACAAAGAGAAAAGCAAAAGCTTGAATTACAGGAACAGGAAAAGAAAACGATAGTTTCCAGTCTGCAGAAAAAACAGAAAGGTTTGCAGTCGGAGATTGCCAAACATAGAAGAGATGCCAATCAATTGAATGCACAGATTGACCGACTGATCAATATTGAAATAGAAAAAGCCCGTAAACTTGCTGCTGAGAGAGCCCGCAGGGAAGCTGCGGCAGCCGAAGCCGCCCGCCGTAAAGCTGAAGCAGCTGCTTCAGCACGCAGAAAAGCGGAAGCTGCAGAAGAGGCAAGACGAGAAAAAGCTGCTGCTGAAAGTAAGTCGGAAAGAACAGAAAAGAGCAGCCGGACTGCTAAAGTTGCTAAAACTGATAAAGCAGAAAAAGTTGAGAGAACAGAAAAAACAGAAAGAGCTGAAACCAGAAAGAGTGAAAAAGTAGCTTCGGCTCCGGTTTATTCAATGGATAGCTCTGACAGACAACTTTCAGATAACTTTGAGCGCAACAGGGGTTCTCTGCCATCACCTATATCCGGTCCGCATCTTATTGTGAGCCATTACGGACAGTATGCTGTTGACGGACTGAAGAATGTAAAACTGGACAATAAAGGAATCGACATCCAGGGGCAACCCGGAGCACAAGCTCGTTCCATCTTTAACGGTGAGGTGGCTGTTGTATTCCAGGTAAACGGATTGGTAAACATAATTATCCGTCACGGGAATTATATTTCCGTTTATTGCAACCTTTCTTCAGCCTCTGTAAGTAAGGGACAGAAGGTTAGTACTCGACAAACAATAGGGCGTGTATACTCTGATCCTTCGGATGGGAACCGCACTATCCTGCATTTCCAGTTACGAAAAGAGACATCAAAACTAAATCCGGAAGCATGGATTGGCAGATAAGAGTGAATGACTTAAAATTTAATTTGTAATGATTTGAATGTTCCGACCTAATCAAGTAAATAAGAATTTCATATCCAATGTTATAAATTTATTGGCCGGTATTTTTGTAGGCCTGTTTTATACTCCTTACTTGATTAGATGTATCGGAGTTGCTGCGTATGGAGTAGTTCCATTAGCTTTTATTGTAAACCAATATATAAGTGTGGTTACTACTTCATTAACAGGGTCATTAACCCGTTTTTATTCAGTTAGTTTACAGCAAGGAAAATATAAGGAAGCATCAAAATACCTTAGTAGTAGTTTTCTGATAATTACCTTTATTGGTGTTTTCATGCTTCCTTTCTCAGTCTGGTTTATTACACATTTAGATCATGTGTTTAATATACCGGCCTATTTGCTTTCCTCTGCCAAATGGCTCTTCTCATTTACGCTTATCGGTTTCGTTATGTCATTATATTCAAGCTTATTGAATATAACTTTATATGCGTTGAATAGAATTGACTTAATGAATATTGTCAAGATTGTCCGTTCAGCAATGAAATTGGTACTTACAATTTGTTTTTTTGAACTGATCAATAAAGATGTAAGTTTCATTGGTTTTATACTTTTCCTTACTGAACTTGCAATTCTTTGTATAAGCTACCTGATGTATCGGCGTACGGTGCACAACAATATAGTGGTTTCTGCTAAATATTTTAATAAGAATGCATTGCTTGCTGTCCTTTCCATGACTATTTTTGTTATTGTCCAGCAAATAGGAGATACCGGTTTGTATAGAATTGATAATATTGTGGTTAATAAATTCTGGTCTGTACGTGAATCAGGAATCCTGGGTGCAGTTTCTGACTTTGGTAATTATGTAATGACTGCTATTGGAGTTATTTCTTCTTTATTTGGCCCTCTTATTTTAATTGCTTATTCTAAAGGCGAACATGAGAATGTAAAAAAAATGGCCCTTGATAGTTCTTTATATGTAGGATTATTAGCAGCATTACTCATAGGGGTTATAATAGGCTTTTGCAAACCCATATTAACCCTTTGGATTGGCCCTGATTATGTAGCTTACTTTCCGTGGATGGTACTGAAGCTTTATGTCATTCCTTTTTATGCCGCTGCAGGTGTGTTTGCATTTGTTTACAGAGCTTGGAATTACCTCAAGGTTCCTGCATTTATAACTTTGGCAGTTGGAGCTCTTAATCTACTTATATCAATTATCCTTTGTAAACTATCTGAGAAAAATGAAGCTTATATCTTTTATATGCTAATTATATCTTCGGTATTTGTTATTTTGCAAAGTTATGTTCTTAATTCTTTCTGTTTTTCTAAGTTATATGCATTCTCAGAAAAGCGAACCTTAACTGTGAACTTTTTTAAAATTATGATAGAACTCCTGTTATCTATATTGATAGCTTTCTTATATGAAAAGTTATTGCCGGTGAATCAGCTTTTTCAGCTTTGCATAGGGGCTATTCTGGTGGGGCTGACAACTTTATCTTTTTCATTCTTTTTCATTTTTAATAAAGAACAAAGAAAGCAAGTGTCAGGCTATGCTAAGTCTTTGTTTGTTGTGAAGGAGATTGAATGATGGATTTATCAATTTGTATACCCGTTTACAATGTAGAACCTTACCTGAAAAGATGTTTAGATTCATTGTTTTTTCAGAATCTAAAAGGAACGTTCGAAGTAATTTGTGTTGATGATGCATCAACAGATAATAGTTTGTCTATTTTGAAAAATTATCAGTTGAAGGAACCAAGACTTAAGATTATTGAATTAGCAGAGAGAAAAAAACTATCAGTAGTCCGTTCTGTTGGAATTCATGCAGCGTTAGGACGCTATGTTATGTTAGTTGATTCTGACGATTGGTTGCAGCAAGGTTCTCTTGACTCTCTTTTGCAGAAATGTATAGAGATAGATGCTGATATTGTTGTTTATGATTATGTAGTTCAGGATAGTTCTGGAAATAAAGTTGCTCATAAACCTTTTGGAAATGAGGGATTTGTTTCAGGAAATAAGAGCAGTGTCCAGAAAATATTTAATGGAGGATCTTTCTGCAAAATAGCGAAGCGTAATTTACTAAGCAACTTGCTTTTTAATGATACTAGTATAAACTGGGGAGAAGACTTTCTTTACAATACTGAAATACTATTGAAAGCAGAAACTATTTATTTGTTTCCCTTCGCTTTTTATGTTTACTGCACAAACCATAGTTCTATTACATTTAGTATAAAGAAGAATGAAAATGAGATGCTGGAAGACCGGATTACTTCGGTAGACGCTACAGTTGCTATCCTTGGTAAGTATTCGGCGTCTGATAAGCTTAAACTCTCTTTATTGAATTACCATATATATAAGTTTCTTGTGCTTTTGCTCAGAGTTGACTGCAAAAATTGTGAAATAAATGATAAGGTGGAACTATTAACCGATTGCATGAGAAAGCTTCCATTGATGACTGAGTATAAGTATAAAATGCTTTGCTTTTGTGTTAAATATCCCCTTTATACATTGACCTATATGGGATTATTTTTTGATTTTAGACTGTCCTTTGATGTGTTTTATAAAAAGTATTTAAAGAATGAGTGACCTACCTAAAAAAATAAGAATATTACAGCTCCCTTCATGGTACCTGCCCGAAGGAGGTCAATTCTGTAGAAATCAGTCTTTATTTTTAAAAGAGAGAGGCATTGAAGTTCATATTCTGGCTAATGTGGCATTGTCCTGGAAGAAGTATAAACTAAAAGCACTGACAGCTCCATGGAAATCATTTGAATCTCTGGAAGACGGGGTACTGACTTATCGATATTATTATCGTAGACTGCCTAAACAGAATAAAGGAAACCTGGTGGGTTGGTGTAATCGAACGGTTAAATTGTTCGATGAATACGTTGAAAAATACGGTAAACCCGATTTAATTCATGTGCATAGTAGTATGTGGGGAGGTTACGCAGCTTATTTGATTAAGGAAAAATACAATATACCTTATGTGATCACAGAGCATCGGGGTATTTTTGGTATGCGTTCTTCCTTTGCCAGGGATTGTTTTATACCAATGTACAATCTGTTTTTACAGAAAGGATTCTCAAATGCCTCCTATATTATACCTGTTTCCGAGCAATTAATTCCTAAGATTAAAGAATTTCTTACTGTGGATGTTCCTATAAAAACGATATCCAACATACTGGATACGTCTTTCTTTCATTATTTGCCTCGAGAACCGAAAGAGAACTTTACTTTTGTTACCGTGAACGGGTATTATGAAGTAAAAGGGTATGATATTCTTCTTCCGGCATTTGATTTACTTTGTGATAAAGTAAAGAATATATGCCTGAGAATGGTAGGAGAAAACTTTGAGCAGAAAGCTTTTCAGGAGATTTTATCACGGTGCAGGAATAAAGATAAAATTACTTTTACAGGATTTTTGGGCCCGGATGACGTACTAAAAGAGCTGGGAAATGCCGATGCATTTGTTATGTCTAGTAGGGTAGAAGCTCAGCCTGTTACTATCCTTGAGGCTATTAGCACAGGACTTCCAGTTGTTTGCACAGAAGTAGTTCCTGAATCAGTTGTGTCTTATAATGAAGGTTACCGCATACCGGTGGAAGATGTGCAGGCTTTGGCTGAAGGTATGATGGAAATGATGATTAACCGTGATAGGTTTGATACAAAAAAGATATCAGTCCATGCTGATTCTGTTGCCGGGCCTCAAGCGGTGGTTGATAGTCTTATTTCTGTTTATAAGAGTATACTGTAACTCTGTTGTTAATTGTTCTGTTATTCTTAAACTTCCATCCTCTTAAACAGATATTTTTTGACGAGATACATCAATGGACGCAAATAAGATTTACGATACAATGACCATTCTCCACAATAAGTTACATGTTCTCCTTTTACACCTTCTTTAAATAGAAATACTCCTTCTGTGGAATGTGTAGATGGTAACAGCTTTTCCATGTCAAAGGTTTCTGTTCCCAGTTGTGAAAGCCAGGCAAAGACCCTATCATACATAAAGAAAGTTGCTCCTGTTTCTAAGGCGTCACTGTTTTTGCATGCATAAAGCAGACCTCCATGTTTTTGTACAAGATGAATTATGATAGCTGCGATCCATTCTCCCTTTTCATTTGTAACAGCAAATAACTTAAATTCTCCGGATGCCAGCAATCTGTTAATCTGACTAACATTTAGTTGGTGGCTAATTTTCTTATCTTTTCTTAGTTCCTGATATAAGGAAACAAAACGTTCCACATCTTCATGGGTGGGAGAAGATACTGGCAAGAAAGATAGCTGTTTGTTAAGGCTCTTTTTTATATTTCTTTTCCAGTTGCTATTATATTGAATGGGCTTTGTAAGATCAATCCATTTCGATAAATGCATTGAAAAGAGGCCTACTGGTCTAAGTAAGCCAGCTTGGCGGATGCCAATCTCATATATTGGATTATATCTCAATAAAGAGTTTACTTCTACAATATCATATCCAAGTTTCAGTATTGCTTTGTAAAATGATGTTATGAGTTTACTGTTGTATTCTTTGTAGCGTAAGCATTCTCCTTCAATCAAAAGCATTTTTAAGCCAGCTTTTCGTTTTATATGTGCGAAACAGGCTATACAAGGTTGCTCTGCTCTGTCTGCCAGAAAAATGACTCTTCCCGGACGTTCACATTCATTAAAATCATACCAGCCTTGTGTTTGTGTGAATGGTACATACTCAAAACCTTGTGTGCATTGGAAAAACTCTTTTTTATTATTTAATAGTGTCATCATGCATTTTTACTTTCTTGATTTAAGTTTGATTTTCAGTGTAAACAATACATTAAAGAGCATAGAATTGCATTTTGATATCTCAAAATAAGGCTTTTGAATAGTTCCAAATTGTCTGAAGGAATTTTCTACTCCTTCAATCATACTTCCCTCAAAATCGAAAGCCTTAGTCTTACCTTTCAAATATTTAATGGCTTCCCATATTATTAGGGAAGAAGCACCAGATGAAGCATGTTTTGGATCTCTGGAACAAATAAGATTGTAGGCTGACATATTATCCCACAACACAAATAAACAAGCATGTATTTCGCCTTTGTCATCTTTAATAGCAAATAGCTGCCCCGCATTATTATTCTGAGTAGCCTTGTAAATGCGCAGAAAGAGCTCGTAAGAATAACTAATCTCCTCGCCACCTTCTTTCAGCGATTGCTTATGATGACTGTAGAATTCGTCAGGTCTCATATCAAGAGACAGATGCAGCTTATCTTCACACTTTTTTATTTGTTTTTGCTTGGCATGGCTAAACCGGCTGAAAACCTTTTCCGGATTACCGATGCTGCTTATTACATACGTGTATCGTGTGGTTTCTTTGTATCCTCGCCAGTAAAACGGGAGCCAGTTGGTAATACTCAGGTGGAAACATTGCTGATAGAATGAAAGCTTTAAATTATCCAACTGTCCAATCAGTGCATTGAATACCTTCTTCTCGTGAGATAAACGTTCATTGTCTGTGGCAGCAGGTTTATGTTTAATCCATATTCCATTATATTGCGTCAACTGAGGCTGAAGTACACAGCGAAAGCCTAGCTTTTTTCTCAGATGATAGGGCAGTGCTCCAACAATTTCCCCCTTTTCATCGGCCAAAAGAACATCCCATTCATCAAAACATACAGCGTCCATCCACCAGTCCTGGCAGAAAAGAGGAATTGTGTTTTCCTCTTTGCATAGCTCCCTGTATTGTTCCTTGGCAGTCATGTTCTTTATATTTTGAGTCCGTCGAGCAGTTTCAGGTAAAGTTCAATGGCTTCCTCTATTTCACTGACCATGATATATTCGTCGGCAGTATGTGAACGCGATGATTTTCCCGGACCCATCTTTACGCTTGGGAAAGGCATCAGTGCCTGATCTGAAAGAGTAGGAGATCCGAAAGGATTTCTTCCCATTTTAACGGCACGTTTAATGAAAGGATGATCCTCAGCTATTCGCGATGAATTCAGACGGAAGGAGCGGGCTTTCACCTCACTTTTTATGTTCTTCTTAATGACAGCAAAGATCTCTTCGTTAGAATAAAGCTCGTTGCTGCGAATATCCACCACAAAAGAACATCTGTCGGGAATCACATTGTGCTGCGTTCCGGCATTAATCTGAGTAACACTCATCTTTACAGGGCCCAGCATAGGCGATTCTTTCTCAAACTTAAAGTCCTTGAACCAATTGATATCATCCAAAGCCCTGTAGATGGCATTTACTCCCTCGTTGCGGGCTGCATGTCCGGCTTTACCAATACTGGTAACATCAAGTACCATTAATCCCTTCTCGGCAATTGCAGGCTGCATTTCGGTAGGTTCGCCAACAATACCCAACGTAATGGGCGGAAGTTCGGAGAGCACACTCTCTATTCCCCCCTTTCCGGAAACCTCCTCTTCGCAGGAAGCCAGAAAAATCAGGTTGTAACTTTGCTCCGTTTTAGACAATTCCTGGTACACCTGAAACAGCGTAACCAGACTTGCCCCTGCGTCATTGCTACCCAATCCGTATAGTTTTCCGTTCTCTTCAGTCGGTGAAAAGGGATCTTTTCGCCATCCGTTCACCGGCTTCACCGTATCAATGTGCGAGTTCAGTAAAATGGTAGGCTTCTTCAAATCGAACATCGGAGCCACACAAATAACATTATTCCCTTTTCTCCGTGTCTCAATGCCGATGGATTCTATGTAATTCTGAAGATAATCAGCGGCTGCTTCCTCTTCTCTGCTGAAAGAAGAGATACTTATCAGTGATTTTAGCAAGCCCACTGCTTCAGATAAAAGATAATCTGTATTCATTAATTTTAGCTTTTTGAAACACAAATATACGTATAATTAATTATTTGTATGAATGTTTTCGTCAGTTTAAGATTCTCAAAGCATAAATTAGTATCCCATTGACCGTAGATTAGCAAAAACAAAAGGTTGTCTTTTTCCAAACATGTACATGTTTGAATCCAATCTTGTACATCTTTAGAAGCAAACATGTACATGTTTTTTGTAACTACTCCTTTATAAATGGTTAGTTTTCCCTTTTATATTCATTAATCAGATTGCGGCTTGTAGCTAATCTCTTCTAGAGTCCATTAAAATTCATTTTGTAGTTTTTTATAATGTTGATTATCAATGTAATATGTTTTATGGTGGTGTAGATGGTGTACATAAATCGTTCTTTTTTCGTTCTGGAAAATATTTTTTTTAAAATTCCGCAATTTGCAGAATTCTCAAAAAAATATTTCTGGAAACCGAAAAAACTCTTTTTTAGTACACCATGTGCACCACTGTAGGGTTTGCCTCGTTTAGTAAGATGTTGATTAATAGATATATATGTTTTTGTAGGTGGCAGATCCTATGTTTGCAATAAATATGCTGAAGTGAAAAAATAAGAAGCATAAGCTAAGAGTATTTTTTATATTTGAGGTACCAAACTTAAACATTCAAATATTCAAAGCTTATGCGTACACAAAGTAACAAAGTAAATTTCAATGGAGAAAATATTTATGTTGGAATTGATGTTCATCTAAAGAGTTGGGCAGTGACAATCTACACAGAACATTTGCATCATAAGACTTTTAGTCAGCCACCGGTTCCCATATTATTATGGAAATATCTGGATGAAAATTTTCCTGGTGGTAATTACTATTCTGCTTATGAAGCCGGATTCTGTGGATTTCATATTCACTTTGAACTGGAAAAGTTGAATATAAAAAATATAGTAGTCAATCCCGCTGACATACCGACCAGTCAAAAGGAACATGTGCATAAGAATGATTCTTGCGATAGCAAGAAAATAGCCCGTTCTCTGAGAGCTAAAGAACTCACCGGAATACATATTCCATTGATTGAGACCTTAGAAAATCGTTCTTTAGTTC
Source organism: uncultured Bacteroides sp. (assembly GCF_963678845.1). NCBI lineage: Bacteria > Pseudomonadati > Bacteroidota > Bacteroidia > Bacteroidales > Bacteroidaceae > Bacteroides > uncultured Bacteroides sp. The sequence continues at coordinate 457,983 of NZ_OY787468.1, forward strand.
GTTCTCGAGAAATCTTGGTCAAGGATCTGGTTCGTTTCAAACAGCGAATAAAGTCTTTTCTTTATTTTTATGGGATAGCCTATCCTCCTGAATTTGAAAAGTCATCTTGTCATTGGTCAAAACGCTTTCTTAAATGGTTAAAAGAAATATCCCTAAATACGCAAAATGGAAATGAAGCATTATCCCTATTAATAAGAGAAGTAGAACAACAGCGCCTTCTTTTATTAGAAGTGAATAAGAAAATTCATAGCTTGGCTATTTCTGATAAATATATTAAAGAGATGGAATTAATAAGAAGTGTCCCCGGAATAGGCTTGATTACAGGACTTACTTTTCTATTGGAAATAGAAAATATAGAGCGTTTTTCTAACACGGACAAGCTAGCCTGTTTTGTAGGAATAATACCGACTTGTCATTCGAGTGGAGAAACTAGTAATAATGGAGAAATGACCTTTAGAGGGCAAATCCATTTAAAGAAAGGTCTGATTGAAAGTGCTTGGGTTGCTTCAAGAATAGATCCAGCTCTAACACATAGCTTTATTAAGCTTTGCAAAAGAATGGAACCCAATAAGGCAATCATACGAATTGCGAGAAAGTTGTTAAACAGAATATATTATACTCTAAAAAAGGAACATAAATACGAATATGGAATGGTTAAATAATAACCCGTAGTGCATTTGGATAAAAAGAAAAGAAGTTGCTCATTATCAAATAAATGACTATATTTAATTGTCTACCAAACGATTAAATATATGATCAACTTCAATGCAAATTACGGAAAAATATTAGAGATATTGCAACAAATAGAGTCTAAAATGAATTTTCTTAATCAGATTCGTAAACCCAGGTTATCAGATATCGAATTGATTGCTATTGATTTAACCTCAGAATATATGGGTATTGACTCTGAATATCAACTATTCAGGATTCTCCCTGATAAATTGAGTTTAAGGATTGAACGAAGCGTTTATAATAGAAGAAGACGTAAATTATTTTATTTCAAAGAACAGTTGCGTAAACGAATAGTTTTTCAGATTAGTTCGAGCAGGGATTATTTCATAGTAGATAGTATGCCTTTAGAAGTTTGTAAATTAAGTCGCAGTAGACGAGGTGGCATTTGTAGGGAAACTTTTGAAACCTCACCTGATAAAGGTTATTGTGCAACACAACGGATGTATTACTATGGTTATAAACTGCATGCAATATGTACTATTGATGGGGTTTTCTCGGATTTCGACTTAACAAAAGCATCCGTACATGATATTCATTATCTCGAAGATTTTAAGCAGAATCATTATGACTGTACTATTCTGGGAGATAAAGGATATTTGAGTGTTAATTATCAGTTGGATCTATTTGAAGAAAACAACATTAAACTAGAAGTTCCCATGAGAAATAATCAGCATGGGTATGCTAAGCAATATATTGTTTTTAGAAAAGCCAGAAAAAGAATTGAAACGTTATTCTCTCAGTTATGTGATCAGTTTATGATTCGTCGGAATTACGCTAAGTCTTTCAATGGATTTAAAACTAGAATTCATTCGAAAATTATGGCTCTAACTCTTATTCAGCTAATTAATAAATTAAATAATAGAAATATTAATAACATCAAAACATGTATTGCCTAAATGCACTACGGGTTAAATAATAATACCCATATAAAATCTGTATAAAGAGTGACCGCTAGCCACTTCTTGCAGCTTTGCCTGCTTTGGCAGATTGCGGCCTCTTTCCTATTGAACTGAAAAGGATTATGTAGAAACTGAAAGAATCAGTTAGAACTACTTATAGAAGGTTGTTTTATATAGGAATTTACTAATTATTATTGAGACTAGAGAAACATGTATAATAGGTTTTTCTAGCCATATAGCGATATCTGTAACATAAAAAGAGGGGAAAATCATACAGACTGTCCCCTCAAAATGATGTTACAGCGTAACGCAGGAAGTTTATTGCTGGCAAGTTGCTCCTCAGCAGAGCTTGTTTCCTTTTCAACTTCCTGATTACAAAGCTAATAAAAAGTATAATAAATATTAATAATACTCTTATAATTTGGATTACAACATAGAAGAGGTGGCAGTAAAATAATACTTTTTACGGTTCTGAAAAATAAAATTTGATAATTCCGCAATTTGCAGATTTTTCAAATTTTTATTTCTGGAAAGATAAAAAAGGCATTTTTACTGCCACCTCTGCCACCTAATTGGTAAGTGCTATTTTTAAATGATTGATATATAGATGATTATTTTTTTTGAGGAATATAAAATGAGAAGATTTACTCTCTGAAAATGCATAGATTTACAAATAATCAATGAGTACGTTGATATTGGAAGCCCTTTCAGCTTTCCTTCACAAAGTTGTGGCGCTCTGGAGTATGCTTATGAATACAAGGGCAATTTGACAAGAGAACTTTTATAATGAAATGGTAATTGTTTAACTCATTATATCAATTAACTATATGATAAATTAATTTATATTGCTAGTACCTTATTTTTAATTTAATTATGTGATTTGTTGTTCTTGAATATAAAAATGTCCAATATATAAATTGCTAATATATAGTAATTTTAAGCTTAATTTATTGTAAATCAATTGCGTCTGTTGTTTTGCGTTTGTCCAATATTTTATTGTTTATATATCAATAATTTGTCTAATTTTGTTGCCTTTAAATAGGATATAATATTAAAACATAAATTTACATGAGAACATTACTACCCAAACTATTTCTTTTATGCTTCTTTTTTATTCCTGTTTCTGCCTTTGCACAGACCTTGCTTAAAAAGGAATATAATATGTTCCGTGGCGAAGACGTAATTATCAAACAGCAGGTAAAATACAAAAGTCCGGGAAGGTCAGGAGCCAATGTACTTTGGGATTTTGGCAAACAGGAGGCCATTAATGAAAAGTACAAGCTTTCTTATACTCAATCAGAACATGATCCTTTAGTTACAGGTTTTGAGCATAATACACTTTATCATTATCTGTTAAGAAATGACTCTCTTTATTCTTTAGGATACGAGAATTCTACAACAATAATGCATAATCAAAGACTGGAATTACTTCTTATTTTTCCTTTTTCTTATCAGAAAAGACTTGAAGGATATTATTACGGCACAGGCAATTATTGCCATCGCCTTTATCTTACTGCTCAAGGAAAGACTGTGACGTTGGGGGATGCCTATGGTATGATTATTCTTCCAAACGGTGATACCTTACAGCATGTATTAAGAGTTCGTTCTCTGAAAAAAATTGCAGAAAAGATGGTGCCTTACGTACAAAAGGATTCTGTTATTAAACCGATAGTAAACATTGATAGTATAAATTATCATCTGAACAATGATAGTGTGTATATGCAGGTGGAAACTTACAGATGGTATGCTGACGGCTATCGCTACCCAATCTTTGAAACTGTAGAGAGCATTACATACAAGAATCATAAACCATTAAAACATTTTAATACAGCTTTCTTTTATTCACCGGATAAACATAGTTATCTGAATAATGATCCTAAGAATCTAGCAAGACTGGATGAGATTGAAAAGGAAAATAAAGATTGTAAAGGAGCGCTAGGTGGTAACGGTAACTCTTCAGGAAATAACCCTAACAAAGAACTAATTAATTACAATGTTTATATAGAAAAGGGAAACAATAAAATTTCTATTGAATATAATCTTAATCAGCAGTCAGATGTAACAATATCCCTGTACGATATGCAAGGACGTTTATTAATAAATTACCCAAAGACAAAATATCCCGAAGGATTTTATCAGGAATCTATTGCCTTGGATGGCTTTCAGTTAGGGGAGTATTTACTTCGTATTGTGGTTGATGATAAAGTTTACGGAGAAAAAATTGCTAAACAAAACTAGAAAGGAGGCTTTATGAGATTAGATAAACTAAATATAAGATTGTCGAAGTATCGACTATTTATAATACTATCTTTGCTTTTATTCCTTGTTGTAACACAATACTCTTATGCTCAGTCAACAACTCAAAACTATATTCTTTCTCGTACCATGACAGATTCTACCGGTACAAAATATATGGATCTAATTCAATATTATGATGGTTTAGGACGCCCAATTCAGAAAGTACAAAAGGCTTTTACTCCAAGTGGAAAGGATTTAGTAACGATACAAGAGTATGATGATTATGGAAGAGAAAGCAACCTTTGGCTTCCTACCCCATATTCTGGTAATGGTAATTATTCAGATCCTGCCATAATCTTATCAGAATCAATAAGTTTATATGCAGATAACTCCCCCTACTCCTCGGTCATATATGAAAATTCACCATTAAACAGGGTAATGCAGAAATATGGACCGGGAAATAGTTGGCGAGATGCCAGGCGATGTGTAAGAGATACATTTTACACCAATAATTGCTCAGATACACTGCGATGCGCATATTATCATGTTACGTCTGATAATCAGTTGGTGAGATCAGGTAATTATGATGATTCTCAACTTTATGTTACCCGGACCATGGATGAGGATTATCATAAAACATTTGAATTTAAAGATAAATTGGGACAACTTGTCCTAACCCGTCAAATTAATAACAATCAGAATCATGATACCTACTATGTTTATGATGATTTAGGGAATAAGTGTTTTGTTTTGCCTCCTATAGCTGCCGATTCATTAACAGAAAATAAAGTATATCCCAATTCGGATGGTATATTAAACAGATATGCTTATATCTATAAATATGATTTTCGTAATCGGTGTGTCTGGAAAAAGCTTCCCGGGGCTGAAGGTATTAATATGATATATGATAAAGCAGATCATTTAATCTATACCCAGGATGGAGAACAGTGCAAGCGTGGAGAGTGGACTTTTAATATACCTGATGTGTTCAATAGAACTGTTATTACAGGCCTTTGCTCAGATACTATTCCTGTAAAAAATATGGCTATCAGTTGCAACTTTGTTGACGGTACAAGCGGATTCTTGAATACAGGTTACCAATTGTCTAATCAGATCAATTTTGCTACACGTTTGCTAAAAGTTGAATATTATGATAATTATAATTATATGCATTTGTTGCCTGATACATTACAGTCTAAGTTTGGCTATGTTGCTTTAAACGACTATTCCCGGCAATATGTAAATACAAACTCCGGTATTTCTGCAAAAGGAATGCATACAGGGAGTAAGGTTTTTATGTTAGAAGATGCTTCGAAGGCAATTATTACTGCAATGTATTATGATAGTAGAGGGCAATTAGCTCAAAGTCGGAGTACAAACCATTTGGGTGGTTATGAATATGATTGGTACTCTTATACCTTTACAGGAAAAGTTGATAAACACCGGCATGATCATTCAGGACTTGCAAACGTAAAGGAGGTATCCAGAAATTATTATGATCAGGCTGAACGATTAATAAAAACAACTCATTCATTAAATGATGCTACCTTTATCATTCTTACAGAAAATACTTATGATGAATTTGGGCACTTGCAAGTAAAGAAGCAAAATGAGAATAGAGAAATTACAACTTATAATTATAATATAAGAAATTGGCTGACTAATATAAAGAATGATAATAAATTTACTCAACATTTGTTTTATAATGAATCTTTAAATGGAAATATTCCATTCTTTAATGGTGATATAGGTTCTATTTCATGGAGCGTTGATAGTATTGTACGAAAATACAATTTTAATTATGATCATTTAAACAGATTAATATCAGCAGTATATTCTGAGGATAAAGATCGAGATAATAGTATATCTGTTGAATATGATAATCAACCTAATTATAGTACGGAATATGCGTACGATAAACATGGTAATATTACCAAAATGTCAAGGTATGGAGAATTAGCTCTTATGTCAAAAATGATTCCTCCTTCTTTAGGGGTAAAAGGTAGTGGATGGAGGACTGTTGATCTTCGAAATTATGATAAGATAGATGAACTTACATTCTTTTATAATGGAAATTGTTTAATAAAGGCGGATGACTCTGCCACGGATTTTCTAAATTATGGAACATTCAATTTTTCAAATGGTTCAAATGAAGGTATTGAATACAAATATGACTATAATGGTGATTTAACAGAAGATCATAATAAAAAAATCACAAAAATAGAATACAATTTATTAAATTTGCCAAGTAAATTGCAGTTTTCTGAAGGTCATATCACGGAGTATCTTTATGATGCTGCAGGAGTGAAACGAAGAGTAAAGCAGGTGACCACAACCGAAAATTTGTTGGTGCCTATGGGAAGTATGCTCCCTGTTCCTGCTAATAAAGTGGCAGTAAATACCCAAACCGATTATTGCGGTAATGTGATCTATGAAAACGGTACTCTTAGCAGAATACTTTTGGATGGCGGTTATATAACAATGGATGGTACAATACCCACTTATCATTATTATATTCAAGATCATCAGGGGAATAACCGTGTAGTATTCAATCAGAACGGGACGGTTGAACAAACAAATCATTATTACCCATTCGGGATGACTTTCAGTGAAGGAATTGATAATTCCGATAACAGATATAAGTATAACGGTAAGGAACTTGACCGGATGCATGGTTTGGATTTGTATGATTATGGAGCTAGATATTATGATGCGGCTATTGGTAGATGGGGAGTTATTGATCCCTTGGCCGAGAAATGCTATTCTATTTCTCCATATGTTTATTGTAATAATAATCCTGTGAGATTTATTGATCCAAATGGAAAGTGGAGTTGGGATGAGATCAAAAAAAAGCTTTCAAGTAAAATGGATCAAGCTGAAAATTATGTTGTAACAAAAGCTAAAGAAGCGACAAAGTCGTTAAATAAAGTTGTTGAAAAGATTACTGGAGCACCTTTAGTTTCGAAAACAATAACATTAACAAAAACAAATAGATCAGTAATATTAAAAACAAGATTAGGAGATAGAATCACTATAGATCCTTCAATTTCAAAAACAATAGGGAAAGCAAATGGTTTAATCAATTTAGATGTAGCCACTAATACTGACGATGAAAAAACTATGACAGTTACAACTAAACTTGGAGGTTCAGTAAGCGCTAGTTCCAATGGTGTTATTGGAGTGGGGAAATCTCTTGGAAACTTTGAAGCTCATATAGGCCTTGGTTTAGGTGTAGGTTTGGGAGAATATAACTGGGGGGGGAGCTATACGAAAGATGGCAATACTTCTGGTTATGATATTAATGTTAGACCTGGTGGTGGGGCTTTAATTGGAGTCGCAACTGGGGCTGCTATAGTAACAACAGGTGGATCAGTTGCACCAGTCGCAGGTATGGCGTTTTAATTACTAAGGGAAATAAAAAAATATCAAAATATGAAATCAAAGAAAATAATTATTTTATTAATTTTATCAATTGCCGGAGTTTGTTTTATCATTTCTAGAATTATAACTGCAGTTAAATTGAATGAAGAATCAATGTCAAATAACGAATATTGTTACCACGAAAAGTTCGACATGGAAGATTCTACTTTATTTAATAGTATTGGATTAAAAAAAATGAATTTAATTCTGGTTGTGAAAAGTAATTATAGGAATACAATAAAATGTTATGATTACAATAATCAAGGGAAATTATATTTAACAAAGATAGATCTGATAAATAATCTTCCAATGGATAAGTTTATATGGTTTCGTGAAGTTTTTTCTTATGAAAGTACTATGCATACTTATTCTGTATTTTCTTCAGGAAATAAATTTGATTTTTTGATTCTTGGTGAAAAGACAGTTAAAGTCAATAAAATAATCTTTAGTTTGACAGGAGATGGCACGCAGATACAAAAAAATGTATTCAATAAAAACTTTGTCAGCTACTATCTACCTGTTTCTACTTTTTCTTTGAGATACGGTGAAAATGCACCAACTGATATTTTTTTTGGTGGCAAAGAAACCTTATTTGGAGGGAGAGATACATATCCTTTGATAGTTTCATTCTACAAGAAAAAGAAATATTTGTATATTTTAATTTTAATTCCTAATAAAAATGAAATGAATCTAGAGGGTGGTTTATTAGGGAAAATAATGAATGATAATGCTGGTTTGTAGCCTGTGGATCCATTGGCGAGTTAAAACTCTGGGTTTCTAAATATACTTATTGCTTGTTTTATAAGATATATTGATACTATATGGCTTTTTGAGAAGAGAGGTGATGCCAATGAATATTCTCAATAAAACAGTGATGGAACTTTTTATAGGATAAGAAGGTAGGGGAATGGTACGAATTTATAGATAAAACAGACACAAATACGCTTCAAATGTTACTTTAAAATGCGAGTTTGTATCTGATGCTGATGTAGTGTAGGAAGATCAATTTTGTAATTATTTGGATTAATAAGTTGGAAATTAGCTCATTATTTTAAAGAAAACTTTTTGTCTGCTTTGATTGAAAATAGGTGAGCTGATTATTAAAAAGTAAATTTGGGTAAATCTATTGGTGTTTTAGCGGTTATTTAATTGATTGTTAAGTGTTTTAAAAACATGATAAAGAGAGCCGTTTTGAGTTCTTTTAATAAGAAAATAAGTGAAATAAAATTATGCAAACGTATCGTCAAATCTTAAGTGCTTTTCTTGTTGCCATTAGTATAATAATGTCTAATGCGCAGACTATTAATCAAAATAAAAAAATCACAATTGATACAATTACGTCTATTCGTCCAAAGCTGATACGAATGACAGCATCTTCTAATGGTCAACCAGAAATTAAGCATCCTCAGATGGCTCTAATAAACAGATATGGTGATTATCCTGTAGACTTAGCTAATGGTTTGGTTAACATATCTATTCCTATATATGAGATAAAAGATAAGGACTTATCTCTTCCGGTTAGCATAAGTTTTCATGCATCTGGCTTAAAAGCAGATGAACTGGAAAGCTCATTGGGGCTTCGTTGGGTCCTGAATACTGGAGGCATGGTTAGTCGTAAAATAAAATGTTATCCTGATGAAAAGTTCCCGTTTTTACAAAATATAGATCAGAATTATACTCCCGATTTTGTAGCCTTATATGGAACAACTTGGTCAGAGCAGTCTTCTTCTACGTATGATGCTTTTAATGGAAATTTGTTCTATTTGAAAGATGTTATGCCTAATGCTGATAAGACCAATGGAGAATATAGGGACTCTCAATATGATATATTTTCGTATAGTTTGCCAACAGGTAAGAGTGGTAAATTTATTCTTAAAGATAGTGCTGGAATTAAAAAACCATGCTTGATGCCTAATGAACCTCTTAAAATAAGTTTATTTAAAGATCGTTGGAGTAAATATGGTAAAATTGAAATTGTAGATGAAAGTGGCATTACTTACAGATATGGTGGCTTAAATGCTTCTGAAGGGTCTTCTGGGCAAGAAGCAGATAATGATGCTAATACTGTAGGGTGGTATTTAACTCGTATAATTTCTGTAGATAAAAAAGATTCGATACAGTTAGAATACAATGTTTATCCGAATGATTTAGTACCTTTAATATGGTATGATAATGTAAATATAAACGATAATTTGCATGAGAATACAGATCCTTATATTCCTCAGGATAATTTGTTTGATTATCTCTCGGAAACTTTTGGTGAGCATGAACCATGGGTGGACTTTAATTCTAACATAATGCATATTCCTTGTTTATATGTATCGAAAATTAAATTTAATCAAGGAACACTTAATTTTGAATACACAAACGGGCGAATTAATACAATAACGATAAAGGAAAATAACTCAAATACTGTCATTCAGAAATTTAAAATAGATATTTCAAAAGGGCTTAATAATAAAATGAATTTATTGAAATCGCTAACAAAGTTTAGTGTGAAAAATGGAGTAGAGAAGCAAGAGGAAACGCATCGATTTGAATACTATGATGATCCTTCTATTCCCGACTATGATAATCTTTCTAAATTTGCAGATTGGTGGGGATATTATACGTCAAAAGGTGGTCGGAAGATTTTTACTGAAGAAGTATCTATCAGTTCACCATTAATTTTTGGAAAGAAGAGTGCAGAAATTGGAGGGACTACTGATAGAAGCTCAATAGCTGATGATATGAAATTGGGGATGATTAAATGTATTCAATATCCCACTGGTGGGAAAACGGAATTTGAGTATGAAGCTAATAGATACAAGAATGCGTATAAAGTATCTGACTGTGGAGGTATAAGAGTAAAACGTATAATTAATACTTCTGATAATGGAAGATCAGAGATAAGAAGTTTTACATATGGGACTGAAGGCTGTGGGATTATTCCGGAATATTTGTATCATAATGGGTTGTTAAATAAATATAATGAATCAGAAACGGAGGTGGTTATGTATGAATCGAGAGTGGATGAATATGGCAATATTCTTGTTGCTCCTTATCCAACGGATTACGCAGCATATACAACTCGAACTTTTAGCGGCGATTTCCCTTCTAATTATTTTGATTTTCATTCTAATATTGTTTATTATGATAAAGTTACTGAATATATTGGCGGAGACACCTTCCCTCAAAAGATAGAGTATGAATACGGAACAAACTTGTTAGAACATAGTAATTATGAATTTAATAATTACTATTATTCGCCTATGAATGTTTATATTAGCCCTTTGGATTTTTGGAAAAATGGCCATTTACTAATAAAAAGAATATATAAAAATATTGGAGGCAATTATTCTTTGGTAAAAAGGGTTGACTATGGCTATACTACTTATAATAAGGATGAGGTATATGATTTACCTGTATTTCAATATCGGAATCAGATTGTAATGCCAGATCCTGGATCTATTCCTTCTCAAGGAATGACCATGGAAGAACAGAAAATTGCTCGATTATATGAGAAGATGTCTCAATCTTTTGGTTATAAACTCCAAAAATATACTATTGGTGCTGATAAATTGGAAATTGAAGAGGAATCAAGCTATAGTGATAATGGTGTTTTGATTTCAAGTAAAGAAACTAAATATGAACCTAAATATTTGCTACCAAATGAAGAAACTGTAATGAATTCCAATGGAAGAAAGTTTACTACAAAATACACATATCCATTTAATTACTCTCAAAGTGTTTATAAGGACATGAGTGATCGACATATATTATCTCCTGTTATTGAAACAAGTGTTTATTCAAATGATGGAACTCTTCTTAAAAAAGAGAAAAATAATTATAGTTGCGTTTACCCTAATGAGTATCTGCCAATTTCATTAGAAAGACAATATAAAAATGCTTCATCAGAAGTGCGAGATCAATATTCTTATTATTCAAATGGGAATATTCGGGATGTGGTTAAAGATGGTTTTGAAAAGATTGTTTATCTTTGGGGATATAATGGGCAGTACCCTGTTGCAAAGATAGAAGGAGTTTCTTATGAAGAAGTAAAGAATGCATTGACGGAATCATATATAAATTCTTTATCTACTAACTATTCTGTTACACAATCAGATGGTGCATATATTCGAAGTAAATTGTCTTCCTTAAAAGCATTGGTCACGACTTTTACCTATAAACCTTTAATAGGCATAACCTCTATGTCTTCGCCAAGTGGTTCTGTTACAACGTATGAATATGATTCTTTGGGAAGGCTTGTAAAGAGCTTTGATCCAAATGGGAAAATAATGGGACAATATGATTATCACTACAAACCTTAACATGTAATCTACTAACAATAGCTCTTTATTAGTCTTATAGACATTATTTGTAACAGTCTACATTTAAGTAGGCTGTTACTTTTTTGATGCAATTTACTTCTCAATTATGGCGATAGTTGCAAATTAAACAATAACTTTGCAACGAAATTTCAAAAAACATAGTATGACTTATCATCATTTATCTGTTTTGGTTCATCGCCAGGCCGAAAAATATGGCGACCGTATTGCCTTGAAATATAGGGATTACGAAAAGAGCCAATGGCTTCCCATTACATGGAACCAATTCTCTGAAACAGTTCATATTGCGTCAAACGCAATGGTTGAGTTGGGGGTGACCGAACAGGAAAATATCGGGGTGTTCTCTCAGAATAAACCGGAATGTTTATATACAGACTTTGCTGCTTTTGCAAATCGTGCTGTTAGTATACCGTTATATGCAACAAGTTCTCCTTCACAGGTGCAGTATATTGTAAACGATGCCGGAATCAGATACCTGTTTGTGGGTGAACAATTTCAGTATAATGCAGCGGTTACTGTTCTTTTCTTGTGTAACTCGCTCGAGAAGCTTATTATCTTTGACCGTTCGGTGGTGAAAGATGAGCGTGACAATACTTCTATTTATTTTGATGAGTTCCTTCAGATGGGAGAAGCAAAACAACATACTGCTACTGTTGAGGAACGTTCTTTGAATGCCAGTGAAGATGATTTGGCCAATATCCTTTATACATCGGGTACAACGGGTGAGCCTAAAGGGGTAATGGTTCATCATTCCTGCTATATGGATCAGTTTAAGAACCATGATATTCGTCTGACTGATATGTCGGACAATGATGTTTCTATGAACTTCCTTCCAATGACTCATATATTTGAAAAAACATGGGTGTACTATTGTATTCACAAAGGAGTCTTGACCTGCATAAACCTGCGTCCGAGTGATATTCAGATGACGGTTAAGGAGATTCGTCCTACACTGATGTGTAGTGTTCCTCGTTTCTGGGAGAAAGTGTATGATGGTGTGCAGGAAAAAATAAATGAAACAACCGGTATAAAGAAAGCTTTGATGCTGGATGCAATAAAGGTTGGAAAGGTTCATAATGTTGATTACCTGCGTGTGGGCAAAACTCCTCCGTTGATGAATCAGCTGAAATATAAGTTTTATGAAAAGACTGTTTTCTCAGTACTGAAAAAGACTATCGGTATTGAGAATGGTAATTTCTTTCCAACTGCCGGAGCTGCAATATCCGATGATATAAATGAATTTATGCATGCTGTGGGAATCAATCTGATAATCGGATATGGACTGACTGAATCAACTGCAACAGTATCTTGTACTATAAGCAATGATTATACAATTGGTTCTGTAGGAAAGGTGTTGCCAGGTGTAGATGTGAAGATTGGAGAGAATAATGAGATTCTTCTTCGTGGCAAGACCATAACCAAAGGATATTACAAGAAGGCTGAAGCTACTGCAGCTGCTTTTACTAAGGACGGATGGTTCCGCACCGGTGATGCAGGATATATAAAAGACGGTGAACTTTACCTGACTGAACGTATCAAAGACTTGTTCAAGACTTCGAATGGTAAGTATATTGCTCCTCAGGCTCTTGAAACAAAACTTGTTGTTGATCGCTATATTGATCAGATTGCAATTGTTGCTAATCAACGGAAATTTGTTTCCGCTCTGATTGTTCCTGTTTATGGTCATGTAGTGGAATATGCAAAGGAGAAGGGCATTGAATATAGTTCCATGGATGAGTTGCTGAAAGATCCTAAGATTATGGCTCTTTTCAAAACTCGTATTGATACTCTGCAACAGCAGTTTGCTCATTACGAACAGGTGAAACACTTTACCTTGCTGGCCGAACCATTCAGTATGGAGAAGGGTGAGCTGACTAACACATTGAAAATGAAAAGAAATGTGATTGAGGCAAACTATAAAGAGCTGATCGATAAGATGTATGAAGCATAAAATATAATTCTAAATAGGTTATGAAAAGGGATGTTTATAAAGGCATCCCTTTTTTGTGGCCTTATGTTCTGAAACATATATGGTGATGTTGCTTATGTGATGCAATATATATTTCTTTGTATCGCAGCACAGTTCAGCATGGATTTTAATCTGAATAGCTTAATAAAGTAGAATGAAAAAAGAGTTTGGACAACAGACAACAAAGGTAAAGCAACTGGCAGATATAATCAGCCAGTCAATCTCTATGGGTATCTATAAGGTAGGTGATCCGCTTCCTTCCATTAACCAGCTCAGTACTGAGTATAAGGTTTCCAGAGATACTGTGTTCAAGGCTTTTCTCGATTTGCGTGAACGTGGATCTATTGATTCTACTCCCGGAAAAGGCTACTATGTAACCAGTAAAATTATAAATGTGCTGTTGTTGCTTGATCAGTATTCGCCCTTTAAGGATGTGCTTTACAATAGTTTTATAAAGCGTTTACCTGCCGGATATAAGGTCGATCTGCTATTCCATCAGTACAACGAACGGTTATTCAAGACTTTAATCCGTGAATCGGCAGGGCGCTACAATAAATATGTTGTGATGAACTTCAGTAATGAGAAGTTTTCTAATGTTCTCTGTAAAATTGATCCTAACAAACTTCTTTTGCTCGATTTCGGGAAGTTCGATAAATCTTCCTACTCATATATCTGTCAGGATTTTGATGAAGGATTATATAATAGCCTCACATCTGTGCTTGATAGCCTGAGAAAGTATAAGAAGCTGGTGTTGGTTTTCCCAAAGGACTTGATGCATCCCAAAAGCAGTAAGGACTTTTTTGTGAAGTTTTGCCAGGATAATGGCTTTTTGTGTGAGATAGCCGGTTCGTTGGAAGAGTGCAAACTTCAGCGCGGAGTGGCTTATCTGGTCATTAAGCTTCAGGATGTGGTGGATATAATAAAACAGAGCAGGGCACTCAACCTTAAATGTGGCAGTGACATTGGTGTGCTGGCTTATAATGATATTCCGTCTTACGAGGTTATTGATAACGGAATAACTGCCTTGACTATCGACTGGGAGAGCATGGGAATAAAAGTTGCCGACTTTGTTCTCAATAACACCCGGATTCATGAATATCTGCCTACGGAAGTTATTCTTCGTAGCTCCTTATAAAACTTTTCTTTATCTCCATTTGTCAGCATTGCTCAGCATAGATTTGAGAACTTAAATTTAATTATATATCAATACTTTGTAACTTTATTCGATTATGAAAAACTATCCGAAAATCGGGATTCGTCCTACAATTGACGCACGTCAGGACGGTGTGCGCGAAAGTTTAGAAGAAAAGACCATGAATCTGGCAAAGGCTGTGGCCGATTTAATCTCCTCAAACCTGAAAAATGGTGATGGCTCGCCGGTTGAATGTGTGATTGCCGACGGAACAATTGGACGTGTGGCCGAAACTGCTGCTTGTGCCGAGAAGTTTGAACGGGCAGGAGTAGGAGCAACCATCACTGTTACCTCATGCTGGTGCTATGGTGCCGAAACAATGGATATGAATCCTCATTATCCGAAAGCTGTTTGGGGATTCAACGGAACAGAACGCCCGGGGGCTGTCTATCTGGCTGCGGTCTTAGCCGCTCACGCTCAGAAAGGTCTTCCTGCTTTTGGCATTTATGGTCGTGATGTGCAGGATTTGGACGATAATTCTATTCCTGCTGATGTGGCAGAAAAATTACTTCGCTTTGCCCGGGCTGCTCAGGCTGCAGCTACTATGAGAGGAAAGTCTTATCTTTCCATTGGTAGCGTGTCTATGGGTATTGCCGGCTCTATTGTTGATACTAACTTCTTCCAGGAATACCTGGGTATGCGCAACGAATCAGTAGATATGAGTGAGATTATCCGTAGGGTAAATGAGGGAATTTACGATAAGGAAGAGTTCTCAAAAGCGATGAAATGGACAGAAAAACACTGTAAATCTAACGAAGGAACGGACTTTAATACTCCTGCAAAGACAAAAACACGCGAGGCAAAGGATGCCGACTGGGAGTTTGTTGTGAAAATGACTATCATTATTCGTGACCTGATGCAGGGAAATCCTAAATTGAAAGATCTGGGCTTTAAGGAAGAGGCACTGGGACATAATGCTATTGCCGCAGGTTTCCAGGGACAACGTCAGTGGACGGACTTTATGCCCAATGGTGATTTCTCTGAAGCGTTGCTTAATACTTCTTTCGACTGGAATGGTATCCGAGAAGCTTTTGTTCTTGCTACAGAGAATGATGCTTGTAATGGGGTTGCTATGCTCTTTGGACATCTGCTTACTCAAACGGCTCAGATATTCTCGGATGTGCGTACCTTCTGGAGTCCGGAAGCTGTGAAAAGAGTAACCGGAAAGAAACTGACAGGAAGATCGGCCGGTGGAATTATTCACCTGATAAACTCGGGTGCAACCACATTGGACGGAACTGGTCAGCAGACTAAGGATGGTAAACCGGCCATGAAACCGGCATGGGAGATTACTGAAAAAGAGGTTGAAGATTGTCTGGCTGCAACAACCTGGTATCCGGCTAACCGTGACTATTTCCGTGGCGGTGGCTATTCTTCCAATTTCTTATCAAAAGGTGATATGCCTGTTACCATGATGCGTCTGAATCTGGTGAAAGGTCTGGGTCCGGTACTTCAGATAGCTGAAGGATGGACTGTAGAAATTGATCAGGAAATTCATCAGGCACTTAATGTCCGGACAGACAAGACCTGGCCTACCACATGGTTTGTTCCTCGTTTGACAGATAAATCTCCTTTCAAAGATGTTTATTCAGTAATGAATAACTGGGGAGCAAATCACGGAGCAATCAGTTATGGACATATCGGAAAGGACTTAATTACTCTGGCTGCTATTCTTCGTATACCTGTATGCATGCACAATGTAAAGGAGGATGATATTTTCCGTCCTGCTGCATGGAATGCTTTTGGCATGGATCAGGAGGGAGCCGATTATCGTGCATGTGCTAATTATGGCCCAATCTACAAATAGAGTCTGACAATATTAAATTCTGAGTTAAATAAGGGCAAAGAATAGCCTTAAAACTATTGAGCAATTTCTTTCAGGCCATTCACCAATAAAATTCATTTATTCACCAATAGATTTTATTTAATGGAGAATAACTTATGGAATATTGCCAAGGGTTTCGTCTTATATCACATTCAGTTTAAATATGAATAAAATAAATCGCTCAGGTGGGATGTTAGAAGCATCCCGCCTGAGCGATATTTTTTAAATTTCAGAATGGAAGAGGGTTTAATAGCCGAAAATATCTTCCTGAGTTAATTTTTGAATAGGTCCGTAGGTGGCCAGTTTTTCCATATTAAGCTCCTTTTCATCGCCTAAAATGCAATATGTATAGTTGCGGTCTTTCACCCATTTTTTCTGAAAAGCAATAACATCCTGCAAAGTCATCTTTTGTACAAGATCATATACTTGCTTGCGAAGATCTGTGCTTTGGCCTAAGTCCTGTGCACTGATGTATGACCAGATAATTTCTGATTTGGTAATACGTTCAGTTCTCAAGTGCGCAATTAAAGATTCCTTTGCAAGTTTAAATGCAGCCTCAGATAATGGCATCTCATTGATAATCTGATTGAATACGTTTATGGCTTCAATCATCTTGTCATTCTGTGTCGCTATCATTGTTTTCATGATATAACAACGTTTTAATCTGCTTGGAGAAGATAATGTTGCACGGGCAGAATAAGCCAATCCACGGGATTCACGCATTTCCTGGAACACAATAGAGTTCATTCCACCTCCAAAATATTCATTGTACAGGCTTAATGTAGGCTCAATTGCAGGATTATAGTACTCTCCTTTGTTAGATACTTGTGTCATATATATCTGTTTAGCTTCATAAGGAGCTAAAAGTATTTTGGTACTTGGTGTGAGCTGCTGTTCAAACTTGGTTTCCTGAGGAACTACCTTCAGATTCTTAGGGGTGTTGTGGTATTGGTTAAGTACTGCAAGTAATTGCTTTTCTGTGCTAGGCCCATAATATATTATACGATGCTTAAATGAATTCAATCCATGAATTCGGTTGATTAAATCCTTTGGATCCATATTTTTTAATTCATCTGCAGAAAGAATATTTTTAGCTGGTGATTTTGGTCCCCAAATAGCATATTGCACCAATTTATTAAAGTTCTGTGCCTGATTTAACTTTGCATTAGCACGTTCCTTGATAAGATCATTTGCAAGATTTGCATAGGCTTCTTTATTCACTTGTGCATCAGCTAATAGTTTTTCAAATAAAGAGACAGCCTTTGACATGTTTTCGTTTAACCCCCTTAGCTGTACATAAATCCTTTCATCGCTGGAATAAACCTGGAATGTGCAAGCCAATCGATAGAATTCACTCTTCAACTGTTCTGGCGTTAATTTAGAAGTTCCTAAATACTCCATATATTTGAATGCAAGTCCCAGGGCTTTATCATTATTGTTACCCATATCGAAAAGATATACTAGCTCGAACAGATCGTTATTTACATTTTGTTTGTAGAGAACAGGCACAGCTGATTTAGCATTGAATTGCTGCATGTCTTTTTTGTAATCAAGGAAAACTGGTTCGATAGGTTTCACTGAGCTTAACTGAATCTCTTTTAGAAATGGACTTGCAGTGTCGCGATTCATGTAAATAGGGGTAATCTGAGGCTTGGATATTTTCTTTTCGTTTGGATCTTTACCTTGTTTCTTATAAACTACAGCGTAGTTCTCTTTAAAATATGTATTGGCAAAATCTACTATCTGTTGTTTAGTAATCTTAGACATATTGTCTATTGAAGCAACTTCATCAGCCCATTTTTTGCCATTTATAAATGAGCTTACGAATAGATCTGCTCTTCCTTCATTTGTTTCCAAGCGTTGTAGTAAATCATATTTGAAATTATTAATATTTGCCTGTAACATCTTCTCATCAAAGTTTCCGGCTTTCAGTTTTGCTATTTCCTCAAGTAAAAGAGCCTTTGCCTGGTCTAATGTCTGTCCCTGCTTTGGTTTAGCCTGCATTACGAATGCGCAATAATCAGCCATGTCATAAGTCCCTGCATATGCACCCAGTACTTTTTGTTGTTGGTTCAGATCAAGGTCAATAAGCCCGGCTTTTCCATTATTCATTATCTGAGAAATAATTTGGAGAGTTTCATACTCTTTACTTGCCGCACCAGGGAATCTCCAGCCTAATGTTACACTTTCAGCATCTGGTCCCAGTACTTCACGAATAACAGGAGCGGTAATAGCCGTTTCTGGCTGAACATTTAGTTTTGGTAGATTAAGATTTGGTTTCATCCCGCCAAAATAGCTATCAATAATTTTAATCATCTCATCCGGATTAAAGTTACCTGACAAACATATTGCTATGTTATTAGGAACATACCATGTGGTATAGTAATTCTTAATGTTAGTGATTGAAGGGTTCTTTAGGTTTTCTTGCGTACCCAATACTGTTTGTGTGCCGTAAGGATGGTGAGAAAATAGAGAAGAAAGAATGTTCTCATATACTTTTCGCGGGTCTTTAGTAAGCGACATGTTTTTCTCCTCGTAAACAGTCTCTAATTCCGTGTGGAAACCTCTGATAACAGCATTCTGAAAACGATCAGATTGAATTTTGGCCCAGTTTTCTATTTGATTTGATGGAATGTCTTCTACAAATACTGTCTGATCAAAAGATGTATATGCATTAGTTCCATTGGCTCCGATAGCAGCCATAAGCTTATCATACTCATTAGGAATAGCAATCTTAGAGGCTTCGTATGAAAGACTGTCTATTGTTTTATAGATTGCTTTTCTTTGGGCTTCATCAGTTGTTTTTCTATATATTTCGAATTTCTGCTCAATTAAATCAAGCAGAGGCTTCTCTTTTAAGTAATTCTGAGTTCCAAACTTCTTGGTACCTTTGAACATTAAATGTTCAAAGTAATGAGCTAGTCCGGTAGTTTCCGCAGGGTCGTTCTTACCTCCCACACGAACGGCAATATATGTCTGAATTCGTGGAGTTTCTTTGTTTACAGTCATGTAGACTTTTAAACCGTTATCCAGAGTATATATTCTGGCTTTCAACGGATCGTTAGGTACGGTTTCATAGCGGTAATCATTAAGGACTGCGCCATGTACATTTGTTGCTATTACCAAAAACAGAAACAAATAAAATAGGTGATTCTTTTTTCTCATATTAAGACCTTTTTTGAATTATGTCAACAAAGATAAAAAAGATTTTGTCTTTATCTCTTTTATCGCTAATAAAATAATCTGTATCTTTGCCCCTCAAAATAATAAAAAATAATCAGGGATGATAACTATCGAACAACTTAAAGACGTGAAAGAGCGCACTGATGCGCTGAGGAGGTACCTTTGACATCGACAGCAAATTAATTGAGGTTGAAGAAGAGCAATTAAGAACTCAGGCACCAGGTTTCTGGGATGATGCGAAAGCTGCCGAGGCTCAGATGAAGAAAGTAAAAGGAATTCAGGGATGGATTGATGGCTACAACGAAATGAAGACTCTGGCTGACGAGCTGGAACTGGCTTTTGATTTTTATAAAGATGAGCTGGTAACGGAACAGGAGATTGACCAGGATTATGCGAAAGCGATCGAGAACCTGGAAAATCTGGAACTGAAAAATATGCTTCGTGAAGAAGCTGATCAGTTGGGTTGTATCCTTAAGATAAATTCAGGAGCAGGTGGAACGGAAAGTCAGGACTGGGCTTCCATGCTGATGCGTATGTATATGCGTTGGGCTGAAGCAAATAAGTACAAGCTTACAGTAGTTAACATTCTTGAAGGTGATGAAGCTGGAATCAAAACGGTTACCATGCAGGTTGAGGGAGATTATGCTTACGGTTACCTCAAAGGAGAAAATGGTGTTCACCGTCTAGTACGTGTATCGCCTTACAATGCTCAGGGAAAACGTATGACCTCTTTTGCTTCTGTCTTCGTGACTCCATTGGTAGATGACTCCATTGAAATTGAAATTAACCCTGCTGATTATACCTGGGATACCTTCCGTTCGGGTGGTGCAGGTGGACAGAACGTAAATAAAGTTGAAACAGGTGTTCGTATCCGTTATAATTATACGGATCCAGATACCGGAGAGACACGTGAAATCCTGATTGAAAATACAGAAAGTCGTTCGCAGGGAGACAACCGTGAAAATGCATTGCGATTACTTCGCTCACAGTTATATGACCTGGCTCTTCAGAAGAAGATGGCTTTACAGGCAAAGGTGGAGGCTGGAAAGAAAAAGATTGAATGGGGTTCGCAGATTCGTAGTTATGTATTTGATGACCGTAGGGTGAAAGATCACCGTACAAACTTCCAGTCATCTGATGTGGGAGGAGTTATGGATGGTAAGATTGACGGTTTTATCAAAGCATATCTGATGGAGTTTGCAGGAGAATCTCAAGAATAATAACCTTTTTTTTGAATGGCGTAATGAGCCCTTGTAAAAGATTGTCTCTTAAATGAATTAATTTTAAAGAAGTATTGCTTGCAATATGATTTTTTATTTATAATTTTGGGGTAAACACAAGGGATCATGTTAAACCTAATAATTTAATTGCCATGGGAAAGAATAGAAAAGCAACGAACGCTAAAAAAGAAGAGCTGCAGGCCAAAAGGGTATTTCAGATTGTAGTCATTGTACTTATCATTCTGTGTTTGGTGTTGCTACTTGGTTCTTCTTTCTTTGCATAAAATTCAGGCGGGAAAGGATAATATGCCTTTCTCGCTTCCTTATTTTTTCTTGGGGCAGCAATAATCATTATATTATCTAGTTATGAAAAAGCTAACATTGCTTCCTTTGTTTTGTTTATTATCTGCATCAGTTTTTACTTTTGCAGGAGAGCCGGGTTCCGTTACGGAAAATAAAAAAGAGGCCTCAGTATTTCAATTATCACAAAGTGATTTAAAACTTTCTTTTGGCGGACGTATCCAGATGGATGGCGCTTTTTATTCCGGTGGTAACTTTCAGCCTCTTGCTAATGGAGTTGGCTTTCGTCGTGTAAGGCTTAATACAAATGCTACTTTTGGAAAAAATCTTTCAGGAAAAGTAGAAATAGATATGGCCGGAGGTGCCTTTTCGTTAAAAGACTGCTATATAAAATATGATTTTTTAAATGGGCTGAACTTTCGTCTGGGTAACTTTCAGGAGGGTTTCTCTATGTTAACAATGACTTCTTCGGGAGATTTCCTTTTCATTGAACACCCTAATGTAGTATCTGCTTTTTCACCGGAATACCATATCGGTGTTCAGGGAGCTTATCAGAAAAATCAGTTTTTAGGTATGGCCGGTGTTCATTTTCAAAAGATAAACAGTAGTACGGAAAAAGATTATGTGGATGCAAATTTAAAGAATGGTCAGGATGAAGGAATTTCTTATACAGTACGTACAGTATGGATGCCTTTCTCAAAGTCAAAAGATAAAGGTTTCCATTTAGGAGTTACAGCTTCATACCGTACGCCAAAAACGGATGTCGGTTCCGGTAAGGCTAATTCCGTTAGATATAGCACTGCATCTCTTTCAGGTATTGATAAGATGAAATTCATGGATACAAAGGATATTACTTTTGTAAATCACGATTGGTTATTAGGTGGGGAACTTGCTGCCTATAGTCATGCAATTCGTTTCCAGAGTGAGTATATTTTAAACCAGACTCACAGAATGGGAGATCTTCCTACTGAGAAGTTCAATGGCTATTATGCTGAAGCGGCTTGTATGCTTTTTGGTGGCCAACAGAAATATGTTGCAAGTAAAGGTGCGTTTACTCAACCTTCTTGCGGAAAAGAATGGGGCGATGTAGAAGTTGCGGCTCGTTTTGATCGTCTTGATATGAATGGAACAAACGTTAAAGGTGGACTGTCAAACGGATATACTCTCGGTATTAACTATTATGCAAGCAAGTATCTGAAATTCCAGTTAAACTATTCCTATGTGGATCATGATAAGTATGCAAATGCCGGAGGTACTGTTGGTGTAGGTTATACCAGTGCTGGAGTGGTAACTAAGGATCCTGCATTAGTAGATGGAAGCCGTAAGGTAGGAAACGATTATAGTATTGTAACTCTTCGTGCCCAATTGAATTTCTAAGATTATGGCACAGGAAATAGAACGGAAGTTCCTGGTAAAAGGAGAATTTAAGCCGGAAGCCTATTCTCATAGCCATATTGTACAAGGTTATATCAGCAGTGCGCGTGGGCGCACTGTTCGTGTAAGAATACGCGATGAAAAGGGCTATTTAACCATTAAAGGAGCATCTAATGCTTCGGGCACAAGCAGATATGAGTGGGAGAAAGAGATTCCGCTGGATGAAGCTCACGAACTGATGAAGCTTTGTGAACCGGGTGTCATTGATAAAACCAGGTATCTGGTTAGAAGCGGACAACATATTTTCGAGGTTGATGAGTTTTATGGTGAGAATGAAGGATTGATTCTGGCAGAAGTTGAATTGACTTCAGAAGATGAATCATTTGAAAAGCCCCAATTCATCGGTGAAGAGGTAACTTGTGATTTACGCTATTACAATTCAAATTTGATGAAACAGCCTTTTACAACCTGGAAATAATTTGCTATTGTCCGATATAAATCCTAAGTTTGTTTTTGAGTAGTTGCTTTTATTTAATTATATTCATTTAAAACTAGTGTAGGTTTTTGCTTATTGGTGTGAGGATATGAATGTATTATACATATTTATTAGTGAAAATCTTAGAAATAATGTAAGATTATGGAGAAGATATATCAAATTTTCCCTCAGGAACTGATTACATTTGTTCTTGTTACCTTGTTTTCTCTCCTTATTGGACTTTCTCAGCGCAAAATGAGCTTGAAGAAGGAAGGTGAAGGAGCTGAGAAAACCTTTTTTGGAACAGACCGTACATTTACGTTTATCGGGATTCTGGGTTATCTTCTCTATATTCTCGACAAGGATGACATGCGACTTTTCATGGGTGGCGGACTTGCCCTGGTCATTCTTTTCGGACTGAATTATTACGTGAAGATGGCCCAGCATAATATTTTTGGTATTACCACCATTGTTACCGGATTAATCACCTACTGTCTGGCACCGATTGTGGTTACCCAGCCTTCCTGGTTTTATATCATGGTAGTGGTAACTGTGCTTTTGTTTACTGAGATGAAGAGCACATTCACGGAAATTGCTCAGCACATGCAAAATGATGAGATGATTACTCTGGCAAAGTTCCTTGCTATCAGTGGCATTATTCTTCCAATGCTTCCGAATGAAAACCTAATTCCCGGTATAAACCTTACTCCATACACCGTCTGGCTTGCCACTGTAGTGGTTTCGGGCATTTCGTATCTTTCTTATTTACTTAAGAGATATGTATTTAAGGAGTCGGGAACGCTACTTGCCGGTATTATTGGAGGATTATACAGCAGTACTGCTACCATTTCCGTTCTGGCACGTAGATGCAAGCATGCAAAGGAGAGGGAGATTCCGGGATATGTAGCGGCTATGCTTATGGCTGTAAGTATGATGTACCTTCGCTTCTTGATCCTTATACCCATCTTTAGTTTAAAGATATTCCAGTCTGCATATCCTTATCTGCTTATAATGTCTTTTGTTTCGGCAATAGTAGCCTGGTTTATTTCCAGAAAAACGGATAAGAAAGAGGCTCAGGAGAATAATGACGAGGAGGATGAAGAAAGCAGTAATCCTTTAGAGTTTAAGGTTGCCTTGATTTTTGCTGTATTGTTTGTTGTTTTCACTGTGGTAACCCATTTTACCTTAATTTATGCCGGTACTGGGGGATTAAATATACTTTCGTTTTTATCCGGATTAAGTGATATTACACCGTTTATCCTTACTTTGCTTCAGGATACAGGAGGCTTGGCTGTGAATGTAGCAGTGGCTTGTACCTTGCAGGCTATTATCAGTAATAACCTGATGAAGATGTGCTATGCACTGTTTTTTTCCGGCAGAAGGAAAGAAATGCTTCCTTACCTTACTACCGGATTCTCTATCGTTATAGGTGTTAATGCTTTATTGCTTCTGTTTTTCTATCTGTAATAGATTGGAGTTACATATCTAAATGGAGAATTAATCCAATGGAAACGGGATGAATTTCTGGTCCTTTTCCTCCTTCAAAAAGAGTCTGAGGAGAGTATCTTGCATACATTCCAAAACATCCTACACCTGCTTGAAACAGGAAATCCATTGATACCGGGCGAATATTTAAGTCGCTTCCTAGCTTTTGCTTATGACTACCACTTTCATCGTTTAGTTTTACTTTGGAAGAAGAGCATAATTTTACATTACCCACAACGCCTGCCGATAGATAGAGGGGACCTGTGTGTGGAATCCTTTTTTGATATTCAAGCAGCAAAGGAATGGTGAAGTAGGAGGTATGTAGTTTGCTGTCGTCATATCTTCCTCCTGCAGGAGCTGTTTTCAGTTCTGTAACCCCGTTGACTTCAATAAGCGCCTTATTCCCGTCGAAGTGATAACTATCAAAACGGAATCCGGTTCCACTAACAATAGCTAATCCACACTTAGATATGTTCCATGCACGTTCGTAAAAGTTCACAATGAATTCCTTTGAACTACTTGATATCAGATCAACCCCATTTACATTGTTCAGATTCATCTTGTTGTCGGCAAAGTTGGTAAAGCCCATTCCAAAACCTGCCCAGTGAGGGTCTGTTATACGAGTTGAATATGAATGTCCTGACCCTAGCTTAGGAATAGGGATGTTTATACTGTTGGACATGCGTTTCTCAGTACTCTTTCCATCCCGGTATATGCCTTCAAATATTTGATCATTCTCTATAGTATCGCCCTGAGCCTTTTGTTCGTACACCTTGATTTTAATTTTATCATTAGTCTCTTTAATCACTAATTTCTTTCCGTTTACATAAATTGTAGTGTCGGAAGGAGCTATCTCCCCAGCCATTAAGAGTGTGGGAAATATTAGAAAAGCAAGTAACATAATCTTTTTCATACTGTTCTGTATTTGGTTGTGAGTTATAAATCTTTTTTCATAAATAGTAAAGTAATAAGGTCGTCTGATTCCAGTTCTCCTTCTATATAAACCAATGTAGTCGCTCCTTTTTTACTGAGTTTAAAAAGTATAAACCGGTTAAGATCTTCTTTTCTTGATGGAAGTTGATAGTAACCCGATACAAGTTGCCCTCCTTCAATAATCTCTTTTATTTTCTTTGCCCCTTTTTTGTCCGTTTCCAGGCATTGACGTATTTCGGGTAAAGCCTTGTGAGAGTCTTTGATTGTGATGCTCTTATACCTTTCCATACCATAGGTTTCCAGCATCTCTATTGACAGCTCTACCATGGCAACTCCTTTTTGCTTCCCATATCTGTCGAATATGGAAGCTATTCTTAACCCGCTTTGTGCCCCACAGACCACAGGGAAACACCCTGAGAGTATAAGCATAAGTAGTAAAAACTGGATTCTCTTCTTCATTATTCTCTGTTTTTAATCCGTTAATCTTTAAATAATTCAGTAAAAACCTCATCTTTGGAAGTGGCCACTTCCTGAAGTGAAGCATTTGCATAAGCCTTAATTGTTGCTTCGTCAGTGTAACATTTACCGTTAATTACTACATAATTCCTTTTCCAGGAATCATCAGATTGTTGTAAGAATGTAGATATTCCTATTGCCATAACAACGCAGGCTGCTATTCCGCTTAATGTATAGATCAACATTTTTCTTCGTGGAATAGCCCTCTTATTAACTTGTTCAGTCTTTTTGGCCTGTTCTGTGGTTATTTCATTATTGAAGTAAGTAAACATTGGCTTATAGCAAAGCAAGTACTCTGGAACCTTTTCATTTGAAAAGTAGTTCCTTATCCATTGCTCTTCTTCGCAGGAAGTTTCTCCTTCAAAGTACTTATTAAGCAAAGCGTCTATTTTCATCCTTATTTTCCTTTCTCTCGTTTGTTAATTGCAGGAATACCTCCCTGACTCTTTTTCTTGCTCTCGACAAGTTCATTCTTACTGCCTGAATATCACAACCTGTTATTTCAGCAATTTCTTCCGATTCATACCCTTCTATATCTTTCATCCGGATGATTGTTTGCTGTAAGGGTGGGAGAGTCTCTATTATATTCCCTATTAATTGCACTTGGTCATGTGCCACAAGTGTTCGTTCGGGATTATCCCATCCAGAGAGAACTTTGATCTCATCAAGTTCCACAGATGCATGAGCCGGCGATTTCCATCTGTCAATACAGAGATTCTTTACAATCTCTGTGGCTAGTGCATCAATGCTGCGATATTCGTCCAGCTTTTCACGCATGCGCCAAAGCTTAAGAAAAGCCTCCTGCACAATATCTTCTGCATCGGAGGTTTCTTCAGTCATCTTTCGTGAATAATTAAACAGCTTTTCACGAAGTGGCAACACGTTTATTTTGAATTGTTCGAGATTCATCTATGTATAATAGACGAAAAAGGGATGAAAACATAACATTCATCCCTTTGTTTTTACAAAAAAAATATTTTGTGGAAGATTAATCTGTTTTGATAAGTTCTGATTTATGCTTTATTCTGAGGTTTCATTATTGTGATGTTTTGAAACCCCAGATGATGCATTACTTCTCTCAGAATTAATAAAGATGCTGCAAAAGAGTTGCTTTCAGGTAAAGTGTCGGTACTGAAAGGTCTGCCTGATATAATTGCTGCTAAACGACTGAATATATCTTCCATCTCTTTGATGGACAAAACAAGATTCTGAGAAGTAACTTCTTTTCCAGATTGCAGAGCAACCTCAAATATAACCGGAGAGGCAGAATATAGTTCTGAACTGGCCGGCAATAGCTTTTTACCTGGAATAATATTATCTTCAGTAAAGTTTATGGCATATTCTATTTCACTAGGAGTGGGAGGGATGTGCCTGAAAAATTCTTCGGATGTCTTTTTGCTTCCCAATGGAAGTATTTGGATATCATCCGGTTGCACAGGAGATTTTCCTGAAGCTAAAATAGTATACTCTTCAGTGATATGAAGTAACGTTATTATCTTGCCCTGAAGCTCGGCGTGTGCTGCCTGATAGAGTTTTGTTACAATAGCTTGTATTTCGGGGGTTATAGTAAGATTCATAAGCCAATATAGTTTTTAGATTACTGAATTATATATATACTCCGTAAAGGTAATCTAAAAATCCAGAAGGCGATCAGTGATAATCTGACTTTAAAATAGCTTTGTTTATTAACCTGTTCCCTTTACTGCACAACCAGAATGCAGCAAAGGGAAGAGATTTTATTTTATTATTAAAGTTTAGTAAACTCTACCCTACGGTTTTTAGCCTTATTCTCAGCACTGTTGTTGCCGGCAATAGGCTGACTTTCTCCTTTACCATCAGTCTCTATTCTGGAACCGTCAACTTTAAATTCGTTTATCAGGTATTGCTTTACATTGTCCGCTCTGCGTTTCGATAAGTCCATATTCAAAGCATCATCTCCATCGCTGTCAGTATGTCCGGTGACCTTTATCTTTACTGTTGGATTCTCATTCAAAACATTGGCTATTTCCTTGATTGAACCGTAAGACTCCGGCTTCACAATATCTTTATTCACATCGAAGTAGATTCCGTATGAAACAAGTTTGCCTTCAGTCAGCAGTTTGCTTCGTGTATCTGGAGAAGCGGTTGTTATTTTGATGTTAGATATATAAGAACCACAGGATGCACCTCTGTATAGTTTGAAACACAAACGTTTTAATTTGCTTCCTTCATAAAGATTGGTAGGCATGTCCAGCACTTTGGCTCCTTTTTGATATATCCGCACCCTTCGGTTCTGAACCCAGACAATCACATGGTTTACTTTTCCGGCTTCAACCGGATTTACTGAAGATGCTCCTGTAAGATATTCATTACTTCCTTTTTTATACCCCTTAGTTGACCAGTTTGCTTTTTCCATCAGAATATGTAAACCGCAGATACCCGGATTTCCTTCTTTATCCATTTCACTGTGGTTGTTTTCCCCGAAAAGAACAAGGTCGGCAGCAATACGTGTTGCGGTAGTTTTGGGAACTATATCCATTTCCAGAATAAAGTTCACCGGGAAATCAATATCTTTCATATACCAATAGGTTCCTTCTCCGCTGTTCAGGTTTAGCCAATGGCCGGGGCCAACATTCAGCGTATTGATTTCACCGGATACATCAGTGGTCCATAATGCAGGAAAGTCGCCAACGGCATCCTGGCTGAAATCTTCAAAATATAGAATCTTGTCTCCCGGAACAAAATCATAGTGAGTAAAGCTTTCCAGCTTCCCTTTTTCTGATGATTCCGAGGAAACGTTTTCAGTACCTTTATTCTTACTATCATTCTTATTTGCAGGCTTTTGCCCTTTATTAAGTTCATTGTCAATAATCTGGTCTGTTTTCTTTTCGGTCTTCTTCTCAACCTTGTCAACAACCTTGTTCCCTAGTTTCTTTAACCAGCCTTGGCCGTTTGCATTCACAACTACAAACAAGAACAAAAGAAGGTATAATATTCTGCTTTTTTTCATAGTTTTAATGATTAAAAAGTTATGCCTTTCTGAATGTACAATGCGCTAAGTAGGGTAGAGAATAAAAAGAAAACAAGTATAACACAGACTATAGACGAAAGGTAATACGGGGTTACTTTTTCTTCGGGTGTTTTCATCATAGGGGCAATTCCCAGATACAAAATATACAGGCCATATAATCCCACAATTCCTGCCAGAGTTCCTAAAGATGGGATAATATATAAAGCTCCGGCCAGGAACATTGGTGTGTAAGAGTATACAACTAACTGAAATGCCTTGCTAAAGTCTCCTTTTGATTGAAATTTACCAGCCAGCATTGTAATGATATAAGCAGTAAGGTATGCACTGGCAATGTTGCTTGCATATGAGATAACAGCCTGACGAATACCGGCACTTACCGATCCAATGTGTACGCCGAGTACATTATAGCCAATTAGCCCGTAACCAATAAGCCATCCTATGGCGGGTATCAGCGCCAATAAAATCAGATACATAGTTGTTGGCTTGTTGGTTGTTGTTTCTTCCGTGTCAATAACCTGCCATTCTGTTTTAGGAGATAGCATGATCTTTTTTGCTCGTTCAATAGTGTTCATAATATAGTTTATTTTGTTAGAAATAAGGGTTGATTTCTGAAACTCACAAAAGATCTATTTTTCAGATTTAGGCGCGGGCTTATCATAGATAAACTCTCCCCGGAATGAGATTGACTGGCGGTTTGTCGGGGTAACATATACGTCGGCATCGCCCGAACTATAGATGGATAGATAATAAACAAAGCTATCTTCGTTCGTACGAGTTTTGAATTGAATCTTTGCTGTTCCTTTCTTGTCGAAAGTAAGTTTGTAGTTGGTTATCTTTTCATCAAAGATCAGTCCTTTGCCTCCACCTCCGTAGGGCACGCTGTAAGCAATACCAAAATAGGGTAAATAAGAGAATACCGAATCGTTCCGGATTTCTACGGAATAGGTTGATGTAAGGAATCTGCTTCGTCCTCTCATGGGATAAGCCGTGTTTACTTCTACCTTTATTTTCTGTGCTTCTACCAACTCCCTGACTGCTTTCTGGGTTTCTTCTTTCTTTTGCTTATTGGTTTGGCTACTTATCGGCAAAATGCTAATTAACAGGATAGTCAGTATACAAATAAACAATCTTGTTGCTTTCATGATCTAAAAGTATTAATGCTCCAGATAATAAACAACCTGCAATATAAAAAGTTGCTCTATTGAGTTTTTTAATGGATGCAGAACTTTTTCTTATTTGATATATATCATAATGTAGTTTTGATGTATATCAAAGGTATAGTTAGATGTATATCTAAGTACTCGTTTGATGTACATCTAAAGATAATTTTCTGGACGGAGATCAGGTTAAACAATATGGCATTATTTGTCAGCAATGCTCTTTCGCAAATATCCATAGATTATGTTTCGAAATTACATGATATTCAAAGTTTCTACAAAATGATGTTTTTATTTTGTACTGTTTATATAAAATTTAATTTATGAAGAATCGAGTATTATTATTAATCAGTATTCTATTTTTAACTTCTGAATGGACTTCAGCTCAGAGCAAGGACCTGGACTATTATATCCAGAAAGCAAAAGTAAACAGCCCGTTGCTTTATGAGTTTGGGAATAAGAAGAAGATAACAGAACTGGATAGTTTAAAAACAAGAGCTTCATATAATCCGATTGTATCAGCTACTTCCAGTGCAGTATTTTCTCCTACTTATAAAGGATTTGGATATGATACAGCTATATCCAACGGTCAGTCATTGGAAGCCTTGCTAACCGTTAGCAAACAATTAATAAGCAATAAAAATCTGAAATCAAGATTAGATAATTACAAATTAGATAAAAGAAGTATAGAAACTCAGGCACAGCTTTCTACTGATATAGTAGAAAAAACAGTTACTGAGCAATATATAACCACCTTTTTAAATCAGGAGCTGCTTAATTTGTCGAATGACATAATAGGCTTTCTGCAAAAGGAGGATAAAGTACTTAGAAAACTAGCAAAAAGCTCTAATATTAAACAGACTGATTATCTTAATTTTAAAGTCACGCTGCAACAAAATATGTTTAATAACGAGCAACAACGTTCACTCTGGATGAATAATCTAAGTACGTTGAACTATCTTAGTGGCATAGACAATAATGTAACTGACTCAATAGTATCACCAAATATTTTTTCACCTATACCGGTTTCTTTTGATGAAAGCTTTTATGGCAAAAACGATGTTATTGACAGTCTGAAAAACAAGAATAACGAACAACTTATAAATCTGAATTATAAACCCCAAATATCATTATTTGCCAATGGGGGATATTCATCTTCATTCATGGCAAGTCCGTACAAGAATCTGGGAGTTAGCATGGGTATCAGCATCAATCTTCCGCTCTATGATGGGAAACAAAGAAAAATGTCACTGATGCAAAACGATCTGAACGATCAGAATCGTAAAAGGTATCGTGATGCCAACAAACAACACTACACTCTTCAGGTTCAGGAACTACGGCGACAGATAGAACGTTGCAATAAACTTATTTCAATGACCCCCGAACAGTTTAAATATACCAAGGCATTGGTTGATGCTAATGCGCTTTTACTTGGCACAGGAGAAGTGAGCATGACAGATTTTCTCCTATCTATTACTAATTATATGAATATTAGAACTGTAGATATCCAGAATAGAGCCAATAAACTGTTGCTAATAAATCAATTGAACTATTTAATTTTACCTTGATATGAAAATAAAAATAATCGTATTGTTGTCAGTGACTGTGTTATTAACTTATGGTTGTGGTGCTAAAGATAAAGAATCAGCTTCTTCAGAGGATCAGAAACCAACAACCCCCGTTACTTTAACTACTCCGGAAATAACATCCATGGAAGACGAAGTCACTTTGAACGCTACTTCGGTTTATATATTAAAAACGGATATCAAAGCCACAATAAATGGATATCTGGTAAAGTCTGGCATTCAGCTTGGAGATAAAGTGAGAAAAGGTGAAATTTTATTTCGAATACAAACAAAGGAAGCAAAGAGCCTGGGCAATGAGGTAAACAAGTTAGATCCTACTTTCCATTTTACAGGGTTGAACAATATACTTTGCCCAGCCAATGGCTTTGTGGTTATGTCTAATCATCAAAAAGGAGATTATGTGCAGGAAGGTGAAATCCTGGCAACAATCAGTGATAAAAACAGCTTCGGTTTTGTATTGAACTTGCCTTACGAACTGAATGGTATATTGTCTATTAATAAAGAAATAAGCATTAATCTGCCCGATGGGAAAAAGTTGATTGGAATAGTTAATAAGATAATGCCCGAACTGGACAGTGTTTCACAAACACAGCGTGTATTCCTGAAACTTAAACAACCTGCCAACCTTCCTGAAAATATTATTGCAAAAGCTGTTTTAGTTAAAAGTGAGATTAAACAAGCAGTTACTCTACCCAAACAAGCAATTCTATCGGATGATAATCAAGCTACATTCTGGGTCATGAAACTGATAAATAATACTACGGCTGTACGAGTAAATATAAAAAAAGGGATTGAAAAGGCTGGACGTGTTCAAATTACAGAACCTCTTTTTTCAGGAAGAGACAGAATTATAACCACAGGTAATTACGGCTTAGCTGATACAGCAAAAGTATCCGTTCAAAAAACAAATAATCAGGTACAATGAAAAAGGACTTTTTTTATATTTATAAAACACCTTTGCTTGTTATCGCGGTGCTTATTCTCTTCGGGGGAGTGTTTTCATTGATTAAAATAAAAACTTCATTATTTCCGCAAGTGACTTTCCCGAAAATAAAAGTGATTGCCGAAGCCGGACAGCAATCTGTTGATTTAATGGCTGTCAGCGTAACTCGCCCCTTAGAAAATGCAATAAAACAAGTTCCCGATTTGAAATCTTTACGAAGTACTACAAGCCGGGGGAGTTGTGAAATATCTGCTTTTATAGACTGGAAAGTGGACGTAAGTCTCGCACAACAGCAGGTGGAATCTAAAATAAACGAAATAAGAAATCAGCTTCCACAGAACACAAATATTACTGTGGAGAGAATGAATCCATCTATTTTAGCTGTTATGGGATATTCGCTTAATAGTAACAAGCGAAGTGGTATCGAACTTAAACAGCTTGCACTTTACACCATCAAACCTTTCCTATCTCAGGTAGAGGGGGTGAGTGATATAAGAATTATAGGAGGAGAGACGAAAGAGTACTGGGCTATTCTGGATAAAGAAAAAATGTCTCAGCTGGGATTAACTCCATCTATGGTCAATGAGAGCATGAAAAATGCCAATTTTTTGTTGGCAAACGGGTATCTTTCTGATTACAGACTTATGTATCTAACCCTAACAGATGCACGGATCATGAATCTGCAGCAATTGGGAAATACTGTGATTAAGAATGATGGAAAGCGAATAATTAAGTTGAATGATATTGCCAAAGTAGAAATCCACAAGGCGAAAGAATATATCAAAACGAATGCAAACGGCAAAGAATGTGTATTGATCTCTGTTATTCAACAGCCTAATGCAAATGTATCCGATATTTCTACCAATATGGAAAAACAACTTGAGAAGTTAAAGGTGATTATTCCATCCGATGTGCAGATTAAACCCTATTATGTGCAGGCTGACTTTGTAAACGATAGCATCAGGAGTGTGACCGACTGTTTGTGGATAGGTCTTTTTCTTGCTATCATTGTTGTGATTAGCTTCTTAAAATCATGGAGAGCATGTGTTGCCATTTTAATTACTATTCCTATTACATTGGGGCTGACTTTACTTGTTCTCTACGCTACCGGACAAACCTTTAACATAATGACCTTGGGCGCCATAGCCGCGTCCGTAGGATTGATAATAGATGATGCCATTGTAGTGGTTGAACAGATTTATCGAACGCATGAAGAGAATCCTGAAGAATCTGCCAAGGTGGTTATTCCTAAAGCTGTAAGGTATCTGTTTAAAGCGATGGTCGGTTCTTCTTTAAGTACGATTGTAATCTTTATCCCTTTTTTACTAATGACTGGCGTAGCCGGTGCTTACTTTAAAGTAATGACAAATACCATGATTATTACTTTAATCTGTTCTTTCCTTGCTACGTGGATTTTGTTACCGGTTGTTTATCTGTTTCTTGGAAGCAAAGGAAAATACAAAAAAATAGAAACCCACGAAGTGAAAGAACGAAGATGGGTAGGCTTCTTTATTTCCAGACCTTATTATAGCATTGCTTTTATAGTTGTGATTGTTGCTATGGCCGCCTTTGCTATTCCCAATCTGGAAACTGGATTTCTTCCTGAAATGGATGAAGGAAGTATTGTACTGGATTATGCCTCACCTTCGGGAACAACATTGGAAGAGACAGACAATATGCTGAATAAAGTAGAACAAATGTTGGTAAAGATACCCGAAATAGAGACCTATAGCAGACGTACAGGTACTCAGATGGGATTCTTTATTACCGAGCCAAATACAGGAGATTATCTAATTCAACTGAAGAAAAAAAGAGATAGGTCCACAGACGAAGTAATAAATGAGATCCGGTCAAAAATTGAATCCACACAACCAGCTTTACGAATAGACTTTGGTCAGGTAATTGGAGATATGCTTGGAGATTTAATGAGTTCAGTTCAACCTGTTGAAGTTAAAATATTTGGGCCAGATCAGGATGTTATACAGAAATATGCTAAATCTGTGGCTGAAATTGTTAAGAAAACGCCAGGAACGGCTGATGTGTTTGACGGAATTGTTATTGCAGGTCCTTCCATTTCTGTTATCCCAGATCTCCATAAACTGGCACAATACAATATTTCTCCGACTGACTTCCAATTTCAATTACAGACAGTTCTGGAAGGGAATGAGGTAGGATCTGTTTTTGATAAACAACAGCTTACCCCTATTCGGCTTATTTATAATTCTAGCAAGGGCGTTTCGGCTCAAGAAATAGAAAATAGTCAGATATTTCTTCCAAACGGACAGCAAAAGTTATTAAAGGAATTTGCCAGAGTGGAAATAAAATCCGGTTCAAGTGAGATACAACGGGAGGATTTACAGACAATGGGTGTTGTTACTGCACGCCTTGATCAAGGAGATTTGGGAGGAACAATAAAAAAAATACAGCACAACATTCAAAAAAACATTTCTCTGCCAAAAGGATATACAATTACTTATGGAGGAGCTTATGCCCAACAGCAGCAATCATTCAAGGAATTATTACTGATTCTGGTATTGTCATGTATGCTTGTATTTACAGTAATCTTATTTATGTACAGAGATATAAGAGTAGCTTTAGCTATTTTATTAGTTTCTGTTTTAGGAATTTGCGGAAGCTATATTTTGCTTTATATTACGGGCACGCCGCTCAATGTAGGTAGTTACACGGGAATTATTATGATAGTAGGAATTATTGGAGAGAATGCTATCTTCACTTACTTGCAGTATCATGAGAGTTTATTAGTTATAAGCCGAAGACATGCGCTAATATATGCTATAAGTACACGTCTGCGCCCCAAACTGATGACAGCAATCGGAGCAGTTATTGCACTTATGCCTTTAGCCATGGGTATAGGTACCGGAGCACAACTTCATCAACCACTGGCAATAGCAGTTATTGGTGGGTTCATTGTGGCTTTGCCTTTGCTCCTTGTTGTGCTGCCAACATTTCTTTATCGGATAAAACCATTACGTTCTTAAATATTCAATCTTTTAATCTATATTTGCTTTCATGAAAGTGCTAATCATAGAAGATGAACGCGAGCTTTCCCAAGGGATTGCAACCTATTTAACCGCAGAGAACTATCTTTGTGAGCAGGCTTTTACGTTTGGTGAAGCCATGGAAAAGGTTTGCCTTTACTCTTATGATTGCATTTTGCTCGATTTAATGCTACCCGGAGGAGATGGACTGGATGTTCTCACTGAAATAAAAAGGAAGAATAGCCCCGCAGGTGTTATAATTATCTCTGCGAAAGATTCGCTGGATGACAAAGTCCGCGGACTAAAGATTGGTGCGGATGATTATCTTCCCAAGCCTTTTCATCTTCCTGAATTAAGTGTGCGAATCTATGCTTTAATACGTAGACGTCAGTTCTCTAACTGCAATATGCTAATAATCAATAATCTGACAATTGATTTGCTTAATAAGGAGGTAAAAGCGAAAGAGCAGACTATCAATTTGACCAAAACTGAATACGAACTTCTTTTATTCCTGATTGGAAATAGAAATAGGGTAGTGTCAAAAAGTGCTCTTGCCGAACACCTTAGCGGCGATATGGCAGATATGCTCGACAGTCAGAACTTTGTTTACGCTCATATAAAGAATCTCAAAGCCAAACTTGTTGAAGCGGGCTGTCCGGATTATATTAAAAATGTTTATGGAACCGGATACAAATGGATAGAATGAAAAGTCTCCTTCAAAAAAGTCTTGCGAAGTTTACAGCTTGTACGGTAATTGTTCTATTACTTGCCACTCCGCTTTTTTATCTTCTTACCAAGTATTTCTATGCGGAAGATATCAGAGAAGTTATTGAAGCTGTCCAATCAGGAGCCTCTCTTCCCAAAACAGATCTTGAACAAGATATTATTGTAGGTCTAGCGTTACAATTCGGATTAATTATGTGCGTTTTGTTAGTCTCACTAATCCTGGCGGTTAGACTTATTTCTAAACAACTTTGGGCGCCCTTTGATGATACACTGAGACGTATTGAGCTCTTTTCTCTTGAGAGTGAAAAGCTCCCTCAATTTACAAATAGCAACATAAAAGAATTTGATAGACTTAATGCTGTACTCACTCGTCTGATTGAAAATAATCTACGCAGTTATAAGACGCAAAAAGAGTTTACCGAAAATGCATCACATGAACTACAGACTCCACTGGCTGTGTTTCAAACCAAGCTTGACTTGATGCTGCAACAACCTGACCTTACTGAGCAACAAGCTGAAATAGTACAAAGCCTTTACGAAGTCTCTGCTCGCCTCACACGCCTTAATAAAAATCTTCTTTTACTTGCAAAAATAGATAACAGGCAATACAAAGAAATGGAACTTATTGATTTAGTTCAGATGATAGAAAAGGTGCTGTCCCTCCTCAGCGGATTTACTCAAGAAATAACGATTCGAGAAGACATACAAGTAACATCGCTTTTAGTACAAGCAAATAGGGCTCTTCTGGAAAGTTTGATTAATAATCTGGTGGTGAATGCCGTACGCCACAACATTGCTAACGGAGAGATATCAATTATCATAAAGCCTAATCTGCTAATTATTTCCAATACTTCCTCAGAAGGAATGTTGAATAAAGAATCTGTTTTTGAGCGCTTTCATAATTCTTCAGAAAAAATAAAAGGGAATGGCTTGGGATTGGCTATTGCAAAGGCTATATGTAATCTCCACGGATGGGAAATTGAGTATCAATACAAATCAGAGAGACATGAATTTGATGTTCGTTTCCCGAATTAAGATTCACTGTAAAGAATGTATTTATTATTTCATGATTAATTCTCACAAGTTACTATAAATTCAAATTCTCTACAACTTTCTCATATACCTTCGTGCTTAATTAACAATGAAAAAGTTATGAAGATATTTTTTATTAGTTTATTTGTTCTGTTACTTCATGTAGGATTCGTTCTGGCTGAAAATCCCTCGGGAAAGTTGAATGGAGTTCTCTCTCTTACACAAAAAATTGCACTTGAGGATATTTACACTGTCAGAAAGAATATACAAAAAACCTCAGTCGGTTTTAATCAACCTTTTTATGGTCAAGCAGATACTTTGAACAATTTATCTTCAAAAGAGAGTTTCAAGATGAAGCTTGATAAAATAACTTCTTCACGTGCCTACCGAATGACCTATATAAGCATACCTCTTATTGCTGTAGGATTAATAGTGAAAGGCGAAGATGACCATTTTCGTAGTTTACGCAATGAATATTTACCGTCTTTTCAACAACATTATGACAATTACCTACAATATTTTCCGGCAGTTGCAATGATTGGAATGAAGATTGGTGGTGTAAAAGGAAGGAGCTCATGGGAAAGGATGCTAGTCTCTGATGCTTTTTCAGCTGCCATCATGGCGGCAACTGTAAATACACTAAAGTCATCTACCAAAGTAATGCGGCCTGATGGTTCCAATAATAAATCGTTTCCTTCGGGACATACAGCAACCGCATTTATGGCTGCTACAATGATGCACAAAGAATACGGACTCACCCGTAGTCCATGGTATAGTATCGGGGCTTATTCAGTAGCTACCATTACCGGACTTACCCGCCAGTTGAACAATAAACATTGGCTAAGCGATATCATGGTGGGGGCAGGAGTAGGTGTTTTGTCTACAGAAGTTGGATATTATCTGGCTGATTTATTGTTCAAGGATAAAGGTATTTCATATTCTTTCCTTGAGGATAAGCCTTTGGATAGATTTAATAATCCTTCTTTTTTGGGACTTTATTTGGGTATTAACAGCTTGCCTGGGAAATATAAAGTATCTAATGGTTCGTATTTATCGACCTCTACCGGGAGTAATGCCGGGGTGGAAGGGGCTTGGTTTATGAATCCTTATTTGGGCATGGGAGGTCGCTTTACTGTTTCTAGTATGCCAACACTCCTAAATGAAATACCGCAAAACGATCCTTTAGATATTTTTTCAGGTTCTGTCGGGGCCTACTTTTCTTATCCAATTACGACAAGATGGTCAGTAGGAAGTAAATTATTAGCAGGTTATACTCATTTTCCCAAATGCAAGTTGTCCTCAATAGAAATAGGGAGAACAGGGGGTGTCAGTCTGGGAACTGGATGTTCTCTGAATTATTTGGCTAAGCAAAATCTTGGTATAAGATTCTTTATGGATTATGACCTTTTGCCTTCACCCATTCCTTTAAACAACCATGCTGAACACCAGTTTACACTAGGTGGAGCTGTAAATGTACTATTTTAGCAAAATGAGCATTTTTGGCAGATTCTATATTATAGTTTCATAATCAAGATTCTTTGAGAGAAGGCTGATGTTTCAAGAATTATTTTATTTATTCCTTTTTTTCGATACTGTCTCCTCGTAAATTCAGAACAGTCCTTGGTATAAAAGAAGTTGGTTTTGGCATCTCGTAGACCGATTCCCTCAAAAAAGTGCGTAATGCCTTGTA
Source organism: uncultured Bacteroides sp. (assembly GCF_963678845.1). Taxonomy (NCBI): domain Bacteria; kingdom Pseudomonadati; phylum Bacteroidota; class Bacteroidia; order Bacteroidales; family Bacteroidaceae; genus Bacteroides; species uncultured Bacteroides sp. Next base: position 497,215 of record NZ_OY787468.1, read on the forward strand.
GTCAGTAAACTGTTTTTGTTCTTCAACGGATATTATATTACCAATTCCAATCCGAGGATTCTGTTTGCTCTTGTTAAATACCTCATAAGGCATTCTTATCAGGCGCACTCTCCAATTGATCAGTCCTAGTGAGAAGAAAAAAGGAGAATTCTGATCGAAAAAGCGTATTGGCAAAATGGGTACCTTAGCCGATTGAATCAGCTTTATAATGCTTTCCTGCCATTCCCTGTCTCTTACGCATATTTCACGTAAGCTGAGATCGGAAACAGCTCCGGAAGGAAAGAAACCCACTGGATGCCCTTCCTGCAGATGTGACAAAGTTGTGCGTATGCCGTTTATGTTCTTTGATGTAATGCCTATTTCTGTATTCCCTTTGGGCTTTACGGAAATGAAATTGACATCCATTGCTTTGATAAGAGACAAAATATGGTTAACCATCACTTTATAGTCGGGACGGATACTTGCCATCAGATCTATCAGCATAATGCCATCCAGCCCACCATACGGATGATTTGAGATGGTTATAAAGGCACCTTCAGGAAGCTGACTTAGCCTTTCTGCATTCCCTATTCTGTAATTAACGCCTAAATCATTTAATAAACTTGCAGCAAAAGCAGGGCCAGAACAATTGCACGAACGCTCGTACAACTTGTTTACCCTGTCCATTGCAAATAACCGTATAACAAACTTTGCCAAACGGTTTCCGGTTCTCCCTTTAAACACGGGAGAAATGCTTTCCAGATCGTTTACTTCAATTAATTCCTTTTTCAAAATGCAAAAAATATATTAGTTGTTACTAAGCGTTTCACAAACGCGTTGTTATATTTACTAATTCAAGAATGAATTTTTTTAAATACCCAATGTCGCTGAAGCATATAATTAAAAAGAACAGAGACTATCAGGTCCGTAATAATACGGCTTATTCCATATTTTATACCACAGAAAGTTGTAAAGCAGTATGTTCCTGCTGCTTTTAATGCTATGCTGTTTGCTACTACAAGAGCAAACAGTGCAAGTTGCTTTGTAGAAGAATGTTTGTAAACGCTGTCTTTTGATTGGAAAGTCCATTTCTTGTTGAGAGAGAAATTAATAATAGCACCGATTATTCCTCCAATGGCAATTGATATAGTATAATGAATGCCCAAAAGCTCGGTACATAAAATCATTATACTATAATCAACAACTCCCCCAAAGAATGAAGAAACCTGAGCTTTAGTGAAGACAAACAGCTTCTCAATCATTCTTTTCTGCTTTCAGTTTCTCCTCTTTTTCAGCAATATCTCTCAGATCGGCCAGATGAAGCAGCTTTTTAGTATCTATAATGTTTGAAATGAGTAGCATAACACAAACTATTAATCCTGAATAGATGATTGAATCTTTCACAAAAACCTCTAATACAAGAATCAGTGAAATGATAATTCTCACTTCTGTAGGGCCAAAAAGGCCATTATCAATGGAATATTTATCAGTAATCTTATATCTCAGTAAAGTGGTAATCATCTCCCAGCCATACATTACTACAAAACCAAATCCAAGTAACTCGGCCGGTCCTCCAACATAGATCACGAATCCTAATCCGATGAGTATTGTTGTAAGCCAGTCAACAGTAATGTCAAGAGAGAATCCGTACCATTTTCTGGGAGTTTTGCGGTAATATGCAATTCTGCCGTCCAGAGAGTCGCCAAACCAGTTTGTTGCAAATCCGAGTACACCAAGTAATAAGTAATTTGCATCAACATAAGTGGCCAGAATAAAACTTGCGGTTGTAATTAAGCTACCAAAAAGCCCGATACCTGTAAGTATATTCGGAGTAATGAAGGAAGGAATGCGTTCAACTAAATATGCAAGCGCTTTTTGTTCCTGATTTTTAAGCAGGTTGGTTCTGTGTCTTCCTTTTGAAATGGTTGATAATATTTCTATAGTTTCTCGGGATAATTTATTTCTCATTTGAATATATTTGAATTACTAAAACGATCTCTGGCTCTTTGCATTTTAAAAATAATGTAAAGTTAGGGAAAAGATTTAAATATTGTGAATTTCAAGTTGTGAAATACTATTAATTCCCATCTTTTGTCGTTTTATTTTGTACTTAAATAGTCTTTTTCGGACTGAATTTATTGCGCGATATGAAAATTTAATAATTTAATTATCAAGTGTTTATTGTGATTGTTGCCTTTTTATAAATAATATTTTATTTATGTGTTATTTTTCCATGCTTTTCTGAATACCGGAACTTCATAAGCTAGCATCACAATCCATCCTGCAAGGCAGGCAAATGCAACTCCCGACAGCCCGAAATGAGGAGCCAATATATATGCAGCAATGGCTCGAGCTGTAATCTGAAAGAAGGTTGAGTTTAATGTAACCTTTAATTTCCCTATTCCACGAAAATAACCTTGGTATATATTTGTTATACCTGGTAAGAAATAAAAGAAAGCCATTGTTTGCAGATACGACACTCCCGATTTAATTACGTTGGCTCCTTCATCGCCAACAAATGGATAGACTAACCAATGTGCACCAAAATAGATGCCAAACATTAGAACAGCACTATAAATAAGCTCTATCTTATAAGATGCAATAAATCCTTTTCTCATTCTGTCTGTTTGTCCGGCTCCCCTGTTTATTGCTAAAAACGTGGTGGCGGAGTTGGCAATGCTTTGTTCAGGAGCAAGTACAAAATCGTCAATACGATTCACTGCATTAAAAGCTGCTATAGCATGTACGCCAAGTGGATTAACGGCGCCCTGTACAAACAATTTGCCTATATATAAACATGTTTGCTGCATTGCCGAGACTGAACTGTAATTTACGGTATCACGTAACAATAATCTATCGAACACAAACTCAGAACGTTTGAATTTTAAAATCGGAATTTTTTTCCAGACATAATAGATACATAGAATTGCTGATATTGCTTCTGCTGTTACGGTTGCACAAGCCGCACCTACTACTCCCATTTTAAAGACAACAACAAAAAGAATGTCCATTATTACATTCATTATTGACGAAGTGATCAGGAAGTAAAGCGGAACTTTTGAATTGCCCATGCTTCTTAAAGTAGATGCATAGATATTATAGATAAAGGTAAAAATCAGCCCGATAAATATGATCTGAAGAAAATGCGTTGCATCGTCAATGATTTCATCTGGAGTATTCATGAATAGCAATATGGTGCGGGAGAATATAATGCCGAGAATGATGAGGATTAGTGTAAAAATACCTCCTGCAATAAACGATGTGGATATTTCACGCTTTAGCTTTTTCAGGTCGCCCGCTCCATAAAACTCGCTCATTAGTACAGACATTCCCAGGCAGATGCCTACTATCATAAATATAATGATGTTCATAATTGGACTTGCTGCTCCAACGGCTGCCAATGCATTGGGACCAACAAACCTACCAACGATAATAGAATCTGCAGCATTGTATGTCAATTGAAAGAAATTTCCAAGAATCAGAGGAATGGCAAACCGGATTAGTTGCGGAGAAATTCTGCCGACTGTCATATCGGCTTTCTTTTTATTATTCATATATCATAATTCAATATCTGCTCTTTTCTCTCAAGATAACGAGCAAACTCCAAAATTCACTTTTAATAAAGACAACAAAGGTAAGGCTTTTGATTTTTTTAATGAAAGATGGTTTATCAATAAACTCTTATGAAAATTAAAAAGTAATAAATAGGGGGGGGATAAAAGAAAAAGCCTGTAAGATTCTTACAGACTTTTTCTAAAAGTGCGGCTGAAGGGACTCGAACCCCCACGACTCTCGTCACCAGATCCTAAGTCTGGCGCGGCTACCAATTACGCCACAGCCGCATTTGCGGTTGATGTCGCACTTTTGTTTAGCGGTTGCAAAGGTAGGAATAATTTCTTTACTTGCAAATAAAAACGCATTTTTCTTTATTATTTTTTTAAAAAAGTACGCGCACGCTCTATGATTGTATCAATTCCCTTATTGAAATCGCTGGTTGTAATATCTACTTTGATATCTGGATCAATGCCCCATTCTATCTGACTCATATCGGCTGCAAAGTGCGGACTGGATGAGTAACGGACGTTCCAGCCATTAGGTAGTTCAGAGGTAAAAGGGAGACCCGATCCACCTCCCGTTTTATCGCCCATAATAGTAACCAGCGGAAGAATGCGCATGCTGTTTACAAAATCGTTTGTTGCACTAAAACTACGTCGGTTAGTCAGTACCACAACTTTCTTTTGCCATCGGATGCTGTTAGATGGTTCCAGATAAATAGGGTAGGGCTCAGAAAAATCATTGTGACCTGTACCTGTTTTATGGCAAATATATCCGGTAAGAACCTTTTCGTTGGTAAAGCGTTCGGCTAGTTTGGAAGCGTTGGTGATGGTACCTCCGCCATTGTTGCGCACATCAATGATTAGTCCGTCACAAATAGCCATGTAGCTCAGTATTTCGTCCAGATTTCCACTTCCTATACCATCTGAAAAGCTTTCGTAGTAGATATAACCAATGTTGTCTTTCAGAATTTTGTATTTAATACCCGCGGCAATGCGATAATCACTACCCAGATAGTTTTTCTGTATGCTGTCGTCGAAATTCATTGGATAATCTTCATACCACTTCCAGTATCTAGCTACATTATTTGCAGAATAAAGATTAACATGACCGTCTTTTAGTTCGGTAAGCATATCTCCCAATACCTCAAATAGCCCTTCGTTTGTCATATCCGCACTGATCCTTTTCTGATATTTTGTATGAATGGCATCCCAGTCAATCTTTTTGTAGTCTAAAAAACAATACTGTTCGTCAATAATCTTCCATAATTCTTCAAAATTGCCTTGTGGAGTATTGCTAAAGGTTGCTTCTTCTACACACGAGGAGAATGATAATAGCAAGAAACAGAATGTAATGTTGCGGATAATATAATATTTAATATACTTTTTAACTTTCATCTTAATGATTTGCTGTTTATATTCTAATAAGCTCTTACATTTTCCGGAAGCGGATTACCTCTTTTACTTTTCATTAGGTAAAGGTCCCTCACAAATCCCACCATAAATATATGGGAATACGTATGAGTCTTTAGCTGATTGACTTTTGATTGCTGGATGTCCCAAAGGTAGCTGAGTCTTAGTTTGGAATAGCATATTGGGAGATCCAGTGAGAATATTTGGCGAACGGAAGGCTGACTTTTCAAAGTGGTGAATTTTATCACTCCGTCACTATTGCCCAGAGTGAATATCTCGTAGTAAGACTGCCCGTAGTTTGGAGAAAACATAACACCTGCCACAGGAACATTGGCCTGGTAGCGCGCAACCATTTGATAGTTCTTAATCTTAAACCGGTAAATGGCCATGCCTGAAGCTGCAATATTAACATAAACCTTAGCTGATGCAGGATTGTTTGAATTCCGGAGGTTATAGACAAAGCCTCCATTCATATCGCTCAATCCTCCGGCCAGTAGTTTCAGGTTCTCATTTATTCGAAATTGATAATGCAAACCATAGTTCCAGTTTACCAGCCCGGCAAAAGTGTTATTGTCTTCTGTGTGATTATGAGTGTAGGAAAGATTTGCCTGAAAAAAATTCTGCAATGATATATGTCCATCAAAGAGCTTGGTCATCCGAATCGTTTCTCTGGCAACACGTCCCTCAATACCTGTGTATTCCTGAGGGGAAAGGTATGTATCAAGAATATTTGTGTATCCCACACCGTATGTTGTGGAACGAGTGACGTATCGGTTGGCCTGTAATGAATCACATTGAGCGGAACTATTTCCGCTCAGTCCAATCAGAATTATGATTAATGCTGTAATTTTCTTCATCAATCTATTTTGTATTTAGCATCATAGTCTGACCTGCAGACATTTATAATGATTATCAGAATAATTTCATCTGTCCTGTTATCTCATCAATTATATCGCCTTCAGTTTTGTCTTTATCGGGATCCATGTTTTCAGATTCTGTTTCTTCATTATCAGACTCTTCTCTGTCCAGTTCCGGAAAACGCGTTGGCTCAAGTTCGTTGATAGTACCAATGGTAAAGGTTGTAATGCGTTTGCCTTTTGCCTTAAAACTTTTAATGGAGATAAACTCATCCGCATCAATTATCAACGGATCGCGGAAACTATCATTTCCTCCTAATACAACTTCCAGACGAGGATAATATTCATCAGTCAGCAAGATTAACTTACTCTCCTTATTATCTCCCATATAGTTCTGTTTGCGTGATGAACCTTCAAAGCAAAAGCGTTTCAGATAAGGGTAGTTTTGCTGATCGGCATCGTAAAGTGCAGCAGACCATATTTTGTTTGGATCAAACTTCTCAACTATGCTTACATTGTCCTCATAGTGGTTGCTGAGATCAAAGTTCGTGGTATAGAAGTCTCCGTTGTTGAGCACAATAAGAATGCTGTCATCACTTTGAAATTCTCCAAGAAATTCTCCTCTTCCGTCATAGTTCAAACGCAATACGTCACGGTCGAACCATACTTTTCGTCCACCCAGTGTAGAGCCTCCTTTTTGTTTTAATCCTACTTTGTGTACATCATTCTTGGTCAGAATATTACCCATTGACTGACGCCCTTTTATGGCTATTTCACTGAAATCTTTTTCGAAAATAATTCTTCTGATTCGTGGATTTGGTTTCAGGGTAACTTTAATCACTTCAGCTTCTCCATTAGGATTTGCACTGAAGTAAACTATCCGTGAACCGGGAGTCCCTTGTGTAATATCGTATTCCCTGTCTCGGGTCATGGCGGTTACATTGAATCTTTTGATATAATGAAATCCTTCTTTACCATCTCTGTAAACAGCATTGTAGATGGTACGCTTGTCATTCTTCTTGAAAATGTTCACATAAAGGATGTTCTTTCCCACAAACATCTTGTCAGCCACACGAACAATTCTGTATTTCCCGTCGCGGTAGAAGATTATCACATCATCAATGTCCGAGCAATTAGCAATATACTCGTCTTTTTTTAGTGAGGTTCCAATGAATCCTTCTTCTCTGTTTATATATAATTTCTCATTGGCTTCCACCACTTTTGCAGCCACAATTGTATCAAAGTTCCGAAGTTCTGTTAAGCGAGGGAAGTTTTTGCCGTATTTGTTTTTCAGCATTGTGTACCAGTCAACTGTATATTCCACAATGTTTGCGAGGTGTTTATCAATCTCCTCGATCTCACTTTTCATTCTGGCAATCAGTTCTTCTGCTTTATCAGAGTTGAACTTAAGGATACGTCCCATCTTAATCTCCATTAACTTCAGAATATCCTCTTTAGTAACTTCACGAATCAAGATTGGATAGAAAGGAGTAAGTCTGCTGTCAATATGCTCACAAGCTTCATCCATTGAATTGGCCTGTTCAAACTGTTTGTCTTTATAGATTCGTTCTTCAATAAATATTTTTTCCAAAGAAGAATATTGCAGATTTTCCAGTAACTCACCTTTGTGTATCAACAATTCCTGTCGCAGCAAGCTTAGTGTATTATCTACAGACTTTTTCAGTACGTCACTAACCTTTAGAAAATGAGGCTTTTGCTCATCTATTATACAACAGTTGGGCGAAACGCTGATTTCACAATCTGTAAAGGCATAAAGTGCGTCAATTGTTTTATCTGAAGATACTCCCGGAGCCAAGTGAACAAGAATTTCTACCTGAGAGGAAGTATTATCGTCAACTTTCCGAATCTTAATTTTCCCCTTATCAACAGCTCTTAAAATAGATTCAATCACAGAGGTAGTGTTCTTTCCATAAGGAATCTCTGTGATAGCAAGAGTTTTGTTGTCTATTTTATTAATCTTTGATCGTATTTTTACCGCTCCTCCACGTTCACCGTCATTGTATCTGGATACGTCAATGGAACCTCCTGTCTGGAAGTCAGGATAAAGCTTAAACTCTTCTCCATGTAGATAAGAGACAGAAGCATCGCATAATTCATTGAAGTTATGCGGTAAAATTTTGGAAGAGAGTCCTACAGCAATACCTTCCACTCCCTGAGCTAAAAGAAGCGGGAACTTTACCGGAAGGGTTATTGGTTCTTTGTTTCGTCCGTCGTAAGATTGTTTCCATTCTGTGGTTTTTGGGTTAAATACCACGTCAAGAGCAAATTTTGAAAGTCGTGCTTCTATATAACGTGGAGCAGCTGCGCCATCGCCGGTAAGTATGTTACCCCAGTTACCCTGGCAGTCTATCAATAAGTCTTTTTGACCTAACTGAACAAGTGCGTCGCCAATGGAAGCATCCCCGTGAGGGTGAAACTGCATGGTGTGTCCCACAATGTTAGCCACTTTGTTGTATCGTCCGTCGTCCAACCGTTTCATCGAGTGAAGAATACGTCGCTGAACCGGTTTTAGTCCATCGTTAATATGGGGCACGGCACGTTCCAGAATTACATAAGAAGCGTAATCCAGGAACCAACTTTGATACATTCCTGAAAGTTGATGTTTCACGTTGTCGTCCTGAGAACCAACTGGTTTATAGTCAGAATGCTCATTGATAATTGCCAATTCTTCTTCTGTAGTATTCTCTTCTTCCGTGATGTTTTCTTCGGTTGAAGAGCCTTCCTCGTCGTTTAATTCATTTTTATCGATTGTGTCGTCGCTCATAAATGTTATGTTTTCCTCTTTTCTATGCTGTTTTAACAACAAATTATGTTTTTTACACCTATATGGGATAGATGTGCAGACAAAAATACGAATTTTATTGAAAAAAATCATTTACTTTGCATTTTATTTCTGCTAAGCGAGTTAACAAATAAAACAAAAGATATGGCACAAGAAGATGTTTTTAAGAAAATTGTATCACACTGTAAAGAGTATGGTTATGTATTCCCTTCCAGCGATATTTATGATGGATTAGGAGCGGTGTATGACTACGGTCAGATGGGAGTGGAGTTGAAAAATAACATCAAGAAATATTGGTGGGACAGCATGGTGTTGTTGCACGAGAATATTGTAGGTATTGACTCTGCTATTTTTATGCACCCAACAATTTGGAAGGCTTCAGGTCACGTGGATGCATTTAATGACCCATTGATTGATAATAAAGATTCTAAAAAACGTTATCGTGCAGATGTTCTTATTGAAGATCAGCTGGCTAAATATGATGATAAGATCAATAAAGAGGTAGAAAAGGCACGTAAAAAATTCGGAGAGTCGTTTGATGAAGCTGAGTACCGTTCTACAAATGGTCGTGTACTTGATCATCAAGCTAAACGTGATGCTTTGCATGAGAGATTTGCTAAAGCTCTGAATGATAATAATCTGGATGAACTTCGTCAGATTATTGTTGATGAAGAGATTGTTTGTCCTATTTCAGGTACAAAGAACTGGACGGAAGTTCGTCAGTTTAACTTAATGTTCTCTACAGAGATGGGATCTACCAGTGAAGGTGCATCGAAGATTTATCTTCGTCCTGAAACAGCACAGGGTATCTTTGTTAATTACCTGAATGTACAAAAGACCGGTCGTATGAAAATACCTTTCGGTATTGCTCAGATTGGTAAAGCTTTCCGTAATGAGATTGTTGCCCGTCAGTTTATTTTCCGTATGCGTGAGTTTGAACAGATGGAGATGCAGTTCTTTGTTCGTCCGGGTGAGGAACTTAACTGGTTCAAGACCTGGAAAGAACAACGTTTGAAATGGCACAAAGCTCTTGGATTAGGTGATAAGAAATACCGTTTCCATGATCACGATAAGTTGGCTCACTATGCAAATGCAGCTACTGATATTGAATTTGAAATGCCATTCGGATTTAAAGAAGTGGAAGGTATCCATTCTCGTACAAACTTTGACTTAAGTCAGCACGAGAAATTCTCAGGGAAGAACATTAAATACTTTGATCCGGAATTGAATGAATCATATACTCCGTTTGTGATTGAAACATCTATCGGTGTTGACCGTATGTTCCTTAGTGTAATGTGTTCTTCTTACTGCGAAGAAACTTTAGAAGGAGGCGAAACTCGTGTAGTGCTCAAATTGCCTGCTGCTCTCGCTCCTGTGAAACTAGCTGTATTGCCATTGACAAAGAAAGACGGACTTCCAGAAAAAGCACGTGAGATAATCAATGAATTGAAGTTTCATTTCAATTGCCAATACGATGAAAAGGACTCAATTGGTAAACGTTACCGTCGTCAGGATGCTATTGGTACTCCATACTGTGTTACAGTGGATCATCAAACCCTTGAAGATAATTGCGTAACTATTCGTCATCGTGATACAATGCAGCAGGAACGCGTTGCAATATCTGAACTTAATAACATAATTGCTGATAAAGTTAGTATCATTAGTCTGTTGAAGACATTGATTTAAAATCATGAATATGAATAAAAAAATAGTTTTACTTCCAGTATTATTGCTGATGATGCTGTTGTCTTTTACTTCTTGTAACGAATCGACAGCAGTTAGCCAATATGATAACTGGCAGCAACGTAATCAGACATGTCTTGATTCTCTGCAAAATGTTGTGGACAGCAAGTCAAATCCAAACTTATTTGTAGTTACTGCGATGAGTAATTCAAAGCTGAAGATTTATGCAGAAAAGGTTGCCAGATATGCAGCAACAGGAAGTCGTCCTTTGGATACAGATACAGTGCAGGTTTACTATAGAGGGAAGCTGATTAATGGTGAAGTCTTTGATCAGAACTTTAGTGGAACTAATCCTGATCCTAATTTTGATATTCCGTTTAAAACAGCTGTTAATGGTGGCGTTATTGCGGGATGGACGGAAGTTCTTCGCATGATGAAAAAAGGAGAACGTTGGATGGTTTATATTCCATATCAGTTAGCATATGGAACTGCTGGTAGTGGAGCAATTTTAGGTTATTCAACATTGATATTTGATATGAATCTAGTCAATTACTCGAGTCCCGAACCAAAGTAAAATTAGATATGATATAAATGAAATCCCCGGTCTTTTACTAACAAAGGCCGGGGATTTCTATATTTTATAAATCCTCATTTAAAAGGATCATTTCTTCAATGTGTTCTCTTGTATTGCTCAGTCTGGGCACCTTATGCTGACCTCCCAATTTTCCCTTCATCCTAAGCCAGTCAATAAATAACCCTTTGCGGGCTACAATAACTTCCAATGGCTGAAGTGCAATATCTTTGTAGCGTTTAGCTTCGTAGTCGGAGTTTACCTCTTTGAGTGATGTGTCTAATATGGCAGCAAAATTATCGATGGAATTGGGCATTTTAGCAAACTCTATCAACCACTGATGGCGACATTTTGCATTCTGATCCATAAATACTGGTGCTGCTGAGTATTCACAAATCTGAGCTCCGGTTTCAGCGCAGGCCTTAGCTAATCCTTTTTCTGCATTATCAATGATTAGTTCTTCTCCAAAAGCATTAATAAAATGTTTAGTCCTTCCTGTAATTACAAACTTATACGGGTTCTTAGAGGTAAACTTAACCGTATCGCCAATCATATAGCGCCATAAACCGCATGAAGTACTAATAATCATTGCGTAGTTCTTATTAAGCTCTACATCTGCCAAACAACAAGCCTTCGGGTTTTCCTCCTGAAGATCATCTAATGAGATGAATTCATAGAAAATGCCATAGTCAATCATTAATAGCATGGCAGGATCTGAAAAATCATTTTGCACACCAAAGAATCCTTCCGATGCATTGTAGGTCTCTACATAATGCATCTTGTCCGATTTAATCAGCTGTTTGTATTGTTCGCGGTAAGGAGCAAAGCTAACACCTCCATGGAAAAAGACTTCCAGATTAGGCCATATTTCTTCAAGCGACTGTTTACCTGTGATTTCAAGAACCCGTTTAATAAGAACTAGGAACCAGGAAGGAACTCCCGATAGATTAGTTACATTCTGATTAATAGTTTCCTTAGCAATCTGTTCTATTTTACTTTCCCATTCGCTCATTAAAGCTACTTTTTTGCTGGGAACACGAATCAGATTGGCTAATGGATTAATATTCTGAATTAAAATAGCAGATAAATCGCCTACCAAGCCATGTTTCGAATTCAGGTTAGGACTGTGACTTCCTCCTAAAATAAGCCCTTTACCGGAAAAGAACCGGCTTTCAGGATTCATTTTAAAGTATAATGCCACGCAATCTTGTCCTCCACGGTAGTGAATATCTTTCAGCGCTTCTTTGCTTACAGGTAAGAATTTACTTTTATCGTTAGTGGTACCAGATGACTTTGCAAACCATTCGATTTTAGAAGGCCATATCAAATTCTGTTCCCCCTTACGTAATCTTTCAACATAAGGTTTAACATCGTCATATGTCTGTATGGGAACCCTTTTTTTAAATTCCTCATAACTATTTATGCTACTATAATCATATTTTTCTCCCCATTCTGTGTGAGCGGCTTGGTGAATAAGCCTTTTAAATACTTGTCCTTGGATAGATTCTGCGGCTGTATCATATAAAGCAAGCTCTTTAAGTCGGGGGATAAATAGTTTGCTAATCAGCTTTGTACTGTTCATCCTAATTCAAAAAATTACTAATGTTATGCAAAAATAGCCTTATTTATTAATATTACTCTACATATATTTATTTTTTTTGCTGATTTACATATTACTTCTATTTTTTTCTATCTTTACACTCAGATTAGTAATCTAAATATTTAAGGTATGAGAATAGGTATATTGACTTCAGGAGGTGATTGCCCGGGAATTAATGCTACCATAAGAGGTGTATGCAAAACGGCAATGAATTATTATGGCATGGAGGTGGTTGGTATACACAGTGGCTTTCAGGGATTGCTTACGAACGATGTCGAGATTTTCACAGAGAAGTCAATGTCCGGTCTGTTAAATCAGGGAGGAACAATGTTGGGCACTTCCAGGGAAAAACCATTCAAGAAGAAGGGAGTTCCGCCAGAAGTGAATAAGCCTGCAATAATGGAACAGAATATTCATCAGTTGGGGTTAGATTGCGTGGTCTGTATAGGAGGAAACGGCACACAGAAAACAGCTGCAAAGATGGCGGCTATGGGGCTTAATGTGGTTTCGGTGCCAAAGACTATTGATAATGATATCTGGGGCACGGATTTTTCTTTTGGCTTTGATTCGGCTGTAAGTATTGCAACCGATGCTATAGACCGGCTTCATTCAACTGCCAGCTCGCATAAACGGGTTATGGTGATAGAGTTAATGGGTCACAAGGCCGGATGGATATCTCTTTATTCCGGTATGGCAGGAGGAGGAGATGTTATTCTGATTCCCGAAATAGAATATGATATAAAAAATATCGGGGAAACGATAATGAATCGTTTGAAGAAAGGAAAACCATATTCAATTGTGGTGGTGGCTGAAGGTATTAAAACAGATGGCCTTAAGAGACCGGCTGAATATATAGCCCGTGAGATTGAATATGAGACTGGAATAGAAACAAGGCAAACTGTATTGGGATATATTCAACGCGGTGGTTCGCCTACCCCTTTTGACAGAAACCTTTCAACCCGTATGGGTGGACATGCCACAGAACTTATTGCTAATGGAGAATTTGGACGAATGATTGCATTACAAGGTAGTGAGATATCATCCATCCCTTTAAGTGAAGTAGCAGGGAAGCTAAAATTGGTAACGGAAGATCACGATCTTGTTGTTCAGGGAAGAAGGATGGGCGTTTGCTTTGGGTAAATCTTAATTTACTCTGCAGCGATGCTTGCTATTTCCAATCCTTCCTCTGGAATGAGATCACTGTTTTCAGAGGCAATAATTTCTGTTTCGGAAATACTAGCTTCGGCAGCTTCTTGTTTGGCCAGATCTGCAGCTTCCACTCTTTTCTTTGCTGTATCAAATACTTCCTGCAAAAAGTTAGGTATGGTCTGAATCTTTTTAAGAGCCATTTTTGCTGCATTTTGCTGAGATTCTTTTTTAGAATATCCAACCCCTGTCCCTGCAGAAAGACCTTCAATAAGTATTTCTGACTGGAATATAGGATTTGCCTCTTTATCAAGGAATTGTTCTATCAGTTCGAAAGAAATTGTAACCTTGTTTTTCTGAGTCCATTCAATCAGCTTTGATTTGAAGTTAACCTCCTTACGTGCTATTTTCTCCAGATCAATGAAGCGTTTCATGATTTTAACTTCCATGAAATACTTGCAAACATCATATCCGCGGTCAATGTAAATAGCGCCTACCAATGCTTCGAATGCATTACCACACATATAACTGTTGTGGGAAGATGTGCGGGTTGAGTATTTTATAAGTTTGTCGAGTCCAATCTGAACAGCTAGTTTATTAAGAGTTTCCCGCTGAACAATCTTAGAACGTGTATTGGTTAAAAAACCTTCCTTTTTGCCAGCAAATTGTTTGAATACAATGTCGGCAACTATGGCATCAAGTATAGCATCGCCTAAGAATTCTAATCGTTCATTATTGAGTGGCCGTCCTTTTTCAGACCTTACAGAAGAAGATTTGTGAAGCAAAGCCTGCTCATAGAGGCTAATATTGTGCGGATAGAACCCCAGAATAGAATAAAAACGAGAATAAGACTCTCTATCCTTACGGAAAAAGAGCCTTATTCTATCTATTTTATTGTGTAACACGATCTTATTCGCTGTACTTTTTAAAGATAACGCATGCATTGTGTCCACCAAAACCAAAGGTATTAGAGAGTGCTACATTAACTTCACGCTTTTGCGCCTTGTTAAAGGTAAAATTCAGGTTATAATCAATGTTCTCGTCATTGTCTCCATCTTCATGATTGATAGTAGGAGGAACGATTCCATTTTTTATAGCAAGAATACTTGCAATTGCTTCTACAGCACCAGCTGCACCAAGAAGATGGCCGGTCATAGATTTAGTAGAACTGATATTCAGCTTGTAAGCATGTTCGCCAAATACTTCCTTGATTGCTTTTGATTCTGAAATATCACCTACAGGAGTAGATGTTCCGTGAACATTGATATAATCAATTTCTTCCGGTTTCATTTCAGCATCTTCCAGTGCATTTTTCATCACTAATATAGCTCCCAAACCTTCTGGGTGAGAAGCTGTTAAGTGATAAGCATCTGCAGAAAGACCAGTTCCTACAATCTCGGCGTAAATTTTGGCACCACGTGCTTTCGCATGTTCCAATTCTTCCAGAATGAGACATCCACCACCTTCACCCATTATAAATCCATCGCGGCTTGCGCTGAACGGACGGGAAGCTTTGGTTGCATCTTCGTTTCGTGTAGATAAAGCATGCATTGCGTTAAAACCACCTACTCCAGCTTCAGTAATAGCTGCTTCTGAACCACCGGTTACAATAACATTTGCTTTATTCAATCGGATATAATTGAAAGCATCAGCTATAGCGTTTGAAGATGTTGCGCAAGCAGATACAGTTGCAAAGTTAGGACCGTGAAAACCATACATAATGGAAATCTGTCCGGCTGCAATATCCGAAATCATTTTAGGTATAAAGAAGGGATTGAACTTTGGGCCATTGGCTCTATTGATAGCGTAATTCTTAACTTCTTCTTCAAAAGTCTGAATGCCACCAATACCTGCACCAAAGATTACACCTATTCTGTTTAAATCTTCATTTTCAAGATCAAGTGCTGAATCCGTTACGGCTTGTTTAGCTACAGCAACTGCATACTGTGTGTAAGGATCCATCTTTCTTGCCTCCTTGCGGTCAAGATATTGGGTTACATCAAACCCCTTAACTTCGCAAGCAAACTTAGTTTTAAACAGTGACGTATCAAAATGAGTAATAGGTCCTGCTCCGCTCACACCGTTGATCAAATTTTCCCAAAACTCGGGAACAGTGTTGCCTATAGGAGTAAGAGCACCAAGACCTGTTACTACAACTCTTTTTAATTCCATATTATGAAATCAGAAATTAAGCTTTAGCAGCTTCGATGTAAGTTACAGCGTCACCTACAGTAGCGATTTTTTCTGCTTGATCGTCAGGAATAGAAATACTGAATTCTTTTTCGAATTCCATAATAAGCTCAACAGTATCAAGTGAATCTGCTCCCAGATCATTAGTGAAGCTTGCTTCTAAATTAACTTCAGATTCTTCAACGCCTAATTTATCAACGATAATCGCCTTTACTCTTGATTCAATTTCAGACATAACTTTAAGTTTTTAATTAATAAATTGAATTATTTTTTTAAATTTGCAGCTGCAAAGGAATGAATATTTATTGTTTCGAGCAAATATTTAACCAATAAAATTCATTCCATTGCACATTTTTCACGAATGTGTGCACAGATAGGCCTTTTTATGAGTATAAATATAGCAATATTTGGTTCTGGCTCAGGGACGAATGCTGAGAATATTATTCAATATTTTGAAAGCAACCCGCTGATTGAAGTTACTTTAGTTTTATCTAATAAAGCTGATGCCTATATATTAGAGAGGGCAAGACTGCATCATATACCTTCTGTTGTGTTCACTAAGTCTGATTTCCAGAATGCAGATGATCTACTGACTTTACTTAATAAGTATAATGTTGATTTCGTGGTGCTTGCCGGCTTCCTTTTGCAGATACCTGTTGCGCTTGTTCATGCATACCCTAATAGGATAGTAAATATTCATCCGGCGCTGTTGCCTAAATATGGTGGTAAGGGGATGTATGGTGATCGTGTACACGAGGCAGTGATTGCTGCTGGTGATAAATGCTCTGGCATTACTATACATTATATTGATGAGCACTATGATTCTGGTAGTATAGTTTTTCAAACTACTTGTGAGGTGCTTCCTACTGATGCTCCTCCTGATTTGGCAGCAAGGATTCATGCTTTGGAATATAAGTATTTTCCAAAGGTCATTGAAGATACTATTAATAAGCAGTTCAATCTCTCTTCTAACCAATGAAGCATAATTGTTACAAAACTAAAGTGGTGGTGCTAAACTTCCTGAAAAACTTCTTTTATATGTCTTGTGCTAAAATTTAGCACACCTATTGTCAAGGCGTTTCAGAAGGGGAACCCTTGTTACCCCCTCTAAAACAACCTTATGTTTTTCTATTTTTCAGCCAGCAAACTACTAGTTTCTGTTTTCCTCTGTTTTGTGTTGATTAATAATATCTTAGGTCCTCTATTGTTGCGGGTAGTGCTTGTTTCAAAATATCTCTCTACTTCAGAAGCATATACTCTTTTATTTACAGGTATACCGTTCTTCTTATATATATTGGTAAGTACGGCGCTGATTTCTGATGCGGTGTATTGCTTCCCTGTCTCTAATAGTTTATGAACTCCGCGGGCTACTGCGGGACAGTTCTTCAGTTGGTGCACGCTTTTCTTTTTTATGGTACTAAGCATGGTCGACTCGCGGAAGTTTATACTCCTTATATATTCAGATCCTTTTGAAAGGTAACAGTCAAAAAGAGTATGCTCGTAGGGAGAACGAATAATTTGTAGAATCTGTGCCTCGTAATATTTTCTATGTTCCGGATTCTCTGAGAAACGAAGGTGGTTGGCCTTGTCAAGTTGCCGGAGCAATACTTCTGCTTTCCATTTACGGGTTTTCGCTCTTTGGCGTGCCAGTCGGTCTGAATCGCAGAATAGATAATCTTTTGGCTGGTAATCTACGGTGAAATTCGGCATCGCTTTATAGGCATTTAGCAGATGGTCTTTATTTGTATAGAGCTCCAGCACCCTTTGTTCATCATAATAGTTGGCTATCTTGTATTCATTTCTGTTTCCGTCTTCATTTAAGTAACTGTTTCCACTCATTCCAAGAAGCGCTTCAAGGTAAGCACCTTTCTCGCCTTCGCTTTTAGCTTTCGAATAGAGGCTCTTTACTGTGCTGATAGCCTGGAATGTTCCTTCCAGATAAAGCTGTGCTTCCATTTCTGAACGATATTCCAAATCCTCTTTTATACTGCTGATGTGCGTTACGCTTTTAACTCCGTTGCGGAAACGACCTGCAATCTGAATGGTCTCCGTCTTTGGATCAATGGCCGACTGTGGTGCACCCATCATATCAGACAGGATGATAACGTGAGGTTTACTTTTAGCCTCAATATCTACAGCCGAGTAAAACCGCCCCGTAAAGAAGTTTATCTTCGAGAGCTTGTCTACAAAACTATAAGCCTTTCGGTTGAAGTTCTTTGAATGCATATAGGTAAGCTTTTCCATCGCCCCTTCGCTGCAAAAGGTGGTGACCTGTTTCTGAAGATCTAGTGACAGCTCGCAGAAAATAGATTCGAAAGTGTCTATAGAATTGCAGAATACACAGATATTGCCGGGATACAAATTAATTTCTTCAAGAAATGCCTCGAGTATATTATTGGTGGGCAGAACCTTTATTGGCATGCTAAAATCAAAATCGGGCGTAATTTTCAGTAACGTGAATCCCTGCTTTTCAAATCTTGGATCGGCAGCTATTAAAGGTGTGGCGGAAACCATCGCCTTTTCCCTGAATCGGAAGAAGTCATCCATAGGAGCCTCAATAGATTCGCGGAAGTCAATGTCCTGCACTAGTTTTTCGCATTCGTCGAACAGCAGAAAGAATTCATCGTATATGTCAATGCCAAGCTCCTCCAGAGTGTCTTTCAGTCGCTGAAAGCTTTCGGGAGTTACCATAATCTTCCTTTTAGATTGATGTTTCTGGATATATTCCTCTATTTTCTGTCCCGTGATACCAGAGTATACCCCTAATATAGCTCCTTTATGCTTCTTTACCTTTCCTTCAATTACGGGAACATTGGGCTCTACTATAATGGAATTTCTGTTGCACACCAGTTCACAATAAGTGGCTCCTATTCCTGTTAGTGTTTTATTGATAATGCATTGTGTGGGTAACATTTGCTTTCCGTCGCGTTTTAGCGCATCAAGCAGGCGCTCACCTTTTTCAATTCTTAGATTTACTTCTCTCACTCTTGTCTTTCTTTAGTTTATTATAATTTTACAAAGATAAAATAATATTATTAATGGCATGCTTTGCGTGTTCTTGTACAAAACAATTAATTGTCTTGTACAAAAGAAAACAATCTTCTGTACAGAAGAATTAATTCTTTTGTACAGAAGAATAATAAACTTCGGCTGCATTTTTTTGAACTCCCGCCTGCTTTTTATTTTTTCACGTTGCTCTATGCGAATAATCTCTGCTGACTTATTGTAATTTAACTGCTATAAAACATCTAATTAATCATTAAGAATTGAATTTTAGATAAATTAAGTATTGAAAACAATAATTTAAGGTATAAATTCATATTATTAGATTTTAATTACTTATGTTTGCAATTGTAAGATGTTGACCTATATCTTATTATATAATGCTATGAGAAAAATCGAATTCATACTGATCTCTTTAAATCTGCTGTCAGGATCTGTATTTGCAATGCAAATGCATAGCTCCGAGGGGTGTGAATTTTTGAGAGAAAACTCCGGATATTCCGATAATCAGTATGAATATGGCTTTGACTATAATCAATCTAATCAATATAACATTTCAAATGAAGGCTGCTTAACAGGCTTTTCAGTCTGTGGACATAAGATGAATGATGTAACTTCGTCTTGTTGTATGACTAACCTAACCAAAGAATCCCTCCATCAGAACTCAAACAAAGTAGTTCTTGGAGGGATTATTCAAGGAGATACTTCAAAAAAACAAATAGCTTTGGTCTTTACTGGTCACCAGTTTGCCGATGGTGGTGAAGCAATATGCAACACTCTGAAACATCAAAAGGTAAAAGGCTCTTTCTTTCTCACCGGAGATTTTTACAGAACTTACCCTAAATTGGTAAAACACTTACAGAAGGGCGGGCACTATCTTGGCCCTCATTCCGATAAACACATACTTTATGCCGACTGGACTAAGAGAGACTCTACATTAGTTTCGCGTGAAGCTTTCCGTAAAGACCTAACTGACAACTATCAGGCAATGATAAATGCCGGAATAAAACTTTCTAAATTCCGCTACTTCCTTCCTTCTTATGAATGGTATAACAGCAATATATCTTCATGGTGCAGTGAAATGGGAGTGCAACTAGTTAATTTCACACCAGGAACTACATCGAATGCTGATTATACTTTGCCGCAAATGAAAAACTATCGATCTTCTGAAGAAATATATAACAATATTATGATATATGAGCAACTGCATTCATTAAATGGCTTTATGCTTTTGATTCATATTGGAACAGATCCTGGAAGATCAGATAAACTCTATAATAAATTAGATCAGATAATTAATCATTTAAAGGCTTTAGGCTACGAATTCGTTTCTGTAGATAAGTTGCTATAGATTCCTATTTGATATTAATATGATAATTATAATGTTGATTGTGGTATCATATTGTTCTTTGATAGCCTTTTTATGTGTTGTTTTGATATTTAATCTAAAAATATTGATAAAACATTAAAAATATTACAATATTTGTTTTGGATTATAAACTAAAACCACTAATTTTGATACTTATTAATGTTTAGTAATACATATTTTAATTGTCGAATTAAAAATACTTATTGTTCTGATTTAACTAGCAAATCTATTTATATAAACATTACTTAATTATTGAATGATATGAACATGAACGTTATTAAACAGGAAATCTGTACTTCTTATTACATTTGTAGTTCAAATAGGAATTTAATGAATTTCTCAACTTTAAATTATTGATCTTTTATGAACAAAATTCAACTATCTCGGGAAACATTCTCAAAGAAGTTTCTCACGGCGCTAACCATTGCTTCCCTCTTCTCTACAGTTGGGAGTATGAACGCTATCGCAGGTGTTTGGAATGTTAATGCTACTCATAACGTAAGTGAGCAGCAACAACAGGCAATTACTCTAAAGGGAACAGTGGTCGATGCAAAAGGCGAACCCGTAATCGGCGCAAGTATTATTGAAAAGGGAACAAAGAATAATGGAGCTATCACTGATATTGATGGTAAGTTTACTTTGAAAGTGAAGCCTAATGCAACTTTGGTGGTTTCCTATATTGGTTTCCAGAAGCAGGATGTTGCAGTAGGCGGTAAAACTGCTGTTAATATTGTACTGAAAGAAAATTCTGAACTTTTACAGGAAGTAGTTGTCGTTGGTTATGGCGTACAAAAGAAAGAAAACCTGACTGGTGCAGTAAGTACAGTTGATGTAGCTAAGGTCTTCGGAAGCAAACCTATCAATGATATGCAAAAAGGCTTGCAAGGTATGGTGCCGGGTTTAACTATTACATTCAAATCTGGTGAGCTAAATTCAACTCCAGATATTAAAATTCGTGGTTTGGGATCATTAAATGGTACAGGTGCTCCATTATTGTTACTAGATGGCGTTGAAATATCCGACTTGAGTCTGGTGAATCCTAGTGATATTGCTAATATCTCAGTTTTAAAGGATGCTGCTTCTTCATCAATCTATGGTGCTCGTGCTGCATTTGGTGTAGTCTTGATTACAACTAAAACAGGGGCTGGAACGCAAGATAAAGTTCAGGTACAATATACAAATAACCTAGCTTGGAATTATCGAATGAATTTACCAGAATATTCAGATCCTATAAAAGAGTTGGAAGCTGGGACACTTGCTAATAACAGAGCAGGAATTGCTAATCCTGAGGTGTTTGGTATGTATTTCCCTCAATTGATAAAAGGAATTACAACCTGGAAAGAAAAATATGCCAATAATCGTAAAGGAAACGAGATGGTATATGGAGAAGACTGGGAAATGATAGGCGGTCAGGCTTATTTTTATCGTGTTTGGAATCCATTCGATGAAATGTTGAATAAAAGCACATTCCAACAGAACCATAATGTTTCAGTTTCAGGTACAAGTAATAAGACTACCTATAATATTTCTATGGGCTATTCTTCTCAGGATGGTTGGTTAAAGCAAGCGAAAGAAAATGATTATAGCAAATTGAATGGTAGTCTTTCCTTGAATACAGATGTTACTAAATGGTTGAATTTGGGAATAAAGGTTATGCTGGTTGATACAAAAACCAAGTATCCGTATGCATATCAAAATTACTATCAATATTTTATGCGTTGGGGTGCCTACTTCCCATTTGGTACTTATGAAGGAAAAGAATTTCGTCATAGTGCAGGATTCTTAAGACAAGCTAATACTTGTGAAAAGGGAGATATTCTGAACCGCTATTCTGTAAATGCTACAGCAAAAATTATTGATGGCTTAACTTTTAAAACAGACTTTACTTATGGTACTAAACGTTATTCTGATCATCAGACAGGTGGTACTACAATAGCATATAACTTTTGGACAGATGGTAATCCATACTCTTATATAAATGCACCAGGAGGAAGTACTGATGAAACTAACTTCACAGAAATAACTGAAGATAATTGGGCTTTTAATGGTTATCTTACTTATGATAAGATGTTTGCTAAGAAACATACCATCAAATTAATGGCCGGTACTAATGCTGAATATGCGTCATACAAAAAAGTGTACGCGCAAGGAAAGCAATTAATGTCCCCTGATTTTGGACAGATAGGATTAACATCTGGTTTGAAGGATGCTAGTAGTGCTTCTCGTGAAACTGCTGTTGCAGGCTTTTTCTTCCGTGGAAATTATGACTATAATGGCAAGTTCTTATTTGAAGTAAATGGTCGTTATGATGGATCTTCTCGTTTTCCTACTAAAGATCAATGGGGCTTTTTCCCTTCTGCATCTGTAGGTTATCGTATCTCTGAAGAATCTTTCATGGATCCAGTTAAACCTTATTTGTCTAATTTGAAACTTCGTGCTTCTTATGGTTCAATTGGTAACCAGGATGTTGGTAGTTCAACAGATGTTGGTGATATTTACCAGTTCCTTCCTGTTATGACTACAGGTAATGCTTATTGGATTGAAAATGGAAAGAAAGTTTCAACCGTAGGAAATCCTCGTGCTATAGCTAGTTCTTTGACTTGGGAAACTATTACCACTGCTGATCTCGGAATTGATGCCCGTTTCTTTAATGATGAGCTGGGTGTTAGTGCTGACTGGTTCCAACGCACAACAAGCGATATGTTAGCTCCCGGTAAAACTTTGCCAGATGTATTTGGTACTACAATGCCTAAAATGAATGCAGGTACAATGAGAACCCGTGGTTGGGAAATTGCATTAGACTATAATCATAGATTTAATAAAAACTTGAGTATGTATGCAACTGCAAGTTTATCTGATTATAAGAGCGAGTTAACTAAATATGATAATGATACAAAGATTCTTAATTCTAATTATAAAGGAAAAGAAATTGGTGAAATTTGGGGATTTGTAACAGATCGTTACTGGAACTCAAATGATACTCGCGATGCTATTGTTGCTTATCAAGGTAAACTTGAATCTGGCAATTTTAAATATGGTGAAGGAGATATTAAATATGCTGACTTAAATGGAAATAGAGTTTTGGACTGGGGAAAATCTACATTAGATGATCATGGAGATTTAAAGAGAATTGGTAATTCTACTCCAAGATATCAATATGCATTTAAGCTGGGTGCTCAATATAAAGACTTTGATTTTGAAGTTACTCTTCAAGGTGTAGCAAAGCGTGATTTATGGCTTCCGGGTGATGTTTATATTCCATATTATAGCCGTGCCGACGTTTTGTGGAACCATCAATTGGATTATTGGACAGAAGATAACCAGAATGCTTTTTATCCAAAATTATATCCAGGTAATAGTGGTACAGGTAACGTCAGTGGTATTGGTTCAGGTATAAATAACTTCTATCCACAGTCTAAATATCTTGTGAATGCAGCATATTTAAGGCTGAAAAATGTAACTTTGGGCTATACGCTTCCTGGCGCATTGTCAAAGAAAGTTTGTATGCAAAAGTTCAGAATCTATGTTAGTGGACAGAATTTACTGACATTTGATAAAATGGGTGCTTTACCTCTTGATCCGGAAATTAATACAGGTGAAGGAGTTGATTCTGGTGGCTATGGTCGTACGGCTCCTTTTTCACGAACCTACTCTTTTGGTATTCAAGCAACTTTTTAAATAGATAAAAATATGAAGACAAAATATATTTTAACTCTCGCGGCTGCAGCATTTATGACTGTGGGCTGTACTGATTTCTTGGATAGACAGCCATTAGATCAATTTACTGATGATAATTTATGGACTTCTGAGAATAACGTTAGTGTTTTTGCTTTTAGCCTATATAATCAATTTGAAGGATATGGCAATGGTAACTCAACTAAAGGATTTTACTTTAAGCAGTTTAATGATGATATGGTTTCTGAAAGCTTCTCGGATTTCAGTAAAAATGCACCTGCGTCTGCTTGTACTTATACATTTGATAAAACGATTAATCAAGATGTGTATACAGGAACTTGGGCTTGGGATGCTATTCGTAAAGCTAATGTGCTATTGGAGAGAGTCCCTAAAGTGCCAATGTCAGATGCTGCTAAAGCCCATTGGACTGGAGTTGCCCGATTCTTTAGAGCATATGAATACTTTAATAAAGTAAAGAACTATGGAGATGTACCATGGGTTAACAAGTCTTTAGATATAAGTAACGGTGATATCCTTTATAAGGCCCGTGATCCAAGAACTCTTGTAATGGATAGTGTATTAGCCGATCTTAATTATGCTTGTGTTAATATGTATGCAAATCAAGGAGATGATCGAGTAAATAGAAATGTTGCTTTAGCTTTAAAGTCAAGAGTTTGTTTATTTGAAGGAACATTTAGGAAATATCATAAAATTGCTGATTATGAAAAGTATCTTCAAGCTGCAAAAGAATCTTCTGCAACGTTGATTAATAGCACTTATAAGCTTTGCGATAGTTATCGTTCAATATATAATTCTCTTGATTTATCTAAGAACTCAGAGATTATAATGTATAAATCATATCAGACAGGTGTAATAACTCATGGAATGAGCGGATTCCTGACAAGTTCTACTACTATTGCAGGATTGAATAAGGGGGCAGTCGAATCTTATGTTTGTAAAGACGGTCTTCCTATTTCTCAGTCATCCTTATATAAAGGCGATAAAAATATAGCTAACGTACTTTCTGATCGCGACGGTCGTTTAAGTCAGACTATTGATAATGGTTTATGTTATGTAAATCACACATACAAAGGAACAACATCGACTACAGGTTATAAGTGTTTTAAATTTGTGAATGAAGACTTAAGTAGCGCAGATAGATTAGCTCCGAATAATCCAACAGATGCTCCATTATTCTGGCTATCAGAAGTCTATTTAAATTATGCTGAGGCATGTGCAGAATTAGGAACTCTGAACCAATCAGACTTGGATATTTCAATTAATAAATTGAGAACTCGTGCTGGTGTTGCTCCATTAAAAGTTGTAGGAGGACTACCATATTCTGGAACTAATGGTGATGTAGCTATAAATGATCCTAAACGTGATACAGATGTTAGTCCTATGATTTGGGAAATTAGACGTGAAAGACGAGTTGAACTAATGATGGATGGATTCCGTTATGATGATTTAATGCGTTGGACAAAAGGTAAGTACCTTGATACTACTTATAATCCAGAATTGTTTGTAGGGGCTAATATTAAAGATACAGATCCAAATCCTAGTACTAAAATAATTGTAAATGCTGCTGGTTATATTGTTGCATATAATACTTCTCGTGCATTTGATGAAAATAAGCATTATTATCTGCCTATTCCAACAGGACAAATAACATTGAACCCTAAACTTACACAAAATCCAGGATGGTAATTGATTTTATTAATTGATGAATAATTAAAAAAGGAAGTGATACCTAAAAGTATCACTTCCTTTTAAAAATCAAGAATTTATGACTCCAGTTCTAGTACTATCAACCATTGTTTGCTACTTTATTATCTTATTTGCCATATCATATATTGCAGGCAGAAAAGCAGATAATCAAGGCTTTTTTGTGGGAAACAGAAAATCTCATTGGTATGTAGTGGCTTTTGCTATGATTGGTTCTAGCATATCGGGGGTTACTTTTGTATCTGTTCCGGGAATGGTGGCAGTGAGTAACTTTTCTTATCTTCAGATGGTACTTGGGTTCTTAACCGGACAATTTATTATTGCGTTTTTACTTATTCCTCTTTTTTATAAAATGAATCTGGTCTCCATTTATGAATATCTGGAAAATCGTTTTGGAGTTTCAACCTATAAAACAGGAGCCTGGTTCTTTTTTGTATCTAAAATGCTGGGCGCAGCAGTTCGTTTATTCCTTGTTTGCGTGGTTCTGCAATTATTGATCTTTGAACCATTGCATCTCTCTTTCTTCTTAAATGTTATTTTTACAGTTTCTTTGGTTTGGCTTTATACCTTCCGGGGCGGGGTGAAAGCTTTGATATGGACAGATTCATTGAAAACACTCTGTCTTGTGGGTTCTGTTCTTTTTTGTATTTATTATATTGCCTCAGAATTGAATCTTACCTTTGGTGGGATGGTTAGTGCTATTACAGATCATGACTATTCAAAGATGTTCTTCTTTGATGATGTTAACGATAAAAGATATTTCTTTAAACAGTTTCTTGCCGGTGTATTTACAATGATCGCCATGACAGGCCTTGATCAAGATATGATGCAGCGTAATTTAAGTTGCAGGAACTTTAAAGACTCTCAAAAGAATATGATAACAAGTGGCATTTTACAAGTCTTTATTATCTTGTTATTTTTGGTACTTGGAGTGTTACTCTATATTTTTGCTTCAAAATCGGGAATTGCAATTCCCAAGAAGAGTGACGAACTTTTCCCATTGATTGCCACTTATGGCTATTTCCCACAGATTGTTGGGGTTCTGTTTATTGTAGGACTTATTTCTGCGGCTTATTCTGCTGCAGGCTCTGCTCTTACTGCTTTAACAACCTCATTTACTATTGATATTCTTGGCAGTACAAGAAACAAAAGTGAAGTCGAAACATTGAAAACCCGCAAGCTGGTTCATCTATTGATGTCTGTTGTGATGGGGGTGGTTATTATTGTTATAAACCTGCTCAATAATACTAGTGTTATTGATGCTGTATATATACTGGCAAGTTATACTTATGGACCAATTCTTGGAATGTTTGCATTCGGCATCTTTACTAAAAAACAGGTATATGATAAATATGTTCCTGTAGTTGCTGTTTTATCACCGGCTTTTTGCTTTATCCTGCAAAAGAATTCTCAAGCATGGTTTAATGGATATTCCTTCAGTTATGAACTATTGATATTTAATGCTTTATTTACCGTTATCGGTCTCACTTTGCTAATAAAGAAACAAAAATAGATGTTTATGAAACCTATTCGTAATTATGTGTTTAGCTTGTTTGTTGCTGGGCTTTGCTTCCAGACAACCGGAGCGCAGAATCTTTCAAAGGAGGTGCGCTCAGCTATTGGTGTTTATTTAACCCAGACTTCGCGGAAGAATATTTCTGTTGGTCCTATCAGTATTGACTCTGTTGCGATTAATAAAAAAACGATAGAGCTTTATGCTAATATGAATTGTTCATATATTCCCTTTCGAGAAGATAATGTAGCTGATATTTACAAGCATATCCGTCAGTTGCTACCTTCTGAATATACAAATTATGAAGTGAAACTGATTACTGATAAGCATGCAGTTGAAGAATTTGTTCCTTTCGCTTTACGCAGTAAAAAGGATAAAAAGGCCCTGACTTTTACAAATAAGATGGAGAGCCCATTGACTTCCCGCATTTCAGTTCCTTATAGACCAGATAAGGGCTTGCAAAACAGGCATATCGCTATGTGGCAAAGTCATGGATTCTACTATGAATCAAAGTTGACACGCTGGGAATGGCAAAGAGCTCGTATATTTCAGACAGTGGAAGACTTGTATACTCAAAGTTATGTGTTGCCATATCTTGTGCCAATGCTTGAAAAAGCAGGAGCAAACGTGATCTTACCTCGTGAACGTGATGTGAATACTTCAGAAGTAATTGTGGATAATGATGGCTCTCTCAGCAGTGGCTCAAAGTACATTGAAAAAATTGCAGAAAAGAAATGGATTGATGGATCAGTGCCTGGATTTGCTCAAAGAAAGGCTTTTTATATAAATAACGATAATCCTTTCCATGATGGAACGTTCCGCCAGATAGAAACAATCAAAAAAGGGCAGGAGAGTATTGTTGAATGGATTCCGGATATTCCTAAAGCTGGTACATATGCTGTTTATGTTTCTTATAAAACTGTCGAAAATAGTACGGATGATGCTTTGTATACGGTTTACCACAAGGGCGGCATCACTCAATTTAAAGTCAACCAGAAGATGGGTGGAGGCACCTGGATTTATTTGGGACATTTTGGCTTTGAAGCAGGAAAGAACAGTGATTCTAAAATTGTGCTGACTAATAAATCATCCAAGGCCAATAAAATTATTACTGCTGATGCTGTGAAGATTGGTGGTGGATATGGAAATATTGCCCGCCGTATCTCTGAAAGTGGAGCCACTGAAAATGTAAAAAGCTCGGAAACAAATGCTCAGGCAGAGGTGAAACAGCTTCCTAAAGTAGACTATCCTTATGAAACAAGCGGTTATCCTCGTTATACGGAAGGTGCTCGTTATTGGATGCAGTGGGCCGGTTTCCCTGAAGAAGTATATTCTCCGAGTAAGGGAGTGAATGACTATACTGATGATTATAAATCAAGAGGAACATGGGTGAATTATCTGGCTGGTGGTTCCAATGTTGATCCTAAGGCTGAAGGCTTGCATATTCCGATAGATTTATCTTTTGCCTTTCATTCTGATGCCGGTACTACGATGAATGATTCAATTATTGGCACTTTGGGTATTTTCTGCACAAACACAGACGAAAGTAAATATTCAAATGGTACTTCCAGATATGCGGCAAGGGACCTTACAGATCTTGTACAGACCCAAATAGTGAATGATATCCGTTCTCTCTATGAACCTAATTGGTCTCGTAGAGGTATGTGGAATCAGTCCTATTACGAGGCACGTGTTCCTAAGGTACCAGCTATGTTACTGGAACTTCTTTCTCATCAGAATTTTGCAGATATGCGTTATGGTCTTGATCCAAGATTTCGTTTTACAGTGAGCCGTTCTATTTATAAGGGAATGTTGCAATTTCTTTCTTCTCAGTATAAGCAAAAGTATGTTGTTCAGCCTTTGCCTGTAGATCATTTTAATATTCGTTTTGTGGATTCAGATGAAGTGGAACTTAATTGGAAACCTGTTGCCGATCCTCTGGAACCAACGGCTGTTGCCAATAAATATATTGTATATACTCGTATTGATGACGGCGACTTTGATAATGGGGTGGTAGTAAATAAAAATAGTTATCGTGCAGAACAGAATGCGGGACAAATATATAGTTATAAAATTGCGGCATTGAACGATGGAGGTGAAAGTTTTCCTTCTGAAATTCTTTCTGCTTGCAAAGTGAATAAAGAAAAAGGAACGGTATTGGTTGTGAATGGTTTTGATAGGATTAGTGCTCCCGCCGATTTTGTTTCGGATAGTATTGCAGGATTCTATGATGAACTTGATCACGGTGTTCCTTATAAACAGGATATTTGTTTTATTGGAGATCAGACTGAGTTCAGAAGAAAAATTCCTTGGATGGATGATGATGCAGCTGGTTTTGGAGCTAGTCGTGCCAATTATGAAACAACGGTTATCGCTGGCAATTCATTTGATTATCCTTTTATTCACGGACAATCTATAGTTAAAGCGGGTTATTCATTTGTGTCATGCAGTGATGAATCTGTAATGGATGAGCAAATAAAGATGAAAGATTTCAAGTATGTTGATCTCATACTTGGTAAACAGCGTGAAACGAAAATGGGACGTGGTGGTGTGTGTGCTAATCAATTTAAAACATTCCCTGATAAGCTGCAGTCTCTTATCGCAGAATATTGCGATGGAAATGGGAGTCTATTTGTCTCCGGATCATTTGTTGGATCCGATTTGTGGGATAACAATGCGCCCCGACAGAAAGATAAAGATTTTGCGATGAACGTGCTTAAATATAAATGGCGTACTGGTCAGGCTGCTACATGTGGTAAGGTTAAGAGTGTTGCTTCTCCTTTTTCGGTGTTTTCCGGTAAATATGAATATTATAATGAACTTAATTCTGAGTGTTACGCAGTAGAATCTCCGGATGGCATTGAACCATCTGCAAATGATTCTTATACCGTGTTCAGGTATTCAGAAAATAATCTGAGTGCCGGTGTGGCTTATCGTGGTAAATATAAAACCTTTATTCTTGGTTTTCCTTTTGAAACAGTAAAAAAAGAGTGTGAAAGGGATCTGCTTATGGAGTCCATTTTATCTTTCTTTACTAAAGAATAGCAACCTTTATGGTCTCATTTAAAGAGGATATCCTTTTTCTGTTTTTATATTTATGAGTTTAAATAATTTATTACTATCTTTGAAAAATCATTTTTAATAAGTACAACGAACAAATGAAACTGATAGCGGAGAGTGGTTCTACACGAACAGAATGGGCATTGATTGATGGTGATTATGTGACAGAACACATATTTACTGAAGGGATAAATCCTTTTTTTCAATCAAGACGAGAGATTAGTCGTAGCGTGCGCTTGGGGCTTCCCGAACATCTTTTTAAAAAAAGATTTGAGCAGGTGTTCTTTTATGGGGCAGGATGTACTTCTTCTGATAGGAAGAGCATCATTGGTGCTTCGTTGGTTGCTCAGTTCAAGTCGCCTATCGAAGTTGAAAGCGATTTGCTGGCAGCAGCTCGTGGGTTATTAAAAAATGATGCTGGAATTGCCTGCATTCTTGGTACTGGCTCTAATTCCTGTTTTTATGATGGGAAGAATATTATTCGTAATGTCAGATCTCTAGGTTATGTATTGGGCGATGAAGGTAGTGGTGCTGTGTTGGGTAAGCTTTTTCTGGCAGATTGTTTGAAAGAACTGGCACCAGCAGCTCTTATCGAAAGGTTTTATGACAAGTTTCGAATCTCAGCTGATGATGCACTTGAATCTGTATACGGCCGTCCATTTCCAAACCGCTTTTTGTCAACGTTTTCTTATTTTCTCATAGAGCAGTTGGATAATGAATATGTGTATAATCTTGTTTATCAGAATTTGAGAAACTTTTTTGTTCGTAATGTTTGTCAATATGATTATCAAAACTATCCTATTCGTTTTGTTGGTTCGGTTGCATATAACTATTCTTCTGTATTAAATGAAGTCGCAAAAGAGTTCGGTATAAAAGTAGATAATGTTGTAGAGTCTCCCATGACTGGCTTAATAGAATATCACACTCAAAATATTTCTCCAATCTCACGTTTTTAAATTATAATAATTCCATTTATATGGGATTATCTCCTAAAATGTTATTATTTGCAAATAAATGATTCTAATTCGAAAATAAAAGAGTCTGATTTCAGCATTTAAAACATTTATTTTATATTTGTTCCCATAAAGACCTAAATAAATATCAATATGAAAAGGATCTTTCTATTACTCCTTTTATGTCTTATTCTGAGTTCATTACGAGGTGAAGATTTCCGTTTTGCATTGTTGACCGATTTGCATGTAAGTTCAGACTCTCTTGCTTATAATGATTTGAAAAGATCAGTTGAACAGATTAATAAAACCAAGAATATTGATTTTGTTATTGTATCTGGCGATGTAACTGAACAAGGTGACCGTGCATCATTGAAAAAAGTAAAATTTTTACTGGATCAACTGAATGTGAGGTATTATATAACGTCTGGTAACCATGAAACTAAATGGAGTGAATCAGGTGCAACTGATTTTGGTCATATATTTGGATCTGATCGTTTCAAATTTGAGTATAAAGGATTCCTTTTTCTCGGATTTAACTCAGGACCTGTTATCCGAATGGCCGATGGTCATGTTTCCCCGCAAGATATTTCCTGGATGAAGAAGGAACTGGAAGCTGTTGGAAAAAGCAGGCCTGTTATTTTAATAACTCATTATCCTTTGCAAGAAGGAGACGTAGATAATTGGTATGATGTAACAGATGCAATACGTCCTTATAATATTCGGGCTGTTTTGGGAGGGCATTATCATCGGAATCTATTGTTTAGTTATGATGGTATTCCGGCTGTAATAAACCGTTCCAACTTACGCGGAAAAGAAAAAGTAGGTGGTTATTCTCTTTTTGAAATAAATCACGATTCTATTTTGGTCTATGAACATAAAATTGGTGGCGAACCCTGTAAGTGGGCTGGATATTCATTAACCAAGAGCTATTATTCTATAGATAATTCTGGCTATAAGCGTCCGGATTACTCTGTGAATAATGAATACAGACAAGTAAAAGAATATTGGACTGTAAAGACTGACGTAGGTATTTATTCCTCTCCTGTTGTATATCATGGCAATGTATATGTTGGCGATGACTT
This sequence comes from uncultured Bacteroides sp., assembly GCF_963678845.1. Lineage (NCBI taxonomy): Bacteria > Pseudomonadati > Bacteroidota > Bacteroidia > Bacteroidales > Bacteroidaceae > Bacteroides > uncultured Bacteroides sp. The sequence goes on from NZ_OY787468.1 coordinate 529,391, forward strand.
AGGTTTTTTAAACTGCTATGAATTAAAGAATGGGAAGAAAAAGTGGAGTTTTAAGTCCGATAATCGCATTGTGGGGACACCTGCTGCTGCTAATGGGGTGATAGTCTTTGGCTCTGCAGATAAAAATATTTATGGGGTGGATGCCAAAACCGGAAATTTGATTTGGAAGTGTCTGGCAAATGAAGCTGTGCTAGGAGCAGTAACTATTTCAAATGGAATAGCTTATATTGGATCTAGTGATCATATTTTTCGTGCGTTAGATGTGAAAACAGGAAAGCTTTTCTGGGAATATAATGGTGTGGGAGGGTATGTTGAGACCCAACCACTTATTTATGAGGATAAAGTGATTTTTGGTGCATGGGATAATAATCTTTATGCTTTGAATAAAGCTACAGGTAAGGAGCTTTGGAAATGGAATGGCAATTTGACACGAATGCATTTTTCTCCAGCTGCTGTATGGCCTGTGGCAGCCAATGGCAAGGTCTTTATTACTGATCCCCAAAGAGCAATGACTGCCATTGATGCTGAAAATGGCCAGACTGTGTGGAGAACATTTCAGTCGGCTGTTAGAGAAACCATAGGGCTTTCAGCAGATAAGATGCGATTATATAGCAAGACCATGCAAGACAGTGTTGTCTGCTTTTCAACTCAGGGAAATACTCCAAAACAGATATGGGCAACTAATGTAGGGTTTGGATATGAACATGCTCCATCAATGCTGGTTGAAAAAGACGGAGTGGTATTTGGTAGTACGAAAAGTGGATTGGCTTTTGCTTTAGATGCTTTGTCAGGCAAGCTTTTGTGGAAACATAAAATTGGGAACTCACTGATTAGCACAGTTGTTCCATTGAATTCCACAGAATGTGTGTTTACAAGTACAAGCGGTGAGGTTGGGATTCTAAGAGTTCAAAAATCCAATAAAAAGAATAACAGGTGATTAAAAAATAATACGATATCAATATGAAAACTTCAATTAATTGTTTTATCCCATTTATGGGTGCTGCACAAGCAGAACAAACTATAAAGAACTTAAAAACAAGTGAATTAGTAAATAATATCTATTTACTTGTAACAGATAATATTCAAGAACAAATAGAAGGATGTGAGAAACTTTTGGTTTCATCATTGAACTCTACTTCTGCAATCCGTGAAATAGCGAAACATTCTGATGCAGACTATAGTCTTATTTATACTAAATATACAACATTGGAGCTTGGCATGTTTGCTTTGGAACGTATGTTGCATATTGCAGAAGATTCTGATGCTGGAATGGTTTACGCAGATCATTACCAAGTAATTGGAGAATTAAGAAACCTTTGTCCTGTAATTGATTGCCAGTTTGGGAGCTTACGTGATGATTTTAATTTTGGTTCAGTATTAGTTTATAAAGCAGAAGCTCTTAAAGTTGCTACAGATGAAATGGCAACAGAGTATTCGTTTGCCGGCTTGTATGATTTACGTTTGAAAGTATCTCAAAAAGCTCCTTTGGTTCATATCAATGAATATCTTTATTCTGAAGTGGAACACGATACACGCAAAAGTGGTGAAAAGATTTTTGATTATGTAGATCCTAAAAACAGAGGTGTTCAGATTGAGATGGAAGTTGCTTGCACGGCTCATTTAAAAGAAATTGGAGGGTATCTTGCTCCTGACTTTAAAAAAATAGAGTTTAATGCCGGTGATTTTGAGTTTGAAGCATCTGTGCTTATACCGGTTAGAAACCGTATTCGCACTATTAAAGATGCCGTGAGTTCGGTGTTGAAACAAAAAACGAATTTTAAGTTTAACCTGATCGTGGTTGATAACCATTCCACTGATGGTACAACTGAAGCTATCAAGGACTTTGCTTCGGACACACGGTTGGTTCATTTAATTCCTGAAAGACAGGATTTAGGTATTGGCGGTTGTTGGAACCTTGGTGTACATAATCCGAAGTGTGGTAAATTCGTTATTCAGCTAGACAGTGATGATGTTTATAGCGATGAAAACACTCTGCAGAAAATGGTTGATGCATTTTATGAACAGAATTGTGCAATGGTAGTCGGAACTTATATGATGACTGACTTTAACATGAATATGATTGCTCCGGGTATTATTGATCATAAGGAATGGACTCCTGAAAATGGTCGAAATAATGCTCTCCGTATTAATGGGTTAGGTGCTCCGCGCGCTTTCTATACTCCAGTGTTGAGAGAGATAAAGGTTCCTAACACAAGTTATGGTGAAGACTATGCATTGGGACTAAATATTTCACGTGAATATCAGATTGGTCGGGTATACGATGTAGTTTATATGTGCCGTCGTTGGGATGATAATTCTGATGCTTCATTGGATGTGGTTAAAATGAATGGTCATAACACCTACAAGGATAGAATCCGTACATGGGAACTTCAGGCCAGAATTGCTTTAAATAAGAAAAAATGAAAAGAATAATCACATCTGCACAAGTACAAAACCTGCTTCAGGAACAAATGAATGCATGGGAACTTGCAAGGAATAATTATGAAGCATTGAGTCAGGTGAGGGTAAAAGAACTTAATTTTAATAAGCTTAAGATAAAAGTTCAGTTTAATCCGGCACGCATTGTTTCTTCTTCTGCAAAGGTTGATTCTAAGTCAATACAGGAACGTAAATGCTTCCTTTGTGGACAAAATCGTCCTGTCGAACAGAAAGGAATTCCTTTTGGAGATAATTATGTGGTGTTGGTTAATCCGTTCCCGATTTTCCCAAAGCATCTGACTATTCCTGCCTGCGAACATGTAGACCAGTTGATTTTCAGTAGATTTGAGGATATGCTTGATCTGGCATATAATCTGGACGAGTTTACAATATTCTATAATGGTCCGAAATGTGGAGCTTCTGCTCCTGATCATGTTCATTTTCAGGCTGGCAGCAAAGGTTTTCTCCCCATTGAAAAAGAATGGAGAATGTTTGCAGACTCTGAAGCTCTTGAATATCAATCGGCAAAGCTATTTCTCCTTGATAGTTATTTGAGGGGGACTTTAGTTATAGAGTCAGAATCTAAAGATAGCGCTGTTAAACTATTTGAGAAAATATATGCTTCCCTTGAAGTAAAACCGGGTGAGCGAGAACCAATGATGAATATTCTTGCTTGGTTCGATTCCGATAAGTGGGTTATCTGCATCTTTCCACGAACCTTGCACCGCCCTTCCTGTTACACAGCTCAGGGTGATGATAATATATTGATTAGTCCGGCATCAGTAGATATGGGAGGGGTGTTTATCACTCCGTTAGAAAAAGATTTCGAAAAAATATCATCACAAAATATATGTGATATATTGCAAGAAGTAAGTATGGATGAGGTTATGTTGCAAAAAATTGTTGAGCACTTAAAAACAATACTATGAAAGAACCGAAAGTAGATGTGGGGATTATGTTTGAACCACAAATTGATTTTATATTGCAGGGAAATTATCTTTGGAAAGGTACCCAACTCAATGGTTGCCAAACAGCGAAGTATTCAGAAGGGAAAATACTATGGAATGGTTCCGTTTACGAAGAATTACTATTTGAGCCGACTAATAGTGCAAGTGACTCTTTTGAATTACTGGATGTTACCATTGGCATTAATTTTCATTGGGAACGGAAAGAAAATCAGCGTTTCCGTGGTGCATTGAAACTAATTGTTGAGGATGATAAGCTTACAGCTGTGAACGTAATTTCTGTGGAAGATTATTTGATTAGTGTAATTTCTTCAGAAATGAGTGCCACTGCTTCTGCTGAGCTATTAAAAGCGCATGCAGTAATCTCAAGAAGTTGGTTGCTTGCTCAGATTCAGAAGAATAAAGAAATTGCTGAAACAAAATCAGAATATACGGCATTTACTAAGACAGAGGAAGAGTGTGTCAAATGGTATGACCGGGAAGATCATGTGAACTTTGATGTATGTGCAGATGATCATTGTCAACGCTACCAAGGCATTACTCGTGCTTCTACAAAAAATGTGGAACTGGCAGTGAAAGCTACAGCAGGACAAGTGTTGATGTCGGGAACAAAGATTTGTGATGCCCGTTTCTCAAAGTGCTGTGGTGGTGCAGTGGAAGAATTTCAATATTGTTGGGAAGATGTGAAACACCCTTATCTGGTAAAATTGCGTGATGATAAAAGTGGTGATCCGCTACCTGATCTTACAAATGAAACAGAAGCAGTAAAATGGATATATGCTTCTCCGGATGCATTTTGCAATACTACCGATAAAAAGATTCTTTCTCAGGTTTTGAATAACTATGATCAGGAAACAACAAACTTCTATCGATGGAAAGTTTCATATACTCAGAAAGAACTTTCCGAGCTTATATTAAAACGATCTGGAGTTGATTATGGAGAAATTCTTGATTTAATACCAGTTGAACGAGGCGTATCCGGTCGATTGGTAAAACTAAAGATTGTAGGGAGCAAACGAACTCTTACTATTGGCAAGGAATTAGAAATCAGAAGAACACTATCAACTTCTCATCTGTATAGTTCTGCTTTTGTTGTTGAGAAAGAGAATATAAAAAATAATATCCCTGAAAGATTTAACCTGATTGGTTCAGGTTGGGGACATGGAGTAGGTCTATGCCAGATTGGTGCTGCTGTGATGGGAGAACAAGGATTTACTTACGCTCGTATTTTATTGCACTATTATGTAGGAGCGTCAATAAATAAATTATACTAAAGTATTATGAAGAATAGTAAAAGATCTCCTTGGGCATGGATCCCGACTTTATACTTTGCGGAAGGCTTACCCTATGTAGCTGTTATGACTATTTCGGTTATTATGTACAAGCGTTTAGGCATTTCCAATACAGATATTGCTTTATATACAAGCTGGTTATATTTGCCATGGGTTATCAAACCCTTCTGGAGCCCTTTTGTTGATCTGCTCAAAACAAAACGTTGGTGGATTGTTACCATGCAGCTCTTAGTAGGTGCAGGGTTGGCAGGAATTGCTTTTACTATACCTATGCCCAATTTCTTCCAGATCACATTGGCAATTTTTTGGTTGGTGGCATTTAGTTCGGCAACCCATGACATTGCAGCCGATGGTTTTTATATGCTGGCACTCGATACCCACGATCAAGCAATGTATGTAGGAATTCGAAGCACTTTTTATCGTGTTGCTACCATTGCCGGTCAAGGGCTGCTTATTGTTTTAGCTGGTGGACTGGAACAATGGACTGGCATTCAACCTGCCGAAATTAATGTGAAAGCTGGTCCCTCTTATTCTAATCAGATAGTTATACCTTCAAATGATCGTTTGAGTGATAATACCTATAACAAAGATCTTCACTTTATAGTATCTCCTTCAGCTGCAGAGATAAATCCAGTTGCTCAGAATTCAGATTCTGTTCATAACTTGGTTAAATATGTTGAAGAGCAAAACCAGATAAATGGTTTCGTTGCGAAGGAGGAAGTTAATAAACAAGGCGAAGAAAAAAGTATTAGTGGAATTCGTCAAATTATCAATAATTTTACTCACGGTCTTAGCTCTGCCATAAGAACTACTTTTGGAGAAAAAAGAAAGAATAAAGGAATTAATCCGACTGCAAATGTAGGTGTAGTCAAGGTTTGTTTATCAAAATGTCCTGAGGAAGGTAAAGAAATTGTTTTAAATACCTCATTTAATAAGGGAGATCAGAGCATTTCTCTGGTTCATGGAGACCGAATTGTCTTTACCTCTAAGAACTGGAGTAAACCAGCATTTCTTATATTGCAAGTTGATCCAAAGCTAAAGAATCAAAAAGAAGCTTTATTTAAAGGTCTTTCGGGCAATATATCTTTAGCATGGTCTATTACTTTTTTTGTTCTTTCGGGCTTTTTTATAGCTGCATGTCTTTATCATAAATATATACTTCCAAAACCTACTTCAGATCAGCGATCAATAGATCATTCTGCAATGAATATATTCCGGGAGTTCTTTAAAACCTTTGTTACTTTCTTTAAGAAAAAGCAGGTAGGAGTTGCAATGCTTTTTATGCTATTATACCGTCTCCCTGAAGCACAGTTAGTAAAACTCATAAATCCTTTTTTGCTGGATCCTAAAGAAATGGGAGGATTAGGGCTCACTACGAGTCAGGTTGGCTGGGTTTATGGTACGATTGGAATTCTGGGTCTTACAGTTGGAGGCATTATTGGAGGAATTGCCGCCGCAAAAGGTGGATTAAAAAGATGGCTTTGGCCAATGGCATGGAGTATATCCCTGACTTGCATTACGTTTGTATATCTCAGTTATTTTCAGCCGGATAATTTGTTTTTAGTAAATCTTTGTGTTTTCATTGAGCAGTTTGGTTACGGCTTTGGCTTTACAGCCTACATGCTTTTCCTTATTTATTATTCTGATGGTGAACATAAAACTGCACATTATGCAATTTGTACTGCATTTATGGCATTGGGAATGATGCTTCCTGGAATGGCTGCAGGATGGTTGCAAGAACTAATTGGGTACAAACATTTCTTTGTTTGGGTAATGATTTGTTGTGCAGCAACCATAGCAGTTTGCGCATTTGTGAAGATTGATCCGGAATACGGAAAGAAAAAAGAGGTGGAATCTGAGTAAAAAATCTTAATTTTAGTAGTATGAAAATAAAATATCTATTTACTTTGTGCTTAGCAGGGTTGTTTACCTGTAGTGCATCAGCCCAGAAAATAAGAATTAAAACCGGAATTGAGGTTTTGAAAGAACAGAACTTTAAAATATTGGAAGGTAAACGTGTTGGATTAATCACTAATCCAACAGGGGTAGATAATGATCTGAAGTCAACAATTGATATTCTTCATGAAGCAAAGAATGTGAAGTTGGTTGCTCTTTTTGGTCCTGAACATGGAGTGAGGGGAGATGTACATGCAGGCGATCATGTTGATAACTCAAATGATCCTTCAACCGGAGTACCTGTATATTCATTATATGGCAAAACACGCAAGGCTACCCCTGAAATGTTGAAGGGCATTGATGTTCTTGTATATGATATTCAGGATATTGGTTGTCGTTCATTTACTTATATCAGTACCATGGGATTGGCTATGGAGGCTGCTGCCGAAAATAATATTGAATTTGTAGTGCTTGATCGCCCGAATCCGGTGAATGGCCTCAAGATAGAAGGTAACCTGGTTGAAGATGGTTTTTATTCTTTTGTAAGCCAGTTCAAGATCCCTTATGTTTATGGGTTAACTTGCGGAGAAGTTGCAATTATGCTCAATAGTGAGAATATGCTGAAAAAGCAATGCAATTTGCATGTCGTAAAGATGAAAGGCTGGAAGCGTAAAATGGATTATACACAAACCGGTCTGCAATGGGTTCCGGCTTCACCGCATATTCCACATCCCGATTCTTCCAAGTTTTATATATTATCCGGGATTGTTGGCGAACTAGACTACTTGTCTATTGGTGTAGGTTATACAATTCCATTTGAAATGTTTGCTGCAGAATGGATAAAGGCCGATGAGTTTGCTGCAAGAATGAATGCTTTGAATTTACCGGGAGTGAAGTTCAGACCAATTCATCTGAATCCATTTTATGCGGTTGGGCAGGGAAAGAATCTTCAGGGTGTTCAGGTACATATTACGGATTACAAGAAAGTTGCACTTTCTGAAATTCAGTTTTATATAATGCAGGAGGTTGCTTCATTGTATCCAGATAAGGCAGTGTTTAATAATGCTGATAACAAACGATTCAATATGTTCGATAAAGTAAGCGGTAGTGACCAGATTCGTCTGCGTTTTGCCAAGAACAATAAGTTTGATGATATAAAAGATTATTGGTATAAAGATGTAGAGAGCTTCAAAAAGCTTTCCAAAAAATATTATCTATATAAATAACAGGTCAATAGCCTATAAACAATTCAAGGTTATGAGTAAGGATTATCATTCTTTTCTAAAAGAGATTTCAGCGTTTTTGCCTAAAGAGAGAATCTATACAGATGAACTTCGTCTTTTGGCATGGGGAACTGATGCTGGTTTTTATCGCCTTATTCCTAAAGTAGTAGTTCGTTCTGTTGATGAACAGGAAATTTCGCAAATGCTTTCGATAGCAGACAAGTTGAATTTGCCTGTTACTTTCAGAGCTGCCGGAACAAGCCTTTCCGGTCAGAGCATAAGCGACTCAATCTTGATTGTTGCGGGCAAAAACTGGGAGAAATATACAATCTCTCCCGATTACCTGGCAATAACTCTTCAGCCCGGATTAATTGGCGAAAGGGTAAATCAGATACTTAAACCATTTGGCCGTAAGTTCGCTCCAGACCCTGCTTCTGTTAAGTCGGCCATGGTGGGAGGGATTGTAATGAACAATGCCTCGGGAATGAACTGTGGTACTCATGCAAACAGTGATAAGATGTTGCTTTCTGTTCGGATTGTTTTAGCCGACGGAACAGTACTTGATACAGGAAATGAAGCCAGCAAGGCGGAGTTTGCAGAAAAGAAACCAGACTTTATAAAAGCAATAGAAATATTGCGTGATAAGATACGTCGCGACGAACAGCTTGCTAAACGGATTCGTTATAAGTATTCCATCAAGAATGTTACCGGATTAAATATTCTGCCTTTCATAGAGCATGATGATCCGTTTGAAATTGTCACACACCTGATGGTGGGTTCGGAAGGAACATTGGCTTTCCTCTCCGAAGCTACGATGAAAACGGAATATGATTATCCTTTCCGTGCCAGTGCTATGCTCTATTTTAAAGATATAAAAGAAGCATGTCGTGCAGTGGTTGCAATGAAGAAAGGACCAGTAGTTGGAGCAGAGTTACTTGACTCAAAGTCTTTGAACTCAGTAAATGACTCTACTGGCGAAGGACTTACTGCTGTACTTACTGAAACAAAAGCTAGTTCCAAACAGAAATTAGATGATCAGATAAAAGAGATTGAGGCTATTCTTCAATCTTTTGAGACTTATACTCCCGTTCATTTTACAGATCAGGAAAGTGAATATTCTAAATATTGGAACATTCGTTCCGGTATATTCCCTTCCGTGGGTGGAATGCGCGAACCGGGAACAACTACCTTAATTGAAGACGTTGCATTCCATATAGAAAATCTGCCTGAAGCAACGGCAGAGCTTCAATCTCTGTTGGTTAAACATGGTTATCCTGATGCTTGTATTTATGGTCATGCGTTGGAAGGCAATTACCACTTTATCATTAATCAGGCATTTGATGCTCCTGAAAAGGTAAAGAAGTACGAACAATTGATGAATGAGGTGAAAACCTTAGTCATTGATAAATATGATGGTTCCTTGAAAGCAGAGCACGGTACGGGAAGAAACATGGCACCGTTTGTTAAATATGAATGGGGAGAAGCTGCTTTTGAAGTAATGAAAGCAGTGAAGAATTTGTTCGATCCGAAAGGTTTGCTTAATCCCGGAGTTATCTTTAATGATGATCCCGAATGCCATATTAAAAACTTCAAACCGCTTCCACTTACCAATGCTCATGTTGATAAATGTATTGAGTGTGGATTTTGTGAAGTAAACTGTCTGACTTGCGGCTTTACCCTTTCTTCCAGACAGCGTATTGTTATTCGAAGAGAGATTTCCAGACTGAGAAAATCCGGTGAAGACAATGAACGTTTAGTTAAACTGGAGAAACAATATAAATACCTAGGTAATGCGACTTGTGCAGGCGATGGATTGTGCTCCATGTCTTGCCCGATGGAAATTAACGTGGGTGATCTGACTCATGATATCAGGCAGGAGGAATTATCGGTAGGCAGTCTTGGATACAAGATTGGCGATTTTGCAGCGAACCATTTCGCAGGAATGAAGAGCGTACTTCGTCCGGTTTTGAGCTTTGCCAATGCTACTCATGCTTTATTGGGTTCCAAAACAATGTCCTCTTTAACTAAAGGCATAAGATATGTATCAATGGATAATTTCCCGTTGTGGACACCTGCAATGCCAAAAGCTTATTATCCGCATAAGATAGATCAGGAAAGTCAACCTTTAAAGGTGGTTTATTTTCCTAGTTGCCTGAATCAAATGATGGGCACGGCAAAAGATACTTCCGATTCTACTCCTTTGGTAGATAAAACCGTTCAGCTATTGCAAAAAGCCGGTTATGAAGTTATCTTCCCTAAAGAGATGGATAAACTGTGTTGCGGTACCATCTGGGAAAGCAAAGGGATGATGGATATTGCCAACCGCAAGTCTGCCGAACTGGAAGAGGCATTGTTTGCTGTAAGTGAGCAAGGAACTTATCCTGTTCTTTGTGACCAGAGTCCTTGTCTTCACAGAATGCGTAATGTAATGACGAAAGTAAAACTGTATGAACCGGTAGAATTCATATATACTTTCCTGAAAGATAAATTAGAGTTTGTTCCAATAGATAAACCTGTATCAATACATGTAACTTGTTCTACCCAGAAAATGGGCTTGCGAGATCAGATGATTGCTTTAGCCGGGCTTTGTTCAACGAAAGTAATTGTTCCCGAGGAAGTAGGTTGTTGTGGATTTGCAGGTGATAAAGGGTTTACTCATCCGGAAGTTAATTCCTATGCTCTCAGAAAACTGAAGCCTCAGTTGGAAAAGGCCGGAGTAGAAGTGGGATATTCAAATAGCCGGACTTGCGAAATAGGATTGACTACAAACTCAGGAATTCCGTATGTGTCAATTGTGTATTTGGTTGATCAATGCACAAAACCAAAAATAAAATGAATACAATGAAAACAAATGTTAGTCAGCGATTACTGGCTTTGGATGTGCTTAGAGGCATAACCATTGCAGGAATGATTTTGGTGAATAATCCCGGATCATGGGGTTCAATATATGCACCTCTTGAGCATGCTCCCTGGACTGGACTTACGCCAACCGATCTTGTATTTCCGTTTTTTATGTTTATCATGGGCATATCAACCTATATCTCTCTCAGAAAGTATAATTTCGAGTTCAGCCATTCGGCAGCTTTGAAAATATTAAAACGGACATTGGTTATCTTCCTTATTGGTGTAGCCATTGCCTGGCTATCCTTATCGTTCCGTACCTTTTATTCATTGTTTAAAGAAAATCTTTCATACGGAGAACGTTTTTGGAGGGCTATCACAAACTTTGAACATCTCCGTATACTTGGTGTTATGCAGAGACTTGCATTATGTTATGGGGCAACCTCTCTTATTGCAATTCTGGTTAAGCATAAATATATTCCGGTCATTATTCTCTCCACCCTTTTGGGCTATTTCTTATTGCTGCTTTTCGGCAATGGCTTTGAGCAGAGCGAACATAATATTATATCTATTATTGATAAGTCTATTCTTGGAGTGAACCACATGTATAAAGATGCCGGACTGGCTATTGACCCAGAAGGTTTACTTAGTACCATTCCGTCTATCTGCCATGTGCTTATAGGTTTCTGGTGTGGCGAACTGTTGATGAGCGTAAAAGATAATGGTGAACGAATTCAAAGATTGTTTTTGGTTGGCACTGTACTTACATTTTCGGGATTGTTGTTGAGTTACGGATGTCCTATCAGTAAAAAACTATGGTCGCCTACATTTGTATTGGCCACTTGCGGACTGGCATCCAGCTTCCTTGCACTGCTCATCTGGATTATTGATATCAAGGGATATAAAATCTGGTGTAAGTTCTTTGAATCCTTTGGGGTAAATCCTCTGTTCATTTATGTTACGGGAGCGGTTCTTACAGTGTTGACCGGCAGTTTCTTTTTTCCTTATGCCGGAAAGTTGATGAGTATAAAACTATACATTTATAAATACCTTTTGCAACCGATAATGGAAAACATCCAAGCTTCACTTGTGTTTGCTCTTTTATTTGTAGGAGTTAACTGGTTGATAGGGTATGTATTATATAAAAAGAAAATATATATTAAGATATGATTTTAATTGCAGATAGTGGCTCAACTAAGACTGATTGGTGTTTAGTAGAGGATGGGCAAGTAGTCCAGCGAATTCTCACGAAAGGAACAAATCCTTTTTTCCAGACAAAGGACGAGATTAGCAAAGAAGTTGAGGAGGCATTATTGCCACAAATAAAAAGTTATAAAATAGATTCTGTATTCTTTTATGGAGCTGGCTGTGCTTTTCCTGAGAAAATAGAGGTAGTACGTTCAGCCATAGCCAAACATATCAAGGCATCAATTGAGGTTGGGAGTGATCTTCTTGCTGCAGCACGTGCGCTGTGCGGTGACAAACCGGGCATTGCCTGTATTTTGGGCACAGGTTCAAATTCTTGTTTCTATGATGGAAAAGAGATTGCCAACAACGTTTCTCCTTTAGGTTTTATATTAGGAGATGAGGGTAGTGGAGCTGTATTGGGACGTATACTGATTGGTGATTGCTTAAAGAATCAATTGTCGCCCGAGCTGAAAGAGAAATTCTTAAATCACTTTCAGCTGACTCCGGCAATTATTCTGGAAAATGTTTATAAGAAGCCTTTTCCTAACAGATTCCTTGCTCATCTAACTCCTTTCCTTGCTCAGAATATTGACAATCCGCAGATACGTAATTTGGTGCTGAACAGCTTTAAGTCTTTCTTTGTGAAGAATGTGATGCAATACGATTATAAAACAAATAAAGTACATTTTATTGGTTCTGTTGCTCATTATTTCAAAGATGTTCTTCTTCAGGCTGCCACAGAACTAGGTATTCAGGTAGGAACAGTAATTAAGAGTCCTATGGAAGGATTAGTTGCTTATCACTCAAACAAACTATAAAACAACAAATAAGATTATGGCATTTATTAAAATAACCGAGCAGTCTTCTCTACATAATGATCTGGAAAAGAAATCGGTAAGAGAACTGTTGGAAGGTATTAATGCAGAAGATCAGAAAGTAGCCATCGCTGTTCAGAATGCAATTCCTCAAATAGAGAAATTGGTATCACAGATAGTGCCTCGCATGAAGCAGGGCGGACGAATTTTCTATATGGGAGCCGGCACAAGTGGTCGTTTGGGAGTATTGGACGCTTCCGAGATTCCGCCTACATTTGGTATGCCTCCTACGTTAGTAATTGGTTTGATTGCTGGTGGTGAAAGAGCTTTGCGTAATCCTGTGGAGAATGCAGAAGATAATATGGAACGTGGATGGGAAGAACTGGTGGAACATCAGATTAATGAAAAGGATACGGTGATAGGTATTGCTGCTTCGGGAACTACACCTTATGTGATTGGTGCTTTACGCAATGCCCGTCAACACGGTATTCTTACTGGTTCCATTTCTAGTAATCCTGATTCTCCATTATCTGCGGAGGCTGAAGTGCCTATTGAAATGATTGTGGGTCCGGAGTTTGTAACCGGAAGCTCACGAATGAAGTCGGGTACCGGACAAAAGATGATCCTGAATATGATCACCACTTCGGTTATGATTCAGTTGGGTCGTGTAAAAGGAAATAAGATGGTTAATATGCAGCTATCGAATAAGAAACTGGTTGACCGTGGTGCACGTATGGTTTCTGAAGAACTGGGCATGGAGTACGAACAGGCTAAGCGTTTGTTGCTGATGCATGGTTCAGTAAAGAAAGCGGTTGACGCATATCGGGATCAGCAAAAATAAATAATTTCTATGAAAAGGACGTGTTTCATTTTAATCATCTGTTTGCTCTTCGGGGCAAACAGTTTTGCACAGCAAGGTAAATACGGTACATATTACGACCAACGCGCTACCTTGTTCGAGAAGCTGCCCATAACCCCGTCGGATATTGTCTTTTTGGGAAATAGTCTGACGGATGGCTGTGAATGGGCCGAGCTATTCGGCAATCCTCATATCAAGAATCGTGGTATCAGTGGTGACGTTGTATTGGGAATCTATGACCGCATTGGCCCTATTCTGAAAGGTAAACCTGCAAAGATATTCCTTTTGACCGGCATCAATGATGTGTCTCATGACCTTACTGCCGATAGTGTTTTGGTTATGTATAAGCAATTGGTGAGCAAGATTAAGTTGGGTTCTCCAAAAACGAAACTTTATATCCAGAGTCTGCTTCCGGTAAATGATGAATTTACCCGTTTCCCTAAAGTACATAACAAGACTCAGATAATACTTGATATAAACAAAGGCCTGAAGCTACTGGCTAAAGAGAAAGGATATATCTATGTAGATGTTTATTCTCACTTCACTGCTCCGGGAACTCAGAGCATGGATAAGAAATACACAAATGATGGTCTTCACCTTTTGGGCCCAGGATATCTGGTTTGGAAAGGACTGTTGAAGCCTTATGTAAAATAAATTGCGTTAATTATAACTATTAAGCGTTTTCTTGAAAGGGGAAGCTTCCATGTGAATGGAGGCTTTTCTGTTTTTTAGTGGCGGACTCTTTTTTGTTCTTTCCTTAGCGGATTTTATGTCCTTGTACAAAAGAATGCAATCTTCTGTACAAAAGAATGATTTGTTTTGTACAGAACAATTCATTCTTTTGTACAAGATATTTTTGATCCTTGGTTATACAATCTGAAAAGAATGCGCTTCTTTTTCTCTTCTTAACGGGTAATCTCCCCGAAGTTGCTCAAATAGTTCGGGATTTGCTTTCAAGGCATCGCTGTCACGCTTCGGATTGTACATCTGCAAATACGCTTCTGCTTCCGTTGGGGCTTGAATAACTGGGCTCTCCGGCTTGGGAGGTTGCACATCAAAAGCAGGATCAACACCAAAGAACTTGCATAAGGATTCCAGCGACATGCGGGTGGCATTCGCTTTCCCGTCGGCAGAATATCCGGCTATGTGAGGAGTTCCAAGAAATACCTTGCCTAACAGTTCAAGATTGATTGCAGGTTCCTTTTCCCAGACATCAATAATTGCTTCACTAATCAGTTTATTATCTAAAGCCGAAAGTAGGGCAGTGGTCTCTGTAACCTCACCGCGGGAGGTGTTTATGATTATAGGTTTCTTTCCTAAAGAGCTAAAGAAAGCATTATCTGCTAAATGGTAAGTCTTGTATTTGCCTTCTCTGTTCAGAGGGGTGTGGAATGTGATAACATCACACTCTCTTGCAAGGATTTCCAGATCAGTAAACATGGCATCGCCTTCCTTGTCGGCACGGGGAAGATCGTTCATCAGTACTTTCATGCCTAGAGATTGCGCCACACGGCAAACCTTACTTCCTACGTTTCCCACTCCAACAACGCCAATGCACTTGTCTTTCAGGATAAAACCTTTTTCTTTTTGCAGAAGTAACAGTGCTGAGTGGATGTACTGTGCAACGGAACCGGAGTTGCATCCCGGAGCATTGGTCCAGGTTATTCCCGCCTCTTTGCAGTAAGCAGTATCAATATGGTCATAACCAATAGTAGCCGTGGCAATGAATTTCACCTTGCTTCCTTTCAGTAATTCACGGTTGCAATGAGTGCGGGTGCGGATTATCAGGGCATCGGCATCACGAACTATTTCAGGGGTAAACTTCATCCCGGCAACATAAACCACTTCGTTGGGAGTTTCTCCTCCCAGTTTTTCTATTATTCCCCCAATATAAGGGATCTTATTATCAACAATTACTTTCATCTAGTCAGTCTTTTGAAAATTCTAATGATTCTTGTAATTTTTACAGGTAGATTTCCCGGTGCCGTTCGGACCAGGAAAAGGGACAATCTCTACCGGGCATACTTTGAAACTAACATTATGAAGTACTTCACTATTCTTGTAAAGTTTTGATCTATTGGTTAATTTGACAGACATATTCAGTTTGCTCCTGTGATAGATTGCAGTACTACAAAAGTACTAAAAGTTGCTCATTTAGCTAATTAAATGTGCAAATAATTGTTTGTTCGGGAAAGAATGTATAGTTTTGCGCTCTACTTTAAAAGACTGATTATGACATTTAGTAACCTTTGCAACGAAATTTTCTTTCAATCAACAGAGAATTATCATGTAACAGATAGTGTAGATGCTCCTATAAATAATCCTTATGAGCTAAAAACTATTGAGTATTATTTATATTTGAAGAATTGGATAGATGCTGTTCAATGGCATTTTGAAGATATCATTCGTGATCCTCAGATTGATCCTGTTGAAGCTCTTACATTAAAAAGACGCATTGATAAATCAAATCAGGATCGTACGGATTTGGTTGAGTTGATTGACAGTTATTTCTATGATCAGTATAAGGATGTAAAACCTTTGGATGGTGCATTGATTAATACTGAAAGTCCAGCTTGGGCGGTCGACCGTCTTTCTATTCTTGCATTAAAGATTTATCATATGAATCAGGAAGTGGAACGTACAGATACTACTCCTGAACATCACGAACAATGTCAGAAGAAACTGAATACTCTTTTGGAGCAGAAGAAAGATTTATCTACAGCCATTGATCAGCTGATTGATGACATAAAGGCTGGTAAAAAGTATATGAAGGTATATAAGCAGATGAAGATGTATAACGATCCTGCTCTTAACCCAGTACTTTACGCGAAGAAGTAATAATGGCTAAAATATTGATTATTCGTTTTTCCGCGATAGGTGATGTGGCAATGACTATCCCGGTAATTCATTCGCTTGCTCTTCAGCATCCTGAACATGAATTTACCGTATTGAGTCGTGCAATACTCCAACCGCTTTTTATAGGATTGCCCGGAAATGTTCATTTTATGGGAGCCGATTTACACGGTAAGCATAAAGGTCTTCTGGGTTTACACAGACTATTTTACAATGAGCTGAAAGGGATGAACTTTGATTACGTGGCCGATCTTCATGATGTACTTCGTACAAAGATGATTCGTCTGCGTTTCAAGTTAATGGGCATTCCTACAGCTTATATTCATAAAGGTCGGCTGGGAAAGAAGAAGCTGACCAACAGATATCATAAGGTTTTTGAGAATCAGAAATCCTCTTTCCGTCGTTATACGGATGTCTTTAAAGCTTTAGGCTTTCCTATTCAGCTCAATTTTACCTCAATATTCGGTGAAGGGCGAGGAGATATTACCCAGATAAAAAATATAACAGGAGAAAAAGGAGAATATAAATGGATTGGAATAGCTCCTTTTGCCAAGCATAAAGGAAAAGTACTTTCTTTGGACAAGCAGGAAGCAGTAATTGCACATTTTGCGCAAGATTCTCGTGTAAAGATATTCCTTTTTGGCGGAGGAAAGAATGAAGAGGCTGTTTTATCTTCCTGGGTAAGTAAATATCCTACTGTAACGTCATTGATAGGCAAACTAAATATGAATACAGAACTTATCCTGATGAGTTATCTGGATGCCATGGTCTCCATGGACTCGGCAAATATGCATTTGGCTTCTTTAGTCAATGCACCAGTTGTCTCTGTCTGGGGAGCAACTCACCCTTACTGCGGATTTATGGGTTGGAAACAATCTCCCATGAATGCTGTTCAGGTTGATCTTCCTTGCCGTCCATGTTCTGTTTTTGGTAATAAATCATGCTATCGTAAAGATTACGCATGTCTCAACCTGATTACTCCTGATATGGTTATTAAGAAAATAGAGCGCATAATTTTTTAATTGTATGAAGTTAATCCTGAACCCAGCATTTGAATCGTTGCGTACTTTTGTGGAAACAATTCCTCAAATCTTTGAAAAGGAGGGATGCACCATATATAAGGACCGGAATGAAATAAAAGTTTTCAAGGCTGGAGAAACAGAGCTCAATGTTAAGAGATATAAGATCCCGATGCTATTTAATCGCTTCATTTATACCTTTTTCAGACAGTCAAAAGGAATTAGAGCGTTTAATTATCCTCAGCAAGTACTGGAAAAAGGATTCGAGACTCCTGAACCTATTGCATATATTGAAATAAAGAAGTGGGGGCTCATACATTTTTCCTTTTTTATTAGCGTGCAATCTCCATATACTCATTCCTTTTATGAATTTGGAGATGCAACGGCAGAGCAATATGAGGAGATAGTTAAAGCTTTTGCCCGCTATACAGCGAAACTTCATGACGCACATATCTATCATAAAGATTATTCCCCCGGCAACATTCTTTTTGATAAGGTAGACGGAGAATATCATTTTTCTTTGGTCGATATAAACAGAATGTCTTTTGGAGAGGTTTCAAAGGAGAAAGGTTGCGCAAACTTTGCCCGCTTGTGGGGAGAGACAAACTTCTTTGAAATTTTGGCATCAGAATATGCAAAAACAAGAGGGTTTGATAATGAAGAGTGCATCCACCTTGTTCTGGAGGCTCGCAGTAAATTCTGGAATAAGTTTAAACGTAAACATCCAGTGGACTTCGACTTGGATATTTAATATATTCAAGAGAAGAATTGCGGACATTATTTTCATAAAGACGTATCTAACACTAAACTACTCTAGAAATGGATATAGCATGTAATATAGACAATAATTATGTCCGGTTTTGTTCAATTATGCTTGTCTCTTTATTTGAAAATAATAGAGATGAATCTTTTGATATACATATTGTTACCCAGGATCTTTCTGAAGAAGGGCAAAAGACCTTGGAAGATATTGTTTGCGGACAGTATAAGCAAAGGATATATTTTTATTTTGTAAGCACTGATTTACTTAATGATTTCCCTATTGATGCTACTAGTCATATCAGTATTTCAACATATTTGCGTCTCTTTCTAGGCAGTATTTTACCCGAATCCCTTTCAAAAGTATTGTATTTAGATTGCGATATAATTGTTCGCTCTTCAATTGCCGATCTGTGGAATATAGATCTTACGGGGTATGCAATTGGATGTGTAGAGGATATGTGGAGTGATAGAGATGAGAATTACGCTCGTTTAGGGTATTCTAAAGAATTCTTGTATTTTAATGCCGGAATGTTGCTCGTTAATCTTGACTTCTGGAGACAAAATAATCTGGAAGAAGAGTTTGTTAATTATGTAAAGTGCAATGCCGGGAAGTTATTGTTTAACGATCAGGATGTGTTGAATGGGGTACTGCACGAAAAGAAGTTATTTATTCCATTTAAATGGAATATGCAGGATGGCTTTTTCCGTCGAAGGAGAAGGATCAGAAAAGAAACCTGGGATGTTTTAGATAAAGAGTTGTGCAATCCTGCAATACTCCATTTTACAGGAGGCAAGAAACCATGGCATTATAAATGTATGCATCCATATAAATCAGAGTTTTATGTATACCAACGTTTAACTCAGTGGAAAGACTGTCGCCCTAAAACTGATTACTGTTTCTTGTTTTTGATGAATGTTCAGAGATTAGCTATATCTTTGAGAATTAAAAGAAGCAAGTTTAAGAAATTTAAAAAATAATGGAGGCAAAATACGATTACTTAATTGTGGGAACAGGACTTTTTGCTGCAGTTTTTGCTTATCATGCAAAGAGACAAGGGAAGAAATGCCTGATGATAGATAAACGTTCTCATACAGGAGGGAATATTTATTGTGAGAATGTAGATTCTATAAATGTTCACAAGTATGGCGCCCATATATTTCATACCAGTAATAAGGAAGTCTGGCAGTTTGTTAATTCATTTGTAGAATTTAATAGATTTACAAATTCACCTTTGGCAAATTATAAGAATGTATTATATAATTTGCCTTTTAATATGAATACTTTCTGTAAACTTTGGGGAGTAAATACTCCGCAACAAGCAAAAGAAAAGCTGGATGAGCAAAGGATGCGTTATGCTCATATTGAAGAACCTCAGAATCTTGAAGAGCAGGCACTTAAGCTCTGTGGCGAAGATATATATTATGCTTTTATAAAAGAATATACAGAAAAACAATGGGGACGATCTGCTGTTGACCTTCCTGCTTTTATAATAAAACGGATACCGTTTCGTTTTACATTTGATAATAATTACTTTAATGATGATTATCAGGGAATTCCGAAAGGAGGATACAATAAATTAATTGATGCCTTACTTCAAGGAATAGAGATAAAATTCAATACGAATTATTTTGAGAATAGATCCGGCTTTGATAAGCTGGCAGAGAAAGTTCTCTTTACCGGACGTATTGATGAACTTTTTGATTATGAATATGGAGAACTCGAATATAGAGGCTTGTTTTTTGAACATGAACGTTTAGATATAGAGGACTTCCAGGGAAATGCAGTAGTTAATTATAATGAGCGAAAGGTTCCGTATACCCGAATCATAGAACATAAACATTTTGAATTCGGGAAACAGCCTTTTACAATAATAACACGTGAGTATCCAAGTGAGTTTGCCAATGATAACGAACCGTATTATCCGGTAAATGATGAAAAAAACAATCAGATATATTTGAAGTATAAAGAGAAAGCAAAATCAGACAGTAATCTTTTGCTCGGTGGCCGACTGGCTCAATATGCATATTTTGATATGGATGATACCGTTGAGGCCTCATTGAATTTGGTAAAAAAAGAATTAAGCAATATCTAAAGCGTAAAAAAATGAATAAATATTACCTCTCAAAGAATTATGCAGATCTGTCAAGTGCCGGTAATAAAGCTAAAACTGACATTGAAGTAATATTTGCAAATAATAATTTTAAGAATGCCGGGCTGAAACAAACCGGGTATAGTAACAAAGTGTTGGGGTTTGTAATTACTTTATTGGGGATATTGAAGGCATGTCTGTTAATCTCAAAAGGAGACTTGCTGGTTTTGCAGTATCCGCTGAAGAAATATTATTCATTTATTTGCAAGGTAGTACACTTGCGTGGAGGGAAAATTACGACAGTTATTCATGACTTGGGTACTTTTCGCCGAGGTAAGCTTACGGCTTCTCAAGAGATTGCCCGCCTGAATAATTCTGATTATATAATTGCTCATAATAAGAGTATGGAAAGTTGGCTGAAAGGGCACGGGAGTACCTCAATTATTGGCTGTTTAGAGATCTTTGATTATCTTTCTAAAGAGTCTCCTAAAAAAGTAGCTGATATAGGTTTCCCCTTTAATATATTGTACGTGGGAGGATTGAGTTATAAGAAAAACTCTTTTCTATACAAATTAGAAGAGTATGTTCAGACTTATAGATTTACCTTATACGGTTCAGGGTTTAATGAAAAGCTATTGGGTGAAAATAATAACTATACATATAAAGGATTTGTTCCATCTGATGAATTGATTGCTACAGCTGAAGGTCATTTTGGTCTGGTTTGGGATGGTGATTCTATATCCTGTTGCAGTGGAGCATTTGGTGAATATCTGCAATATAACAATCCTCATAAAACATCTCTTTATATCAGATGTCAGCTACCCATTATTATATGGAAGAAGGCGGCTTTGGCTGAATTTGTTGAAAGCAATAATATTGGAGTTTGTATTGATTCTTTAGTGGATCTTAATGAGGTTCTTGCTTCAATAAGTACTGAGCAATATCACATAATGAAGATTAACGTGATAGCATTAAGTGAAAAGTTGGCTAGTGGATATTTTATGTCTAAGGCCTTGAAACAATCTGAATGCAGCTTATATTAAGCCAGTTTTGTCTTATACGATTATTCTCAAGTGATCTGATTTCTTTTAAACTGTTTTACAGTTATATGGAGTTAATGCTTTCGCACTATCAAAAGCATTGACTCTCTTATTTCGCCCAATTTATTCACTTGCAATTGTTTTATTATAGACTTTGATTATCTGCTCGGCAATCATTTTATCATCAAATTTTGCCACATATTCTTTCCCTTTGATTACCATCTCTTTTGCCAGATCTTTATTGGCAAGAATACATTCAATTGCTTTGCACATTTCATGTTCATTGTGTGGGTCAACATATATTGAGTCTGGTCCGCCAGACTCTTCTAAACACGATCCTTTTGCTGCAATTACAGGCAGGCCGGAATGTATGGCCTCAATAATTGGAATGCCAAAACCTTCGAATAAAGATGGATAGGTAAATATGGTAGCCATCTGATAGATAGCCGGAAGTTCATCAAATGGAATATTGCTAAGTAAACTCACTTGTTGCTCTAGCTGCAATTCCTGAATATGTTTTTTTACCAGCTCCGTATATGGGGTTTGTCTTCCCACTGCTACTAAATGCACCTTCTCTTTTAGCAATCCCAGAGCTTTTACTACTAATAATAGGTTTTTCCGGCTTTCAATGCTGCCTACGTAAAGTATATACTTATCTGGCAGACTATACTTTTCCCTCACTTCCTGTTTCTTATCAGCAGGAACTGTTTGTTTAAAAGACTTATCGCATCCTTGATAAATAACCTCTATCTTTTCTTCTGGAATATGAAAGTAAGAAATAATATCTCTTTTGGTCATCTCACTTATTGCTATAATTCTATTGGATTTTTGACAGGCCTTTTTGAATTTGTATTCATAAATATGTCTGTCAATCCATGGATAGAATTGCGGGTATCGTATGAAAATAAGATCATGGATAGTTACAATTGATTTTATACCTGTTCCTTTTAATCCAAATGGTATTTCATTACTTAAACCGTGAAAAAGAACAGGAGAGTTTTGTTTTAAGTCTTTTGTAATATTCCAAGAGCGCCAGAAAGATTTGAAAAAGGATACAGAATATAAACCTTTTGGATAGAAGTCTTTTATATGCTGTTTTTCTGGAATTTGGGCACGCAATTTGCCTTTTCCCTTAGAAGGAAAATAAAGTTGATATTGATTATCGGGATGATAGTTTGATAGAATGTTAATGATGTATCGGCTGTAGTTTCCTAGGCCAGTAGCATTATGTGAGATTCGTTTTGCATCAAATGCAATTTTCATATTGTCGGCTATTAATTGATGGATAAAAAGAGGGCGCAATATACAACATAAATATTGTATTTCACAAATAATCTATTTGTCTATTATTCATTTTAGATTATTTGGAATACTTTCTTCTTGACAAAAGTCAAGAAAGTATAATTCATAACAAATTTTAAACCAAATAAGCATGCAAGGTAATGCCTTAAGCGAAAAAGTAATAATAAAGGTATTTCTTATCTCTTTTGGGAACAAATCAGTGCATGATATCTCGGTAATGAAAAAAGCAAAGATCAGAAGAGCCATGTTTAATGTTTTGGTTTCTGAAGGAGTTTTGATATACCAGATGGCAATTCCTACTATGGCGATAATGTAGGAACTAGACTCGCTTCCTGTACTGAATAGTACAACAAAGAGCAATACGGAGGCTAGTAACATCATTCGGAAACTTTGAGAACGATATTGCTTTATTCTTAAATATGGCAGACAAAAAAGAATAATTCCAGGAATAATTAGCCATAAATCTGAATAGTTGCTTCCACTTACTTTCCTTACAAATCCTAATAGAGATATATTCTGATAATAAGCAAAAAGATTATGATTGTTTTTACATATAAGCTCTACAAACCAGGAATGATATTGCTCAAATACATAGGATGGCGAAGTGAAAATCATGGGGAAAAGAAACATAAATACGCTCCAAAACAGGCAAGAGAGGAGGAGGCTTTTTTTGTTTTTGGAGAATGGCAGAAAGGCGAGCCCTACGATTCCATATATTTTGGTAAAAGTGCCCAGCATAATAAAAAAGGCGGCCCAAAAGTCTTTTTTTTGTTCTATTAGATAATAAGATAAAACAATTATAGCAGCTATTCCAATGTTAAACTGTTGTGCAGTAACCGAAGTGCAAAGTTCATAGATACAGAATAAGAAAATGAATAAATGCTGATTCCTGTTCATGGGTAATTTCCGAATGGCGTAGAACAGTAAACAGGCATTAGCCGCCCCCCATAATGCCAAACCTATGAAATCTGGAAGGATGGAGAATGGAAAAATTACTGTACTAAAAAATACGCCATAATGATTGATGTCAAAATATTCTTTAGGATAATGGGTATAGAGTGGTAGCTGATGAAACGTGTGCCAAAAGACATTTTTGAAGATCCGATAATTATTATATCTATCTCTGAAATATCTCAAAAGAATGCATGTGATTGAGGCGATTGTCCATATTGAGAAAATAAGGTGAAAATCTTTATGCAAAAAATTGTTTAGTAAAGTCCATTTTTTATTATTCATAGCAAATCTAATGATATTAGTCTTAATAAAAAATACAATCATCACTTCATAATCTGACAGTTATGTGAAGCAATGATAATAGTTTAGTTTAGTTCTTTTTGTAATTGCGGTAAAGTTAACTATAATTTGTTGAATTTTCTAATTAGAAAATTTTAATTCATAAATTATAAATTTTAATTTAGCTTATTTAATATATTTTGAATAATCTGGCTTACTGTCTGATCCTAAATTGTTTAATATATATTTATCCTGAATTATTTTATAATTATAGTTTTATGTTTTGATAATTAGTGAATTAAATATTATTTCAATTTATATTATGTGAAATTAATTCTTCATTTTGTTATATGATAAAATGTTATGATATTCTAATTAAAGATGATGCGTCTTTAAAATATGTTAAGTATATTCTATTCGCTTTCTTGGTATAAAAAATTTTACTTTTATTAATAAATATAAGAGTGTCATTTTTATGAATATTATATCTATATTTGCACTTTGTTTTGGTAATAAATAGTAAATCATTGTTGGGATAAGAATATTTTGAATACCTTTTCATAATTATATCGGTCTTTGAAGTAAAAAAATATTTCTCTGGTTCTTTTTTTATATAAGAAAACCCTATTAAAAATATTCTTTGTTCTATAGCATAGTAGAAGAAAAGAATTGTTTTGGATTAGAATGACAGTTTTTTAAAGAGTTGTCTCATCCATTATAAAAACTATAATTAAACTAATTAAACCTTTCATTATGATATTGTTGAGTTTTGATATTGAGGAGTTTGATGTTCCCTTGGAACATAATGTTGACTTCTGTATGGAGTCGCAAATAAAAGTTTCGATAGAAGGGACGAATAAAATTTTAGATTGTTTGAAGCGCAATCAAGTTAAAGCTACTTTTTTTTGTACTGCAAATTTTGCATTACATGCTCCTGAAATAATGGAACGAATAAAAAGCGAAGGTCATGAAATTGCATCTCATGGATATTATCATTGGACTTTTGAATCTGGTGACTTAAAGAAATCAAAAGATAAATTAGAAGACCTTTGTAACGTTAAAGTACGCGGATACAGGCAAGCACGGATGATGCCTATTGATAAAGAAGATATCTATAAAGCTGGTTATGAATATAATTCCTCTTTAAACCCAACATTTATTCCTGGAAGATATATGCATCTTTTTTCTAAACGGACTTATTTTATGGAAAATGGAGTATTACAAATACCTTCTTCTGTTACTCCCATATTTAGATTCCCATTGTTCTGGCTTTCTTATCATAACTTACCTGCAGCAATATACAGAAAGTTATGTGCATATACCTTAAAGCATGATGGATACTTGGTTGTTTATTTTCACCCATGGGAATTCTATGCATTGAAAGAGCATCCTGAATGGAAAATGCCTTTTATCATAAAAAATAATTCAGGGTCTGATATGGTAAAACGTCTGGATGATTTTGTTCAGAAGTTTAAGAATAAAAATTCTTTTATCACTTTCTCTGAATTTACTAAAAGGGTTATGAGCGAAAATAATTAATCAGATAAAGTCATTTTATAAATGAGACTAGCAGTTGTTTCTCCCTGTTTTAATGAACAGGATGTTCTGAGAAAATCAGCAGAACGCCTTACGGAATTTTTTGAGACTCTTATTCATAAAGGAAAAATATCTCCAGATAGTTATATACTTTATGTTAATGATGGAAGTAAAGATAATACGTGGAATATTATTCAGGATTTGCAGGAAACCAATCCTTATATCAAAGGAATTAGTTTAGTTAGCAATGTTGGTCATCAGAATGCCATAATGGCTGGAATGATGACCGTGAAAAATGTTTGCGATGCAGTTGTAACTATCGACTCTGATTTGCAGGATGATTTAAATGCAATGGAGGAGATGATTGATCGCTATGAAGAGGGATATGATGTGGTATATGGAGTAAAAGTATCTCGTAAAGCAGATCCATTCTTAAAACGAAGTATGGCTATTGGCTTTTATAAAATACAAGATAAATTAGGAGTCAAGGCTATCTATAATCATGCCGATTTTAGATTGATTAGTCGTAGAGCATTACAACAATTATCTTTGTATAAAGAAAAGAATTTATATTTGAGAGGAATTATTCCACTCATGGGGTATAAGTCGGCCATAGTAGAAGATGTGATTAGCGAAAGAATAGCTGGCAAATCTAAGTATACTTTAAAGAAAATGCTAAAATTGGCTGTTGATGGAATAACATCCTTTTCTACAAGACCAATGCACCTGATATTTGTCATAGGATTCTTGTTTCTGCTTATAACATTAGGGATATTTGTGTATGTATTAATCTCTTTTTTCACACATCATATTGTTCCAGGATGGACTTCTTTGATGCTTTCATTATGGTTCATTGGAAGTGTGGTTTTGCTTTCTATTGGTATTGTTGGAGAATATATAGGTAATATCTATGTTGAAATTAAGCAGCGTCCTCTTTACAATATTGATGAAAACTCAAACCAGGAATTAAAGGAAGACTTTTTAAAAACTGAAAAAAAAGAAGATTGCATCAATGAGCGCCATCAGTAAACTAAACACTTTTGTTAACAGAAGTTTCTTTAAAGATTATCGCACGTTATTTGGATTATGGGCAATATTGTCAATAGTCTCTGGGTTAATAAAATCAAAAGGGAACAATTATTTGATATTTAAGGGCGTGTTCTGGCATACAATTCAGAAGACATCTTTATATTCTACTTATCCGGAATATTATGATACAAATCATTATGGCCCTTTTTTTAGTTTGATTATTGCCCCATTCTCAATTTGTCCCAATATGATGGGGAAAGCATTCTGGGTTATTGCCTTGACAGTTACATTGTATTATGCTATACGCAAATTACCACTGTCTCAAAAGCAGCATATCTTTATATATTGGTTTTGTGCTAATGAGTTGCTTACAGCTTTATTTATGCAGCAATTTAATATAACTATTGCTGCCGTTATTATTGCATCGTTTTATTGTGTTGAGAAAGAGAAGGATGTTTGGGCAACTTTCTTTATTATGCTGGGAACTTTCGTAAAGCTGTATGGCATAATGGGATTTGCTTTTTTCTTTTTCTCAAAGCATAAAAAAACATTTGTTTTATCTACATTAGGCTGGGCTTTTATTATGTTTTGTGCTCCAATGTTAATAAGTAGTCCGGAATACATAATTTCTCAGTATAAGGAGTGGTGGCTAAGTTTGTCTCAAAAGAATGGCGTGAATTTATTGTCCGGATATCAGAATATCTCAGCACTTGGCATGATTCGTAAAATTTCGGGTTGCACCTCTTATTCGGATATCTGGATATTATTAGCGGCTGCATTGGCCTTTATTGTACCATATTTCAGATTGAACCAATATAAGCACATAGCTTTTCGTTATGCTATACTGGCTTCTTCTTTAATGTTTGTCGTACTATTTAGTACCGGAAGTGAATCCAGTAGTTATATTATAGCTTTAATTGGAGTCTGTTTGTGGTATGTAACTTCTCCATGGAAGCGAACAAAAACAGATGTTGCACTTATGATTTTTGCTTTTATATTAACTAGTTTATCTCCAACAGATCTTTTTCCTAGTGTAATAAAGAAATGTTTGATTCGTCCTTATGCATTAAAGGCTTTACCTTGTTTTATTATATGGCTAAAACTTTGTTATGAAATGTACTATAAAAATTATGCTACAGACATATCTCAAAAATAAAGAAACGATTCGGCAAATATTGAGGTATGCGATAGTTGGATGTATTGCTAGTGCCATACATTATACAATCTACTACTTTTTGCAATCACACATCAATGTAAATATAGCTTATACTATAGGATATGTTGTGAGTTTTTTCTGCAATTTTTTTATGACCTGTTTTCTTACTTTTAGATCTTCTCCCTCTACTATGAGGGCTATTGGATTTAGTTTTAGCCATCTGGTTAATTACTCAATCCATATGTTCTTGTTGAATGCTTTTTTATTTATTGGCGTATCTAAAGTATTAGCTCCGGTTTTTGTGTTGATGGTTGCAGTCCCCACAAACTATTGTATGCTTCGGTTTGTGTTTACTCGGAAAAACAAAAAATCACAATAGATGTAATGCTAAGAAGTTAAAGTAATATTGATATTTCTTTCATGGGAGAATTATTTTCTGCCAAAGTCGGCAGGAATTTCTCCCCACTCTTTTGTCTCCCATTTGATAATCCGGTTAGGGAATTTATTATTCTTCAGCCAGATTTCTGCACGTTCTATAATCTGAAACAGCTCTTCCGTTTCTTGTGTGCGGGGGAGTTTGGTTTTGCATTTCTTTTGTTTAATCCAGCTTATAGCATTTGCGCTGTCACTATAAATAGGCATTGTGAGATTCTTTTTACTAAGCAAAGCCAATCCGTGAGCCAAAGCCAGAAACTCGCCGATGTTGTTGGTCCCTTTCATCGGGCCAAAATGGAAAATTTCTTCTCTTGTTTTTAAATAAACACCCCGATATTCCATAGCACCAGGGTTACCACTACAGGCAGCGTCAACAGCCAGACCTTCTTCAATAACACATGCAGGGAGAGCTCTTTTAGTAGTTGATTTGGTTTTCTTCCCCATATAAGCATAAGGTGAGGAAGAAATAGCCTGATCGGCCTCTTCTTTGGAGTTGAAAGATTTGTATTTTGCACCTACAAATCCTTTTATCTGAAGCTGGCATTCGGTCCAGGAAGTATAGATTCCCGGAGTAACGCCTTCCCAAACCACATAATATTTCTGTTTTGCCATTGCTCTTTAATTCGGAATGATTGTTTTTATCGGTACAAGTTCCGTACAAAGATAATGATTTTTTCTTCTTCTGGCTTATTGAGGTTTGGAAGTTCATAGTTATAAAGCGATAACTAATTAATCACTAACCGGAATTTAGAAAAAACAAAAGGTTGTCTTTTTCCAAACATGTACATGTTTGAACCCAATCTTGTACATGTTTGGGAGTAAACATGTACATTTTTTTATTGATCTCCCGTTTCATTTGTATTAAACTGATTCCAGCTGACTACTAATGTTTCTAAGCCTATAATTAGTTGACCGATTAATTTATTAACTCTGATACGAGTGGTTCTTCATCACTTTAGTTGAAAGCTTTTGTTTGTGAAGATCATTTTCCTTTTTAGCAGTTCCAAGCTTGCCCTTCCGTACATTATTCTTTTTATAGCTTTAAGTTTATTCACGAACCCCTCAACAATTCCATTTGATACGGGGTAAATGATAGCATTCCTAACAGCTTTAATATCTAATTTTATACCTATGATAAATGTTCTCAATTTAGAGAGAGTTGTATTTCTATGTTCTTCAATCCATTGATCCAATAGTTCAGCTTTGTTGCCCATAATTACTTTATAGAACGATTCCGCTGCTTTATATAAAGATTCAAACCATTTAAGTCCCATTAATATGCCCATTAAATCTTTATCTTTTTCATTCAGTTTGTATTCTCGTATACTTTTGAAAACAACTGCAGATATATTTTTTACAGGAATTAATGGTTCCCGATTGTCAACCGGTTTTTCCTTTCTGATACATCCGGCTTTCTTAACTCTTTTTCGACTGAGATACTTGTAATGGTAATAGAATGGAGTAATGCTTCCTTCAAAGCCTTTATTTAGTATATCCTCATAAATGTCTTTCAATGTTTCCCCTTTGGCATATTCATTCTCCACATACTGATCATATTTGTAATATTCATTTCTCGCATTGCTTCTTCTTTTAGGGAGTGTCTTATACTGCATGTATTTACGAACCGTTTGTCTGGCAATGTGCAATTTTCTTGCAATTGCATTGATCTTAAACCCCTTAAACTGCAGCTCTTTTACTTCATTAAACATATTAATTCTGGGATCGTTTTTTTGCTCAAGTTCGACGGACGTTTCAGAGAATACCTCTGATTCCTCCAATGTGGTTTCACTCATAGTTACCTCTTCCGGGCGAATTGCATTTCTATAATCCGAATAATTATCGATTATTACTTTGGTTACACAATCAGACATATTCTTTACTAAATGAAATCTGTCGACAACTTCCGCTATTCCTCTTCCAGTATTAGCTATAGCCGAAGAATAATTAGTGGATCGGTCACGGCTGACCAAATTTACATCGGTATGTTTTCTTATCCAACATTCAAAGCTCTCTGTTTCTCTGTCAGCAAGCAAATCAATTACATCTCCCGTCTTCAAATCAACAAGGATGCTCCCATAAGTTACCCCCTTGCGAAAAGCCCAATCATCTACGCCAACAGCTGTTACTACTCCACAATCAGGTAGAATCATCCGATAGATTGTTCTTAGAACAGTGCTTGGGCTCACCGGTATCTGCATCGATTTCAATAACAATCTGGTATTTATGGCGGACATTTTTACGCCAAGATTACCAATAATAGTTTCACAACGTTTAGTGCGTCTTCTATATCTGCATATTTCATCCCCGGGTTGTTCCGCGAAAGTTTTCTTCGAACAAATTGTATTCTTGCAGAAAAACTTACGAGCCTGAAAAAGTATATTGACTTTGCGGTTTAGAACAGGTAAATCTCTCAGAGTTCGGATATAAACACTATGTACCTTATAACTTATCGCTCCACAATATGGACAAATGCCATACATTTCTGAGGATTTCAAATACATATAAATCAATGCGTCTATAACCCTTAATGATTCGACATGAAGCATTGAAGATTTGAAAATTTCGTTGAAAGGTTGTATTGTATTGGAAAAAGTTTCTGTTGTTCTGAAACTTTGCTTTAGAGTTTTATTGTTATATTTGTTCTTGTTAGGATATTTAGGCATTGCTTTGTTCTTTTTGTTTGGCGATATAAAGATACAAAATATAAGCCTAATATCCTAACTATTAAATATATATATAATGATATATGTATACAAAATAATCGCTATGCATATATCAAAAATCAAAAAGAACATAAATATATAACCTTCAACTAAAGTGATGAAGAACCAATGATGTTGACTGTCAGTTGAATATGGTTTAGAGTGGTGTACATGGTGTAGATAAATTGTTCTTTTTTCGTTCTGGAAAATGAATTTTTAAAAATTCTGCATTTTGCGGAATTCTCAAAATTATATTTCTGGAACCTAAAAAAACTCTTTTTTAGTACACCATCTACACCACGGTGTGATTACTGAATTTTGTAATGCGTTGATTTATAAATATGTATATTTTTATAGATGGCAGAGATGTGAACCAAAATATGAATACTTATACTCCGAGCATTCAACTTTGTAAAGACAAGTAGCGGTACTCCTGAATATACTTATGATAGCAATGGAAATTTAACAAGAGATCCATATAAGAAAAGAGCAAAAATTCAATATATTAAATTTGCCAAGTGCTTTACAATTTACCGAAGGGCATACCTCAGAGTATCTTTGTGATGCATCGGGAGTAAAACGAAAAGTAAAACAAGTAACAACTACTGAGAATCTGTTGGTACCAATGGGAAGTATGCTTCTTGTTCCTGCTGATAAAGTAGCAGGAATTACTCTGACGGATTATTGCGGCAATGTGATCTATGAAAATAGGACTCTCATCAGAATACTTGTTGATGGTGGTTATATAACAATGAATGGCACAACACCCACTTATCATTATTATATTCAGGATCATCAGGGAAACAACCGTGTAGTATTCAATTAAGTAAAATGTTTCATGAAGGAGATTATAATAAATTTTCATCTTTTTATTTCTAGCATTAATAGTGGAGTAGCCAACTAAAATTAGACACAAGGTTAAGCAACATTAGACAATTTATTAAATTTCTGAATATATTCATTCCAATACTCTTCAATAGTAAGGTTCTTTAGAGCAGAATGTCTTCTTCTTCTATTATACCATATTTCGATAAACTCAAATAATTGCGTTTTCATTTTTTCTTTAGACAATATCTTACTCCCATAGATAAGTTCTGCCTTTAATGTTTTAAAGAAACTCTCTGCAACAGCGTTATCCCAGCAATTCCCTTTACGGCTCATGCTTTGCCGAATACCATAGGACTTCAACATACTAACCATAGCTTTGCTAGCATATTGTGAGCCTCTGTCAGAATGAAAGATCATTTGCGTTTGAGGTTTACGGTTGCTTACAGCCTTATTAAAGGCTGGTATAACAGTCGATTCACTTGCCATATTTTCGCTAACGCTCCATCCAATTATTTTCCTGTCAAAAAGATCAATCACACTTGTTAAATATAAAAATCCTCCTACGACTGGTATATAAGTAATATCAGAGACCCAAGCCTTTGAAGGTACATCCATCTCAAAAGATCGGTTAAGGATATTATTTGCCACTGGTTCGGAGTGATTTGAATCTGTAGTAATCTTATATTTCTTTGATAATTTGCTTTGAATACCCATCTCTTTCATATAATGTGCAACAGTTGTTCTGGAGATCTTTACATTCCTTTTATTTAGTTCTTTAGTTATTCGTATACTTCCATAACGGCATTTTGCCTGAAAGTATTCAATCTGAATCTCTTTACATATGGATTTACGTTTTACGGCCCGTCTGCTTTGAGAGCCTTTAATCCATCTGTAATAACCACTTCGGGACACTTTAAGGACATTACACATTACCTCAATCGGCCAGATCTTATCATTGGAACGTATGAACTGATAAATCATCGATCGCTCTTGGAGATAATGTGAAGCGCTTTTTTTAATATCTCATTTTCAACTTCTATTTTTCGAAGCTTTTCCCTAAGTTCAGCTATTTCTTTCTCCTCAGGAGTCAACTTAGGAACTCCATTGCCAGGAAAACTTCCTTCACCATATTGGCTATATTCTTTTCTCCAACGATAGATCAGATAAGGCGTTATACCAAGATCTCTGGATAAGCCAGTGAGGTTCTTTCTCTCATAGCTTAATTTGACTGCGTTTACTTTGAAATCAGAGTCGTATTCTTTTCTTTCTCCCATAATAAGTTAAAACATTTAGCTTAACCTTATGTTCGATTTTAGTTAGCTACTCCAATAGTGGTGAAAATAAATATTAGAAATCATGCAGTATTTTTTAGTTCTTCGTATTTTTTTTGAAAAAGATTGATTACTTTGATTATATATAAGCTATATATATAATCAAAGTAATATAAATAGATTGGATTATTTTGGCTGATTTTTAAATCTTTTATTGAGATTTATTTGATGCATATTGTTAAATGAAATCATGCTATTGTTACATTGAAAATTAATTATTATATTTGTGCACTATTTCTTGAAAACTATAAACTAAACTAATTACTTACTTAATGGGGCCATTTATCATGTTGCCAGTTCTTATTTATAAAAGGGCAAAGAATTTATCTATTTCTCAAGCACATATCCGGATAAAATCATTATTAGGAATAATACCATTTTTTATTGTCGGCTTTTTCTTTCATTTAATTTTTTTAAGCGATGATTTTTACATCTTTCGTTTACGTATGGCATAAAAAACTGAATATTTTTTAGTTTTAATAAGCATAATTGAATCGTTTAGATGTTTTTTTTTGTAGAAAATGAGATAGATAATCTTTTAAAGAAAAAAAAATTGAGCTCTGCTCCTTAAATTAAGAACGAAATGGAAAATCCTTTGATAAGTATTATTGTTCCGGTATATAATGTTGAGGCATATTTGATTAAATGCCTTGATTCGATCCTTTGTCAGACATTAAAAGAAATAGAGATTATTTTGGTCGATAATGGCTCTACAGATTCTTCTTTTGATATTTGTAAAGAATATCAAAAGAAAGATGAACGTATTAAAACTATTAGATTACCCTTTCCAGATTTATCTTCTGCAAGAAATGCAGGGATAAATGTAGCTAAAGCTCCATATATTAGCTTTATCGATAGTGATGATTGGATTGATAATGATATGTTTAGCCTTTTATATAGCGCTATTAAGAATTACAATGCAGATATTTCTATTTGCTCTTTCTATGAAGAAAGTGATTCTCATATAATCCCTAAAAATAAAAAAGTGAAAAATAGTGGAGAAGTATTTACTTATAGCAAAGATGATGCTTTGAAGAAAATACTTCTTGATAAAGGAATAAAAAGTTATGTATGGAATAAATTGTACAAAAAGGAATTGTTTAACTTTTATAGGTTTCCAGAAGGTGTTTTATACGAAGATTACTCTACGATCTATAAGTGCTTCTCGTTAGCAGAAAATGTAGTACAAGTAGATTTGGCTAAATATCATTATCTGCAGCGTTCAAACAGTATTATCCATATTGTAAATCCGAAGGCTAGGTATCATTTCTTTCTGGCAAATTATAATCGTTATTTCTTTGCAAAAGAACAAAAAATATTTGGTCAGGATAGTTATAAGTTTAATACTCTTACTGTTAAGAGAACTATTCGTCAGGTCAAATATGTGCTGTCATGTTCTCAAGAGAATAATGTTGAGGAATATATTTGTGAGATGAGGATGAAGCTCAAAGATTTTCTTGATATACCAATTACAAAGATGAATCTTAAATATTATTTGCGTTTAAGAAAAGTGATCTATTTCTGGCCCTTTTATTCTTTTTCCATTTTTGGTTATAAGAACGTTTTTGTTTATAAGAAAGCTTGTGGAGCCTTGTCGGCACTTGCTAGTTTTTTACCAAATGCTAAATGACTCAATAGAGATAGTACTTCTTCATAATATGTATTTTTGCTATTGCATGGCTATATTTGATAAAACAATATTCAATCCCTTGTAAAGTCAAATGAAACTTCGGCATACATAATCCTGCATTAAGTTAATCCAAGAGCCGTTTTAAGGATTATCAGAAAAATAGTCTTACTTTTGTGCTTCAATAAAAAAGCAACGATGACAGATAGATTTTTAGTGCGGAGAGGGAGGCCAGATGAAAGGGATTGAAGCACTTATCAAGCACAATAAAAGCTTTGTTATTTATCGGACTCCAAATGGAGAACCGATTTTAATTCTTCAGACGGTTGATCCGCTACTTCGTTTGATGGATTTGAATGAGCTGAACGGGAAGACAGGATTTGTCTTTGCTCCGTTTCAGACTACAGATTCTTCTCCGCTGATGTTGATGCAACCGGATATTTTAATTGAAGGATGGCAGGATATAAATAACTACTTATCTCAGGAAAAGTATGCTGTGGAAGCAGAGAACTCTACGGATAATATTGGGAAAAACTCCGTTGAAAAGGATGATTACGATTCTTACAAACAAGCTTTCGCATCATTTATTGACTCTCTAAAGGAGAAGACTTTTGAGAAGTTGGTGTTATCTCGTACCTCTACTCACGCAAAGGATTTTTCTTTTTCACTTGAAAAGGCTCTTCATAATGCTTGTGAACGATATGCTGATGCATTTGTTTATCTGTATCATACCCCTGAAACGGGAACATGGCTGGGCAGTACACCCGAGATTTTGCTTTCCGGGGAAGGAGAGCACTGGAATACGGTGGCTCTTGCAGGAACTTTGCCTTTTCATCGGGCTTCTTTGCCGGATGCATGGAGTGAAAAGAATATAAGGGAACAGCAGTTGGTAGCAGATTATGTAGGAAACCAGTTGAACTCTTTCGGCATAAAGCCGGAGGCGAAAGGACCTTTTACCGTTCGTGCTGGAGAATTGGCGCATCTCAAGAGTGAATTTTCTTTTGAGTTGTCAGAGAAAGAACGATTAGGCAGCTTGCTCAGTTTATTGCATCCCACGCCGGCTGTGTGCGGACTTCCCAAAGATGAGGCGTATCAGTTTATATTGGCAAATGAAGGATACTGCCGCCGCTACTATTCCGGCTTTATGGGGTGGATAAATCCCGATGGAAAGACGGATTTGTATGTGAATCTGCGTTGCATGGAGATCGGTTCTTCTTGTCTCACCTTATATGCAGGAGGAGGACTGCTTTCTCATTCGGAAATGGAAATGGAGTGGAAAGAGACGGAAGCCAAATTGCAAACGATGTTGGCGATAATCAAATAAAGTTGGAGGTTTTTTATGTATTCGAATAAAAAGAATGTTCTTCAGTTGGCAGCGCTGTTGCTTGAATATGGCATTGATCACGTGGTGGTTTCACCGGGTTCGCGTATTGCTCCGATTACTCAGACTCTTTCACAGCATCCCGCATTCAAATGCTTTACGGTGGTGGACGAGCGGAGCGCTGCTTTCTTTGCACTTGGACTTATTCAGAAACTTCAGCGACCTGTGGCTGTGTGCTGCACTTCCGGCACAGCCTTACTAAATTTTGGTTCTGCTGTGGCCGAGGCTTTCTATCAACAATTACCGCTTCTGGTTATTTCTGCCGACCGTCCTGCAGCATGGATTGGACAAATGGATGGACAAACGCTTCCTCAGCCAGGGGTATTTAATACGCTGGTAAAGAAATCTGTTCAGCTTCCTGAACCTATAGCCAAAGAAGATGAGTGGTATTGCAACCGATTAATAAATGAAGCTTTGCTTGAACTGATGCATCATGGAAATGGGCCGGTGCAGATTAATGTCCCACTTTCAGAACCTCTCTTTGAATTTACCGAAAAGGAGCTTCCTCAGGTAAGAACTATACGCTATTCCGGTGGTTATCCAAAATCGTTGGATAATAGTGACTACTTCCGCAATCAATGGACACAAAGCAGTAAACGAATGATCCTTGTTGGCCAACTTCCACCCGATGAAAAGGTGAGAAAAGTGCTTGAAGGAGTTGCGAAAGAGTGGGATTGTGTGATTCTTGCAGAGCATACGGCTAATGTATCTTCTTGCCCGATAATAGAGAATTTTGATCAGATAATATATGCTCTTCCTACTGAAAAGTGGGATGAGTTTGCTCCGGATCTACTGATAACCTTTGGTGGTCATGTGGTATCCAAAAGAATGAAGCAGTTCCTGAGAAAACAACATCCCACTCAGCACTGGCATCTCTCTTCTGACGGATCTGTACCCGATCTTTTTCAATCGCTGACAGATGTGATTGAGATGGATGAGAACTTTTTCGCTTTACTCGGCTCACCCACTGAACAACAGACTATATCTTACAGTTTGCT
This sequence comes from uncultured Bacteroides sp., assembly GCF_963678845.1. NCBI lineage: Bacteria > Pseudomonadati > Bacteroidota > Bacteroidia > Bacteroidales > Bacteroidaceae > Bacteroides > uncultured Bacteroides sp. The sequence goes on from NZ_OY787468.1 coordinate 566,231, forward strand.
CTGGAGAAATGAGTCGGACAAACTGAGAAACAAAAGCAAAGAATACACAGCTACCATGCCATTTTCGGATTTATTGGTGCTGAAAACGCTTTTCCCTCTTTTACCTGAAAAGGCTGCTTTGCAGTTGGGTAATAGTTCAACGGTACGCAATGCTCAGCTTTTTGATTTGAATCCGGGAATTCCTGTTTTCTGTAATCGTGGAACAAGTGGAATAGATGGTTCTATGTCTACTGCGGTAGGATTTGCTGCAATTCATCCGGCACCTACATTTCTTGTGATTGGCGATCTCAGCTTTTTCTATGATGTAAACGGACTTTGGAACAAACATATCAATAAGAATCTACGTATTTTATTAGTAAACAATGGGGGCGGAGAGATTTTCCATCTGCTTCCCGGACTGAATAAAGCTGAATCATTGGATGAGCATATCTCTTATCGGCATAATACCGGAGCAAAAGAGTGGGCTATGGCTATGGGGTTTTTGTATCTTTCGGCAGAAAATGAGACAGAACTAAAAGAGAATATTATTACTTTTGTGAGCAACACTTCCGATAAACCGATACTATTGGAGACAAAAACTTCAATGGAGATTAATGCGGAAGTATTTAAATCATATTATCATAATCTAAAATAGATATTGTATGGAGAATAGAAAATGGGAAACCATCAAGGAATATGAAGACATCCTGTTTGAATTTTATAATGGGATTGCGAAGATTACTATCAATCGTCCTCGTTACAGAAACGCATTTACACCCACTACTACAGGGGAAATGAGTAATGCGATGGCTATTTGCCGTGAATGTGCCGACATCAGTGTGGTGGTTATTACCGGAGCCGGAGATAAGGCTTTTTGTTCGGGAGGTGACCAGAATGTAAAAGGTAAAGGTGGATACATTGGCAAAGATGGTGTGCCACGACTGAGTGTGCTTGATGTTCAGAAGCAGATTCGTTCTATTCCTAAACCGGTTATCGCTATGGTTAATGGTTATGCTATCGGTGGAGGCCATGTGCTTCAAGTGGTTTGCGACCTTTCTATAGCTTCTGACAATGCAATCTTTGGGCAAACAGGTCCTAGGGTAGGTAGTTTCGACGCCGGATTTGGTTCTTCTTATCTGGCTCGTTGTGTGGGACAAAAGAAAGCTCGTGAAATCTGGTTCCTTTGTCGTCAGTACAGTGCTCAGGAAGCTTTGGATATGGGATTGGTAAATAAAGTGGTTCCTTTGGATAAGCTTGAAGACGAAGTAGTTGAATGGGCAGAGACCATGATGCAACATAGTCCGCTGGCTCTACGTATGATTAAAGCCGGATTGAATGCGGAACTTGATGGTCAGACTGGTATTCAGGAACTTGCGGGAGATGCCACTCTTCTTTATTATCTGACTGAAGAGGCACAAGAAGGCAAGAATGCATTCCTTGAAAAACGTAAACCCGATTTCAAACAGTTCCCTAAATTCCCTTAAAGATGACTTTTAAAACGACCATACGTCCTTCAACTTTACACTTTAAACAACCAGCCGGAACTTCCCGCGGAGTGTATAATACGCGGAAAGTGTGGTATATTGGTCTCACCTCTGTGGAAGAACCTCAGAGGATTGGGCTGGGAGAGTGTGCTCCGCTGCCTAATCTTAGCTGCGATGACCTACCGGAATATGAAGAGATTCTGAAAGCGGCTTGTCACCGGTTGGAAGAAACCGGTGAATTGGACAAGGAGGCTTTGCGGTTTTATCCTTCTATTCTTTTCGGACTGGAAATAGCTTTGTTGCATTATAATGCCAATAGCTTTGCTCTATGGGATACTCCTTTTTCCCGTGGGGAGCGTGGTATACCTATTAACGGTCTTATCTGGATGGGAGATTATGCTCAGATGTATCATCAGATTGAGAAGAAGATGGAGCTGGGGTTTCGTTGTATTAAACTTAAAATAGGTGCAATTAACTTTGAAGAGGAGATGTCTTTACTGCGACATATCCGTAAACATTTTACAGCCAGAGAGGTAGAGCTTCGGGTCGATGCCAATGGTGCATTTGCTCCCGGAGATGCATTGAGCAAACTGAACCGGTTGGCGGAACTTGATATTCACTCCATTGAACAGCCTATAAGGGCCGGACAATGGGAGGAGATGGCTAGGCTCACGAAAGAATCACCCATTCCTATTGCTTTGGATGAGGAACTGATTGGCTGTAACTCATTAGCTGAGAAAGCAGAATTATTAAGAAAGATCAATCCTCAGTACATAATTCTGAAACCGTCTCTTCACGGAGGGATATGTGGATGTACGGAGTGGATTAATGAGGCAACCAACCAAAATATAGGGTGGTGGATTACTTCTGCTTTGGAATCGAATATTGGGCTGAATGCAATAGCACAGTGGTGTGCTACACTTCCCACAACTCTTCCGCAGGGATTGGGAACTGGCATGCTTTTTACTGACAATGTAGAAATGCCTTTGTACATTCGTGAAGATAAACTTTGGTATGGCGCAAAGTGATAAACAAATATTTGAACTGGATATTCAGAAACAGTCACTGACACTGGATGGTGTTACTTATTCCCATGAGGAGATATTAAGTTTTCTGAAAGATAAGTCTGAATATTGCGGATTATATACTTTTCTGTTTCAGTGGTTTGACGGGGATACTCATATAAAGGTGCACACCTCCGGCTCTACCGGTAAACCGAAAGAGCTGGTTGTCCGCAAGGAACAGATGATGCAAAGTGCCCGTCTGACTTGTGAATTCCTCAATCTGAGAAAAGGTGATACAGCTTTAATCTGCATGTCAATGGATTATATTGCCGGCAAGATGATGGCTGTCAGGGCTCTGATTGCCGGGCTGGATTTGCATTTCATGGCTTCATGCGGACATCCCTTCGAGAAGCTAGACAAACCATTTCGTTTTGTGGCAATGGTACCCTTGCAGGTATTCAACAGTCTGCAGATTCCTGAGGAAAGGGAACGCTTGAAGCAAACAGAAATATTGATTATTGGTGGCGGTACAATTGATCCTCTGCTGGAAGAAGAGCTAAAAGACTTTCCTAGTGAGATTTATTGCACGTATGGAATGACTGAAACGCTTTCTCATATTGCATTACGAAGAATCAGCGGACAGGAGGCTTCTTTAAGTTATCGTCCGTTTTCATCGGTAAATCTCTCGTTATCTCCCGAGGATACTTTGGTGATTGATGCTCCATTAGTCAGTGATGAACGTTTAGTAACGAATGATATTGCTGAAATTCATGCAGATGGTAGCTTTGATATATTGGGCAGAAAGGATAACACAATAAATAGTGGAGGGGTAAAGATTCAGATTGAACAGGTGGAAGCAAAGTTGAAGCCACTGCTCAATACTCCTTTTGCAGTGACCTCTCAGTCACACCCAAAGTTTGGTGAAATCGTGGTTTTGCTAGTTGTTCCTCCCGTAAATACGGAGATTTTAAAGGATGAGATGGCAAAACTGCTTTCTCCTTATCAGATGCCGAAAAAGATAATATTGGTAGATGCTATTCCTCAGACTGAGAGCGGAAAGATTAGCAGGGCGAAGGTGAAAGAAATGGCTTCCGGATTATAAATTGGTGAATAGCTTTCTTGTTAAAAATCAAATAGACTAAATGCTTTAATTAAGTCATAAATGTCTGTCTGTTGTATATATAATAAATAGTAAATCAAATAATTACAGTGAAATATAGATCGCTCTTTTTTACTTTGGCTGTAAGTTTATTATAATCGGTGATAAACTCTGTTTTTTAAAATTAATAAGGGGATGAACTCTTGAAAGTTCATCCCCTTATTAATTTTAAAAACAGAACAAATTTATTGTGATACTTTTATATCTCTATTCATTGTTTGCTCTAAAATCAGATCTTAACATATAATCCCTGTTCTATTTCATACTTGCAAACTTCAGACAAACAGGCTTGTCAAGCTCAATCTTTTTGCCTGTATCTTCAAGCAGGCCATTTTTATAATTAATTCTGAAAACCTGGATTACATTGCTGTTTTTGCATGCAACCAGTAATAATTTACCGTTGGGCGTAATTATAAAATTACGAGGGTGAATTCCTGTAAATTGATATCCTATTTTTGTGAGTTTACCATTCAGTTGATTCACTTTAAATATAGCAATACCATCTGCTTTTAATCGGTTAGAAGCGTATAGATATTTGCCGTTAGGGGTAAGATGAATATCTGCACTTCCTTTCTTCACTGCTTCCTGAGTTGTATCGGATGCAATGTATTGGATATCCTTTAATAATCCATTTTTGTACTCAAAGACAGTGACTTTTCCGGATAGCTCGTTTATAAGATATGCATATTTCCCGTTTGGATGGAAAGTAAGATGTCTTGGACCAGATCCCTTTTCAATGTTAAATGCTGAAGGGTCTCCTGCTTGTAAAAACTGATCAGAATTATTCTCTTTTTCAGCATAATGCAGATTGAATTTATGAACTTTATCTTTTCCTAAATCGTCTGCAAAAAGATACTTTCCTTCGGGTGAAAAGGCTACGCAGTGTAGATGAGAAGCAGGTTGAGGCTCTTTGCTGTCTTCTTTGTCGAAAGTAATCACCTGACTAGCAGGAAGTAATGCCCCATCTTTCTTTATTTTAAAGACGGAGATGTTTCCTCCTGTATAATTGGCAGTAATTACATGCTGTCCTTTAGGGTCTATATTTATATAACAAGGAGATCCGCCATGTGTTTGTTGTTCATTAAGATAAGTCAGCTTACCGTTTTGTTTATCGAAAGATAGTGCATAAGCTAATCCGCCTTCTGCTTCATTTTCACCAACGGAATAAACGAACTTTTCATCTTTGGAGAGATTCAGATAGGAAGGATTAGACAGGCCATCAACTTCATTCACATAGCTAGCTTCTCCGGTTTCTGTATTGAAGCGATAAACGTATATCCCTTTACTTGTTCCTGAAGTATAAGTTCCGATAAGCAAGTAGAGGTCACTGTCTTTTGTCACTTTCTGAATGTTCTCTTTTGTAGTGAAAGAGGAGAGTATTAAGGCAGAAATACTCATTAACATTAATTTTTTGAGCATAATTATTCTTTTTAGTAATGGATTTATTTGCAAAGATAAAAAACATCTCCACAGACGGAATAGTTCTTCCTTTTAATTTTATCTTTGCAGCTTAAATATTAAAATAGAATAGCAATGACTCGGATTTTCTTAATCGGATATATGGGGGCGGGAAAAACAACTCTTGGAAAGGCATTTGCAAAAGAGATGAATTTGTCTTTTGTTGATCAAGATTGGTATATTGAAGAACGCTTTCACAAAACGGTGCAGGAGATCTTTGCAGAGAGAGGTGAACAAGGCTTCAGAGAACTGGAACGGCAAATGCTTCATGAAATTGCTGAATTTGAAAATGTTGTCATCTCAACCGGAGGAGGTGCTCCTTGCTTTTATGATAATATGGACTTTATGAATCAACAGGGAAGTACTGTCTTTTTGAATGTCAGTCCGGATGTACTGTTCTGCCGCTTAAAATTAGCAAGTCACTCCCGTCCTGTTTTGCAGGGAAAGAGCAATGAGGAACTAAGGGCTTTTATTGTTCATACCTTGGAAAAGCGTAAACCATTTTACTCTAAAGCCAAATACGTTTTTGATGCTGATGAGCTGGAGGATATATATCAGATCAAATCGTCTGTTTCCAGATTAAGAAATATTTTGGGGCTTTAATATCTTCTTTTGTCTTTGTAAAATACTGTTAGACAAAGCAAAATAGCTTTTTGAAAGCTCTATCCTTCAGAGAAAAAGACCTCAGTGTATTTGTTCAATATAAGCTCAGACTCTTGCTTCTTTGCAATCCTCGTCCTTTGTGGCTGTAAGTTAAAACCCAATGTGAATGAGCTAAGTTGCTTATTATATGAACTGATCCAATAGTTCCTTTTTTCAAATTCTACTTCGAGCATTATCAATATTTTCGTTCTAAAACATAACCGGTTTTTAACATCCGAGTTAAGAACGTCTTAGATCATTCTATTTTCAAATTTGAAACCTAAACGATCCCTTTTTATTTTTGTTTCAATCACTGCTGTATGAACTATATTTATACAAAAGAGGTATATTTTGTTTTATTTATATTAAGAAACGGTTGTATTTTGTAAAAAGATGCTTCTTACTGATTGTAAACTATAGATTTATGAGTACTTTTGCGCTATTAATAACTTACATAAAATAGTATAAGATTAGAAGATGAGAAAATGGCGTATTGAAGATTCAGAGGAACTTTACAACATTACAGGTTGGGGAACCTCGTACTTTGGTATCAATGACAAAGGTCATGTAGTGGTTACCCCAAGAAAGGACGGAGTAGCTGTCGACTTAAAGGAACTTGTTGATGAATTGCAACTGAGAGATGTTTCAGCTCCAATGTTATTGCGCTTTCCGGATATTTTGGATAACCGGATTGAAAAAACTGCAAAATGTTTTCAGATTGCATCAGAGGAATATGGTTACAAAGGGCAGAACTTTATAATTTATCCTATCAAAGTAAATCAAATGCGTCCGGTTGTTGAGGAAATTATCAGCCATGGGAAGAAATTCAATTTAGGACTGGAAGCAGGCTCTAAACCTGAACTGCATGCTGTGATTGCCATTAATACAGATTCTGACTCTTTAATTATTTGTAATGGATATAAAGACGAAAGTTATATAGAACTGGCTCTTTTAGCCCAGAAAATGGGGAAAAGGATTTTCTTGGTAGTAGAAAAACTCAATGAACTGAAACTAATTGCTAAGGTTGCCAAGCGACTTAATGTGATGCCTAATATTGGTATTCGTATTAAATTAGCATCCTCTGGTAGCGGTAAATGGGAAGACTCTGGTGGCGATGCCAGTAAGTTTGGTCTTACTTCCAGTGAACTGTTGGAGGCTTTGGACTTCCTGGAGAAAAAAGAGCTGAAAAATTGCTTAAAATTGATCCATTTCCATATTGGAAGTCAGGTTACAAAAATACGTCGTATAAAAACTGCTTTGCGTGAAGCTTCTCAGTTCTATGTACAATTGCACTCTATGGGCTTTAATGTAGAGCTTGTAGATATTGGTGGCGGACTGGGTGTGGATTATGATGGGACTCGTTCTTCTAATAGCGAGAGTAGTGTGAACTATTCTATTCAGGAGTACGTAAACGACTCTATCTCTACATTAGTAGATGCTGCCGACAAGAACAATATTCCTCATCCTAATATAATAACAGAGTCGGGGCGCTCTTTAACAGCTCATCACTCAGTGCTGATATTTGAAGTTTTGGAAACAGCCTCTCTTCCTGAATGGGATGATGACGAGGTGGTCAATGAAGATGATCATGAATTGTTGAAGGAACTTTATTCTATCTGGGATACGTTGAATCAAAATAAGATGCTTGAGGCATGGCACGATGCTCAGCAGATTCGTGAAGAAGCACTTGATTTGTTTAGTCACGGAATTGTGGACTTGAAAACCCGTGCTCAGATTGAGAGGCTATTCTGGTCTATTACCCGAGAGATTAATCAGATTGCTTCAGGAATAAAACATGCGCCAGATGAATTCCGACTGTTGTCCAAATTACTGGCGGATAAATATTTCTGTAATTTCTCATTATTCCAGTCTCTTCCGGATTCATGGGCCATTGATCAGATATTCCCGATTATGCCTATACAGCGCTTGGATGAAAAACCTGATCGTTCTGCCACCCTTCAGGATATAACTTGTGACTCTGATGGGAAAATTGATAATTTTATTTCTACCCGCAATGTGTCACACTACCTTCCTGTTCATAGCCTGAAGGCAAAAGAACCTTATTACATGGGTGTCTTCCTAGTTGGAGCTTATCAGGAGATTCTGGGTGATTTGCATAATCTGTTTGGTGATACGAATGCTGTTCATATTACTGTGAACGAAAAAGGGTATAGCATTGATCAGATTATTGATGGTGAAACCGTGGCCGAGGTATTGGACTATGTTCAATACAGCCCAAAGAAGCTTGTTCGTACACTTGAAACATGGGTAACATCTTCTGTGAAGAACGGTCGTATCTCTGTGGAAGAAGGAAAAGAATTCCTGTCCAACTATCGTTCCGGTCTTTATGGATATACTTATTTAGAATAGTCATGAAAGAGAAGCTTATTATAATTAAAGTAGGAGGTAAGGTTGTTGAAGAAGAAGATACTTTAGGTCAGCTTTTGAATGACTTTGCCGCTATACAAGGAAATAAAATACTAATTCACGGTGGAGGGCGATCGGCTACAAAGATCGCTTCCCTGCTGGGAATTGAAAGTAAAATGGTTAATGGCCGCCGTATTACTGATGCTGAAACACTTAAAGTGGTAACAATGGTGTATGGCGGACTGGTTAACAAGAATATTGTGGCTGGACTTCAGGCCAGAGGAGTCAATGCTCTGGGACTTACAGGTGCTGATATGAACGTTATTCGTTCTGTGAAACGCCCGGTCAAAGAAGTTGATTATGGATTTGTGGGAGATGTGGAACAAGTAGATGCTGCTATTTTGGGAGAATTAATTCAAAAAGGAATTGTTCCGGTGATGGCTCCACTTACACATGATGGTAATGGAAATATGCTTAATACCAATGCGGATACCATTGCCGGAGAAACAGCCAAAGCACTGGCCGGAATTTTTGATGTGACGTTAGTTTATTGTTTTGAAAAGAGGGGAGTCCTTAGAGATGAAACCGATGATAATAGTGTAATTCCTCAGATAACTCGTGCCGAATTTGATGCTTATGTAGCTCAGGGAGTTATTCAAGGAGGGATGATTCCTAAGTTAGAAAATTCTTTTTCTGCAATTAATGCTGGTGTATCGCAAGTCGTAATCACCTTATCCTCAGCGATTAATAAGAATGAAGGTACACGCATTATAAAATAAATCATTTTTTTTTCTGTCTGCCTGTAACTTTTTATATCCTCACCCGTCATTATTTATAGAGATGCAAGAAATCAGCTTCCGTAACGACATACTGCCACTGAAAGATAAACTCTTTCGGATTGCACTTAGAATAACCTTCGATAGGGCTGAGGCAGAAGATGTAGTTCAGGATACCATGGTTCGGGTATGGAATAAACGTGATGAGTGGTCACAACTGGAATCGATTGAGGCTTATTGTTTAACTGTTTGCAGAAACTTAGCCATTGACCGAAGTCAGAAGAAAGAAGCTCAAAACTTGGAATTAACCCCTGAACTGGAACAAACGGTTATAGCATCTGGACCTTATGATCAATTAGTGAACGAGGAAAGAATGAAACTTATTCATCAGTTGATTAGTGAACTACCTGAGAAGCAAAGAGTAATCATGCAACTTCGGGATATAGAAGGCGAAAGTTATAAAGAAATATCAAATGTTTTGCAACTGACGGAGGAACAGGTTAAAGTGAATCTTTTCAGAGCACGACAAAAGATAAAACAACGGTACACAGACATAGAAAATTATGGATTATAAGTATATAGAACAGCTGATTGAAAGATACTGGCAATGCGAAACTTCCCTTTTGGAAGAGCAGATATTGCGTTCTTTCTTTTCTCAGGAAGAGATCCCGGCTCATTTACTTCCATACAGAGAGGTGTTTGTTTATCAGCAGACACAGCAGGAAGTTAAATTAAGCGCGGACTTTGATGAAAAGGTTTTGGCTGCAATAGAAACTCCGGTGGTAAAAGCAAGACATCTTACAATTGCTAGTCGTTTTATGCCACTTATGAGAGCTGCAGCAATGGTAGCGTTTGTCATTACTTTAGGGAATGTTGCTCAACGCTCATTCTTTGCTGAAGATAATTTAGATTATAATTACGAAACATATAAGGATACATACAAAGATCCGCAAATGGCTTACGAACAGGTGTCATCTGCATTAATGAAAGTATCTGAAAGTATTAACAAATCTCATGCTCAGTTGTCGTCAGATAGTATTATTAACGCAAAGAGCAATAAAGATTCGGTTACTGTTACGGAATAATAATGAAAAGAGTTCTTTTTATACTGTGTTTTAGTCTCGTATCTGTTTGGGTTTGCGCACAAGATTTTGCTTCTCGTTTTTTAGAGAGTCATAAGCCTGACAATAATCTGACTTGCGTAACCATTAGTCCAAAGATGATGCAGAAGGTTCTGGATCTGAATTTGGAAAATGAGGAGCAAATGATGGATATAATATCTAAACTGAAGAGCATGCAGATGCTTACTTCACAAGGTAATGGACAAAAATATTACAAAGAAGCTTTAGGCATTCTTGAGAAGAATTCTGGTAGGTTTGAGTCATTTCTTACATTTGAGGATAAATCTGAAAATTTTCAGATTATGGTGAGAAAAAAAAGAAATGCAATTATTGAATTGGTAATGTTAATGCGTCAAGATGATAACTTTACGATCATAAATTTTACCGGAAACATGAGCAGGGATTTTATAGACAGATTGGCAAAATCAATGGAGCCCAAACACTCATAATTAAAATGTTATTTTTCATTTACTATATAACTGTAATAGTTTAGTGCTTAATTAAAACAAAACAATTGATGAAGCTGTGAAGTTTCAATTCTCTCAAAATTTCATAAATAACTAACTTCAAATAAAACGGGTTACTGTTGGTCAGTAACCCTTTTATTATTTTAGGAGGTAGGTGTACTAAAACTGAGTTTATATACAAAAAATGAAAATCATCCCTCACTCCCTCACTTTTTTATGCAACTTGTTGAATAGTAATAAAATATCTCGTTAGGGATGCTGATTTATCCCTAACTGAACCCACACAAAAAGGCTCATCCCTAACGTTTTCGATCATTATTAACTAATTTTGTTTTCAATTTTTAGCTTGGAAATATGAATGCTGAGCTTGTACAGGATTATTTTAATTTCTTAGAACCCATATATCGCACATTCCCAAAGATAGTATGTCGGAACCAAGGACGATCATGAACACCGCCAATGCACCAGGCGCATCCTGTGTATCCGTTGGGATCTCTGCCGTCTAACTGATATTTGTCATTCAAGTAAACGGCCGTTTGCATGGCTTCTTCTGCCGTGGCCGACCATTCCAATATTTTCTTTCCCCAGTACATTCTTAAATAATTGTGCATAGTTCCGCTTTCTACTAATGTGTTTTGTGCTTCATTCCACAAAATATCATGTGTTTGCGCTTGTTCAAATTCGGAGAGAGAATAAAGATATTCCCGCACATCGCTTTGGTGTTCTAAAAGAGATTTTTGTGCCCATGAGGGAAATCCTTTGGATGAGTCATAGTTTGGGTTGTAATAACAAAAATTTTCGGCCAGTTCTCTGCGTACAATCAGTTGTTCCAGATACACTTCTCTATTTTTATCAGCCGGAGATTGTTTTATTACTTCCAAAGCAACCTCCAGTGCAGAAATTTGTCCGAAGTGGATATAAGGTGAAAGTTCGGAACATCCATTTACTCTGATATGATTTCGTTCCACGGCATAATTTTTTATCCGCTCATCAATAAACGTTTGCAAAGCAGTATGTGCAGCTTCCTCTCCTGCCGGTTTATTGGTTGGAGAAATGCTTAGGTCAATATTCGGGAAAGATAGAATAGCTTTCCAATCTATGGCTTCCGGTTCAAATGAGTGCTCTTGTTTCAGCGTTTCCTTTTCTGGCAATGGATATAGATAATCGACCAAATGACGGTTAATCTTTGGGCGGAAAGTGCGGGCTGCGTACTCCTGCTTGTCGGATGCAATCCAGCAAGGAACTATATTGTGTCCGTCTACTTCATAAACAGGAACAGAAACGGATGTCAGCAGTTGGGCTTTCCAGGAAAGGGCATGTCGGAGAGGACTAAAATCAATTACCACGATAGCATTCTTGTGAAGATTGATATGCTCTGTTACTTTTGTTGGAATCTTCCCTAATCTAAGATAGAAGGGAATGCCTAAAGCTTCCAATTGTATCTTCACATTCTGCAAACCTTCAGTCATGAATGAAAAACTGCGTAGATTGGCGTTGGGATAGGTATCGTCAATAACAAAAAGAACTTCCAGCAGTTTTCCGCTCTCTTTGGCAATATATGAGGCAAAGATTAGTCCGGCATTATTAGAGATTCTTTGTTCTCTGCTCATCCAGTAAAGGACATTTCCTGTGCCGGGTGTTCCATCCTGAAGTAAACGACTACGGTTTTTCATATTTCGGGTATTTCTTTTCTGACAAATGTAGTGAGCAGTTTTTTATTATCCAAGTGTTTTTCACTTTCTCCAATCTTTTAAAGTTGGTTGGTTGCAATCTTTAATAAACTTTTTTAGTCTTTCTAAGAAATAGATAAAATAACTTAAGCCTGTTTGTCGCCAATACTTATCGGGTCGGTTTAATACATAATAAAATAAAGGCTAGAGCTAAATTATGTAACATGTACACTGTAATTATATTTAGTGTACATATAATGCATGACTCTTCCTTAATAAACAACTAAACTCTCTTTCTGAATTAACTAAAGAACGGTTTAAATGAAACTTAAGCAAGGATCATGTTACTTTAAAAAAAAGGTGAGGTGTAATACAAAAAAAAACAGACTTCTTTGTCCACTCTTGGGAAGAAGTCTGCCATTGGTTTATAAAAAAGAAAACTAATCAATTTTATTCAATTTTTTCTCCTGTGGAAAGTCTATATTAGGTTTCCCTCTGTAAGAAATGTCACCGCTTCCGCTTATTCTTGCATTTAAATTTCCCGTAGCATAGCAAGATATATCGCCGGAACCTTGAGTCGTAGCTATAACATCTTGCCCTTTAAGGTTTGCAGCATTAATATCTCCAGATCCTTGAGTCTTTAAAGAAACTATTTTTGCAGCACCGCTCAGAGCAATATCTCCTGAACCTTGTACGGTTGCATCCACGTTTCCGCTACTAATATTTTCTAATTTCAAATCTCCCGAGCCTTGTATGGTGGTGTATAATTCACTGCAATAAAGTCCTGATCCTGTTATATCTCCCGAACCTTGTACGCAAACATCTAGTTTGTCCGATTTAATAGCAGTTTTAAGAATAATATCACCTGATCCTTGTACCTTTAAACTATTAAGAGTAGGATTAGATACGATAACTTTTACAGCATCTTTATCTCCGAAGCTAAATATGGTTACATTCTTCTTTTGGCTCACAATCAAAATTCCGTTTTCCACTCTTATATCATACAGGTCAATAACGTTGTCGGATGCGTAAATTTTAACGCTGCTTTTTCCGTCAGTGCTTTGAGAATAAAGAATGTCTTCGCTTCCTTGTAGCTTGATGCCATCAAAGTTCGGCACATTTATTTCCTTAGTAATATAATTGCCGTTTGCTTTTATACGTTTGGCTAGTGAGCAACTAGTATTTAAAGTAATTAAAGCTAATAGTACTGCCAATCCACTGATTTTTTTTATTGTTCTATTCATATTAGTAGAGAATTAAATTGTTTTATATTTGTTAGACGTATATACTTTCAAAATAGTTGCAAAGTTTCAAAATAAATTTTATAAATGAATATTGCAAACGTTGTGCCATAAAGGTATGTGCCACGTTTATAACACTTTATAAACTATTAAAGTTGTCCGTTAACGAACATACTGTTCGGTTTTAACATCTGCTTTTATCATTCGAAACATTTTCTTTTTCCAAAGATTGCCTATCTTTGCTTCATCAATAAGCAAACATGGTAGAAAAAGAATTTTCAGATAAAGAATTAGGCAAAATTATTATACGTGAAAACGTTCGTGCCCGTCGCATTGTGCTGCGCACCCGTCCGGAGGCTCTTTATATTACTGTTCCCCGAGGGGCCGAAATGAAAGAGGTGCATACTGCAATTGAAAAATTCAGGGTGAAATTGCTCCATTCTAAGAAGAAAGTAGAACGTAAGCAGATAAATCTCGACTATAAAATTGATGCAGAGTTTTTTAAGTTGTCTCTGGTAAGTGGCAAGCAGAATAATTTTCTGGCTCATTCTGAACTAGGAGAGACTAAGATCATTTGTCCGCCTACGGCAGATTTCGAGGATGAAGAATTACAGGCATGGTTACGTAAAGTGATCGAGGAAGCTCTCCGGAAGAATGCGAAAATTATTCTGCCTTCTCTGATTTATGGTCTTTCCAAACAGCATAAATTGCCTTATGAGTCATTGAAAATAAACTCCAGTCAGGGACGGTGGGGAAGTTGCTCTTCCAGCAAAAATATCAATCTTTCCTATTACCTGTTACTCCTGCCTTCTCATCTTGTCGACTATGTGTTGCTTCATGAACTGGCTCATACTAAAGAGATGAATCACAGCGATAAATTCTGGGCCATTCTTGACCAGCTGACCCAAGGAAAATCGATGGAGTTGCGTGGTGCACTTAAGAACCATACAACCGATTTTTGATGCTATAAATCCTTTTTATTCAGATCAAGAGTTTATTTTTAAGATATAATAGCAGAAATTACTGGTATAATAAAATAAAATAGTTCTAATATTTTGCTTATGAAGGGATTATTCGTATCTTTGCGGTCGAAATGGATGAATGGTGAGGGGCGATTAAAGCCCTTTTTTTGTTCTTAATAGTGAACCAATGATAGAAAAAAGTACTGTAAGTCAGCTTGTTGAAGAATGGCTTCAAGGTAAAGAGTATTTTGTGGTAGATGTGAATGTGTCTCCAGATGACAGAATTCTTGTGGAAATAGACCATGCAGAAGGCGTTTGGATTGAAGATTGTGTGGAGTTGAGTAAGTTTATAGAATCAAAGCTAAACCGGGAGGAAGAGGATTATGAACTTGAAGTAGGATCTGCCGGAATAGGACAACCCTTTAAAGTGGTACAGCAGTATTACATACACATTGGCTGTGATGTTGAAGTGTTGACCAAGCGCGGAGTCAAGCTTACCGGAGTTCTGAAAGATGTGGATGAGGAAAAGTTTGTTGTGACTGTGCAAAAGAAAGCAAAGGTTGAAGGAGAAAAACGACCTAAATTGGTAGATGAAGACATCAGCTTTGCATACGATGAAATAAAATATACTAAATACTTAATTAGTTTTAAATAATTATGGCCAAGAAAGAGGAAACAATCAGCTTGATTGATACATTTTCGGAATTTAAAGATCTGAAGAATATTGATAGAACAACTATGGTAAGTGTACTCGAGGAGTCTTTCCGTAGTGTTATCGCGAAAATGTTTGGCACGGATGAAAACTACGATGTGATCGTGAATCCGGATAAAGGAGATTTTGAGATATGGCGTAACCGTGAGGTAGTTGAAGATGAGAATCTTACTAATCCGAATATGCAGATATCACTTACAGAGGCTCAGAAAATAGACGCTTCTTATGAAGTAGGTGAAGAAGTAACAGACGAAGTAATTTTTGCTAAATTTGGTCGTCGTGCTATTTTAAATCTTCGTCAGACACTAGCCTCTAAGATTCTTGAGCTTGAAAAAGATAGTATTTACGCTAAGTATATTGATATGGTAGGAACTGTCATCAATGCGGAGGTTTACCAGATATGGAAAAAAGAAATTCTGCTGCTTGATGATGAAGGCAATGAACTATTATTGCCTAAGACAGAACAGATACCAAGTGATTTCTATCGGAAAGGTGAAACTGCCCGTGCGGTAGTTGCCCGTGTTGATAATAAAAACAACAATCCGAAGATTATCCTTTCCCGTACCTCTCCTCTGTTCCTGCAAAGACTATTTGAAATGGAAGTTCCGGAAATTAACGACGGACTGATAACAATTAAGAAGATTGCTCGTATCCCTGGTGAACGTGCAAAAATTGCTGTTGAATCTTATGATGAAAGAATTGACCCGGTAGGAGCCTGTGTGGGCGTAAAAGGAAGTCGTATTCATGGAATCGTTCGTGAACTTCGTAATGAAAATATTGATGTAATTAATTACACATCAAATATTTCATTGTTTATTCAGCGTGCTTTAAGTCCGGCAAAAGTTTCTTCAATTCGTTTGAATGAAGAAGAAAAGAAAGCAGAAGTTTTCTTGAAACCGGAAGAAGTGTCGCTTGCTATCGGTAAAGGCGGTATGAATATCAAACTTGCCAGTATGTTAACTGAATACACCATTGATGTGTTCCGTGAATTGGATGCAGCTACAGAGGATGAAGATATCTATCTGGAAGAGTTTAAGGACGAGATAGATGAGTGGGTGATCAATGCAATTAAAGCTATTGGCCTTGATACAGCAAAAGCTGTACTTAGTGCTCCACGCGAAATGCTGATCGAGAAAACCGACTTGGAAGAAGAAACGGTGGATGAGGTATTACGCATTTTGAAAGTGGAGTTTGAAGACTGATGAATGAGGGTTGAGAATAGATAACCGAATGTATTAGATGCAGTTCCGTTATCAGTTCTTACTTATTCTTCTGTTATTTCAATAATCCATTTTCAATTATCAATTAAAAAAAGTATGACGATTAGGTTAAACAAAGTAACAAGAGATTTGAATGTGGGAATCACGACGGTAGTCGAGTTCTTACAAAAAAAAGGATTTTCTATAGAGGCAAACCCGAATACGAAAATCACAGAAGAACAGTATGCTATACTTGTAAAAGAGTTTAGTACAGATAAGAATTTGCGAATAGAATCGGAAAAATTTATTCAGGAACGCCAAAATAAAGATCGGAACAAAGCATCAATTTCTATTGATGGATTTGAATCGGAGAAAAAAGAAGAGCCCGCTCAGAAAAAAACGGAAAAGGTTATTAAAGTTACTGTTCCCGAGGATGTCATTCCAAAATTTAAGCAAGTTGGTAAAATTGATTTGGATCAATTGAATAAAAAGGCTCATACTGAACCTGCTCCAGCCCCGGTCAAAGAAGAAGTGGTAGAAAAACCAAAACCTTCTGTGGTATCTCAGCCTGTTGCTCCTCAACCGGTTGCTGAACCAAAGCCTGTTGAAGCGCCTAAGCCGGTACCTGAAACCCCTCAACCTCAGCCTGTTGTTCCTGAAAAGAAGGAAGAAGTTAAGAAAGAGGAAGTAAAGACTCCGATAGTTGAAACTAAAGAAGTTAAAGCTGAAAAAGTAGTGGCGCAGATTGTTAAAGAAGAAAAACCTGCAGTAGTTGTGAAGAAAGAAACTCCTAAACCTGTAGAGATTAAAAAAGATATGCCTAAATCTGAATTAAAAGAGGAAAAGAAGGAAGAAATGGTTGAACAAGTGGAAAAAACCGAAGGAGATGACATATATAAAATTCATCAAACCACAGATTTTGTCTCTAAAATCAATGTAGTTGGTCAGATAGACTTAGCAGCATTGAACCAGTCCACCCGTCCAAAAAAGAAGTCTAAAGAGGAGAAGCGCAAAGAACGTGAAGAAAAAGACAAACAACGTACTGAGCAGAAGAAGTTGATGAAAGACGCTATTATCAAAGAGATAAGAAAGGATGACGAAAAGACTGTAAAAGTTGTTGATAAAGCGGAGGAAGATAAGAAGAAAAAGAAACGTAGTCGTATAAATAAAGAGAAGGTTGATATTAATAATGTATCATCACCTAGTGCTCCTTCTAATATGGCTCGTCCTGTTCCAAATAGTGAAAGAGCAAATAAACCCGCTGGTGGTGGTAGCCATCATCCGGGAAATAAACCTTTCAACAAAGGTCCTCAAGGTGGAGGAGGTAGTCGCTTTAAGAAACCTGTAGTAAAAGCAGAAGTAAGCGATGAAGATGTAGCAAAGCAGGTTAAAGAAACTTTGGCTCGTCTTACCACAAAAGGTAAAAATAAGACATCTAAATATCGTAAAGAGAAACGTGACGCTGTATCTAATCGTCAGCAGGCCCTTGACGATCAGGAAATGGCAGAAAGTAGAATCATTAAACTTACAGAGTTTGTAACTGCAAACGAACTGGCAAGCATGATGGACGTTTCTGTTAACCAGGTTATCGGTACTTGTATGAGTATTGGTATGATGGTTTCAATCAATCAGCGATTAGATGCTGAAACAATTAATATTGTAGCAGAAGAGTTTGGTTTTAAGACTGAATACGTAAGTGCTGATGTATCAGAAGCTATTACTGAGGAAGAAGATGCTGAAGAAGATTTGGCATCACGCGCACCTATCGTAACTGTGATGGGACACGTTGACCACGGTAAGACTTCATTGCTTGACTATATTCGTAAAGCGAATGTAATTGCCGGTGAAGCCGGAGGTATTACACAGCACATCGGAGCTTACAATGTGAAGCTGGAAAGCGGAAAAAGAATAACATTCCTGGATACTCCGGGTCACGAGGCATTTACTGCCATGCGTGCTCGTGGTGCGAAGGTTACAGATATTGCAATTATTATTGTTGCTGCTGATGATGATGTAATGCCTCAGACAAAAGAGGCTATCAACCATGCGGCTGCAGCTGGTGTTCCTATCGTTTTTGCAATCAATAAGGTTGATAAACCAAATGCAAATCCTGATAAGATAAAGGAAACATTGGCAAATATGAACTATTTGGTGGAAGAATGGGGTGGTAAATACCAGTCTCAGGATATCTCTGCTAAAAAAGGCCAGGGCGTTCATGAATTGTTGGAAAAAGTATTGCTTGAGGCTGAGTTGCTTGACTTGAAAGCGAATCCAAATCGTAATGCAACTGGTTCAGTTATTGAGTCTACTTTGGATAAAGGACGTGGATATGTTGCCACAGTTCTTGTATCAAACGGAACAATAAAGATGGGTGACATTCTGCTTGCCGGAACTAATTACGGTAAAGTAAAAGCAATGTTCAATGAACGTAACCAACGTATTAAACAAGCTGGTCCTTCAGAACCGGTATTGATTCTTGGTTTGAACGGCGCTCCAACTGCCGGTGATACTTTCCATGTGATTGAAACAGAACAGGAAGCTCGTGAAATTGCTAACAAACGTGAGCAGTTGCAACGTGAACAAGGCTTACGTACTCAGAAACTTCTTACTTTGGATGAAGTTGGCCGTCGTATTGCATTGGGTAACTTCCAGGAATTGAATATCATTGTGAAGGGTGACGTGGATGGTTCTATTGAAGCATTGTCCGACTCCTTGATCAAGCTTTCTACTCAACAGATTCAGGTTAACGTTCTTCATAAGGCTGTAGGTCAGATTTCTGAATCAGATGTGACTTTGGCTGCTGCTTCCAATGCTATTATTATTGGATTCCAGGTACGTCCATCAGCTTCTGCACGTAGATTTGCTGAACAGGAAGGTGTTGATATCCGCATGTATTCTATTATCTACGATGCAATTGAAGAAGTGAAGGCCGCTATGGAAGGTATGCTTGCTCCGGTTGTTAAGGAAGAAGTTACTGCAAGTATCGAAGTTCGCGAAGTGTTCCACATTACCAAAGTTGGTACTGTTGCCGGTGCAATGGTTAAGGAAGGTAAAGTGAAACGTTCTAATAAAGCACGTCTTATCCGTGATGGTATTGTTATCTTTACCGGTGAGATCAATGCATTGAAGCGCTTCAAGGATGACGTGAAAGAAGTTGCCGTGAATTATGAATGTGGTATCAGCTTACAAAACTATAGTGACATAAAGGTAGGCGATATCATTGAATCATTCGAAGAAGTAGAAGTGAAACAAACATTATAATATACTGATTTGCCAATTTGCCAATAGGCGATTGGCTTGTCAGAAAGACAATAATAATGTGCCGATGTGCTAACTTATCAATATTTGGTATAGTAAGAGGCACTTCGGCACATTTTTTGTATATAGATATATATGAAGACAATTGATCTATTGATATTACTGGTTATAGTTGCCGGAGCTGTAACGGGCTATAGTAGGGGAGGAGTTAAACTCTTTGTTTCTACAGTAGGGCTAATCCTGGGATTATATCTTGCAAGACTTCTTTATATGCCATTGGCCGAGAAGCTTTGCCCTTCGGTATCCAGCTCTATGACATTTGCCAAAGGACTAGCCTTTATGATAATCTGGGTAGCTGTGCCATTACTTACCACATTTGCTGGCGGATTCCTTACCAAGACTCTCGAAGCAATGCACATAAACTGGTTGAATAAATGGGCGGGAGCTGCCCTTGGCGGACTGAAATACCTTTTGATAATAAGCATATTCATTAATGTTGTGCAATTCATAGATGGAAGTAATCATCTGATTTCGCAAACAAATAAGCAGGATGCTCTGTTATACTATCCAACGCAGAAGGTTGCGGGAATCGTATTCCCTTTGGTTAAAGAAGTTTCGAATAAATATATTCATTAAATATGCAACAAGAAGAACCCAATAAATATTTGAAAGAGATTACGGAGGAGAAGTACAAATATGGCTTCACTACCGACGTACAGACCGACATTATCCCCATAGGGCTTAATGAAGATGTAGTTCGTCTGATCTCTGCTAAAAAGAATGAGCCGGAATGGTTACTTGAATTCCGACTGAAGGCTTATCGCCATTGGTTAACACTGGAGATGCCAACATGGGCACACCTTACTATTCCTGAAATAGATTATCAAAGTATTAGTTACTATGCTGATCCTACCAAGAAGAAGGAAGGACCAAAATCGCTGGATGAGGTTGACCCTGAACTGATCAAAACATTTAATAAGTTGGGTATTCCTTTGGAGGAACGACTGGCTTTAAGTGGAATGGCGGTAGATGCCGTAATGGACTCTGTTTCCGTTAAGACTACCTTTAAAGAAACATTGATGGAGAAAGGAATCATTTTCTGCTCCTTTAGTGAGGCTGTTCGTGAACATCCTGATTTGGTTAAGAAGTATCTGGGAAGCGTGGTTGGTTACAGAGATAATTTCTTTGCGTCGCTTAACTCGGCAGTGTTCTCTGACGGATCGTTTGTTTACATTCCTAAAGGTGTACGTTGCCCAATGGAACTTTCTACCTATTTCCGTATCAATGCAGCTAATACCGGTCAGTTTGAAAGAACACTGATTGTAGCCGATGATGATGCTTATGTTAGTTATCTGGAAGGTTGCACCGCTCCAATGCGTGATGAAAACCAACTGCATGCTGCCATTGTGGAAATAATTGTTCACGAACGGGCAGAGGTGAAATATTCAACCGTACAGAATTGGTATCCGGGCGATAGTAACGGTAAGGGTGGTGTTTACAATTTTGTGACTAAACGAGGTATTTGCAAAGGAAATGATTCTAAACTATCCTGGACTCAGGTAGAAACCGGATCGGCTATTACCTGGAAATACCCAAGTTGCATTTTGGCCGGTGATAATTCTGTGGCAGAATTCTATTCTGTAGCGGTAACCAATAACTACCAGCAGGCAGATACCGGAACAAAGATGATTCATTTGGGAAAGAATACCAAGAGCACTATTATGTCTAAGGGTATTTCTGCCGGACATAGCCAGAACTCATACCGCGGATTGGTTAAGGTTGTGGAAAAAGCCGAAGGTTCCCGTAATTATAGCCAGTGTGACAGTCTGCTGTTAGGTGATAAGTGTGGAGCTCATACTTTCCCTTACATGGATATTCATAACGAAACAGCGGTAGTTGAGCATGAAGCTACCACATCGAAGATCAGTGAAGACCAGCTGTTCTATTGCAATCAGAGAGGTATCTCAACGGAAGATGCTATTGGTTTGATTGTAAATGGTTATGCAAAAGAAGTAATTAATAAACTTCCGATGGAGTTTGCTGTGGAAGCTCAGAAGCTGCTGCAAGTTTCTTTGGAAGGTTCAGTAGGATAAATAAAAACTAAAATAATATGCTCGAGATAAAAGATTTACATGCCAGTATTAACGGCAAAGAGATATTAAAAGGAATAAACCTGACTGTGAAACCCGGAGAGGTTCATGCCATCATGGGGCCCAACGGATCAGGAAAAAGTACATTGTCGTCGGTACTGACCGGTAATCCGGCTTTTGAAGTGACCAAAGGTTCTGTTAGTTTTTACGGAAAGAACCTGTTGGACTTGCCTCCTGAAGACCGCAGTCGTGAGGGAATTTTCCTAAGTTTCCAGTATCCGGTGGAGATTCCGGGAGTAAGTATGGTAAACTTTATGCGTACTGCTGTGAATGAACACCGCAAATATAAAGGAATTCCAGCTCTTACAGCCAGTGAGTTCCTGAAACTGATGCGTGAGAAACGTGCGGTTGTTGAACTGGATACTAAATTGGCTAATCGTTCAGTTAACGAAGGTTTCAGTGGCGGCGAGAAGAAAAGAAATGAAATTTTCCAGATGGCAATGTTGGAACCTCGTTTGTCTATATTGGATGAGACAGATAGTGGACTTGATATTGATGCCCTTCGCATTGTGGCCAACGGAGTAAACCTTTTGAAGACTCCAGAGAATTCTACAATTGTGATTACTCACTACCAACGATTGCTTGATTATATCAAGCCGGATATTGTACATGTACTTTATCAGGGAAAAATCGTAAAGACTGCCGGACCGGAATTAGCTCTTGAACTTGAAGAAAAGGGTTATGACTGGATTAAGAAAGAACTGGGAGAATAATAATTAATTTGTTGGCATCTCATTTGAATGCCGGCAGTTAACAAATAAGATTATGGTAGAACAACAATATATCGACCTCTTTTCTCAGTGTGAAGCGATGATTTGTTCACACAGTGCGGAAGTTCTGAATGCCAAACGCGTTGAGGCCTTTGCCGACTTTGAACGATTGGGCTTTCCCACCCAGAAGCTGGAAGATTATAAATATACAGATATAAGCGAAGCCTTTGCTCCGGATTATGGATTGAACCTGAACCGTCTGGAAATACCGGTTAATCCGTATGAAGTATTTAAGTGTGACGTGCCAAACATGAGCACTTCGCTGTACTTCGTTGTAAACGATGCTTTTTACACCAAAGCTCAGCCAAAGGTTGAACTTCCTGAAGGAGTACTGATGGGCAGTCTGAAAGAAATGGCCCAGACTCATCCGGAACTGGTGAGCAAATATTATGGTAAGCTGGCCAAAACTTCGGAAGACGGGGTTACAGCTTTCAACACTACATTCGCTCAGGATGGTGTTTTTCTCTATATTCCCAAAGGAGTAGTGGTGGAACGCACCATTCAGCTGGTAAATATCCTTAGGGGAGATGTGGACTTCATGGTCAACCGCCGTGTTCTTGTGGTACTTGAAGACGGTGCACAAGCCAAACTGTTGGTTTGTGACCATGCACAGGATCAGGTGAACTTCCTCACTACTCAGGTAATAGAGGTGTTTGCAGGGCCGAATACTGTGTTTGATATGTATGAGCTGGAAGAAACTCATGTGGCAAGTACAAGAATCTCCAATTGTTATGTACGCCAAGAGGCAGGATCAAATGTTCTTCTCAACGGAATGACACTGCATAACGGTACCACCCGTAACCGTACCCACGTATTATTGGCTGGAGAACATGCCGAGATCACCCTTTGCGGTATGGCTATTGCAGATAAGAATCAGCAAGTGGACAATCATACATTCATTGATCATGCCGTTTCCAACTGTACCAGCAATGAACTCTTTAAATATGTTCTTGACGACGAAGCACGCGGTGCATTTGCCGGAAAGGTTTTGGTTCGTAAGGATGCACAGAAAACATTCTCTCAGCAAACAAACAGGAATCTTTGTGTAACCAAAGAAGCCAGAATGTATACTCAGCCACAGCTGGAAATCTATGCCGACGATGTGAAGTGCGGTCATGGAGCAACGGTTGGACAACTGGATGAAGGAGCTCTTTTCTATATGCAGGCTCGCGGTATCTCACAAAGAGAAGCCCGCTTACTGCTTATGTTTGCTTTCGTTAATGAAGTAGTTGACAATATCCGCATAGATGTTCTTAAAGAACGTCTGCATCTGTTGATAGAGAAACGATTCCGTGGCGAATTAAGCAAATGTGTGGGTTGCGCAGGGTGCAAATAAGTTTATTGATAAATAAAAAATAAATCAATGATCAATATAGAAGCTATTCGTAAGGACTTCCCTATACTTCAACGCGAAGTGTACGGCAAACCTTTGATCTATTTCGATAACGGAGCAACCACTCAGAAGCCCCGCTGTATGGTCGAAGCAATTACGGAGGAATATTACTCAGTGAATGCCAATGTTCACCGCGGAGTTCACTTCCTGAGTCAGCAGGCTACGGAATTGCACGAAGGTTCACGTAAAACTGTTCAGCAGTTTATCAATGCCCGCAGTACAAACGAAATTATATTTACTCGTGGCACCACGGAATCAATCAATCTTCTTGCCTTCAGTTTCGGTGAAGCTTTTTGCAAGGAAGGCGATGAGATTATCATCTCTGTGATGGAACACCACAGTAATATTGTTCCCTGGCAGATGCTTGCTGCCCGCAAAGGAATCACTGTAAAGGTTGTGCCTATCAATGAAAAGGGCGAACTGATCATGGACGAGTATAAATCGTTCTTCTCTGAGCGGACAAAGCTGGTTTCTATAGCACATGTTTCCAATGTACTGGGAACCATCAATCCGGTTAAGGAGATGATTGCCTTTGCTCATGAGCACAACGTGCCTGTTTTAGTAGATGGTGCACAGTCCGTTCCTCACATGAAAGTAGATGTTCAGGACCTGGATGCCGATTTCTATGCCTTTTCCGGACACAAGATATACGGCCCAACAGGTGTCGGTGTTCTTTACGGAAAGGAAGAGTGGCTCGATAAACTTCCGCCTTACCAAGGGGGAGGAGAGATGATTCAGACAGTAAGCTTTGAGAAGACAGTATTCAATGAACTTCCTTTCAAGTTTGAAGCTGGTACCCCCGATTATATCGGAACCACCGCACTGGCTGTCTCTCTTGATTATGTCTCAAAGATTGGAATGGATCAGATTGGTGCTTATGAACACGAGCTTACAACCTATGCCATGCAACGCCTTAAAGCAATTGAAGGCATGAGAATCTTTGGCGAGGCAGATCAGAAGGGTAGTGTAATTTCTTTCCTTGTAGGAAACATTCATCACTTTGATATGGGAACTTTACTCGACCGCCTTGGAATTGCTGTCCGCACCGGACATCATTGCGCTCAGCCGCTTATGCAAAATCTCGGCATTGAGGGAACTGTCCGCGCTTCTTTCGGTTTGTATAATACCAAAGAGGAGGTTGATGCACTGGTTGCAGGCATCGAACGGGTTAGAAAGATGTTTTAGAAAATACATAAAAAGCAAAAGAGACTGTTCAGTTGGACAGTCTTTTTTGCTTTTTATACTAAAAGAACAGAGAGAACTTTATCTGTTCTAAAGGCATTACACTTGAATGGACATGTTGCAATATTCGAAGAAAGTCTGAAGAATAGAATTATATTTAATATGCAAGAACATTCCACAAAGCTTTTATTTTTGCTTCCGGATCCCATTTACCTCCAAATGTCCAACGGGCATTGATTTCTTCCGGTTTGGGTGATCCTTTGGCTTCTTCAAGATTGTTTTTCATCCATGCAAAGTTCCCACCTTCACGTTTTATATTATACATATAAACCCGTTTTCCCCACGGACATGTATCAAGTACCTTGTCTGAATAAGCATACCCAATAGGATTATCAATAATCTTGTTGGTCATAGTACAATTCAGCAAGAAGAATTGCGAGTCGTGATGATAACGGCCAAGGGTGACAGGACTTTTAGAATCAAAATGTGAATCAGTTATAACAAGTTTCTTGTCATAATCACCACGTCCGTCATGCCAGATTAAAGCTCGTCCATCGCCATAGAATGTACAACGAGTGGCATAACACCAACCGCGGGGGCAAAGGAAATCTACCCCGGGGCATCTTAAATTGATATCGGCATGGTAATACATTCCATTCTCCGGCCCCCATAATGATAAAGCATCATTCCCGTCTGCCCAGACATTGCAGTTTATAACGATTGTACGAGTGGCTTGTCCATAAATTGACATCTGATGCGCAGTAGTTGCTTCGACTGTACTACCATAATTGTTGTAGATAGTCATGCCGCTAATGAGACAATCGTCTGCACCTTTCTGCAGAACAATTACTCCATTACCTACAGGTTGACCCTTATATTCTTGAATAGAGCGCTTGCTTGCAAGTTCGGCATATACTAACCGAGTCTTTTCCCTATCTTCTCCCAGAAGTATGATATTTGGTCGGTCAATGATAACTTTTTCATTGTATGTTCCGTTCTTTATCAGAATAATATAAGGCTCAGTGGGTTGTTGAGGAGCAGCTTCAATAGCAGCCTGTATACTTTCTCCATTAGAAACTATTGCATTATAGAGTTTTGAATGGGAAGCATTATTTGGATTGGCAGTGGTAGTTTTATTAGCTCCGATTCTACCATTTTCTACAGCTTTGGATTTTACAACTTGTGCTGAGCCGAATATATACTTCTTTTTCCATTTTTCATACTGCTTGTAGAGGGTTGCCGGTGCTTTATTATACCAACTGTATCCATTTCGTCGTTCGTGTCCTACTTCTGCTAATGTTTGGCGGGGCACACCATCACGATCACAAAAGAAAGGCTTCCCTTGCTCTAAGTCATAGTAGCGGGCCCATATCGATTCCGCATTATTGTCATTCACTACACGTGTGTCAGGCTTGCCGTTTTCGTCAATTAAACGTTCTACCCGGATACCCATCAATTTGTGTGCATCGAACCATTTCATCGCTCCGTTAACGGCATCTTTAATCCGTTTATCAGGATTGGGTAGTTCCATCAACAGGCGCACCAAAGAAGCACTTTCAGCCGAACAATAAGAAGCCAATTCGTATGAACGGGCTGAAGTAGGCTTTAAAGTCTTGTAATCGTGCTGCTGACACCATACAGTTGGTTCACCCTTTACAATAATTTGTGTGTTGAGTATACATTCTATGCCTTTATCAAAAGCTTTTGTTAAACGAGCTTTCATTGCATTATCCACCAATAAATCGAATGGCGCCACACCGTTGCGCAGGTCACGAATAACCATTAAAGTCTGCACCATTGCATTGTCGTTATAAGTAATGTGTACCTGATATCCATGATTCTCAGGCCAAAACTGTGGCCAACCTCCATTATCGTATTGTCCACTAAGCAAAAAATCCACACCTTGTAAGAAGGCTTTCTTGTAGCGTTCCTCCGGTAACTGCTGGTAAAGTCTGGCTAAATAAGTCATTTCAAGTATTGTAGCGTCGTTGTCTGTCGTCGAATCATTTCGTTTTTTCTTGTCGCTTAACACAACATCCAGTTCGTCGCCAAGCGGACGATGGATAGGAATATTCTTAGGCCAGCCACCCGTTTCTCGCTGATACGCCAATACGTTATCAGCAATTCGTTTTGCTTCGTCTGTCTGGAAGAAGGCATCCGGGCTTTCCCTTACTATTTTTTTCCACTCTCTTGATGAGTATTCATATTCTTTAGGACTAAGCTGTTGCTGTGCAAATGCAGGCACTGTCATCATTATTAAAATGATACAAGTTAAATGTTTTTTCATTATTTATTAAATTTATGTCTTTCTTCTTGTTGATGGTTATTTTCTTATTATTTTCTTTGTTACCGTTTTGTCGTCCAGCTTCTTTTCTATGTAAATACCTGGGGCAAGGGTTGATATGTCGGTGCCGCTGACATTTGAGCGAACTTTTATACCGGAAATGCTGTAGATATCGCTTGCGGTTGAAGAGTCGTCGGACTGAACGTTGTTGATGCCTGTTGCTTCGCTTGATACATAGAAGTTGAAGTTACGTGTCAGCGAACCGATGTTGTCATCATCAGTTGCCTTTACCTGAATGTTCAGGAAGCCTGTGAACGATGGTGTTGGAGTGAATGTGCAGACGCCTTCGTTGCAATCGTAGAACATATCCGAACTTCCGATAATCTGGAATGAAGGATTGTTGTCGTAGCCTGCGAAATATTCTTTCAGGTTTATGGTTATGCCTTTATTTATCGTGAAGTGAGGTTCTGCAAGCCAGTTAAGATAATCTTCCAGAGAGGTGTAACCGTCTTTATCCGGGTCGGCATTATTGTCTGCTTCAGCAGGATTCAGCCCTTTCGCCTTCTCCCACCAGTCCGGCATACCGTCATTGTCGGTGTCGAAATCGCTTGTTCTGTGCGCTTCGTTGATGTTAATACCATTAAAGCCTTCGCATTTATCATCCTCCTCGGAGTCGATAAGACCTTTCTTTCCCGACCTGCTACCTACGGTTGTGGTGATGCCTTTAATAGTTTCGTTCACCATACGTATGTCGTGGTTGTCGAGCATTGGCATATTGCAGCCCACGTCGGACAATACGTTTTTGTAAGCGGCTTCAGCTGTCTCGATGGTGGCGTATGATTCAAAGAATGGCTTGTCGAGGAATACATTCCAGTTCAATACCTGTCCGTTTGACAGAGTATATTTATAAGTATCATCGAGTTTGTCCTGGGTCTTGCTTCCGTCAAGATTTTCGCGGATATTTCCGTTCACGTAATAACTCTGTGAGCCGGTACCAGTACCTTCGAGT
The DNA here is from genome assembly GCF_963678845.1 of uncultured Bacteroides sp. NCBI lineage: Bacteria > Pseudomonadati > Bacteroidota > Bacteroidia > Bacteroidales > Bacteroidaceae > Bacteroides > uncultured Bacteroides sp. The sequence continues at coordinate 594,518 of NZ_OY787468.1, forward strand.
TGTGCGTTGAGTAGTTGCAGCATCTTTGTAGATGGTCCCATTTTGTAGTAGTTGCTTACAAAGTTTCCCTCGTGAGTTCCACCGTCTGTAGCACGTCCGCCCCAGTTGTAACACACGTTATTGAATACGTCATGGTGACCGGCATAAGCGCCGCTTCCGTCCAGACCGCCAGAGAGACTCCAGTTTCTACCTTCGTTGTGAGCCAGCAGGTTGTGATGGTATGACCCGGTGTCTCCACCTATCGTACCCGCATAACCATGTGCTGTACCTGAAGGGTAGTTAGGATGGTTGGCAACGTTCAGTGCTTCTGATATCATGGTGCGCTGCAATGTTACGTTTTTCGCATTACGACTGCTGAAAGCTTCGTCGATAGTCCAACTTATGGAGCAATGGTCCATGATAGCGTGGTTGTTTCCTGCCATTCCCAGTCCGTCGCATCCAGTCTCGGATGTTGCAGCATCATGACCGAGAAACATGTGCAGGAAACGGGTGATGCCTTCAGATGCCATGCCGAACGGGCATGAGCGGAACATGATTCCGTTGCCAGGGGAGGTCTGTCCCGCAATAGTGACATAGGGGTCACTACATGTAAGACGGCTTTTTAACTGGATAACTCCGCCAACATCGAACACGATGGTACGCGGTCCGCTTACTTTACTAATTCCATAACGGAAAGTACCTGGTTGTGGCGCTAACGCATCGTCATCAAGCGATGTTACATGATACACCGTGCCGCCTCTTCCTCCGGTGGCATAGCGGCCGTAGCCCTCTGCGCCAGGGAAAGCGAGATGTCGCGGACGGAATGACCATGTCTCGCCTTTATATGTGTTTCCTGTTGCGTCTTCCTCATCCACGCGCCAATAGTACGTGTTCTGTGAATACGCATTTTTCATTACATAGAATGTATCTGTCTGGATAGCGATTTCATTCATAGCGCCTTCGGATGTTCCCATATAGAGATGATGTTTCACTGCTGTTACTGCTGGCGACCACTTTAGTGTGCAGGTGCCGTTGTCGGCATCGGTGTGCATATCGAGATTGTCCGGGGTTGGATTCAATGCCGTTGTTAATGGGTTTGGCTCGTCCAGAATGATGGCATTGACAAACACTGTGGTTGTGAAATATTGAGCGGTGTAGTCCACCGACGGGTCGGGAACAGTACGATAAGATATCACCACGTCCTTGCCGGTATCTGCGTTGAACGTGACATATGACTGTCCGCTTTTTGAGGCTTTCTGTGCTCTGTTGGTCTGTGGCGCTCCTGATACCATTTTCATGTTGTCCACATATACGTCCACTGGCGGAGCTGTGAATCCGTCGGTGTTGTTGTGGTATGCAAGAATGGAATGTTTGCCTGCCGTGAGGCCGCTGAATGTGATGGTAAGTTCTGCCGAACCCGACTGCAACTGCGGTGTGTTGTTGTTGACGAAGTCATATACGGCAATGCCGTCTCCTATCAGTTTAGAGTATTTGCTCACTCCGTCTTTCCACCAGTTAGCTTTCAATATTTTGCCCCCCGAGTTAGGACCGTTGGCAACAATAATTTTTAATCCGCTTGTTTCGTCTATTACCAGAGTGTCTTTGACTCCTGTGGTTATGGCCCATGGGATGAAGCCGGTTTCGGTGACTTGTTCCGGCTGTCTGCCTGGCAGATTGAAGTCAATCTTTTGTGCGATGGCATTAAAGGCGAAAGCCAATGTGAAGAATGATAAAAGTAATTTTTTTTTCATGCTTTTCTTGTTAAGGTTATTTCTTACAAAAACGAAATGAAATATGAGGTGTACTCAAATACGGTAGTGAAAAACCCTATTAACTTTAACTTTTTGTTTTTAAGTTTTACTATGGCACAAAATAAGTTGTTTTTTAAACTCTGGGAGTTCAATATTTAGCGTTTTTTGAGTAATTTTTGACCAGAGACGGTATTTTATTTCATAAAGCCCTATCTTTGTCATACAAAAAAAGAATCATGTTATTACCCTACTTAAATAAAGACCTGATAGAAGCCGGATGCGATGAGGCCGGACGCGGTTGCCTGGCAGGATCTGTCTTTGCAGCAGCCGTAATTCTTCCTGTAGATTTCCATAATGAACTGTTGAACGACTCCAAACAACTCACTGAAAAGCAGCGCTATGCCCTTCGTGAAGTGGTTGAAAAGGAAGCGATAGCTTGGGCGGTGGGTATTGTTACTCCCGAAGAAATTGATAAAATCAATATTCTTAACGCCTCTATCCTCGCCATGCACCGTGCGGTAGACCAACTAACCGTTATACCTCAACATCTTATTATTGACGGAAACAGATTTAAGAAGTATAACGAGATTCCTCATACCACCGTTGTAAAAGGGGATGGTAAATACCTGTCCATTGCAGCTGCATCCATCCTGGCGAAGACCTACAGGGACGATTATATGAACCGCCTGCATCAAGAGTTTCCGGTGTACGATTGGGATCACAACAAAGGCTACCCCACAAAGAAACACCGCGCGGGAATTGTTCAACACGGCACCACTCCCTATCACCGCATGACTTTTAATCTGCTTGGCGACGGACAACTCTCGCTTGATTTCTAGTAAGAAAATACCTTCAATAAGGTGTTTAAGAAATCTCCCGCCATAAACTAATCAAAACAAAAGGTTCCCTTTTCTCAATCATGTACATGTTTGAGTTCAATCTTGTACACGATTGATTCCGAACATGTACATGTTTATCTCAACCTCCCGCCTATAAATGATTAATGTTTGCTGAGGGATGTATTAAACTGATTAGGGTTAATTGCGAATAGAAAATGCATCTTAAAGTAAAAAAATGGTATGTTTAAATTGAAATTCATTGAATTATACTATTTTTGTTTTGGTAAAAATAAATCAGTGCTTCGGCTAATAATTATCATAAATATGCAGCTGAGTGAGATCGAATGCTACAATATATAAAATGAATTTTAACTATGCAACTTATTACTAATTAACTCATAATAAGTTACTCTAATACAATAAATATGAGAACTGATAAAAAATATTTATCAACGTTTATGGCATTCCTGTTATTCCTTTTGATAGCTTTTTACTTTTCTTATCAAATAGGCAAAGATGCAGCACATAGAGATGCCCGAATTAAGGCTAAAAGTGAAATCCTTCAACATAAATGAGAGAAACTTCTCTGCAGCCACCTTAGTGCATTTTTTGTCTTTATATATAAGGTTGATTATCAGTCTAATATATTTTATGGTGGTGTACATGGTGTAGATAAATCGTCTTTTTTTCGTTCTGGAAATTATTTTTTTGGAAATTCCGCAATTTGCGGAATTCTCAAAATTATTTTTCTGGAAGCTGAAAAAACTCTTTTTTAGTACACCATCTACACCACTGTAGGTTAGTTGTAATGTGTAATGTATTAATTTATAGATGTATACATTTTACTAGGTGGCAGCAGTGGCAGCAAAATAATACTTTTTCCAGTTCTGAAAAATAAAATCTGAGAATTCCGCAAATTTGCGGTTTTTTCAATTTTTTATTTCTGGAAAGGTAAAAAAGGCTTTTTTCCTGCCACTGCTGCCACCAAATGATATTACCTAGTTATTTATTTATTATCTTGTAGCATGGCGTTTTTTCAAAGCAAAGGTAAAGGTTTATTGATATTTCTGAAAAGATAGGATGAACACGCTTTGCTTGTTTCTGATTGAATATACATAGACCCTAGGAATCGGCATTGAAAATAAAAAGTAATAAAAATGAATTAGTAAATTGAAGTGATTATATTTGTGGTCAGAAAATGGGCTGTTATAATACAGCAAAGATCTAAATAAAGCCTACCTCCGAATTTATTGTAGAAGCAGATAGGTTTAGAAAATGAATTTACAGATATTTAATAAGCAGGAAAAGAATAAATAAACTATGTCTAATGAAGTTGACATATTAGAAAACGATATACGAGAGCAGTACCCGGATGTATTGGAAATACTTTTGCGTGATCATACAACGCAAAAAAATATATTCTGGGCTACGGATAACTATCAGGATTTAGGTAATGGATACGAATATAATTCTCCAATTTTACCCGAACTAATTACTGGGGAATATGGAAAAACTATAATGCCACGTGTGAAAAAAAGCAAAGACCTCCAACAAACGCGCGTACGGGATATGGCTGAGGTATTTACTCCTTCGTGGATTTGTAATGCACAAAACAATCTGATTGATAATGCCTGGTTTGGTCTTAAAAATATATTTAATACAGAAATTATAAATAAGGATGGTTCGCACTCTTGGAAAATTAATCCAAAAAGAATAACGTTTCCGGATGGTAAAACCTGGAAACACTATGTTCGCGATACGCGCCTTGAAATGACTTGTGGTGAAGCTCCTTATATTACAAGCCGTTACGATACCACAACCGGTGAATATATTCCACTTGAAAATCGCATTGGGCTTCTCGACCGCAAACTTCGTGTAATTAACGAAAATGTTGAAACTACAAGCGAATGGCTCGATGCTGCGCAAACAGTCTATAAAAACACTTATGCTTTTGAATGGCAGGGCGATAGCCTTCTCCTGGCACGTGAAGCGATGCTTTACACTTTTATTGAGAATTTTATTCATAAATTTGATAAACCACCTTTGCTGAGATCAATTCAATACATTGCTTACATTATTTCCTGGAACGTGTGGCAAATGGATGGACTGAAAGGTGTAGTGCCTAACAGCTGCGTTGATAAAGTAAGTGCCCAATTAGAATTGTTTGATGAGCAAGAAAAAAAAACTTGCGAAGGATGTTTGAAAGACAACATACTCCAACACAATGGCATATATTGCCTTATTAAGGACTGGAGCAATAAAGACCAGGAAACAAACAAAAAAGGGCGCAAAATTAGATTTATAGACCTTATAAGAAAATAAATATAAACTCATGAAATTCACTTCGTCGCTAAAACTCAAGCTAATTTATGTGTTCCGTATCAACGATGCCGAGCATAAAGATTGCCTAAAAGTAGGTGAGGCAACCTCCGACAATGAAAATATCTGGGGGCTTGAACCAAACAGTAAAGCGCTTAACGAAGCCGCACGTAAGCGTATCAATCAATACACGCAAACAGCTGGTATTCATTATGAATTGCTCTATACCGAAGTTTCGGTTTATTCAAAAAAAGGAGTTATTCAAGCTTTTTCAGACGCCGAAGTTCACAATGTCCTTATCCGTTCGGGTATTAAACGAAAAACTTTCGATACTCAAAATAAGGCCAATGAGTGGTTTGTTACCGATCTTGAAACAGTGAAAAATGCCATTGCAGCAGTTAAAGCAGGAAAAGATGCCCTCACTACCGACCAAATAAGCCAGGATCTCAGTCCTATTGTTTTCCGTCCCGAACAGCAGGAGGCCATTATCAAAACAAAAAAGCAATTCAAAAAAAGTAACGAAATGCTTTGGTTTGCCAAAATGCGTTTTGGTAAAACACTTTCGGCGCTTCAGGTAATTAAGGATATGAATTTT